>CP065006.1:661062-1322124 GCA_016699695.1 Bacteroidota bacterium
GCAGTAATAAAAGTGGCGTTCCCTGTCCATATATTTCATAGTAGATTTTACTTTTATCAATTGCTATATATTTCCCTATTTCGGTATTAGAACCTATTCTAGAGTTATTATTAGTCTCTTGAGAAAAGACCTGAATGCCAAAGTAATTTAATAGCACTAAGATGATGATTAGAAGAGGTTTCATTAGTAGGATATTAGAGGTATCATATTTTATATTCTGGCAAAGAGAAAAATTCTGCTTTATAGAAATTCTAAAGTTTTACTGATTAGTTTGAGGTAAATAATCTGGCATTGATGTGGGCATGCAACTTAAGGGTGAATGATCTGGTAGCATAAAAGGTATCTCAGAGTAAGCTTCCTCTATCCGAATATGCATCGCTTATTTTGCTGAGCAATTGATCTCTTCCAAATTCTGATTTCTCTTCCAATCAACAGCCGAAAAAAAACCAACTATATTTCTGCTTATAACCGGAAAAGCTAATCGTGGCGCATTTTTATTTTTTTACTGATGCCGATATTTTCGAACCAATCGAACATTTTTTTCAGCAATCTGAAATAGAGTGTGAGGTAAAAAAGTAAGCTCATGAACCAGATTACTGCAATATTCACCCAAAAGGTATTCCAATAACTGCCAAATAAGTACTTGCGCGGTGCATAAAAATGAGCCATCAATGGAAATGCCTCAGGGTCGAGGTAAACAGGATCTATTTTTTGAATCAACTCCCCCTTGTACTCGATAATGCGCACAGCCTCGTTGGTATTCTGCACAAACTCGGTAAGCTTATCGTTATGGTGCCTACGTTTTAATTGCATAAAAGCCTCGCGCTTTTCGGGCGTATTTTCCATTTGCCTGATCAGCTTGTCGCGCTCGTCATTTACCTTGTTGTAACCGCGAATGTAATACCGGTTAATGGTTCGAAGGTATTCTTTCATTGCTTCAATACTGGCATAATCTAGCTTACCACTTTCGAGTGCGCTCATGTATTCAAACTTCACAACTTTGTTTTGTGCCATTTCTTTGGCAAATTCGTTACGAAGCAAAACAAGGTAATTCTGAACCTTATCCTGTTGGCTCACATCGTCAGAATATTTTGCCAGAAAATCCACTTTATTCTCAAGGTTTTTCACCCAGTAATTCTTTTTGTACTCGCACTGGCTCATCAGTTTGTTAAACGAATAAAAATCGCGCATGTACTCGTTCGACATAAACTGGTATACCGCTAAAGCTTCATATCCCCAGCGAGCAGTGATAATTTCTCCATAACCGGGTATACGGTCGGGCGCTGAAATGGAAGGATTAAGTTTTTCGAATTTTACAATTACACCGCTCAATATAATTTGGGGAATAACCAAAAATGGTATCAGGATATAAATAGTTACCACAGTTTTAAAACTGTCGGAAATAACCAAACCAATCATGTTGGCCGAAACCCAGCAACTAAATAAAACAAGCCAATACTGAAAGTACATTCCTTTAATCTCCAGCAGACTATTTCCCACTAACACAAAGCTAATTGCCTGTATGGCCGAAAGCACCAGCAGCACACTTACTTTCGACAACAAAAAGCTCGACCAGCTCAAATTAAGAAAAGCTTCGCGCTTCAATATTTTGCGGTCTTTAATAATCTCCTCGGCGCTTACGGTAAGACCCATAAAAAAGGAAATAATGACCGACATGAAAATATAAACCGGAAGATTGCTGTTGCCCGATAAGGTATATCCTAATTCGTTGGTTTCGCTAACGTTATAATATTTGATAATAAAAGCCAGAATAAATGCAAGCAGAGGGGCTTCGAGAAAATTAATTACCAGGTATTGGGTATTGGAAAGTTTCGAAAGCACATCGCGCTTCACAAATATGATTAGCTGCCTGAGTTTATTGGGTATTTTAAACGATATGCGAGGCAATTCATACTTTTCACCCGCTTGTCCTGATTCTTTCTTTTCGCGCTCTTCGATATAATAGTTATACCATTGTCTGGGCGATATTTTTCGGTTAAGCGTAAATTTGCCATACTCATCGAGCACGTTCGATTCAACGATATTAAAAATCTGTTCCGGGTTCACATTGCCGCACACCCTGCATTCGCTCTCGTTATAATTGGCATGTTGTATTTTCGATTTGAAATACAAAATCGAATCAATCGGATCGCCATCGTAAATCAGATAGCCTCCGGTATCGAGTATCAGCAGCTTATCGAACATTTTAAAAATATCCGACGAGGGTTGATGAATCACCACAAACACCAGCTTACCTTTTAACGAAAGTTCTTTCAGCAGGTCCATGATGTTTTCCGAATCGCGGGAAGACAAACCCGAAGTAGGCTCATCGAGAAACAGGATGCTGGGTTCACGAATAAGTTCCAGTGCTATGTTCAGCCTTTTCCTTTGGCCGCCACTTATTTTTTTATTGAGGGGAGAACCTACCTGAATGTCGCTTATCTCAAAAAGTCCCAGGCTCTGCAGCATTTTATCGACCGTAGCTTTGAGCTGCTCTGGCGAGTAATTGCTAAAACACAATTCGGCATTGATGTAAAGGTTTTGATAAACACTCAATTCCTCAATGAGCAAATCGTCCTGAGACACAAAACCTATCAGACCTTCCACCTTCTTTTTATCACGATGAATGTCTGTATCGTTAATAGTCACCCTGCCTGTTACAGGCGTGTGGGTTCCATTCAGAATATTCAGCAAGGTGGATTTTCCGGCTCCGCTGGCTCCCATAATACCTACCAGGCGGCCCGATTTTTCTGAAAAACTCATTGGGTGCAAACCAATGCTCCCTGTTTTAAAAGTAAAGGAAATATCTTTGGCTTCGAAAAGAATACGCGATTCGGTGGTTTCGGAATGGAAATGCCCTACCACATCGCTGTAATATATCGGATGAATGGCATGGCTGCGTATGGATGAACCGGTATTAAACACATAAACCTTTTCGGGTTGCAGCAACTGACCATTCAGGTATAGCTCGCTTTGGCCCAGGTAGCGAATAAAATACATGTTGGCAGACGCTACATGCAGAATACGCAACTGCCCGTGTATTTTTAACTCAGGGAAAATGGATTGATTCTCTTCCTCGTTCTTAAAATTCTTAAAAATTAAAATGTTTTCCGATACAGGCTCTTCTTCTTCGGTCGAGATGGTATAGTCGCGGATATCGTCATGCTCCCTTCTGTCGATGTTGAACGAATCGGAAACAACGCTGATAAACTCAAATTCCTGGTCAGAAATTTCGTTGCGATCGATGTTCACAAACTCAAAGAGGTGTATAAGTATAATAAACTTCTGCTGCTGGGTAAGCTCACTGTTAATGGAATCGCAAATTCGTAATATTTTCACCGAATCCGGACCAACTCTCCTTTCCCCTTTTCTACTGTTAAGGTCGCGGTGTTTTAGATAAAAGCTATCGTAAAGTTTCAGGTAAACCGGCACAAGGTCCTGGTTAAGCTGTCGGTGTAAAAACGATTCTACTACAGGCCGGCGGTCTAACCCACTCGATTCGTTGCTGTCGGGCCTTACAATAATGGCAAAAAGCTCCATTAATGCTTGTAGAATCTGTTCACTCATCCGTTTTGCGTTGTATTAAACCGATATGCGCCTGGGTAAAAATCAAACGAAGTATCGGACTGAAATAGAATTCGCTGTAATAATAGAATTAATTAACGAAATAAATAAATATTCGCCAGATTTTTGCTATGCTTCTTGAACAATTGGTTTTCTACCTGAATTTTTCTCTTCTCCTTTTTCCTTAGGTCATTTTGTCATTTAGTTTGGTTTAAACAAGTCGTTTTGTCTTAGCAATGAGTGTGGTAGATTATTTGTAAACCACTCTCACAAATGCAATACTATGAACATAGATAAGTTTACCCTCAAGGCACAGGAAGTCATTCAACAGGCCTTCATGCTTGCCCAAAACAATGGCAACCAAAGCGTTGAAATAGCACATATTTATCTGGCAATGCAGGAAAATGCTGCAGATGTACTTGGATTTATTCTGGGGAAAGTGGGAGCCAACAAAGCCATGATCAGCGAGCTTGCGAATCGATTACTCACTACTTATTCCAAAGTAGAAGGTGCTAATCAATACCTCTCTTCCAATGCTTCTACAGCTCTACAGAAAGCCACGGATTTTGCATTAAAGGCTGGAGATCAGTTTGTATCGGTCGAATACCTTCTGAAGGGTATTGTGAGTACCAGCGACTCAATCTCAAAGGCTCTCAAAGACAACGGTCTCACAGAAAAGAATATCGACCTGGCTATTGCCGAGCTCCGAAAGGGTAGCAAGGTGAATAGTCAGTCAGCAGAAAATGCTTACGATGCTCTTAACCGCTATGCCATCAATCTCAATCAACAGGCATTGAACGGCAAGCTCGATCCGGTGATCGGACGGGATGATGAGATACGCCGTATACTGCAGATTCTATCGCGCCGAACAAAAAACAATCCGGTGCTGATTGGTGAACCAGGTGTTGGAAAAACTGCCATTGCCGAAGGCCTTGCCCAGCGAATTGTTTCGGGTGATGCGCCTGATAATTTAAAGAGTAAACAAATATTTTCGCTCGACATGGGTGCACTTATTGCCGGAGCCAAATACAAGGGCGAATTTGAAGAAAGGCTTAAAGCAGTAGTGAATGAAGTAATTAAGGCTGAAGGAGAAATCATTCTTTTTATCGACGAAATCCATACTCTGGTTGGTGCTGGTAAATCAGAAGGTGCCATGGATGCCGCCAATATACTGAAACCCGCCCTTGCGCGTGGTGAACTTAGAGCCATTGGTGCTACTACCTTTAATGAATACCAGAAATATTTTGAAAAAGACAAAGCCCTGGAACGCCGCTTTCAGGTGGTGATGGTCGACGAACCCGACCAGGCAAGTGCGATATCCATCTTGAGAGGCATTAAGGAGCGTTACGAAACCCACCATAAAGTACGAATCAAAGACGAAGCTATCATTGCTGCAGTGGAGCTCTCCACTCGTTATATCAACGAGAGGTTTTTGCCCGATAAGGCTATTGACCTGATTGACGAAGCAGCTGCCAAAATGCGCATCGAAATGAACTCTCTGCCTGCCGAACTCGACGAAATTGAACGCAGAATCAAACAACTCGAAATTGAAAAAGAAGCTATCAAAAGAGAAGGCGACAAAGCAAAAACCGGACAACTGAATCAGGAACTCGCCGATCTGAACGATCAACGGGTAAGGCTGCGCGCCCAGTGGAAGGCTGAAAAAGAGCTGGTGGATGGAATTCAGAAAAACAAACAAGACATTGAACAGTATAAATTTGAAGCCGATAAAGCCGAGCGTGAAGGCGATTATGGCAAGGTGGCCGAATTGCGCTATGGCAAAATTAAAGCGGCAGAGGAAGCCATAGAAATCTATAAAAAACAACTGGAAGAAAAACATTTGAATGGTGCACTGATTAAAGAAGAAGTAACCGCCGAGGATATAGCCCATATTGTATCGGGTTGGACAGGAATACCGGTTACAAAAATGCTCGAGGGTGAACGCCACAAATTGTTGCATCTCGAATCAGAACTTCACAAACGTGTGGTTGGCCAGGACGAAGCTGTTATAGCCGTTTCTGATGCCATCAGACGCAGCAGGGCTGGCTTGCAAGATACCTCCAGGCCAATGGGATCGTTTATTTTTCTGGGCAGTACCGGAGTGGGTAAAACCGAACTGGCCAAGGCATTGGCAGAAGTGCTGTTCAACGACGAAAACCTGATGACCCGTATCGACATGTCGGAATACCAGGAAAGGCATTCGGTAAGCCGGTTAATCGGAGCCCCTCCCGGCTATGTAGGATACGACGAGGGAGGACAACTAACAGAAGCTGTGCGCCATAAACCCTATTCGGTAATTTTACTCGACGAAATAGAAAAAGCACACCCCGATGTGTTTAACATTCTGCTGCAAGTGCTCGACGATGGCCGGCTGACTGACAACAAAGGCCGGGTAGTGAATTTTAAAAACACCCTTATAATAATGACCAGCAACATTGGGTCGAACCTTATTCTGGACAGGATGAACCAGGATGGTGCCAATAAGGATGATTCTGAGATGGAAAACCTAAGAAATGAGTTACTTGCAATGTTGAAACTAACCATGCGACCGGAATTCTTAAACCGCATCGATGAGTTGATTTTCTTTACTCCATTAACAAAAACTGAAGTGAAGGACATTATCAGGCTGCAAATTCAACTGGTTACCCGCCGACTCGAAAAGCAAGGCATTCAACTTAGCCTTAGCGAGGAGGCTTTGGATCATCTTTCCAACTCAGGTTACGACCCTCAATTTGGAGCACGGCCAATTAAAAGGGCTATCCAACGCGAAATACTGAATAGGTTGTCGAAAGAAATAATCGGTGGAAATATTGAAATAAACCAGACCATACAAATCGGCTACGATGGTAAAAATCTAACCTTTAAGAATTAACTAAAGGTAGCTTGCCACGCATTCGTCGACCGTTTTGTGGATTTCGAACACATTGTGCAGCTGAAGTAAGCGGAAAAGTTCCATTACTTCGTTGCCAATGCAGCAGATTTTAAAATGCCCATGGTTGTTGGCAGCAGCTTTCATAATCGAAAGAAATACCCCAAAACCGGAACTGTCGATAAAACGGATCCCTTCAAGATTTAAAGCAAGATTGGTATTGGGCTCATTAAACAACGATTTTAGCTGCTCTTTCACCGGTTCGGTAATCAGTGCATTAAAACGGTCGGTATTGTCGAAACGAGCCACAGTTACATTGTTAATCTTTTCAACTTTTAACATACTTGCAGGTTTTAAAAGTAAATGTCGATATTCATTAGTATTTCGTCGAGCTCAGCTACAGCCTCGCTGGTTTCATCTCTGAAGCGGCCGATAAAAACCGGGTACTTTTCGGAATCGATACCCGCTTTGGCCATATTCTCAAAAGTTTTTAAGTCGAGGGCCAGTTCGTGAAGCCCCATAATGGATATGGACGATTTTGCCTTATGGGCCAGTTTTCCAAGTAACTCGTATTCGCCTTTATCGTAAAGAATGGTCATTTCTTCGTTAAACTCCTCGACCTGATTCTTAAAAATATTGATCATTTCAATAACAAGCTCCTTGTTACCTGCAGCCATATTCTTCAGATAAGTCAGGTCAGTTTTCATAGTGTGGTTAAAATCTCTGTATAACAAATTTTGAATAAATATAATTTATTTTTTTATTTTACCGGAGATAAAGCTCTGGTAAATAAAATATCCAAACCCTGCAAAGGGGTTTGTCGTATGATAAATTCATAACCAAAATCGTTTTCCAATGAAATCCCTGCAATGTCTGATTCTGATTTTTTTTGTAACGGCCATGACTCTTCTTTCGCAGGAGGTGAACGAAGACGAAGCCTACCGGAAAAGCAAACTCACCGAAGATCTTTATTACAAGGCCATCGAAAACCTTCTGATACCGGATTATTTTGCTGCTCTGTATTACCTCGACAGCGTGCTCGCTATAAACCCTTTACACGCACAAGCCTATAACCAAAGGGGCAAAGTTTATTTCACCAAAGCACAGTTTACCGAGGCAGAAAATGATTTCGCCCATGCCATTGACCTCGATTCAACTTATGGCGAAGCGTATTTCAATATTGCATTTACCTTCTTTACACAAGATACTTCCAGAGTCTCTTCTGCAGATTTCGATAAGGCCATTGTTAATGGCTATACTACTGCTAATGCTTATTTTTACCGGGGCTTGATGAACCTTATCGAAGCAGATCCAACAGCTGCAATGGCTGATTTTACAAAAGCCATTGAATTAAAACCCGATTATGCAATGGCTTACCATAACCGGGCCACTACAAAAAGAGTGTTAAGCGACTTACAGGGAGCCATATACGATTACCGACTTGCCACCACTTACGACACAGCTTTTTCCCTGGCATATTTCAACATGGCCGATACAAAAAAAGAAATAGGAGATTACCAGGGTGCTGAAAGAGATTATTCGAAGGCACTCCAAATCGACTCGCTTAATTACAAAGTATACAATAACCGTGGTACCGTTCGGTTTACTCAGGGCAATTTAGAAAATGCTGAAAAAGATTTTCTGAAGGCTTACGAACTTCAGCCCGAATCGGCAGAGATAATGGCCAACCTGGGTAGCCTGGAACAGAGCAAAGGTAACCTGCAGGAAGCCATTCAATGGTTCGACAAGGCCCTCGAAACCAATTCGAGCTATGCCCCGGCTTACCTCAACCGAGGGTTAACCTTTGAATTGCAGGGCAAACTCAATGAAGCTTGCAAAGACTGGCGTATTGCCAAAGAAATGGGGCTTCACGAAGCCGACAATTATTTAACCGAATGCTCTTCCAAATAACATAACCCACCATGGCACGTATTTTCTTAATCATCTCTATCATATCCCTTTCAATTCTAAGCCATGCGCAACAAGCACCCTTGCGCATTAAAAAAAGTGCTTTCAAAGTGGAAGAAGAAGGTTTTAAAGAAGCCTGGTATTCGTTTCGCGACGGAAACCGTCTTTATGCTGCCGGACCCGGCTCTTACCGCGATGCCCGCGATTATTACCTCGAAGCATGGAAATACAACCCCAACAATGCAGAACTTAATTACATGATTGGTAAATGCTACCTTTTTACCGACAATAAATTCGAATCGATTAAATACATTCAAAAAGCTTTTGAGCTGAAACCTGAAGTAAGTTTCGACATACGCCTTCTGCTGGGAATGGCCTACCACCAGGTGAGCCAGTTTGATGATGCCATCGAAGAGTACAACCTCTTTCTGAAGAACCTGCCTAAGAAATATCAGTTCCAATACCTCGACCGGGTTAATCTGCTGATAAGACAATGCAAAAGTGGCCGCGAACTTGTGCTCGACCCCAAACGGGTAGTAATTAACAACCTGGGTGAGAATGTCAACTCGGTTTTTGATGAGTATTCGTTTGCCCTGGACCCCACGGAAACAGAATTGTACTTTACAACCCGCCGGCAGTTAACAGAAAATAGCAAACGTAGCCCTGTGGACGACAAGTTTTTTGAGGATGTTTATTTTTCAAAATTCCAAAATGGGCAATGGACACCAGCCGAAAGGATTAGCGATAAAATTGTAGGCAAAAAAAGCACTACCCACACTGCTGTGGTGAGTCTTTCGAGAGATAAAACCAAGCTCTACCTATACAAAGGAAGCGAAAACAATGGCGACCTCTATCTTTGCGAATACAATGCAGAAAAACAAAAATGGAGTACACCTAAACCAGTAAAAAAATTCAATTCAAAACACCGCGAAACAACCATTTGCATCACTGCCGACGAACAAAGAGTATATTTTACAGCCTCCAACGAAAAAGATAGCTATGGAGGCACCGATATTTATTTTGCGCAAAAAAACCTAAAAGGCAAATGGTCAAAGCCCGTTAACATAGGCAACAACATCAATACCGCTTATGACGAAGTGGGCATAAGCCTGTCGAAAAACGACAGCACTTTATTCTTTTCTACCGAAGGCCATAATTCCATTGGGGGTTACGATGTATTCAAAACCAGTTTAACTTCTAACAACACCTGGTCTGAACCGGAAAACCTTGGTTACCCCGTGAACACACCTAGTGACGATGGGTTTTATTTCGAAACCGAGAAAGATAAAATTGCCTATTATTCCAGCAACCGTGAAAGTGGTATCGGAGCACTCGATATTTATAAAATCATTTATCTGGGTTCGGTGAAACAAGCCGTTTTGGGTAGCTTTTACATGCCTCTGGCAGGTTTAACGCCACCTTTCGATATCTGGTTCCAAAAACCGCTTTTACCAAAGATAGACACCAGCATTTTGGTGCGTGGAACCATTACCGATTCCGAAACGAAAAAGCCTGTGAAGGCCAAACTCGACATTACCGACCGTCAGTCGAAACAAATTATAATGACAGTGCAGGCCAACAGTTTGGGGCAATACCGCGTAAAAATACCCCTGGCTAAAGTATATGACCTCGAAATCAATGCACAAAGCTACCTGATGAGTTTCAACGAAATGAATTTGGTGGGCGAAACATACAAGAAAGTGGCCATACGCGATTTTGTGCTGGACGATATTGAAGTAGGGGCTAAAATGATTCTGAAAAATGTGTATTTCGAAACAGGAAAATCGGAATTATTGCCCGACTCGTATCAGACCATGAATTCGGTAGTGAAACTGATGCAGAACAATCCTTCTATTGTGCTGGAAATAAGCGGTCACACCGACAATGTGGGTACCCAGAAGTACAACGAAAACCTCTCGAAAGCACGGGCAAAAGCATGTGTCGACTACATGGTAGCACAGGGCATTTCTGCAGACAGACTGCAGTACAAAGGTTATGGATTCCAGTTCTCGCTCTTCCCCAACGACACGAACGAAAACAAAGCGAAAAACCGCCGCGTGGAATTTAAGATTATTAAAAAGTAAGCCAACAAAGTAAATAAGAACGAAAAAGGACAGCTCCCAAAGGCTGTCCTTTCTTTTTGCCTTGTACTTTAGATTCTTATTGCTTCACCTTGCAGGTACTCATTCCAAAAATGGCATACAAAGGGCAGAAGCTCACAAAACTGGTAAGCACAAAAACACCGGCTACCACCAGCAGAATAATGCCTAATACACCACTTACTACATTTGTAAAAAATAGTATTGCCAGCAAAGCGGCAACCAGCAAACGAATAATGCGGTCTGCATTTCCCATGTTCTTCTTCATCTTTTTATTTTTTTAAGTGAAAAAATATGAAGTAAAACAAGCAAACGCGGATGTTGTTCGATAGTCAAAATCGTCCAAAACACACGATAGCTTATCGAAAGGATCTAGATAACTTCAGAAAACTCAGGAAACAATTTTATTCCATCCGCTGCGATTGAGGTTGAATAGGATGCCAGCTCCGCTTAGCAAGGCGAAGAAAACAAACAGGCACGCCATCAGCCATTCGCCAAAAATAAATTTACCAATGGCAAAAAGCGCAAACAAAATCAGCAGGCAGCCCAGAAACCAGTTTGCGAAAAGCCTGGCATAACCGGTATCGCCTTTCACATGAGGCAATAAGGCTGCTATCTTTTTCCAACCGGCACCACCGGGGTGTACACGCGTATAAAACGATTTTAAGGTTTCGATATCAGATGGTTTTGTAAGAAGGGTAACCACCAGCCATACCAGCGTGGTCCATGCCACAATAATCATGAGACTCACTTCAAAATCGGCCCCGGTGATATCGAGACCCCAAACTGATTTAAGAACCGGATAGATGGCATATGGAGCCAGCATGGCTGCGATCTCTGTCCAGGCATTGATGCGGTACCAGAACCAGCGTAAAATCAATACCAGCCCTATGCCCCCACTTAACACCAGCACAATCTTCCAGGCCTGGCTTATCAGTTCCAATTTCGACGTAATGAGGAAAGCTACCAGCATGAGCACAAAGGTGGTGATGCGCGAAATGCGTACATAATGCTTCTCGGTGGCCGATGGCTTTACAAAAGGCCGGTACAAATCGTTGATGATATAAGAAGTGCCCCATACGGTTTGCGAAGCAATGGTAGACATATAGGCAGCCAGAAAAGCAGCCAGCATTAAGCCCACCATTCCGCTGGGCAGTATATCGCGGATGACCATGACATAAGTAGCCCCTTTGTTTTCCATAGGCACATCGGGATACATCACCAAACCTGCCAGGGCCACGATAATCCAGGGCCAGGGACGAAGGGCATAATGTGCAATCTGAAACCACAAAGTTGCAAGCAGCGAATGTTTTTCGTCTTTTGCCGACATCATGCGTTGGGCCACATAACCCCCACCGCCGGGTTCGGCACCCGGATACCAGCTCGACCACCATTGAACGCCCATATAGGCAATAAAGGCCAGCACGGTCATGCGTATAAGCCCGGTAGCACCGGTGGCCCCTGAATCGGTAGAAACAATTTCGGGGGTAAAGTGAAATACCCATTCGGGAAGATTCGCTTTCAGACCAGCAATACCTCCTACCG
This sequence comes from Bacteroidota bacterium, assembly GCA_016699695.1. NCBI lineage: Bacteria > Pseudomonadati > Bacteroidota > Bacteroidota bacterium. The sequence continues at coordinate 673,048 of CP065006.1, forward strand.
AAGGATGCCGCAAAGCAAATACCGCCAGGGCAATGCTGCCGGCCATGGCCATGATAAACTGAAAAGTATCGGTGTAGGATACACCCCATAAACCCGAAATGGAAGAATATATTGCCACAAACAACATGAGGCAGGCGACAGCCAGCAGGTGCGAGCTAAAGACAAAGCCGGCAAACTCAATGGATTCTTTTCCAAAGAATAAAAAATCGGGAAATATTACCTGAAGAATCTTCACCATGGCCAGGTTGACCCAGGCCACTACAATGGCGTTCATTAAAATGCCGACATACACCGCTCTGAAACCGCGTAAAAAGCGGGCAGGCATTCCCGAATAGCGAATGGAAACAAACTCCGCATCGGTCATAATCTCCGACCTTCGCCATAGGCGGGCAAAGAAAAACACCGTGAGCATGCCACCGAACAAAAAATTCCACCACAACCAGTTTCCGGCTATCCCTTTCTGGGCTACCAGCTCGGTAACAGCCAGGGGAGTATCGGCTGCAAAGGTGGTTGCCACCATGCTGGTGCCTGCGATGTACCAGGGCAACTTACGCCCGCTTAAAAAGAAATCGCTGGTGCTGTTGCCGGCACGTCGTGAGAGTATTATTCCAATAGCAATGCTTACCACAAAGTAAGCTGCAATAATGAGCCAGTCGAGGGTTGAAATAATCATGCCTTTAAAAATGCTTTGTTTGTGGCAGCTAAACTAAGGAAAATATAAAATCTTGCCCCTGCCCTGTTGCCTTCTTTTATCAACCGCCAAGCGACATGCTTGAAAACAAAGCTCCTGATGCTGGTAGATGGGGATTGGTTCGACTTGATGATTTTAGTTCATTCGTGTTTCTAAAATTAAAGCCTCGCTGAATTAAAAAGATTGCCACGCTCGTTTCTCGCCTGCCATGCCGAGATTACGCGAACGAAATCCATTAAAACCATGCCTGCAGGGCTTTGGTATACGCGGGCAGTGGCTTACTTGTAAAATGCAAGTTATTCACCAAGTCTTTGGTTTTTTTGAGGAAGGAGAAACACTGCAGGATGCCATTGGGACTTGCTGCTAACCTTGCACACATAAGCCAGAACTAATTGAAATGGTTTTTCTGGTTTGAAATTAATTGTGTAAGTTGCTGATAATATCAAGTTGTGTGGAATAAAAGCGGACACCATAATCTATGAAAATGAGACCTAAAGAAAGATTTTCAAAAATTAATCCATCCAAAGAGTATTTTGATGTTGATAAACTCAAACAGAACAATCCTGGATTATGGAAGATAATGAAAAAACAATTTGATACAGGTCGTCAAATTGTTGCGGTGCAACTTGCAAATGGGATTGATAAGCTTAATGAAAAAACATTAAGGAACTACCTTAAGGATTATGCACGAAGATTTTTAAAATATGGCCCTAATTCATTTCCTACTTCTTTCAATGTAATAGAGCCTTTTTTTGTCTATAATCATCCTAATTCAATAATACAACTCATTGAGGAGGAAGAATCTTATGGTCTGTCGCTCATTGATTTTTTAGATTTTGTTACTGAACCAGACTTTGATTTAGATAGTATTGATTTCTACGAAAATATTCCTGAAAATATAATATATAACTTTTCATTTACTAATGGATTTGATGAAATCAATTTTTCAAATAGTATAGGTAAAACATTTATTGTCGGGAGTTTATCATTGTCCCGACAGGGTAATGAAGTCTCGATATTAATGCAAGCAGGAGAATCATATAATAAAGAAAAGGCATCCGAATATTTTAAAAACCATACTAGGAAAACTGTTCAAGAATCAATTAGTCCATATAAAAAATCGTTGGGGCTAGAAATTGAAGATGAAGGGGAGCCTAAAGTAATTCATTTTAAAGGACGGGATGACCTTTGGCTGCATTCGGTTGGAATCCTATTTGATTTAGAGAAAAAAACAATTGATATCAGGCATGTTGCTAGAGATGAAAATATAATCTACCACATTGTAACAGACGATTTTAATTCTTTTTTTTCAAAAGATGATTCATTGACAAAGGAGGAAATAAAAGAATATATCGAAACCCATCTTAAAGAACTTAGCAACTATGATGCAGTATTTGATTTTGGGAAATATTGTTTAGCTCTACCATACTATATTTTTGAGAATGAGGATAGATTAGTTGAAGTGACCTATGAAACTTCTCTTAACGTTTTAATAAAAGGTCCTTTTTCGAAAAGAGAATATGCATCTGTACCGAGTAAATATAAATTGTTTGGTAAACCTTTTTATTATTTAGAATCATCTTCTCAATCGGTTATTAAAGAAGTTGAATTAAACGATGATAGTTTTAAAGTTGAGAAAACAGGTTACTGGAAAAGGATTGGAATTGATGAAGAAGGATTTGATAAGAATGGACGAAAAATTATTGGCAAAACATGGGTTGAGAGAAACGATGTATATTATTCATGTCCAAAAGGTGTAACAAAGGTGGAAGGGACTGATTATTACGATACGGAAAATGCAGGTTATGTTTATGTTATGCGACAGCCAACTCATGAAGAGAATATTTTTAAAGTTGGTTTAACAAAAAGAAATACAGAAAAACGACAAAAGGAATTATCTAACACAAGTTCAGCAGATAAATTCTTCGTAATAAATAGTTATTATACAAAAGATTGTATTGAAGCAGAAAAACAAATTCACGAAAAATTAAAAGATTTTAGATTGACATCAAGACGTGAGTTTTTTCGATGTGACTTAAGATTAATATTAGATATTTGTGATAGTGTGGTAAATAAGATAAATGAATAATTACTCCACACAACAATATGTATAGTGCATAAGGGTTTCAGTGGTTTTCGAGCAGTATCACCCGCTTCATTTTTGGGTGCCAACTTGATAGATTTGAAGTCCGCATTCCCTTACGACACCATACACTCACCGTTGTGTGGCATGCGGGCAGACGTGAAAGTTCAATAACAAAAGAAATATAAAATGAATGATTTTTTAATTGCAGTAATAATTGGAATAGTAGCAGGGCTGATAGACGTTACACCAATGATAATTATGAAACTTGAAAAAGTGTCTAATATTTCAGCCTTTGTACATTATTTTGTTCTTGGATTGATAATTCCTTTTGTGAATTGGGGAATAGACCCTTGGTTAAAAGGAATTATTATTTCATTTTTATCGGCAATACCTGTAATGATTATCGTTTACCCCAAAGATAAGAAAGCTATTATCCCAATGATAGGTTTTTCTTTAATACTTGGGGCAGGCATTGGAATAGCAGGTGCAAAATTTATTGGATAATTTTTTAGGTGTTTTAGCAAAAGATAAATAATTAAGAAAAGCTTAGTAATGATTGAGAGAGCAAAGTAAGTGGCTCGTAAATGAAACTCATTGTACACTGATTGGTTATCGCCCCGTACTCCACGCACGTCTCGCAACCATAAAACGTTATGTGTGTGTAAAAAACAACAGAGATGAAATTGAAATTTGGAATTATTTTTTTGTTAATCGTATTTTTTAACCAAGCTTTTGCCCAACCAATAGCCAGAGTTAAAAATGTAAAAATCCAATCGAAAGTATTAAATCAAGAAAGAGAAATTCTGATATATACACCTGTGGATTATGATTGGAGAACAAACGAATATTTCAATGTAATTTATGTTTTTGACAGCCAAAACAGAGAGTTTTTTGATTATACAAGTTCAATAATTTCTTTTTTAACAGATGGGAATAAATCTTTCATTGTAGTTGGAATATCTTCGCCTTACAATGAAAAACTTGACTATTCAAGAAATAACGACTTATTACCGGTTTTGGAAACTGAAAATTCAAAGAACCGATACGGAAAATATTCAGGAAATGCTGACAATTTTCTAAGTTATGTTGAATTAGAAGTTATTCCTTTTGTAAATTCAAAATACAGAACGTTGAACCAGAACATTGCAGTAGGACACTCTTTAGGAGCATCGTTTATTTTATTTTCATTGCTTGAAAAACCAAATCTATTTCAAAATTACATTGCAATATCACCTAATTTTGAGTATGACGAGGATAAATTAAGTAAAAAACTCACAAATTTTGACTATACAAAAATCAAAAAACCAACTTTCATTTATTTAAGCAATGCAAACGAAGGCATTGAATATTGGAAAGAGTGGAAACCAGCAAGAGAGAAAGTTTATTCGTTTTTTAAAGACTCTCTAAAAGATAAAAACATTACAGTTGAAATTGATGAATTTCCAAATAATAATCATTGGAATACATTTCCACCAAGTTTAAATAATGCATTGGAATTTTACTTTAAAAATGTTCAAAAAAAGCAAGAAAGCGAATTAAGTCAAGAAAAATATGAAGTTACAATAAGAGTAAAAGTTCCTAAAAAAGAGGATGTAATTTATATAACAGGTAATCAAGACAACTTAGGAGATTGGAACCCAAACAAAATTGAAATGAAAAAAATCACAGAATTAGAAAGAGAAATAAGTCTAAAACTTCAAAGTCCGGCTCAATTTAAATTTACGAAGGGAAATTGGGAGTCAGAATTGCAAATTGTTGGAACCTATAATAATGTAATAATTAAGCCTGAATTAAAAAAAGAATTCATATTAGAAATCGAAAAAAATATGGATGAAAATGAATAGCCACACACAACACATGGCATAGTGCATGAGGGTTTAGCTGAAATAGTTTTGATTTAATCTGACAATTAAATCTTTTATTTATACACTTATGAAAATAAAATATTGGTTCATTTTTTTAATTCTTATCGTGTTTTCGAGTATTTTATTCATCAATACCAGTTGCGATAAATCTGAGGAATTATCTTTAGAAAATGGATTTATCGAAAACTTCGATGGAAACTCGATAAATGATTCCATATGGCATGTAGCAACCTGGACTGAACATGGTGGAAAAACAGGAACTGAAAGATGTTATGCTTCAGATGGCTATTTGAATATGGTTTTTATCAATGACCCTAATAACGGATATTTAAGCTCCGCTATCCAAACCAGAAAGGAATTCTCATACGGTAGGTGGGAAGCCAGGCTAAAACCACCCAAAGAAGCTGGAGTTTGTGCTTCTTTTTATACAATTGATTGGGATGATATTAGTACTCCTGCCTCATCAAGCGATGGAACCAAGGAAGAAATAGATATCGAATTTCTCACATTTGCTTTTGGAGCAAATACAGGAAAAGTGCATTTTGCAGTTCATAAATCGGGCTCCACTAGTTTTGATACAAATCCTGATGTTGATTTAAATTTTAACCCATCAGATGATTTTCATATTTGGGGATTTGAAATTACTCCTAATCATATTGAATGGTTTGTCGATAACCAGGTGCTTTTGACCTATAATTATACAGAATCCAATATAAATATTAGTTCTAATTATCAGTTAAAATTGAACTTGTGGTCTTCAACAAATTGGGTAAATGGGCCTCCAACAGCTAATGTAGAATGCCTCTATCAAATTGACTGGATAAAATTTACACCCTTGAATTGATTTCCCCCTCTAGCGCCGATTTTCAAACGAAAATACAAAACTTTGCCCCTGCTGGTTAGTTTTCCTTTATCAACCAACAAATGATATTGAAATAGTTAAGACTCATGCCCAGATCACAAGATAGTATCATTTCCCGCTTTTCAAATAGCGTAGCTCAGCACTTTGGGATTTACAAGCCTTTCGAAATCGGCAAACGACATGCGGATCAGTTCTGTGTGCGAACCGGCATTAAAGACAATGTCGCTGTTACGGGCAAGCTTTTCAGCTACATACACATCCATATTCCAGAGGTTTCCGAAGGGTGGCATAGCTCCTACTTCGCATTCCGGAAAACGAAACTGAAATTCCTGTTCGTGAGCCAGGGCAATATCCTCGGTACCCACCACCTTAGCCAATTGTTTAAAATTTACCTTGTAGGTAGCAGGCAGAACCGCCATGGCAAGTTTATTTTTAACTCTTATAATCACTGTTTTTGCCAACTCATAGCCACTGATATGCACCGAAGCTGCTATTTCCTGGGCTGTAAAGGCCATGGAGTGAGTGATTACATAATATTTAATCCCCTGGTTGTCGAGGAATTCCTTAATTCTTTTTGCAGGCATACTAACCTCCTTTTCTGTCCTTGAGTTTCAAGTTTAAATACTATTTTTCAAGAACTCAAATCCGGTTTTTTTTGATGAACTTTTTCCAGTTTCAAAACAGAAATTAAAACTGTTGTTGCGATTAAAAGGTGAGAGGAAGTAAAAACTTTTCAACAGAATGCCAATCGATGGCATGAACAAGCGTGCGTATTTAAAAACGCTGAAGTAGCCAGACGGTGATAGTAAATTTATTGAAATATCCGTCCAAAACCAAGGAATAAAGTAGATAAAAACAGAGTGGGTTGATATTTATGCCAATGGCAAATCGAACCATTTTTTGTACTTTTAATCCACTATCGAAAGAAAACAAACCAGTCCGTATGAAAATCAACATCGATAACATCTATTTTCATGTTTTGAGCAATACAAAAAACGGAGAATTGCAAGCCGATACCGTGTTTCATTACCATCAGAAAGATAACCTGGTGTGGGCTGATTATTACGGAGGTGGTATTGTAAAGGGACAGCTATTGGGTAAAGTGGTAAACGATGAGTACCTCGAGTTTATTTATCAGCACATCAACACCGGCTTTGAGTTAATGACGGGCAATTGTCGTTCTTATCCTTCCGAACCCATTAACGGCAAACGCGTGTTCAAAGAATACTGGAAATGGACCTGCCGCGATTATAGCGAAGGAGAATCGGAAATTATTGAAGTATAAACGGGAATTTGGCTTTTATTTTAACCAGATAATAAACCAAATGATTGTTTGATGGTTTCATAAGTGTAAAATAAATACATCTATGAAAACTTTAAAACTTTTGGCAATCTCCGCTATGCTCATCGCAGCTCTATTCACTTTTAACAACCGGGCCTATGCCCACTGCGAAATCCCTTGTGGTATATATGGCGATTCTCTGCGCATTTCGTTAATGTATGAGCACATTAAAACAATTGAAAAATCGATGTCGCAGATTCAGGAACTTTCCAAAGCTGCTGTGATTGATTACAACCAACTGACACGCTGGGTAATCAACAAAGAGGAACATGCTACCCAACTTCAGGACATTGTAAGTCAGTATTTTCTGCACCAGCGGTTAAAGCCTACTGATATTTCCAACACTGAGGCTTATAACAAATACATCCAACAGCTTACCCTGCTGCATCAATTGCTGGTATATGCCATGAAGAGCAAACAAACCACCGACCTTGCCATTATCGATAAAATGCGCGATACTGTGCATAGTTTCGAGCATGCTTACTTTGAATAAGGTAAAGGGAAATTTTCCAATAACCATTAAAGCTGGAACCCTATCACCAGAATATCATCGATTTGTGGTCCGCCAGCCTTCCATTCCTCGAGGTGTTTTTCGAGAAGGATTTTTTGTTCCTGCATGGGCAATTTATGGATTTTAAGAAGTAAATCGCGGAAATTCTTCACCATTAATTTTTGCTTGGTCACCCCATGAGTCTGGTCGGCATAACCATCGGAAAACATATAGAAACGGTCGTTAGGTAATATCTCGATGGTATTATTGGTAAACTCCCTTTCGCGTAAGTATACTGCAACGGGCTGCCGGTCGCCTTTATGTATGAGGATTTCATCGTTACGAATGAGGTACAATGGCGAATAGGCTCCAGAAAACTCCAGGGTGTTGTTTTGTGTGTTGATAATGCACAAAGCCATGTCCATGCCTTCTTTTTGAAGTGCATCTTCGTCGTATTGATGCAAGGATTGTTTAATTTTTTCGCGTAAAAATTCGAGCATTTTAGCGGGAGTGTTCACCTCTGGCAGCCTGCTAATTTCGGCTAAAAATGCCATACCCAGCATGCTCATAAATGCGCCTGGCACTCCATGCCCTGTGCAGTCGGCCGCTACAATAATTATTTTCTCGTCTTTAACCGAAAACCAGTAAAAGTCGCCACTTACAATATCACGCGGTTCGTAGAGTATAAAATGATCTTTAAAGTGCCCTATAAACTTATTGTTCGATGGCAACACCGCACGTTGAATACGCTGGGCATAGTTAATGCTGTCGGTAATTACCTGTTTTTGCTTCATCACCAGATGATGCTGTTTTTCGATGTTGTCGCGCTGGGTGCTTATCTCTTCATTTTGCTCAACCAACAACAGGTTTTGATCAGTAATTTCCTGCGTACGCTCTACAATGGTTTGCTCGAGGTTCTGGTTGATTTCTTCGAGGTCGCTGGCAAGTTTACGGGTTTCGTCGAACATTTGATGAAACTGGTAGCTGAGCATATAAGCCTGGCTAACAATAAAGATGATAAAACCATAGGTGATAATAAAACCTGTTTGAATCACCCCATTCACATAGAGCACATCGTTTACAATCGTTCCAATTAAAATAACCAGGCCCAAAACAATGTAGCGGGCGGCACGATTGCCATTGAACAAAGCTTTAAAAACAATAAACAAAGCATAGCCTGCTGCCATTAACATACTTACCTGATAGTAAATTAATAAACTGGTAAACACATCTACAGAAGCAAACAGCACCACAATGGCAGATAAAGTATTAAAGAACAAGACAATCCACGTAAATTTCTTGTATCGGTATCCTTTAAAAACATCGTTAATGAAAAGCATAAAAGTAATCGCACCAAACATTAAGGTCAGGTATTCCAGTCTTACCAGTATGAGCCAGTTAAACGATGGGATAAGTCTTAACAAATAGATTTCGTTGACCAGCAGGGCACGCATACCTAATACCACGCAAAAAATTGCAAAATATCCTGCCGATTTAAATTGTCGGTTCAAATGAAATAACCCAAGATGATAAAAGGCAAAAATACTGATGCAGCCCAGTAAGAGCAGTAGCAATTCGATCTGAGCGCTCCAGCTGTTCTGGATATCCTGGGCTTTTCCGATGGTAGTGAGGTTGTTGTTAATACCTCCTTTGCAATAGTTATAATTCGAAACCTGAATAATCACATCAAAAGTATCTGCCGGCGCCTGAAAAATTACCACACCAGTAGTATAGCCGGGTTCATTTAAATTTTTGATTTCCGAAACTTCGCCTGCACCATTGATAAGTTTATCGTTTATATAAGCCCTAAAGGCCGTGTTGATGCTGCCAAACTTTATTGCCATTGGCTCACTGTGGTCATCAAGAAAAACCCTGATTCGATAAGTGGCATATCCATGGCCAGGTAAAAATACACTGTCATGCTGAAGGGTATTCCATACAGCCGGAACTTTCAAAAAGTGGGTAGGGTTTAAGTTGGGGTTGCTAAAATCTTCATGTTCGAGAAGTTGATGCCAATAAAACTCCCATTCGCCTGATAAACTAATCTCAGGGTGAACCTCCAACACACCGCCCCGTAAATCGAGGATTCCCTTTTGTATGCCTGGAGCTGTTGCTGCCAGCAAAGCATGTGAAAAAAGAACAGCGGAAAGAATGAGGAACAAATGTCGTTTCATAAAAGGTGTAAGCTATACGAAAATTCTACAGTATACTTATTCGGCGACTTTAAGTTAACTGAATTTTTCGTTTTTTTCAATAAATAATTTCGAATACCTTTCTGCCTGACCTTTACTAAAAAATGATGAACAATCAACTCATTGACTTACTAATCGAAAAAGCCCGCGCAGCCTCGAGAAATTCCTATTCGGTATACAGTAAATTTCCGGTTGGTGCAGCCTTTATCAATCACCAGGGCGAGGTGTTTTCGGGCTGCAATGTCGAAAATATTTCGTTCGGACTTACCATGTGTGCTGAACGAACTGCAATCTTCAGCAGTATTGCCCAAGGAAATAAGTCTATTGATACAATGGTAATTTACACACCAACCCAGGCTCCTACCTACCCCTGTGGAGCCTGCCGGCAGGTAATTGCAGAGTTTAATCCGCAGGCACGAATAATTTGTGTGTGCAACACTTCAGAAAGGGTCGACACTACTCTCGATAAGCTGCTTCCATCGCCAAGTTTACCGGTTGACCTTAAGTTGAAATAATTCTTGCACGGGCATTTTGCCTCGAAATTGAAAATACCTTATCTTGAGCATTATAAAAGAGTTAGCAAAAATGCCATGAAAGCATCTCTTATTAAAATAAACCCTACAAATTTACCATTTTGGTAACTTTATATTATCTTTGTCTGCAGATGGATTAATAATAAAATGAGAGTCATTGCAAAAAAGATACTTCGAGATTTCTGGGCAAAGCATGCGGATTCAGAAGATCAGTTAAAAACTTGGTATAAAGAAGCAAGCAAAGCAAATTGGACAAGTCCGACTGACATTAAAAATGAGTATCCGAAAGCGAGTATTTTAAGAGCTGGACGAGTGGTTTTTAACATTTGTGGCAATAAGTACAGATTGATTACACATATCAACTATTTGAGACAATGGATTTTTATTCGGTTTATTGGCACACATGATGATTATGATAAAATTGATGCAGAAAAAATTTGAATGCTATGGATATTAAAGTGATTAAAACAGAAGAGGATTATCAACAAGCAATAGACAGACTTGAGGTGATTTTTGACGCTCCAATTGATTCACCCGAAGGAGACGAAGCAGAGATACTTAGTATTTTGATTGAGAAATTTGAAGATGTGCATTATCCGATAGGACCACCCGACCCGATTGAGGCGATAAAGTTTCGCATGGAGCAAATGGATATGAAAAAAGGTGATTTGGCCGAGATTATTGGATATAAAAGTCGTGTTTCGGAGATTTTTAGTAAAAAAAGAAAATTGACATTGGATATGATTCGTCGATTGCATGATAAGCTTAAAATTCCATATGAAACATTAATTGCTGATTATTAATAGGTACATTTTACTAACACATGTTAGAGTTCATTAGGATTTCAGAGGTAAGCGAGTCCCAATATACATCGGGATGGTTCGTAAAAAAAATCGGTTTAAACTGATAGGTTACAGCTTCGAAATCCCGCACGAAACCCTACAGTCAAACGTTGATTATGAACATTTTTTTCGTCAATAAAATAAAAAAGTATTTCCTGCTGAAGTGGCAACAATCTCCCCTGCAGAGTATACTAATTCTTGCACTTGTGCTGAGGTTACTGGCAGCGGTGTTTTCGCAGGGCTATGGTATGCACGACGATCATTTTATTGCCATCGAAGAACCCTGGTCGTGGACCCAGGGAAAAGATTACGATGGATGGCTGCCCGGTACAAAAGGTGAAGATTCCGAACCTTCGATTTATAGTTTTTTCTACCCGGGCATCAACTACCTTCTTTTTGAGGGAATGCACACACTGGGAATCATGAACCCCAAAACCAAGATGTTTTTTATACGTCTCTTGCTGGGCTTGTTTTCATTACTCACCGTGTATTTTGGCTATCAAATTACAAAGCATTACTCCTCGGAAAAAATAGCGAAACAGGCAGGGCTATTACTGGCTGTTTTCTGGTTTATGCCCTTCTTCGGCGTGCGCAACCTGGTTGAAGTGGTTGCCATTCCCCTTTTGTTGGGCAGCACCTGGCTTATTCTGAAAACCAATTACATGCGGGAGAAAGACAAATCCTTTTTAGTTGCTTTTTTTATGGCGGGCCTGTTGGCCGGGCTTTCGCTCTCTGTGAGGTTTCAGGCTGGTGTGTATGTGGCGGGCATGGGCCTGGTTTTTTTAATTCAGAAAAGATTTCTTTCCACCCTCCTGTTCGGCCTTGGCACACTTCTTTCATTTGCGGTGTTACAAGGCGTGCCCGATTACCTGATCTGGGAAAAACCCTTCTCGGTACTCGAAGGATATATTCAGTACAATTTGGCGAATAAAGGGGCCTATGGCAACCAGAACAATGTATTTATGTACTTTCAACTGTTACCAGGTCTGCTCATACCGCCAATTGGACTATTCCTGTTTTTTGGTTTTTTTCTGAAAATAAAAAACCATCTTCTTGTATTTCTCCCCTCGCTCCTTTTCCTCTTGTTTCATACCTGGTTCCCCAACCGGCAGGAAAGATTTATACTTACCATTGTTCCCATGGTAATTATGCTGGGTGTAATCGGCTGGGAACACTTTTACAATCAATCAAAATGGTGGGCGAATCGTAACAGACTTTACAAAAACTTTAACCGCTTTTTCTGGATAGTAAACACCCTTTTGCTCCTGGCCATTACCTTTACCTATTCGAAACGCTCGCGGGTTGAAGCCATGCACTATTTCTATAAAACCGAAAAAACAATTAACGCGGTAATAATTGACGACACCGGAAGGCGCGAAACCATGATGATGCCTGTTTTCTATGCCGGAAAAGCATTTAACATACTAACAATTAGCAATTACGACAGTACCAACATGCGCATCCATTATCCCTGGTCGTACATACAGGTGTCTCACTCGCGCGAAGTACTGCGGCAGCCCGGACTTGTTGCACACCCGCAATATGTGGTGTTTGTCGAAGATATAGACCTCGAAAACAGGGTGCAAATAATGAAAGGCATTTATCCGTCGCTTGCCTTCGAAGCTTATATAAAACCCAGCCTTACCGACAGAATTATGAAAAAGATGAACCCTCATAATAAAAATGAGGATTTTTATATCTATCGAACTGGTTTGTAAAACCACCCTGAAATAAAGTATCCTGCTAAAGTTTTCAATGATTGGCGATATAATAAGTTGGGGGGATTAGAGTGATCACCTATCAGTTTGCAATTTGTTATTTTATACGAGTGATGACCTTTGTAAACCAATAAGGACAGCATGCTCGATGACCATTTGTTTTTACCTCGCAGCAGGATGATTATGATTCTAACTTGCCATTATACAAATCCAAAATTGGAAATATTAAATCGTAATCATGCCAGTTTAAATTACCATCTACAATTTGAAATTCGGAAAAATAATCTTCCCTTAAATATTTTTTAATGGTTGGATGTAGTGATTTAGTTAAAAACGGTTTGAAATCTACCAGTCTTTCTGAGCCGTCATTAAAAAAAATGCGGATAGCATAATCTCCTAAATATTTGGCGGTATCTATTTTAATACTTTGTACATCAAGATCACTATATTCTACCAATATTTTCATCTGTTTATAATTTATTTTATTTCTCAGATGGAACCGCATGATGTAAAATAATCATTGTCGTGTGTGTTTAATGATTATTTTACATCATGCTTGTTTCATTTTATTCTCTTTGTAATTCTTTCAAATTTAATGTCCATATGATAAACAAAATAGTTTATCCATTTTTCAACTATCTTTTCAGCATAAACTTCTAAGAATTCTTCAAAGTCTTTCAATTCCTTTCCAGATAAAGGTTTTTCACCTTTAATGTTTTTAATTATTATTTCTGAAATAATTCCGTTAACAATATAGAATTCAGCTTTGCTTTCACAGCCAGATTTTTTCCCGTGTACATGAATTGGTTCATGCTCATTAGAATAAAAGAAAACCAGAATTCCCAAATATTCAAATATTTTAGGCATTTGCATATTTTTTACGAAATTAAGAAATCTGATTAAACTATCCTAAGAGTAAAATCGCAATGGGTACAACTTCAAAATATCGAGGCAGATGCGAAAGACAATGTCTGCAACCCGCTTTGTTTAGCATGCAATTCATAAAAGAGCGTTGATAAAACCTTTGATTGCAGTCTTGTTTGAAATAAAATAATTGTTACCTTAATACTATAATCACTAACTTTTTATCAAAAACTTATGAAAAGACTATTACTCTTCGCAATGGCTCTGACTACGTCGGGACTTGTATTTGCCGGTGGAATTGTTACCAATACCAACCAAAGTGCTATGTACACATGTATGCAGGCGCGGGATGCCACCCTGGGTATCGATGCCGTTTATTTCAATCCCGCCGGTCTTACTTTATTGCCAAACAATGGTTTATTCCTTTCGATTAACAACCAGACACTGGGGCAGACTAGGACAATTACAAGTAATTACGCAAGTCTGAACGAAGGAAGCTATACTGGAGAAATTTCCGCCCCATTTTTTCCGGGTATTTATGCTGCCTACAAAATGGACAAGTTAGCCTTCTCTTTTGGATTTAACCCCATTGGCGGTGGCGGAGGTGGAACCTATGAAAAAGGATTGCCATCATTTGAATATGATTTTTCTGATTTGCCATATAAAGTAAATTTACTAACACCAACAACAGCATATTCAGCAGATATTTTTTTTGAAGGTACCTCGGTATATTTTGGCTATCAAGCCAATGTTTCATATGCCATTACTGAAAAAATTTCTGCAGCTCTAGGTGGCAGGTACGTGATGGCTAAAAATACAAATAAAGGTTACATTAGAGATATATTGATAAATCCATATCATCCAGTTCTTAATCCTAACAGTGAAATGATTTCTGCAACTACATTTTTCAGTAATATCGGTAATACAACTGCGCAAGCTATGACTGCAGATAGAGAAGTCGATGTGGAAGAAACAGCCAGTGGGTTTACACCCATTATTAGCGTTAATATAAAACCAAACGAAATGCTAAACTTCGCTTTAAAATACGAACACCAAACCAAGCTTGAGTTCGAAACAAAGGTGAACGATGGAAAAGATGGCGGAATGTTTGTGGATGGAGAAAAGTATCGTTACGATATACCTGCACAAATAGTTGTGGGTGCTACCGTAATTCCTATTGAAAAACTCTTGGTTTCAACCGGATTTCATTACTATCTCGACGAAAGTGCAGATTGGAGTGGACGGGAAGAACAACTTGATGGAAACTCGCTTGAATTTGCTTTAGGAGCTGAATATGGTATTGGCGAGAAACTTCTTGTAAGTGCAGGGTATTTATACACCAATACCGGAGCTACCGAGGCTTACCAGACCGACCAAAGTTTTAGTTTGCCATCTAGCACAGTAGGGGGAGGTTTAGCCTATAAATTTTCGCCAATGATTGAATTAAATCTGGCTGGTTCTTATACTGCGTATCAGGAAGGCGAGAAGAACTTTACGCATAATATTTATGCACCTGATAATGTAACAATTATAGAGTCAACTAATGTTACCGAAACCTATAAAAAACCTATCTGGATTGCTGCCATTGGCATCAACATCAACTTCAGCGCAGGAAAATAATTCAATTATAGTTTTAGAAAAGAAACGGGGCTTAGGCCCCGTTTCTTTTAGTACTAATCAGCTAGCCATCGGGTTAGTTTATTTGTTATGCTCAATACCCACTCGCGCGCTTTTGCAAAGCGTGCGGTTTTTAAAGCAAGTAGAAAGAGGAGGATTTATAATCCGTCATTTTTCAGAAAATTTCTTGTTAATTTTAGTTCATGTCACAAAAATATAAAGTCAGAAATCCGGAAGCACTCTATTTTATTACAATTACAGTAATCGATTGGGTCGATTTGATTTCAAGGCCTGTTTACAAGCATATTATTGTCGAATCTTTGCAATATTGCAAGATAAATAAGGGGCTTATTATTTATGCATATGTAATCATGCCAAGCCATTTACATCTGATTGTACAAAGTAAAGAGCCATTTAAATTAGAGGATACAATCCGAGATTTTAAAAAATTTACGTCAAAAGAATTAATAAACGCAATAAAAGAGTACCCAGAAAGCAGGCGAGAATGGTTGCTCAATAAATTCACCTATGCAGCCGGCAGAATTAACAAAGGTGTAAATTATAAAGTGTGGCAGGATGGTTATCATCCGGTTGAACTAACAACAAATGAAATGAAAGAACAGCGGTTAAATTACATCCATAATAACCCGGTTGAAGAGGAGATTGTTATTAATACAGAAGACTATAAATATTCTTCCGCAACAAACTATGCCTATGGAATGGGTGTATTGGAAATCGAAAAAATATAAAATCCGCACGCTTTGCAAAAGCGCGCGAGTTGAGAGTTTTAGAAAAAAACGGGGCTTAGGTCCCGTTTTTCTTTTTTGAATATTAGCTTGTCATTATATATTTTTAATTGGAGGGTTACTTTTAGTTACAAAGCAGAATGAACATTAAATTTGTTTTTTCGTTAACAGGATATCCTCAACCCTTTTTCAGCTATGAGACGCAAAACATGGGAGCCAAAAGACGCCCAACTTCCACTGGTGATTAAAGACAGCCCCTGGTATTTTATTCACGATTTCAACACAACCCAGCTTTGCAAAGGTGTATTGCTGTTGAGCAATTCGGCCCACCAGATAAAATACGTGGGGTGTAGCCACAACAATTGCCTGTCCGATGTGCTGTCTGTCGCCATTGAATCGGGATTCGATCACAAAACCACCATGGTTAAAGCGCTCTATACGCAAAGCGACAAGGATGCCCAGATGATAGCCAATGTGCTAATTGAAAAATACCAACCCGCCAACAATAGCATCGTTCAGGAAACGCTTTCGAAGAAAATAAGTTAACTTTAAGAATTATTCAGTCTGTTGATTCTCGAGATGACTGATCTGCTGAATGGCGTTACATAACTCATACTTTTCGAGTGCCTGGCAACGTCGCATTAATTCGTTCAAAAAACCGGAATCAGAAAGTAGTGGATGGTTAGACCTCAGGTCGAGTTCGCCATTGATAAACCTCTCAAGGCAGTTATTGCGGTAGGTTTCCCAACTTTGAATGGATTTTATCTCGGCTATAAATTCATTTTCGCGAGAGAGCCGCATAATCTCGGTGTACCTATCATAAAATCCGGAGAGGGTATTGTACAAATTTAACAGATTAGCACTTTCAGAACGTAGAAACTCGTTTTGCGCCAGAATTTTGCCAATAATTTTATCGCGCTTCGCAGAAGATTGATAACTGGATAAAATCAAGCTGATAGTTTCAAGATTCTTTAGTGTATTATCGGTATTGGTTTTTACCCGTTTTTGCACATGCTCTAAAAACGCCATTACCGTTGTGTGTTCATACTCTTCCATGAGCCGGCATTTTTAATTTTTACTATTCTGATGTCGATATTAACAATTTTGTAGCGTCAGTGGTTCAGTGCTTTAAGCAAATTTTATTTTTTCGGTGCTAAAAATTCTATTTTTACAATCAAATCTTTTCTTTCTCGTTAATTAAGAAAATAATTCACCTGCTTAAAATGAAATTCAGTTTCGGTGTTTTTTTTATGTTTATCCTCTGTCTCCGAACTATTTCGCAGGAAATTATTACCGAAACAATATTTATTGAGGTTAAGCCCGATTCGCTAATCCCGTTCAACCTGAACATAGAAAAAATAAGTTGTCTCTCATCTCAGGGCTGCCAGGCCGTTGGATACAGCCACCGTAAAAAATTTCTTATAGTTCCGGTAGACCAGGAAATTGCCACGCTGTTGCCTATCAATTTGTGGTTGGCAAAAAACCTCTCGTCCACGCAGCATCCGGTCGATACCTATCGCCTTGAAATCAATTATTTTACAATAAAGAAAAAAGACTTTCGCTTTAGTTCGTTTTACGCACTCGAGGCCGATATTTTTGTCTACAAGAACCAGGTATCGATTGGGACGCTGAGCTACAATTATCCCTATTCTCCTGCCAGCAAAAAGATTCCTGTACCTGAGGTTCACGAGCAGCTAATAAATACCTGGCAACAAGCAATAAAAATCGATTTACTTACCAGTTCAACATTTTTTCGCGACAGCCTTGCAAAACCACCAGAGGTATATTTGCCGTTGCAATTCTCAAAACCCGAATTTCTGAATTTGGGGCTGGCATTTGTTGCGGGTATCGATTTCTGGCAGGTCGATGGGGAACTGTATTTTACAAGGCCCGAAACCACAAAAATAAACCTTTACAGAGCTGGCCTTATCCGTTACCAATATACCCAAGAATTTGAAATAATTAGCTTTGGAAAACGTTCAGAACATCTCTTTTTGCGTATTTCGCCTCTGTGGGCTGTCGACATCAGTTCAAACCTTTTAATTGGTATCAACAAATGGCACAATGCCGAAGATATAAAGCTAGAACAGGTTTTTCAGCTTTCCGCCTCGTCGAGCCAGACTATGGCGTTCGGAAAAGTGAACCAACCGGGCCTGACTTTCAGACTGGGACTGTTCGAGAACCTCTATTACATTCCATATATGGCTCTCAAACTACAGCTTGGTGTATATTTATCGACCGGATATAAATTCTGATCCATTACAGGATGAAAAGGCCAAACCCACATAAAATCAAGCTCTGCTTAACGCTGGTTGGCATTATTGTTTATATTGCCAGTCTCGAAGCGCAGCTCTTTTCAGTATCGGGTTATGTTACCGACCGGAAAAGCCACGAAACGCTTATTGGTGCTTCGGTAATGGTAAACAACCAATCCATAGGCACCCTAACCAACAACCAGGGCTTCTTTAGTTTAAATACCATTAAACCCGGAGTTTATACACTGGAAATTTCATACCTGGGCTACCAAACAGAAAAAATTAACGTTACAGTTGTTGACAAGGGTATCGTGCTCGATGCAATTACCCTTCAGCCCGAGCCAGTAATGATCGATGAAGTAGCCATTACTTCGCTTCAAAGCAAACCGCTTGCAGAAAAAGACATCGAAACCGGGCAGAAGGTAATGACCCCGCAGATGATACAATCCATTCCTACTGCCAGAAATGATGTATTGGCTGCGGTAAAATATTTACCCGGAGTAGACCGCACCGAACCCTTTTCTCCGCTGTATACTACCCGAGGCGGCGATCCGGGCGAAAACGCCATACTGCTCGATGGTGTTTTGATCTATAACCCCTACCATGCATCGGTAAGTGCTGGCATTTTCAATACCCAAACTATAAAAAATGTTGAGATGTTGTTAGGTGGCTTTGGTGCCGAATACGGCGGACGAAATGCTTCTGTGATGAATATTACTACCAAGGATGGTAATCCGAATGAATTGCATGGCGAAATAGAACCAAGCACCTTTCATTCGAAATTATTTCTTGAATCTCCGGCAGGAAAGAATGCCTCCATGATGATAGCTGGCCGATACATGTACGATGTACCTTATAATTTCCTTTACCAAAACACCACTTATTTTTACGATTACAACATTTCTTATACCAACCGCTTAAGCAACCGCCACCGCCTGACTTTCAAGTATTTCGAATCGAAAGATTTTACAGGCTATAACCTCAATACCTTGTATAAATACCTTGGCAACACCCTCGGCACGGATGTTTACGACGATTTTATCCTCGAACAGAGAAACGATTTAAAGAACAGGGCTTTTACAGCCATTCACAGGTTTATACTCACTCCCGGGGTTTTTATCCAAAACCAGGTGTATTATTCCGGTCACCAGTCGAATAATTTTTCAGGGCTCGATTTCGAAGGTTACGAAACCAACCAAAATGGAGACTCCCTGTTTTTTGAGTGGAAATCAAGTAACCGGCTTAGCAGCGAGATTCACGACCTGGCTGCAAAAACAAGTATTGAAATTAAACTCGCTAGTTTTAATGAAATCAAAGCAGGACTTGAATACAATAATTATTTTTTCGAAAACAGCATCGATTTTAATCAGGTAAACAGGGGCTCATTTAGTCGAAGGCCTGCATTGTGGGCAGTGTTTCTCGAAGATAAAATCAGTACAAAATTTCTGATAATTCGCCCCGGAGTGAGGTTTACAAAATACCGCCAAAATGAATGGTACATAGAGCCTCGCATGAACATGGTAATTCACCTGCCCTGGAAAATGCAACTTAAAGCAGCCTATGGTCAATACCTTCAATACATTGTGAGCATGAACACCAATGAAATTGAAATAAGCCAGCTGGTGGACTATTACTATCCGCTATGGGACAGGCCTCCGGGCAAATCGGTGCATTACCTCCTTGGTCTGCAAAAAGAGATAACCCATAATTTAAGCCTTTCGGCCGATGTGTATTACAAAGAAATTGAATCCAGTTACACATTCGACCTCAACCAAAAGGTAAGCGAAGCTTTTGGATTTTCGAACCGCTTGCAGCAGGGTCATGGAGATGCCTACGGCATAGAATTCTTCTTAAACGGTGCGCACCATAAACTATCGGGATGGATGTCGTACAGCCTTGCCTGGGCGAACCGTTGCTATCCTTCTTCAGGAATTAACCAGGGCGAAAGCTATCCATACGATTATACACGAAGGCATACCTTTAAAACTGTAGTCAATTACCAGCTCAGCAGAAAATCGAGCGTCAATGCGGCATTTCAGTTCCTTTCGGGAATACCACGCAGCATCGAAACTACCACACAAAGTTATTTCAGCTATAACCCTAGCACAGACGAGTTGGGTACTTTTCCACTTTACGGTTCGAGCGAAAAAAACAGTGCAATGATGCCCCCTCTGCTTAACCTCGACTTTAGTATGCGACGAAAGCTTAGCTCAGGAATAGGCCAACAATTTGCCAGCTTTTTAAAAGCAGATGAATCGTTTGTAACGGTTACTATCAGCAATGTGCTTTTTTTATACAGAAATGTTGAGTTCTATCTGCCCGGGACTTTTGTACCGCGCTATTACGATAAATACATACCCCTGGGTTCGAACTATTTTCCCCGAATAGGGTTAAGCTATACCTTGCGTTTTTAAAAAACTAAAAATGAAGCACAGAATTGTGGTTTTGGTATCTGGACTTATTCTGCTCGCTGGCTGCGAAGCAATCACTGACTTTTATCTGGGAGTTCCCTTGCAACCAAAGATAGAGGACAATAATTACCTTCCGGGACTGAATGTATTCGGGGTTATCCGCCCCGATCAAATCGATAGCATCAACCGGTCGTTTCTTCAGGTAGAAGAAGTGGCGCCGGCAGTGGGCAATTATCCTGAGTTTACCATTGACAGTCTGGTGGTTACCGACGCGCTGGTGGCTGTGCAGGACGATTCAGGCAATACTATAAGCTTTTCCTATTCACCTGTTACATCAACAGATTTTAGCAAACGTTACCGCCCAATTGCTTACTTTCAGCCGCAGGCTGGCAAAATTTACGCTTTAAATTGCCAGTCCGAAGGACTACCAGAAATACAGGCTTCAACTCGTATGCCCTATCCACCAAAAATAATCGAAAGTTCACTCCTGGTAGATTCCTATTCGGTTTCGTTCGAGCTAAGTCAGGACACCACTGCATTCTTGTACGAAGCATTTTTATATTGTGGCACAGACCTGGCTGGTCATGCCCTCACAGAAGCAATGGTTGGAAAAAACAGCATCATACACATTGAACTAAGCCAGCCCAACCCCGACCGTTTGGAGGTGTATGCATACGACAGCAACATGGCCAGTTACATCTTAAATTCTAATACCAGCTTTAATCTGAACAAATACCGAAAGGCTTTTGGTAACTTAAAAAATGGTTATGGTGTATTCGGATCGTTGAATTTTGTCCTCTATACCCTTCCCTAAGTCCTTGCTATTTCTCAAAAGTTAATTTTATTTTGAATTTTGTGTGAAGTATTAGTTTTTTTAATCGTTTTGAAAGGTCTATTTGGATATATATATGAATAAAGCTTTTTATAGTCAGATTTTTAAGAAGACAAGCATTCTTTACTCAATTATTAGCGTTGTTCTTTTTATTCTGCCCAACCTCGTATTGGCAAACCAGGGAAAGGAAAAGAGACATTACTCAGCTGCACCTTTAGATGTGAAAGCTCCGCAAATAGATGGTTCGCTCGCAGACAGCGCGTGGGCAGATGCCAACTGGCAGGGTTCGTTTGTTCAACAAAAACCCGTGGAAGGAGGCATACCATCGAAAGAAACTCTGGTAAAAATAATGTATGACGAGAATTACATTTATGCAGCCATATTCTGTTACGAAAGTCCCGAAAGCATACGCCGTGTTTTTACACCCCGCGACCAGTTTGGGGGCGATGTGGCAGGGATAGCTTTTGACAGTTACCTCAACGAAAGAACCGCCTATGAATTTAACCTCACGGCCGCAGGACAGAAAATAGACCTTATGCATACGGGTGAGGGAAATATCGACCTGAACTGGAATTCGAACTGGGATGGAGTTACAAGTGTTTCCGACAGCGGCTGGAGTGCCGAATTTCGCATTCCTTTCAGTCAGCTGCGCTATAACAATCAAGCCATGCATACTTTTGGTTTTTTTGTGTGGCGATGGATCGATACCCGAAAAGAAGAGGTACAATGGGTTTTACTTCCGGTTAATGGACCCCATGGCGTACACAATTTTGGCTTGCTGGATGGTATTTCCGGCATACGTTCTTCGCGCCAGACCGAGTTTCTTCCTTACATCTCTGCCAAGTACAACTACGATGGCAGAAATGACAACCCTTACATAAATAATTACAAATTTTTGCCAGGTGCCGGCATGGACATGAAAATCGGCATTTCATCCAACTTCACGGTCGATGCAACCATTAACCCTGATTTTGGGCAGGTTGAAGCCGACCCTGCTGAACTAAATCTTACTGCCTTCGAAACATTTTATGCTGAAAAAAGACCTTTCTTTTTGGAGGGCAGCGACATTTTTAATTTTTCTGTTGAAAATAACAGCCTGTTTTACTCCCGGCGTATTGGCGCTCCACCTTCATATTACCCCGATATAGAGGACAATGAATATTATACCTCACCCGAAACCAGCACCATTCTGGGTTCGGCAAAAATTACAGGCCGCACTGCCGACCGCTTCTCGGTAGGGGTTTTAGAAACGGTTACCGGTAACGAATTTGGCATACTCTATAGTCCCGGACCAGACAGCATCGAAAATGCCCACCAAACTCAGGATATTCATGCTGCACCCCTTACGAGTTATTTTGCCAGCCGAATAAAAAAAGAGTCAGCCAATACCAATACCATCGCCGGATTTTCGTTTAATGGGGTCGAGCGCCAATTAAACCCTGAGTATCTGAAAAGCGAAATGGTTCGATCTGCCTACACAGGCGGCATGGACCTTATTCAATACTTCGACCATAAAAACTATTACCTCAGCCTGTCGGGTATGTATAGTCACCTGAGTGGATCGCAACTAGCCATTACCAACAAGCAAAAATCGCATGTACACCGTTTTCAGCGATCCGATGCTCCACACCTATCGCTCGACACTTCTCGCACCAGCCTTACCGGCACCCTGGGCTTTGTAGAATTTGCTAAAAATAGCGGTCGGTTTCTTTTTAAAGTCAATGCACTTTCCGCCTCGCCCCAGTTAAACCTTAACGATATTGGTTATATCCCGCAAACCGATTATGTGGAACAGGAATCGGGCATTGAATACCGCCAGACAAAACCAGGAAAGTATCTAAGAGATTATTCCATTGAATTGGAGGGTACTAACCGTTGGACTTTTGGCAAAGAACGAACCTGGAGCAACCTATTGCTCGATTTTGCGTCGAACCTGAACAACCTATGGGCCATTCATGCAGAATTGGAGCATGCCTTTACATCGCTCGACCCTCGCATTTTACGTGGCGGCCCGGCATTGCGCCAGGATGGTTATACAGGAGGAGGTTTCTGGATTCAGACCAATTCTTCCAAACGCTTTTTTGCAGAGCTATATAACTTTATGTATTTCAATAACAAAAACAACAGTTACCACAAGGCACAGGGAGGAAATTTAAACTATAACCCGGTAAATAAACTAAAACTTAAACTCGAAGCGCAGCTGGAACGCAAAAACTATGCAGCGGAATATTTCGACGATGGCCTTTCGGATCAGAACATTTACCTTGTGGGAAGGCTTTACCAGAATACCCTCAGTGTAATTGCCAGGGTAGAGTATTACTTCCGTCCGGAAATTTCACTTCAATATTATGGCAATCCCTTCTTTTCTGTAGTCGACTACCAGAATTACAGGCGCGTAGACCAATCGCAAGCCAAAGAACTCAGCGAGAGGTTTTATCAACTCGATGGCACCAGCCAGATTGTTTACAACGAAGCGGAAAATGATTACTCGGTGACTGAAACAAATGGTGTTAGCTATAATTTCTGCAACCCCGATGTTTCGTATGGATCATTTCAGTCGAATCTTGTTTTCCGCTGGGAATACAAGCTTGGATCGACCTTCTATTTTGTGTGGTCGCACAACCAGAACGAATACATCAATATCGATAGTCCAGCATTATCGCATCCGGTAAATGGGCTATTTAAAACACCCTCAGGCGATGCGTTTATGATTAAGCTTTCGTATTGGTTTAATGTATAGAAGAGGGAATAATTAATGTGATAATGTGATAATGTGATAATGTGATAATGTGATAATGTGATAATGTGATAATGTGATAATGTGATAATGTGATAATGTGATAATGTGATAATGTGATAATGTGATAATGTGATAATGAGTTAATTTGAAAATGAAAATATTTAAGAATGGGTGATTGATTGATTGAATAATAACTATTCTTTCGATTTTTTTTCGGAGAGTTTATGCATCGATTGGAGCGTTTTGGTCAGGTAACTCTCGTATTTGTTTACCATGTCGATTGTAAGGTCGTTGGCAGCAAACCATGTCGGTTGATTTTCTTCGTCGGGTTTGATTTCAAAGCTCAGGTTTTTTACCTTATTCTGATGCTCCACTCGCAAAACAACAAGTTTCTCGTTGATTACACGTAGCGAAGTTTCACCATCGTTGATGGAGTTTCCTGAGGAAATGGTTTTAAAATTCTCTACAATATCTGTGAGCATAGGCTGATACGATTCGGGCAAGTTTTGTGCAAATGTGTTGGTTGCCAGCATGATTAGTCCAATTGTTAGAAGTGTTCTGAATGTTTTCATCGATTAAAATATTTGTGTTATACTAAACCCGATACGTGTTTAAAAGCCATCGGTTGCATTTTATGCCTTAAACAACTAAAATTGTTTTAGTATCGATTCGTAGAAAAATAGCACTTTTTAGAAACATATAGCACTCGAGTGATTGTAATCTGCAAATTATCCTATGTACAGGTTGCCTGGTCTTTCTGAATAGAAAGTGTTTGTTTATTTAAAGCTTTTCGCTGAAATACTCAGTCAACAGGTTAATGATAGTCTCTCGTTTAAACGGCTTGGCAATCAGGTAGTCGAAACCGTATTCGGCAGGCTCTTTTAAAAGCAGGTCTGGATAAGCTGTCTGCGCGATTACAGGAAGGTCTGGATATCGTTCTTTGGCCCATTTTGTTGCCTCAATGCCACTACCGTCCGGTAACTTTAAATCCATGAATACCAAAGAGAACTCATTGTTACTGATTAACTCGATTGCCTCTTTGCCAGAAACAGCACGAATTATTTTTATTTTAGTAGGTTTAAGAGCAAACTGGATGTAGCGGAAGTTCAGATCATCATCTTCTACTATCAATATTTTTCTATTAGTCCATAGTGGGATTAATTCAGGTTTTTCTGAGGCTTGAAAACTGTTTATTCCTTGAAATATATTCACACCTTTTACGGGGGTATTTACCCGGGGTATAGTAAAAACCACCTTAGTGTAGCTCCCAACCTCTGATTCTATAGCGATTTCTCCTCCCATCATTTCGATGATAGCTTTTGAAATGGTAAGTCCTATTCCTGTTCCGGATCTGAATTGCTTTAAGCCTTCTTCAACTTTATAAAATCTATTGAATATTTTTTCAATATGCTGCTTGGGTATTCCCAAGCCCGTATCGTATACTTCGAAACTTAGGTTTTTATCGTTTGCCTGCACAATCAGTTCTATGGAACCTTTTTCGGTATATTTTAAGGCATTGCCTAAAATATGATTCAATACCTGCCTGATTCTAAGATCATCCAAACTCACTCTATGGTTTTTCTGAGGCATAACAAGTTTAAACTGAACAGTCTTTTCTTCTGAATTTAATTCATCTCTGAAATCAGATGCAATTGACTTTATAAAAGTATTCAGCTCCAACTCTTTTGGAATAATATCTAATTGACCGGAGTTAATCTTAGCCATTGTCATAATATCCTCGATAATTCGGAGAAGAAGCTGTGCACTTTGCCTGATAGTATCAATAAACCCTTCCCGCTCGGCTCGGGTAAATTCGGAATCATAAAGAAAATCAAGGTACCCGATTATCGCATTCATCGGAGTTCGTATTTCATGCGACATGTTATCGAGAAAAGCTGATTTGAGCTTGTCTGATTCTTCTGCACGTTGCTTTTCTCTTTCAAGATCAATGGTGCGCTCTTTTACAAGCGTCTCTAAATTATTACGGTGCAATTCAAGCTCCTGGTTATTTTTCTCGATTTCGTCTTTTTGCTTCGATATCTCATCAAATTGTTTTTTAATAGTCGTCGTTCTTTCCTGTACTTTATTCTCAAGCTCCCGCTTGGCAGTTTTAAAGCTTCTTTCGCGATAAGCAATTATACCAAGTATGAATAGAATTATCAACAGTACCTCAAGTGAGATAAACCATCGGGTTTTCCATACAGGCGGGCTTATATTTATCCGTATCTGTAAATCCTGAAGACTCCAGACACCTGCATCGTTCTGCGCCTTTACCCTGAATGTATACCTGCCCGGATCGAGATTGGTATAGGTGACGTTTTGCTTTTGACCGGCATAAACCCAATCGAGATCGAAGCCTTCGAGTTTGTAATAGTATGACACATTCTTGGTAGCAAAAAATGTTAAAGAAGTAAAGCTTATGCTAAAAAAATAGTCTTTGTAAGAGAGGTTAATTTCTTCTGCAACAGATATGTGTTGCTTTATCCGTTCAGGCTCTGCTCCGGGTTTTACTGGCTGGTTTAGAACTTTCAGTTCGGTCAATACCAGTGAGGGGGGGGTGGTGTTAATTCTTACTTCAGAGGGGTTGAAAAAATTATACCCATTGACTCCTCCAAAGTACATGATGCCCGTCCTGTCTTTATAATAGGAACCTATGTTATATTGTGAGTTGATGAGCCCATAGTTTTCGTCGAATATTTTGGTTTCACCGGTAGAAGGATTAAACCGGGTAATACCATTATTGGTGCTTAACCATAAGTTTCCATGGTTATCTTCCAGAATACCAAAGATATTATTTCCCGAAAGACCATCTTTTGTGGTGATGTTATGAAATGTTCCGGTAACAGGGTCAAAACTATTTAAGCCTCCTCCAATTGTAGATACCCATAATTGTTTGTTACGCCCCTCAAAAATACAACTTACAAGGTTATTGCTCAAACTTGTGCTGTCTTCCGGGTTAAACATATAACTACGAAATGTATTGGTTTCGTAGTTGAAAAGATTAAGCCCATCGTGTGTACCAATCCATAAATTACCCTGGCTGTCTTCAAAAATAGCCCACACCAGAAAACTCGAAATACTTGTTTTATCGCCAGCAACAGGTATGTATTGCGTAAACTTGCCTGTATTTCTATCCATCAGATTAAGACCTCCACCCAGAGTGCCCAGCCAGAAATTACCTCTCGAATCTTCAAATATTGCCCATACGCGCGCATCCGAAAGGGTAGAATCGCTTAAATAATCGGGCTGAAATACCGAAAAGGTATTGCTTTTGCGGTTAAATTTATTTAAGCCGCCACCAAAGGTTCCCGCCCATAAATGACCCTCTCTATCTTCGTATAAACACAGCACCGCATTGCTACTTATTGAACCGGGCTTTCCTGTGCTTTTATAATGTGTAAAGGTTTTACTTGCTTTATCAAGTAAATTCAATCCTCCGCCATCGGTACCCACCCATAGCTTACCCTTTGAATCTTCAAGAAAACACATTGCAGAGCTATGACTTAGCGATTGAGGGTCGAGCACATTGTGTGCAAAAGAATGAAAGGGGTTTGCCAGTTTATTATGCATGTTCACTCCTGAAGAAAAAGTGCCTATCCAGAGGTTTCCTGACCTGTCTTCGAAAATTCTGCGTATAACATCAGAGCTTACCGATGTGCCACTTTGGGAGTCGTACCTGAAGTGAAAAAAAGTTTTCTCAGAATAATCAAATAAAACCAATCCACCGCCATCGATGCCCAACCATAAATTTCCCTTACTGTCTTCGTAAATAGCGTCTACATTGCCTTTGCTTATCGAGTTCTTATTTTCAGGTTTGTGCTCATACCTTTCAAAACCATTGGTATCATCGATAAACCGATTAAGCCCTCCTGCGGTACCTATCCAAACATTACCTTGTCGGTCTGAAAATACACTTCGCACTGCATTGTGCGAAAGACTGCTTGGTATGGTAGCGTTATGTGAATATTGGTCTGAAGTTTTTGTTATCGGGTTATATCGAAACACTCCATGTCCTTCGGTTCCTGCCCAAATGTTGCCAAATCTATCTTCGGTAATAGAGTTAATAAGACCATAAATTAATTGGTTATTTACAACCGTAACTGGAATGTTTTCAAAATTATTTTTTTCGGGCCTGTAAACTGATAGTATGGGGCTGAAGGTTGCTACAAAGATCTTACCATCGCGGGTTTCAAGGATATCTTTAACAAGAGAGTTACCTAGGCTGGCAGAATCATTCTCGCGATGAAAAAATCGTTTGAAGTTATCCTGCTCCCGGTTAAACAGATTAAGGCCATATTCGGTCGCCACCCATAGATTGCCCTTTTTATCTTCAAGAATATCCCAAATAGCATTATTACTCAGGCTGGTAGAATCGGACGACTCGTTTATATAGTTATTGAAATTGGTGCCATCATACCTGCTAAGCCCACTTAGGGTGCCTAACCAGATATAACCCATCCTGTCCTGGCTTATCGCCTGCACCGTATTATTGACCAGACCATCTTTTTGATTGTATTGAAAAAACTTATAGTTTAAATCTTGTGAATAAGCATTATACATGCACCCAGATAATAGAAGTGTAATGGTATAATATCTTAATTTTAATTTCAAGGTGATGACCTTTGGTGATAGTTCTCTCTTAAATGTAACGATTATTCTTGCTTTATCAAAGGAAACAAAAGGAAAAAGAGATGTTATACTTTTAAGGTTAACTGTAAACACGCTGTATTAGTTTTTCAGCTTTGGTGGGTACCATAGTCTTGTTGATTGACAAAGCGGCTTATCTGTAAACCGTATTAGTAACCTGAAATCATTCTGTGGGGCTGGGTTAAATCTCTTAATTTGAAAAAGATAATAGCCGGATAATTAATTCCGTTTCACTTGAGAATTAAGATGCTGATAAGAGTTTTTTGTCCAGTGGGCGCTTGTGATGATTGCCCTTATTAATGAAAAGGCTTTTGAATGCTGACCAGTTGATACTGTTTCTTTGTTGGGCTGTGTTAAATATTTTGATTGTGATCGGCTGTTGATACTGTATGAACCGCAAAATAAGCTATACCTGTTTTACATCTAGTGATTATTTTGGGTGATTGATTTTACTGTAATGAAGAAACTAAAATTCTAATTCTGTTTTTCGTGTACAAGTCTTTCTGCAACCAATTCACCGATATCTTTCACCTTAATGGAGGTGTTGCGCGAAAAAGTTTTTTTACACATCGGGCAGGCAGTGATCAGTAAATCTGGCTCAAATTGCATATAATCAGTAATTGCCTGGTTTCGTATTGCCTTACGTTCTATTTGGGTTATTTTTAAATTTCCCAGACTACCACCACAACAATAGGCTTCCTGTTTTTCCTTTTCAATCGTAATAAGTTCTCCAGTCTGTTTTAAAAGTTCGCGGGGAACCTCATACATGCCCATTCCGCGTCCCAGTTCACACGGATCGTGAAAGATCAATCTGCCAGGCAATTTTTCAGTACGCAGCTTGCCTGCTTGTATCAACCTTAGAATGTACTCGGCATGAAAAACAATTTCGACCTGAGGCAAATTATAGTCTTCTTTAAATACCTTGTAACAAATCGGACACGACACCACCAGCATCTTTGCACCTGAACCGATAATCTGCTGGCTGTTGTTGGCAATGAGTTTCGATGCGGCCTCGTATTGCCCTGCCAGCATTAATGGCCTTCCACAGCAAGGCGCTTTTTCTTCGTCCAGAAACCAATAATTGGCACCTGCCCTGGCAAAAATCTTTTTCATCGAGCTGATAATCCCCGGTGTAAGATGAGTCATGCATCCAGCAAAATATACTATTTCTGCTTTCTTTGATTTACCGGTTTCGAGGTAGGTGTACGATGAATTATACTGCCGTGTGGATTCGATACGTTGGGTAATACGCAGGGTGTTGGTTTCAATACCTACCGGGCAGTCTTTTTCGCATTTACCACACAACAGACAGTTGAAAAGATTTTCGTCGTTGAGGTTTTTGTTGCGTATGTTTTTTAATAGGTACACCGATTGTGTATGGTTGATTCCTGCTGCACTCAGCTGGCAATTATCGAGGCAGATACCACAACGCGAACAGGAAAACACCTGTACCTCGGTATAGGTGTTCGGCTTCTTTTTAAGACTGATGCCTGAATTGCGCAGGAAAATAAACAATATCTCTGTAGGAATGTGCATGTAGCGCGAGTTGGGCAAGGCCACAAAAAAGAAACCCAGGGTGAGGGAATAAGCAAGCCAGATGGGGGTATGTATAAGGTTTAAGGTTTCTGAACTCTGCCACAAACCTCCAATGGCCGAGGTAAGAAAACTTCCGTTCTGATGCAGGGCCGCAGAAATGCTTTCAGCAAAGAGCCGAAGGGGAAAAATAAACCAGAGCGAAAGCAATGCAATGCGGTCGCCAGACTTGAGCCGGGTAGTTTTTTTTAGTCCAAAAGCCTTCTTTTTAAACCTTTTTAGAAAAGCAAGCGTGACTCCTGAAAGGACAAAAAGGAGTAATAAATCCATAACAAAAGCAAAGGCACGGTCGAACAAGAAATCATTCCCATATTCGAAATACCTGAAAAACACGGGCAAATAAAATGGCACAGACAATGACCCGCGAGAAACCATTGCCTCGAGATGACCCACCACAATCAGTAGAAACCATCCGAAAGCAAGACTCATATGCATATAGCCCAGCAATCTGCTTTTCTTAAAAATACTTCTATGAAGCAATCCCTCGCGAAAGGCTTCGCCCATAGACTGAAAACTTCGCACACTCAGAAATGATTGGAAAAGCCTTAGTTTGTCAATCTTCGATAAGCCTTTAATCCAGCGGAACCCGCGTACCAATAAAATCAGTATAAGGTATGCCGCTCCGACCGTAAAAGGAATAACAAAATATACTTCTTTGGTCATAAACTTGAATTGGTTTTTAGTTGCGAAATACCCTTTTTTATCAAAAGCACCACGTTACGAATGTTGATGTCGCGCGGGCACACAAGGCTGCATTTTCCACAAAACATGCATTTTTCTATTTCTTTCGACAGATCATCAAGATTACCTCGTCGGAGCATTAGTCCAATTTTGCGCACATTAAAATCGGTTAAGTTTCCGGCGCTGCATGTCGCTGTGCATCCCCCGCAAGAAAGGCAGGTAAGAAACGAAGGTTCCAATTGAAGTACACTTTGAAGCAATCGTGTATCGAAAGTCTCAAAATCGATTTGGCGGGAACTCATCGCTTTCAGGTTTCCAAAATCGCTCATTGATTCTTTTTCTAATTAAAATAACTGATCACTTCCAGAGCCGCAGAACGTGCATTTTCGAGTGTCTCGTTCACCGACATGGGGCAGGCGCAACTTCCTGCCAGAAAAACTCCAGGCTGGGCACTTAGATTTCGCTCAGCATGCTCGCTGTTTGCCTGCATAAATCCATGCACATTGGCATCTATTACACCATTCTTTTTTAAAGGAATAGTAAGTGCACTGGCTTCCATGCCTACCATTAAGAGCAGCATATCTACATCCATTCTCAGCGGGCGGCCCGAAAGGGTGTCTTCCGCCTTAATCTGCAGGCTTTTGTCTTGTCTTTCTGAAGCCTCCGACAGGCGTCCGCGTATAAACTGTATTTTATGCTGCATTTGTGCTTTCAGGTATAAATCGTCGAAGCGAAGACCGTTTAGGCGCAGGTCCATATAGAAACAGAAAATTTCACAATCGGGTAGTCGCTTGTTTAGTTCAATCGCCTGTTTGATACTGGTAATGCAGCATACTTTTGAACAATAGGTATTACCCGATTTTGCATCGCGAGACCCTACGCAATGCACAATAGCAATGCGCTTGGGCTTTTTACCCGAAGCCGTTGTTATCTCCCGATTGTGCTTGAGTATTTGTTCGAGATCGACAGAAGTAATTACGTTTTCGAAAAGCCCATAGCCATACTCTTCCTTCCGGGTAGCATCAAAGGGTTTAAAGCCAGAGCCGATTACCACACCATCCGCGCTCACACTCAATTCATTCCCTGCCTTCACCACAAAGTTGTCTTTGTTTTTTTCTATTGCTGTGATTTCGGTATTGTAAATGGTTTTTACCTGATACTTCATAAGGTTTGCATTTTGCTTTGCAAGTATTTCCTGAGGATTAGCCAAATCAGGGAACAGACTGCTCCATTGGGTTAAATGTCCTCCTGTTTTATCGTTTTTTTCGATAAGGGTGACTTTAAACCCCGAACGAGCCAGATGAATGGAAGTTTCCATGCCGGCAATTCCGGCACCAATTACAGCAATATGTTTTCTGGTATTCATATCTAAACATTTAAGCATCCGCTAAAAGCAGGGCGTTTGGTAATTTCACCTTCTATGCCGGAGTATTTTTTGGTTCGATTGTATCGAATGCCAATTTTATCCAAAAAGGGCTCTGCGTTCACCTGATGAAATTGTAAGCCTATCTGCCAGGGGTCGTACCCCAGCATCAGCCCGGCAAGTTCTTCATAGGTAAATACAGGTATGCCATCTGATGTACCCGAATAGGTTTTGCCTTCGAGCTGGGCAAGCGTATATTGCCAACGGTCTAGAAACAGGTTACATCCCGGACAATTGGTGATAATGGCATCGGGTCTGTAAGGCTCCATACTTTCGAATTTCTTTTTCGAATTGCTAAGCGAATAGCTCCGGTTGCTTTGTACCAGGTATTGCCTGAAACCAAATCCGCAGCAGTGCCTCCGTTCGGGATAATCTACCGGAGTGCCCCCCAAAGCCTCTACCAAACCTGTGAGTACTTTTGGAAACTCTGCTCCACCGATGCCCTTTTCAGGAAACATCTTGGCATAGTGGCATCCAATGTGATCAACAATTTTGAGAGGTTCGCCTGTTTGATGGTTTACCAGTTTGTATTTCGACTGGTTGGCAATTTCGTGCCTGTATTTATACACAAGGTCGCTGGCATGCACAATGTTTTGTGGTAACTGAAATTCGCGACCTGTAGCTTTCTTCAAAAAGTGCGCAGCTTTTTCCATTTCTTCCGGAAATTCTTTCCAGGTTTCGAGTATTTCGGTATAAATACCAAAAGAGGTAATGCACGATACCACTGCCGATTGATAACCCTTCTCACTCATAAGCGAAAAATGCCGGGCGGCGATGGTTTGCAAGGTTGTAAAAGAAACTACATCGGAATGATATCCTATGCCTGCGCAAGTAGTATGGCTGGCATCGTCGCAAAGATCCTTTTGAAGATTATTTCGCAGAATTTTAACAAGGGTTTCTTCGGCTCCGGGAAAAAAATTCTGCCGTATACAACTGCGTAAATAGTAATAGTGGTCGTCGGCTATTTCTTTTGAGAACTTATTCCAGTTTCGGGTGGTTGGTTGTGCTATTTTCATTTGCTCAGTTCCTCCTCTACAAATTTTTTATATGCCACCATGTCGGCTTCTCCTTCTGCGTTAGTAAGCCCTAAACTGATGGCCCTTTGCCTGCTGAATTCGTCGATGGCATTAAAAAAATCCAACCCGCCGGTAAGTTCAAAAATTTTATCCAGTTCAGCCTTTGCTTCATCAGAGATTTTTCTCAAAACGCCAGGACCATCGCCATCGAGGTTGGCACCTACACTGGCATATACCTGAGCACGATTTTCAAAAATCCATTCCCATACCGGTCCTTGCTCGGGATGCGTGGCCGGCAACACTTTTGAGGGGTGGATGCAATAACCAAACTCGAGAATATTGGCGCCGATGGAGTTTTTAATCAGGTATTGCTGCCGCCCTTTTACACTTTCTGTAAAAGCCCCTGTTTCCTGCGACAAGGTACGCAAAGCACTAATAAGCAGGCCCGGACAATTGCCTCTTGGGCAACGGGGTTTACACGACATGCACTGTCCGCAATGCCAGATAGAATCGCCAGCAAGAAGTTCGCTGGTTTTTTGTTCGTCGCCCGACTGTACGGCAAGGACAATGCTTCGGGGATCGTATTCGAAGAATTCGGCTGCCGGACAAATGGCGGTGCATATTCCGCAATTCATGCATGCCTTCAAACCTTCGGCAAAACGTACGTCATTGGCCAGACGCTCAAGAAGAGATTTGGACATTGAGTTGGCTGGATTGATTCACCTACGAAGTAAATCTGTTCCATGAATAAAACCAACCGTTTAAAAACCTAAACCAAAGCTTGCGCTTTTATACTTATTAAGTAGGTTTAAAAACGTATGCGGGATTCATGGAACTTATATCTCTACGATGCCTTTTTTGATGGCGAACATCACCAATCCGGCAGTGTTCTTTGATTCTGTCTTCAGCAAAAGATTCTCGCGGTGCTTGTCTACCGTGCGTTTGCTAATAAACAACTGGTTAGCAATCTCTTGGTTAGAGAAGCCTTTGCAAATTAAATATAGAATTTCTTCTTCCCTGTCGGAGAGTTCTGAGGAACGATGGTGATGCTGTTTTCGGTTGAGGTGCCGTAGAAGGCCACTCATAATTTCCTGCGAGAAATAGTTTTTACCTTCTGTTACACTCTTTATTGCTTGCGCAATATCAGTAATGCCAGAGTTTTTCAAAATAAATCCTTTCACACCTGCCTCAATCATTTTGGTATAATAGTCTTCGTCGGAATACATCGATAGCGCTATGATCTGTAATCCGGGATTGATCTTGAGCGCTTTACGGGTGGCCTCAATACCGTTCATTTCGGGCATATCGATGTCCATAAACACCACATCGGGCAAAATACCTTTTTCTATAAGACTTAAAAACTCGCGACCATTTGCAGCTTCATTGACTTCGCCGATGCCGGCAATACTTTTAAGTAATAGTTTTAATCCTTCCCGGAACAAGGTATGGTCGTCGACCAATATTACAGACAAATCTTTCATGGTATCATAATTTCAGCCTTGACACTCATTCCCTGACCTGGTTTGGATTGCACAGTATAGTTCCCATTTAGCGAATGAATGCGTGAATGTATGTTCGAGTAGCCTAAACCTGTATGATCGGAAGGTAATCTATCGGCATTAAACCCCACTCCGTCGTCACTGTATTCGAGGCAAAGTCGTTGACCATGAAGCACAATTTCAATAGTAATATTTTTTGCCCTGGCATGACGGATGGTGTTTGATATAAGCTCGCAAACCACACGATAGAGTACTACTTCGATGTTGTAACCAAAGCGTTTGTCGGCAATGTTGCTTTGCAGGTGAATCGCAGGCCCATCGGTCATTTTTAAGGCATTGACAAATGACTTGATGGCCTTAAGTACGCCAAAATTATTCAGAATATGCGGGCTGAGTTTATTGGAAATATCTTTGAGCGTGGTAATGGATTCGTCGACAAGCTTTTCAGCTGCGGTGAGCTCCTTTTGAATATTCTCTTTTTTGTAAAGACTAGTGGATATTGCCATTTTTACTGCTGACAACAAGGGGCCAAGTCCATCGTGAAGTTCCTTGGCAAAATGCTGTCTTTCTTTTTCTTCGGTTTTGATAATGGCCGACAGCACCCTCGATTCGCTCTGTTTCTTCAACTCGTCGATACGTTTTTGAATATTAAAAATTCGACGAATAAATAAAAGACTTATGAGCATAAAAAGCGAAATCAATACCGCCAGCCAACTATTTAGCATGCTGGTGATGAGACGACTTTCGGAATTGTAGACCTGCAATACCTCCACCACACGACGGAAGGCCATCAACAGAAAACCTGCCGAAATAAGCCACCAGGCAATGTTGGTGCGGGTGCGTCGTACCAGACTGATGGCAATAATGGCAGCACTGAATTGCAGAATCACAGAAATTATGAGGGCAACTTTTATGTACACGAGGATGATTTTGTTCAAAAATAATCAATAAACTCATTCACTGGTGCAAAGCCAAACACATCGCTGCTGCTGAACTAAAAAAAGAGCGCCGGGCTTTTACCCGGCGCTCCTTGCAAACTATAGAAAAATTACAACCTAATTCACGATAAATCGTTTTGTGACAATTTCGTTGCCTGATATCAGTCGAAGAATATACATTCCACTATTCCAGCCCGACACATCGATTTTTTCGGTTTCTGCACCACTTGTATTGATTACATACACTCTGCTACCAGTGAGGTTGATAACCTCCAGGCGATTAAAAGATTGTGCATTTTTGATAAAAAGCAGATCACTTACCGGAAGAGGATACAAACTAACTTCATCTTCACTTTTCTGAGAAACACCATTAGCCTGTTTTTCAAATGTTACCGAGTATGTCTTTGTTGTTTCGCCATCTTCGGCGGTTACCGCAATGGTAGTTACACCGGGTAGGCTCACGGCATTGGTAAGCACGGCGGTGGCACTCTGGTCGGCCAGTTCGTAGGTCACTACCGGCACTTGAGTGGCACTATAGGCTACCAGGCTGGTATAATTCAACTGGTCCTTGTCGAAGCCTTCGATGTTCACACCATCCACTTTAATGAAATTCAGGTCTGCCACCGTAGAAGGAGGAATGACTGGGAACAGCTCCACTACATCGGCTTTATACCTTGGGAAGAGTTGAGCAGTGCTGAAATATTTACCTGCTATGCCGGTTACCGAAGCGCTGTCGGGAATGGCAGTTCCGGTAAGGTCTGTATTGTAAAAATCTACCCGGAAAATGGTAGTATCAGTACCTAAGTAAATATCGTAGTTGGTGCCATTGGCAAAATTAGCCCCTGCATTTTCAAATTGAACGGGTGCAATGCGAATTAACTCCGATTCGTATTGAGCCAGGTTGTTCTTAAATTCAGAAATGCTAATGGTCTGCACCGATATGCTATTCTGGGTAGAGCTTGCAGCTCCAGGATCTACAAGAGGAACCAATTCCACCACATCGCGGTATGAAGTAATGGTTCCAACCAGGTTGGTAATGCCATCGCCTTCGCTGTAAGACGTTGTGATAATTCCACTAGGATCGTATACCAAAATTCCGGCGGTATTATCCTGAAGGTACTTTTTATTCTGAAACGACATTTGAGCTGTTAAGACTACTTCTCCTGTAATGCGGAAGGTGGCGCCGCTTCCCAGGTATGAACGGAATTCAGCAAGGTTAGCCACATCGATGATATATTCACTTACAAGGATTTTCCATTCCTGAACCAAACCATTTTCTGCTGTAACCGCAATCAAGGTTGTGTCGGCAGTGAAATCTGTGATTGTTCCTGAAGTCGGTACAGAGGTAGCGCCCGGGCTTAATACCAGTTGAGGCACCAGCGAGTCGCGTTCTGTTCCATATTGCAGTAACACTTCGATGATATGGTTGGTGGTATCGATAATAGGATCTGCAGCCTCTTCAGCAAAACTAATATCCAGAATGTCATTCTCTGTAAGAGCGCTAGCAGCCTGGGTGATATAGATTGTCCAAACTGCAGCCGTTACACCATCTTCAGCCGTAATGGTAATGGTGGAAGACAGAGTAGAAAAATCGATGGAATCGCCAGAAGCAGGCATCGAGCTAGCTCCTTCCGACAAGGTAAACACAGGATAAAGACTGTCGAGTTGAGCACTGAAAATTACATGACAACGAATCGAGTCTCCCTCAGGATAAATATCGGTTAAGGAGCTAATACCTGGTATGCTAAAAGTGAGCACTTCGGCAGCAGAACTGGCAATAGGAGTTGGCAATCCGAGGTTGCCAAAAGTGTTCTGCGGAAATACTTTCCACTCAGAATCGTCGGCATTGGTACCTGCAGAAAGGCTCCAATCGCTGTTTCCTGTAGTTACCGAAACTTTGCGTAATAAGGTGTGATTATAGGTAGCCTCGGAAACTCCTGCTACAGCCCAGCCATTGCCCGGATCACTAGTGGGTATACCTATTATATCAATATCCACCCAACTGGTTCCGCCATCGAAACTGTGTTGCAGCGCACGGGCATCGTCACCTGTAAAATGAACTACACTGGGATAACTTAATACTTCCTGCGCCATTGCTGTATCATAATAAGCAGCAGAAACTTCGTTGGCCGCTATTACCCAAACCTGGCCAGGAGCAATATAGGCATTGGCCGGAAAAGTGTGATAGTATGACCAGCCACCACCATTAGAGGATTGGGCAATACGGTAGTCGGCTAGTGACACGGTGTCGGCTGTGGGGTTTAAGATTTCAAGAGCCTTATTGTTGCTGCTTCCTTCGATGTATTCGCTAAAAAACAACTCCTGGCTCAGGGTGGTGATATTCCAAACTGTATCGCTTAAAAGCTGAAAAGCGTTGTTTTGCTTGTCGGTTACTGCTCCTTCTGATATCAGAACATAATAGGAAGTAGCAGACTCAAAAGACTGGTTGGGAATAAAATTCAATCCGGACGAAATGGAATTGCCCGCTGTAACATGACTGACCCAAACACTGTCTGTAGCTACATTCAATACATCGAAAAGCGTGCTGTCTGGTCTGCGGTAAATCATGATACTGTCGTTGGAACCTTCGAGCACATATTCGTTAAACTCTATGCGGAATGTTTCATTTCCAGTTATCACACTGTTGTTCTGTGGGAACAAACTGGTATAAACAGGCGATTGGTTGTCGAGCAAGAAATATAAATTGGTGTCGGATGTAAAGGTAGGATCGATGGCATCGGCCAGGTAAACCTGTATGGAATCGAAATAGCTAAAGCTCTGTGGCAATATTACAGGAACACTGTCGAGGCTTGCAGAAAAATTATTTCCTGCCTTTACAAAGCTACTCACGAGGGGGTTGTAATACCAAAATGCCACACTGTCGATAAGAGTTGCTTCGAACTCGAACCAGCTGGTATCGCTTAAAGTAAGAGTAGCCTCATTCAAAGGCTCTAATAAGTTTAAGGTGCGGGCTAACAGAGTAGTAACTTCAACCAAACTAACCGATGACTGGGTGTTTAAACCGGCTGCATTGTCTTCGGCCACCACGTAAACGTCATAAGAAGTACCGTGTGCCAGGTCTGTAACTATAACAGTAGTATCGGTGGCAATATTGTTTACATGCAAAGTATCGCCTGCTTTTACTGTGGCAACATCCGGAGCAGGGCTTCCATTGGCCAACACCACATAAAATACCTTTCCGGCTTCATTCATGCGCACATTTAAATTGAATTTATTATCGGCCACAGCAGAGGCATTGGGGTATCCGGCATCAAACACAGAGGCCAGGGTATCTACACCAATAGTTTGATTGGCGTTCACACTTCCAAGAGAAGCGGTAACTCTCCCTACCCAGGTAAGGCCTGAATAAGCGGTATCGTAGCCTACAAGTTGCAGGGAAGTTCCAACAGGTTCTGTAGTGATCTGGCTCACACCAATGTCGGTGCTGGTAACACCGATGGCTGGGCCTGCTGTGGCGGCAAAGCTTCCCTCGTAGCTTAAAAACTGGATTAAAGCACCGTTATAGCTTAGTGCTAAGCCATCGGGTGCTCCATTTTGTAAGCCATTGGAAGGATACACGATACTGAACAGATAAAAATCGCCCACAGTATCTCCTACTGTAAAAGTTGAGACTGTATCGGAACCATACACTACACCTCCGGAGCCATTGTATTTGGTAATAACAAGCAAACCAAGGTCGAGCGTGTCGGCTCTTTTCACTAAAATTTCCACCGATTCGTTTACATCAGTTCCGTCATTATCGTAGTGCAATTCATTGATCCAGGCATTCACCACCTGGCTTTTACCTTCGGGCAGAAAGGCAAAAAAGAAAAAGAAGATAAGAATTAAGTAATAATTTTTCATAAAGGTTTTTTTTAATCAACAATATAATAATCCTTGCATAGAATCAGGGTTTGAAAATCTATTCAAGAAGCAGTGCAATTTATGGCATCGTTTTTACAGGTATGTTTCCTCCATTTGAAAATTACTTTTCAAATTGAAGGTAAAAGTAAGACTCCTTTAAATCAAAGGAATCCAGCGCTTTTTGAGAAGTATAAAAGTAGAAAAGGAAGCTTGCACAAAAAGAATGTATTGAGAAATCCTGCCTGATCAATGACTCATATTAATTTGATATTAAGCCAACTTAATGAAAGTGAAATGCATTTACAGCTATGGCTGCAAGAGAATCACAGAAGGAATTACTCCCATTTGGATTTGCTATTTTTCTCATAATAATTTAAAGTTTGATTAAGGAATTGAGGCATATCGTGATGTTATAGAGGAAAAATACAAAATATTTTGACCAGAACACAAGATAAGAATTGAAAAAAAATCAATCTAGTAATGTAGAATTTTTACTGGCGGATTAGAGAGGCATGGGATGCTTTTAAGCAATTTCGATACCCAGCGGGTAAGCATTTGCAATGCACACCACCACCATTATGCTAGTTGTGAAGGTTAATCACATTCGAAATATTCGAATTGATACCAGTAAGCAAAAAAAAGGTGCCCTAATGATATATTAAAAAGACTATTTTTTTTGAAATATTACACATAAGCTAATTCCTCTTTCTTCGCATGAAATAATATCGGGATTATAATAACATTTCATTTTAATGTAAAGAGTTTTTACAAAAGGTATGTTAAATATAATTTGTTGATAGATGGCCTTGATTTTCTTCGGTTTTTTCGATTTAACAATCAACTCCCAATTTTCATTAAAAATAGGAGTCGGTAAACCACTTTCTCTGATTTTGTTCACCTTGTGCAGATGGTAATTTCTTTTATAGTATTTCGAAAAATTTATAAACGAAGCATTTGCATTTAGTTGTTTTGCAATATAAACCATCGATTCTTCGCTAAACCACCAGCAGTGTACTGGAGGCAAGTCTGTGTCCCAAACAATATCTGAAGGTAAAAGGGATTTGTTTGGTGTAGTTAGAATTATTTGCCCATTTGGTTTAAGTATTTTCATTATTGTTTCAAGAAAACCAATTGGAGTTTCAACATGCTCAATCACTTCAGTCAGAATTACAACATCATACGAGTTAACATTCGTTTTGGCATATTCGAATAAATCCTGACAAATATAATATTCACCAAAATTATCATTCGCCTGATTCACTGCTTCTTGCGAAATATCTAAGCCGTAAATATTATAGTTATCTTTTCTTAACGAATAGGTTAAGTAACCTAACCCACAACCTATTTCTATTATTCTGGTGGATTGTTTGTTTTTCACTACCTGTTTCAGTGCACTTTGTATCCCCCAGTAAGAAACTTCAGAAAAAGCCAAATAGTTCAATGGATTTGAGCGATTCTTCACGGTACGAAAATATTCCCAATAACGATTATAACCAGGCACGGCATCGCCTTTGTGATAGATAACTTCATAAATTTTGCCGGCATCCGTACGAGGCAATGAAAATGATGTATTACAATTCTTACAAGTATAGATTTCAAACTGCATACCTACTTGATATCCGGGAAATGCATTATGCTTCAATTCTGTTATACTATTACATAACAGACAATTAACTTTCTGAATATTTTGCATA
This sequence comes from Bacteroidota bacterium, assembly GCA_016699695.1. Lineage (NCBI taxonomy): Bacteria > Pseudomonadati > Bacteroidota > Bacteroidota bacterium. The sequence continues at coordinate 714,489 of CP065006.1, forward strand.
CATTTTCTCCTTAATTTATATAAGTCTAATCAATAAAATGGTTTGAATATTTTAATGCTACCTGGAAAGAACCGGCAGCATAATGAGGTCATAATTTTAAAAAGTGCTGTATCCACTAGCTTTAAAGAAAACTACCGCAAAGTAATTGAAAATATCCGGAATGATCAATGAAAAAGAAAAATCCGAAAACCGTGTATTTAGCATTTGAGTAAACTGTCCGAATACCTGCGGATAATTCCGAAAAATATTTCTATTCAGATGCTTTCTGAATGTTTTTTTAAGAGTTTACACAGTTAAACTATTCGATTGAATTCCTATAACACAAGCTAAAGCCTCGCTAGTGGTTGAAAATTCCTTTTACTCTATCGCTTGGAATAGATATTTCTCCGTGTTTTCTATAAAATCCTTCAGGTCGATTACTTTTCCATAAGCGCCATTTTTAATTGTGGCAAGGGTACTTGCATGCACATCGTTGGCTTTTACTGTTATCTCTGCAAATTTAAGGTCGCGTGTGGCACATGCATCCTGTACAACCACACACTCAAATCCAAAATCATGGGCTGCTCGCACGGCAGCTTCCAAACACATGTGCGTTTGCATGCCAATTACCACAAGGCGCTGAATGTGGTTGCTTTTCAAATAGTCCAGCAATTCGGTATTCTGAAAACTATTGACTTCTTCCTTGGTAATCACTTTCTCAGTGGAAATGGGTTCGACGTTCTTATGAATTTCAGCTCCCATCTCTGATTGATGACGTACATGCACTACCAATTGATTGTTTTCTCTAAAGGTATGCAGGATTTGCTTAGCATTCAAACTGGCCTGTTCAGCATTCACCAAACCAGGACCATTACCCGGAAAATAGAAATTCTGAATGTCTACTATCAACAAGGCTGTTTTAAAGCTATCGCTTTTTTCCTGGGAATAAAGAGAATACTGGAAGATCACCACGAAAACGGATAAGGATAGGATTCTATTCATGTTATTCAATTTTTGTTCAACATGCATGAGGAAACTTTCTATACGAATATAATTATTAAAACTAACTGTTTAATACACTATTGTTGTGGTGTTTTCTGCCCATGGCCTTCACATGAAAAAAATAGATTCAATTAAGCATGCAGTAAAGCAATGGTAAGCTTGAAAGTTTTGGTGCGATTGGAAAATACCGTTTGATTCGATGAGAACCCACGATAATCAGCGTGAGTTACTCCATTTTTAAGAATGAAAATGCCAATTATGTGTTCTGGTAAGTCGTAAATATTGGCGGCATCCGGGGAATAGTCTTCACTAAGCACAGAACCGTCTTCTGTAATAGAATCGGTAAGGGTGAGAAAAAACTCAGGGCGAGGCTTCTCATCGAAACTATCCATGCTTCTGTTGTATGCCGAACCATTCCAGTTAAGATAAACCATGTTTCCTTTTTCAAGCAAAATATCGCGAATCGTTAAAGCTCTTTTCGAAACAGAGGCTCCTAATCCAACAATACTGTTGTCTGGAATGGTATCGTATATGAACTTTCGTAAACTTCTTTCACTGTCAATTAACACGGTATTAAAACCTTTGGAACGGAGGGTTTTCTCCATTCTTTGCCACGAATGTTCGAGGTTAAGTTGAAGGCTGGATTTTTGTCCCATAATGCAAAATGATTTTCATACAAATAAAAGAACGAAATATGATAAATGTCAATTTCCTGAAGTATAAAAATTCCCTTCTGGGGTAAAGGATGTCATTTGGGGATGAAATCTTCGTATTTGGGTTGAATGGTAGAATTGACTAAAATTCAATTTTAGAGCTATGAATCAAAATCAGTATGCGTGAATTAGAAAGAAATTATCGTAAAAAATATGTTTAATGCGATAAATCCTTATTTTTGTTCCTCTTCGAACCAACGCAACCCGTAAATGTTCATTTGGGAAAAGGAAATTCCAGGCTATTTAATACAAAAAAGCATAGTAGTGAGAACTACTATTTTTACGGGTATCTTTGCGCTTGCCTTCATTAATATCTATTTTCCATTTGGTATGGACCGCTGGGCCAAACAGGTAGGTCCTCAGGTAAATGAACTGCAGCTTCTATTTTATTCCAGTATGGTAATTCTTACAGGCATGCTGGTTATTGTGCTAAGTCGCATATTGATGGTTCGTTACGGGCGCAGGCAAAAAATCAACTATTCCTTGTACAGCGTTTGGATTTTTCTCGAAATAATCAGTATGGCTGCAGTATATGCAATTCTCGGAAAATTCGTACTCCACGATCCGCGCAAATTTTATGACATAGCGTTCTTAACCTTGAAGAATACCACGCTCATTCTACTGCTGCCATATACTGTTTTATGGTTGTATTTTGCCTACAAAGAAAAAACCAAACAGCTGGAGTTACTATCCTCTGCAGCAACGCATAAAACTCCCTCCGATAAGATGATTCCGTTTTACGATGAGAACGGAAAACTAAAACTTTCCATACAGCTCGATGATTTGCTCTTTCTGGAGGCATCAGACAATTATGTATCGATTAATTACATACACAATCAAAAGATTTCGAAATACATGGTGCGAAACACACTAAAAAATCTGGAACCTAAACTTCAGAATTTTGACATCGTGCGTTGCCACCGATCCTTTCTAATAAACTTTAACAAGGTGAAGATACTGAAACGAGAAAAAGATGGTTTGTACCTCGAATTAAATGCTCCGAATAATCCTACGCTACCGGTATCGAAAACCTATATTTCGAGCATTATCGATTCATTCTCCGATTTTTCTGCCTAGTAATCTCAGTATTATCGAAGTACAGGTCTTGAAAAAACGATCCACTACTTTTATTGCAAACAATTATTCCGGCAAAAAAAAAGCCCGATAGTATTCTATCAGGCTCTTGCGGTGAGGGGGGGATTCGAACCCCCGGTACAGTTACCCGTACGTCAGTTTAGCAAACTGGTGGTTTCAGCCACTCACCCACCTCACCTTGGGCATGCACAGCTTTTTGCAAAGCGTGTGCAAAAGTAAAAAAACAGCTTGTATTACCAAAAATTATTTAGCAAAAAGCTGAATCTATTTCTTTTTAGTTTTATCGCCACTTCCACTTCCGCCGGCAATGGAATCGCGCATGCTTGTATCGGCCTCAATGTTGCGCAGGCGATAATAATCCATTATACCGAGGTTACCACTACGGAAAGCTTCAGCCATAGCTTTAGGAATCTCCGCTTCGGCTTCGATCACTTTGGCACGGGCTTCCTGAGCCTTCGCCTTCATCTCTTGTTCGAGTGCTACGGCCATGGCTCTGCGCTCCTCGGCTTTGGCCTGGGCTATATTTTTATCGGCATTGGCCTGATCCATTTGAAGCACAGCACCAATGTTTTTTCCTATATCGATATCAGCAATGTCAATCGAAAGTATTTCAAATGCAGTTCCGGCATCTAATCCCTTATCCAGCACAACCCTCGAAATGGAGTCGGGGTTTTCAAGCACTGCCTTGTGCGAATGGGATGAACCAATGGACGAAACAATTCCTTCACCCACACGAGCCAACACTGTATCTTCCCCGGCACCACCCACCAATTGTTTGATGTTGGCACGCACAGTAACCCTTGCCTTACAAATTAACTGAATACCATCTTTGGCAACCGCCGTTACCGGAGGAGTGTCGATTACTTTAGGGTTTACCGACATTTTCACAGCTTCAAGTACGTCGCGCCCTGCCAGGTCAATGGCAGTTGCAGCTTTAAAATCCAAAGTAATATTGGCTTTGTCAGCGGAAATAAGCGCCCGTACAACCATTTGCACATTACCACCTGCAAGATAGTGAGCCTCCAGCTCATCACGTACCAGCTTTAAGCCTGCTTTGGAGGAGTTGATCAAAGCGTTGAGAATAATTCCGGGAGGAACCTTACGGATTCGCATTCCAATCAGTTGACCAATTGGAACATACACACGTGCAAACACCGCACTAAACCATAATCCCAATGGAATAAAATAAAAGAAAAGCCACAACACAGTGATGATGGCAATAATAATTAAAACATAAAGACCAAGTCCAGCTCCATCCATTTTAGTAGTTATTTAGGTTCAACAAATATTTTATTTTTTTCAGTATGCACAATCACCACATCGACATTGGAATCGATGTACCCTCCCATCGATCGGGCTTCAATAATCATATCATGTATCATCACCTTGCCAATGGGCGCAAGGCGCGATATACTTTTTCCAATTTCGCCCACCTTAAACTGATCGGAACCAGCTGTTTCGATATGACTGTCGATACTTGTGCTTAATCCCATTCTTTGCCATGTTTTTGTCTTAAATGCAAGCACAAATAAGATTACAATTAAAGCAGTTGTTGCCAGCATAATATAATGGCCATCGGGTGTGCCATGAAAAATATATCCTGAAACTACTCCACCAATAATTAAAGCTGTACCTGCAATGCCAGCAATGGTTACACCAGGAATAACAAGAAACTCTATAAGGAGCAATACAATTCCAATGAGTATAAGGATGATTATAACGCTTATTGCCATAATTATTCGATTGTAGCCTCAAGTCCACGCTCGACTAAGGCCTCTTTAAAAGGTTTCAGGAAATTGTGACTGCCTTTTTTTACATCGCACTTTCCTTTGTAGTGAATAAGATAAGTACATTGCTCTGCTTGTATTTCATCCATCTCGCAGACATTCACCAGTGTCTCAATCACAAAATCGAAGGTGTGAAAATCATCGTTGTGCAGCACAAGAAAATTCTTTTGACCCGTACCGCTATCAACTTTTTCTTTTAAGTCGGGCTGGTTTGTATGAAATTCGTTTGCGGCCATACTTTGTATTTTGATCGCTTTTTTGCTCAGCTAACAAAAATAGCAATTAAGTTCACAACAACCTTAACGGATAAGATTTTTTTCGCTGAATTCGTATTCCCTCGCCTCTTGAATCGAAATTTTATTCCCATTCATATAAGGCAATATGAATGCATCCTCAAATCCTCTTTCCTTTACCGTGATCAAGGCCTCTCGGGCCTCTTTCGAACTGGAAAAAAGTCCGGTAAAATAGGTGAGTTTGGAGCTGTCTTCCATCAGCTCAAGCCAACATGGAACCATACCTCCAAAACTCTCTGCGGCCAACGATTTGGAATAAACACCCAATTGAATGCAGTAAACAAGGCCTTCTGGCAAAATTGTCAAAGAAGGTATGGGCCTTTTGTCACTATAAGGAGCCTTTTCCATGACAACAAAATAGCTGTTTCCTGTTTCCGGTGTAAAATTATTCTGCCAATTACTTCTGAATGCAAAGGATGTGTCCGAACCCTCCTGGAAGTGTACAGGAAAAAACTGGTAAAAAAGTGTGTTGTTCACAAGACGACTTATTTCAAGCAGAATTATCTGCGTAGGGGCTTTGGTGCCAGACGAAGCCATCTCTGGTTGATTGATTTGTGATTTTTGGAACAATTCGTCTGCCTGCTCCTGACAACGGCGAATGGAAGATTCAAGAATCTGAATAGAGGACTTTAATTTCTGACGTTCATCTGTCTGAGTGCAGGCTGAATACAAATTCCTCTGAATCAACAATTGATCGCGCATTGAATCGCATTGTAGCTGCAATGTGAGCGCCTGAGAGAGAAGACTATCGTATTCGGCATACCTTATTAAAAATGAAGTATTTCCCCAGGCAGTATTGGTTTCTTTACTTTCAGCTGACAACTCGACCAAAAAAAACAGGCTAAGAAGCATAGACAGAAACAGGGAATAACGAACAATAGGCAAAATGGCTGTCATTTCTATCTGATTACACTACGAAATTAAACACAAAGTGGGTGCGCATAAAAAAGAGTTTTACACATACCATTGATAATAAAATATTTTACCTTTGCCCGACTTAAAATACTAACTAACCAAAATCCATCGTATCAAATAATACCATTGAAGCATTTAAAACAAACACAAATTAAATAATTAATCAACATTTTTATGAAACACATTTTAAAATCAATCATTGTATTAGTTTTCGTGGCAATTGCATTCTCTTGCCAGTCGCAACCAGGCCAAAAAGCCAAGCTAAAAACCAATTTCGATACCGTTAGCTACATGATAGGAATGTCGGTAGGTGCCAGTTTCGAGCAATTGCCGAGCAAAGACCAAATCAGCCCAGAGCTTATTGCCAAAGGCATTTACGATGTACTTAAACAAGGTGATACACTTTTCACCATGGAAGAAATGCAAAACTACCTGAGAGAATTTTCAATGGCGGAGCAAGAAAAAGCTTCTGAAAAAGCTAAAAAAGAAAATACCGATTTCCTGGAGAAAAATAAAGCCAACGAGGGTGTGGCTGTTACCGAAAGTGGATTACAATACCGCGTGATTAAAGAAGGTGCAGGCGTAAAACCAGCAGCCACTGACAAAGTAAAAGTACACTATACCGGTAAGCTTATCGATGGAACTGTGTTTGACAGTTCTGTAGAACGCGGAACACCTGCTGAATTTGGCCTCAATCAGGTTATTCCGGGTTGGACCGAAGGTCTGCAGCTGATGTCTGTTGGATCTATTTACGAATTGACTATTCCTTTTGAACTGGCTTATGGACCCCGTGGCAGCGGACAAGTAATTCCTCCTTATGCTACGCTTGTTTTTGAAGTAGAATTAATCGAAATTTTACCTGCCGAATAATGAAAAAAGCAATTATTACTACTGCCAAAGGCGAGATGAAGGTTGAATTTTACGAAAAGGATGCCCCAAAAACAGTAGACAATTTTGTAAAACTGGCCAAGGAAGGCTATTACAACGGCTTACGCTTTCACAGGGTAATACCCGATTTTGTGATACAAGGTGGCTGTCCTTACTCGAAAGAAGTTTCCAACCCCAGGGTTGGAACCGGCGGGCCAGGATATTCCATTGATTGCGAACTTACAGGCGAAAATCAATATCACGACCGCGGAGTGTTGTCGATGGCTCATGCAGGACGCAACACAGGTGGCTCGCAGTTTTTTATTTGTCATAGTCGCAAAAACACTGCCCACCTCGACCGCAACCATACCTGCTTTGGCAAGGTGTACGAAGGTCTTGAGGTGATTGATTCCATCAAAGCCGGTGACTTGATTGAGAAAATACAAATTATTGAGGAATAAATTCCTGGTTTATATTGAGATAAAAAGCTGTATCCAGATGGGTGCAGCTTTTTTTTATTTAGAAAAACATTTAAGTTTTTGTTCGATAATCTGCCTGCATACCATGCAAAAATGGTCGCACTCTGATGATTTCATGGCGCAATCCAACGAGGGCCTGTAAATCCCCTTTGCCTGGTAAACGGCTCCCTCGAATGCACCTATTGCATCGTAGTATTCTTCAATCAATGGCGTTGGCACAGGTATGGTGTCGGCAACCAGATTTTTCCATTTTGCATCGAAATTCACAAGGGTAGTCACATTTGGTTCGACAGGTTCAATATCCAAGCGCATAAACTCACTGTAACTTACCTCACTAGAATAATATTCGTCGGCCAATCCGGCAAAGCTATGCCCCAGTTCGTGGATAAAAACAAAAGCACTTTTATCGTTATCGACAGTAAAGATGTTGTAAAAATTATAAATGCCGCCTCCCCCATACCGCATCGAGTTTACTAAAATGCACACCCGATCGAAATAGATTCCATGCAAGGCCTTATAAACCATGGAAATGTCAGGAACAGAAAGATACCGATCTATGGAAAAGGTGCCAAAGGTGCTATTAAAATTAGTTCGACACCAGACACTTTCTGATGGCACATCGACTCCTTCTTGTGGCGACTCAATAAACACCGCCCGGATCCTGATACCCTCCTGATTGCTGCGGTAGGGTTCCCAATCGAAAAGTACCTCTTTAAACCGGTTTGCATCAGAAAAGAATTTAGTTTTTTGCGGCTCAGTATATCCTTCCGACACAAACACCAACTCAAGTTTATGCTGAAAGTTACCCTTGTCGTGTACAACTCTGTCGATTCGATTAAAGCTATATTCAGGTTCATATTTCACTGAAGATTTCTCCAGTGTCTGGCTATAAAACTCGTTAAACACAAGATTGGTGTCGCGGCGAAAAAGCTTCACTGTAAAACTATCTGCGCATGAAGGAAAGCGCAGGCTATTGCGAAAGCTATTTTCCATGCTGTTGGCTTCTTCAGTTAACTGCCATTCCTGAAACAAATCGGAAAAACTATGCGAATAAAGTATCCTGCCTGTAGCTGCATCATGCACCTCTACCTTGTACTTCCCATATTCCGGACAATCGCCATTTTTTTTTAATAACTCGCCGATACCTGCCTCATAAACAAAAGATACATCCTCTATTCGTGCATGGAATTTGTTGCCAGTAATGGAATAATCCATGCGTATAGCCATGGAGCTCGTTTCCTCGGGCCTTACAGACTCCTGTCCCTTTAGACTAAGACAAACAATAAAGAGAAAAAAAATATGTGCGAATCGATTCATAAAAAATTCTTAAATAATATATTTGCCACCCATTTAAGTTAACACTTTTTACGATTATGAATACCAATTACCTTTTCGATTTAAGTTCGTATTTGAAAAATACCAACATTTCAGAAGAATTTTATCCCCTTATCAATGTGGGTTTTGGTTTGCTTGTACTTATATTATTTGCTTACACAGCACATATCATTATTAAAAAATTTGTTTTAAAGGCTCTGCAATCGGTGGCGAAGCGCACCAAATCAATGTGGGATGATATTTTACTTGAAAAGAAAGTGTTCAACAGGCTTGCCCATTTAGTGCCGGCAATTATTATCTATTCTGCAATTGGATATATTCTGAAGGATTACGACAAGGCTTTGCTTTTGGGGTATGCTGTGCTGAAAATATACATGAATCTCATGGTTATTCTCGCACTGGATGCCATGGTCAGTGCCATGCATCATATTTACCTCAGCATGGATGTTGCAAAAGACCGTCCCAACATTAAGGGTTATGTTCAAATTGCAAAAATCATTATCTACTTCATAGGAGTCATTCTAATTCTTTCGATAATTCTGAATAAAAAACCCACCGCCCTGTTTGCAGGTTTGGGTGCCATGGCTGCGATTCTATTGCTGGTTTTTAAAGACACCATACTTGGATTAGTGGCAAGCATTCAACTTTCGGCAAACGATATGGTACGCATAGGCGATTACATTACCATGCCAAGCCGAAATGCCGACGGCAATGTGATAGAAGTAACTCTGAACACAGTAAAAGTAAGAAACGCTGATAAAACAATCAGCACCATACCTACCTACGCGCTTGTTTCAGAATCGTTTAGCAACTGGCGGGGGATGGTAGAATCAGGAGGCAGGCGCATAAAACGCCATATTGCCATTGATATGAAAAGTGTAAAATTCTGCACTCCCGAGATGCTAAATAAGTTTTCGCGCATCAATCTTCTCGAAGACTATATTCAAAATAAATCAAAAGAAATTGCCGAATACAATGCTGAAAATAAGTTTGACGAGTCTTTAGCCGTAAACGGTAGAAGAATGACCAACCTGGGTACATTTCGATACTACCTGGAGGCTTATTTGAAAAATAATCCGATGATTCATCAGGATATGCCACTTTTGGTAAGACAATTACAACCAACAGAAACAGGGATACCCATTGAAATTTATGTATTTTGCAAAGTTACTGAATGGGACAGCTATGAAAGAATTCAGGCCGATATCTTCGACCATATCCTGTCTATCATACCTACTTTTGAATTAAACGTATTTCAGAATCCTTCGGGACACGATTTTGAGGCTTTCATGAAGAAATAGAAAAGCCAACAATTTAAGGGTTCAATCCTATTGGCATAGTATAAAAACTGCATCAGTCTAAATTCAGGCTGATGCAGTTTAAAAAGGGGTTTGCAAAAAGCAAACCTATATAGAACAGGTTTCAGGTTTCGATTAAATTGCAATACCGCCTCGCTCTTCGGTGCGAATGCGGATGCATTCTTCGAGGTTGGTAATAAATATTTTACCATCTCCAACCTCACCCTCTTTGCCGCTTTTTGCCGTTTGAATAATAGTATTGACTGTAATATCGACAAAAGCCTCGTTCACAGCAATTTCTATCTTTACCTTAGGTATAAGCTTTGGGATAACTTTTTTTCCGCGGTAAATATCTTCCTGGTGCTGTTGTCCATGACCCGACACACGCATAACAGTGATCCGTGTAATATCAGCTTCGATAAGTGCCTCGCGCACTGCATCAAGTTTGGTTTCGTTTATAATAGCTGTTATAAGTTTCATACGTTTATAATTTATTTTTAATGGTCGTATAGCCTGCCCCGCTTTGCGGGGGAACACCCATATCAATTTTCGATTGTGCCTGACTTGGTTGAGCTAGTGAACCCGTTTGCAGAGAGGCACTATGGGGATGTTTCATTGGCAGTTAAATTTTAATCTATGTTATAATTTTAGCGAAACTTCATTACAAATTAAGCATACCATATCCGTGCTCACCATGATAACTGGCATCCAGGCCCTGCATTTCGTCCTTTTCTTTCGAACGCAGACCAATGGTTTTGTCGATCACAAAAACAATTATCAGTGTAAGTACTGCAGCATAAGCAATGGCAATACCCACAGCCAGAGCTTGAATTCCCAACTGGGAGGTTATTTCGCCAGCAGTATGATCGCCGCGCATAAAGAAAACCAGAAAGATTGCACCAACAATTCCACCAATGCCATGCAAACCAAAAGCATCGAGACTATCGTCGTAACCAAATTTATCTTTTAGAATAATGAACATGTAACAGGCTAAAGAAGCCAATACACCAAGGGCAAGGGCACCTATTGGTTGTACAACTCCTGCAGCTGGGGTAACGGCTACCAAACCTGCTAGAATTCCAGAAGCAAAACCAAGGGCAGTAGATTTTCCCTGATGAAAACCTTCGATAAGCATCCAGGTGATTGCTCCGGCAGCAGCAGCGGCTTGTGTGGCAGTAAGAGCCTGTGCAGTAGCAAGTCCACTGCTTATTGAGCTGCCTGCATTAAATCCAAACCAGCCTACCCATAATAAACCTGCACCCATCATGGTCATTGCCAGGTTACTGGGTGCTATGGCAGCTTTCGGATGTCCACGACGCCCACCCAGATACAAGGCTGCTACCAATCCGCTCACGCCAGCTGAAATATGCACCACGGTTCCACCTGCAAAGTCAATGGCTCCCATTTTGAAAAGGAAACCTCCTTCGGCCCATACCCAATGGCAAAGCGGATTGTATACTATGATTCCCCAAACGGCTATAAAAATTACATATCCTTTAAATGTTACCCTTTCCGCAAAAGCACCCGCAATGAGGGCAGGAGTGATAATGGCAAACTTGCCCTGAAACATTGAAAATACATATTCCGGAACTCCAGAACCCATAATGCTTTCATCAATTCCGTTCAGAAAGAAATAGTCTTTGTTCCATCCAAACCATCCTCCGAGCACATTGCCACCAAAACTCATGGAATAGCCTAAAATTACCCATAAGACTGCCATCACACCCATGGCTACAAAACTGTGCATCATGGTGCCCAACACGTTTTTCGTACGTACAAGGCCACCATAAAACATGGCCAGCCCAGGAACCATTAAAAGTACCAGCGCGGTGGAAGTGAGCATCCAGGAAGTAACTCCGGTGTCCACTGCCGCTCCTTCGGATGCAAACAATGCATTTGATCCGAAAAATAGCAGGATAAAAAGAACTGCTAAAAGTTTAAAGTTTAATTTTTTCATAAATCCCCTGTTATTGATTAATGTTTGCTTATAAATTTTTAGTTTTTATGCGACAAATATATAAATATTTTAATATACGAAGTCATTTTTTATGCTTTTTACACATATTAACCCATATTTATTTAATAGTGAAAGTTAATTATTATGTATTTTTTTACTTACATATCTGTATTTTTTGGGGGTATTGAATACTATTTATAAAAAACCCCCTGCTTTTCGCAGAGGGTTAATATAAAAAAGGTGCTTATTAACAAATAGACACTTTGTATGCAACAGTTTGCCTTAGATAAACTGAATGCCGTTTTCTTCACAGGCCTTTCGCTGTTCATCCGGCCAAATGCTCGATTGCACTTCCCCTATGTGCGCTTTTCGCAATAAAAACATACATAAACGCGATTGTCCGATACCACCACCCACCGATAAGGGTAATTCATCGTTGAGAAGGCGTTTATGAAACAACAATTCCTTTCGCTTGGTTTCACCGGCAATCTCAAGCTGCTTATTCAATGCCTGTTGGTCGACCCTTATGCCCATTGAGGAAAGTTCATAGGCTAATTCAAGAATAGGGTTCCAGAGTAGGATGTCGCCATTAAGACCAGGTAAACCACTTTCACCAGGACTTGTCCAATCGTCGTAATCAGGAGCCCGGCCATCATGTGCTTCGCCATTGCTAAGCTTTGCCCCAATACCAATAACAAATACGGCTCCATGCTTTCTTGTAAACTCTGTTTCGCGCTCCTTTGGCGTTAAGTCAGGATACAATTTCAACAACTCCTCGGAGTGAATAAATGTAATCTCATCGGGAAGAGAGGGTTTTATTTGGGGGTAGTTTTCGAAAACTACAAATTCTGTTCGCTTAAGAACCTCGTAAATTCGTCGAACAATGCTGCGCAGATAATCTACCGTTCGGTCAGAAGTTGTAATTACTTTTTCCCAATCCCACTGATCTACATACAGTGAATGAAGATTATCGAGGTCTTCGTCTGGCCTGATGGCATTCATATCGGTATATATCCCATAGCCTTGTTCAATCTCATAATCTGCAAGGGCCAACCGTTTCCATTTGGCCAGCGAGTTAACCACTTCGGCAGGTTGATCCTGAAGAACCTTAATGGGAAAAGTTACTTTTCGTTCCACCCCATTCAAGTCATCGTTAATACCGGTGCCTTTTAACACAAAAAGGGGTGCTGTTACCCTGCGCAATCTGAGCTCGGTCGACAAATTGTCCTGAAAAGTGTCTTTAACAAGTTTAATGGCTAATTCGGTTTCTTTGAGAGTGAGCAAACTCTTATAAGCTTTGGGAAGAATCAGGTTTTGCATTATTGTTACTTTTGAAAATGTATTAGTAGTTTAATAACCGCAAGCTAATGCTTTTTTGTCTTTTTTGGAGCGCGGCAAACATTTTAGCCTTAGAATTTAAAAATAATTAAAATGCTGAATGACAAAAAGTGTAAGGACTTAATAAAATAAAAAAACGCCCAATTTTTTGGGCGTTTTGAAATAAACTCTTTTTACAACAATTCTATTCATAAGCCTCCAGATGAACACTTTTCATGGATCGGCCAGAAGGGTCGGCATTGTTTTTAAAAGATGCATCCCATTCGAGTGCCTCGGGAGTGCTGCAGGCAATGGAAGGTACGGAAGGTACACATTGTGCTGCAGAATCGGATGGAAAATGTTCGCTGAAAATAGAGCGGTAATAATATTCTTCTTTGGTTTTTGGAGTATTGATAGGAAAACGGTATTTGGCATTCTCCATTTGCTGATCGGATACCAATTTACTTGTTACTTCTTTCAATGAATCAATCCAACCATATCCAACTCCATCGGAAAATTGTTCTTTTTGTCTCCACACGACACTTTCGGGCAAATAATCTTCGAAAGCCTTTCGTACGACCCATTTTTCGATACGTCCGTTTTTAATCATTTTATCATCGGGATTTATTTGCATGGCCACATCCATAAACTCTTTATCGAGAAATGGAACTCTGCCTTCAACACCCCAGGCCGCTAGTGTTTTGTTTGCCCGCAAACAATCGTATAGATTTAGTTTTCCAAGTTTGCGCACCGTTTCTTCGTGAAAAGCCTTGGCATTGGGCGCCTTGTGAAAATAGAGGTATCCACCAAATAGCTCGTCGGCACCTTCGCCTGAGAGCACCATTTTTATTCCCATGGACTTAATTACCCTGGCAAGAAGGTACATGGGCGTAGAGGCCCGAATGGTGGTTACATCGTAAGTTTCGATGTGATAGATTACATCTTTTAAGGCATCCAAACCTTCCTGAACGGTAAAATTCACTTCATGATGCACCGTTCCAATGGCATCGGCCACTTTTCGTGCTGCTGCCAGGTCAGGCGAACCTACCAAACCAATTGCAAATGAATGCAGTTGTGGCCACCACATGCTGTGCCCTACTCCTTCGCTCACATCTTTTTGGGAATACTTTTTTGCCAGGGCTGAAGTAACGGAAGAATCGAGTCCGCCTGAAAGCAATACCCCATAGGGCACATCGGACATAAGTTGCCGGTGAACAGCACTTTCAAGTGCCTGACGGATTTCTTCAATACTGGTTTTGTTATCCTTCACCGCATCATATTCAGACCAACTGCGGTTATACCACTTTTTAATCACACCCTCTTTGCTGTATAAATAATGCCCGGGCTTAAACTCTTCGATGTGGTTGCAATATCCTTCAAGACCCTTCAGTTCAGACGAGACGTAGAAATTCCCCAGCTTGTCCCAACCCATATACAGTGGAATTATCCCAATATGATCACGGGCTATCAGGTAAGAATCTTCAATTTCGTCGTACAAGGCAAAAGCAAAGATTCCATTCAGATCCTCAAGAAAATCGATCCCTTTCTTTTTGTACAAGGAGAGAATGACTTCACAATCGGAGTTAGTCTGAAACTCATACACATCTTCGGTCTGTTTTTTAAGGGTTTTATAATTGTAAATTTCGCCATTCACAGCCAGTATATGCTTGCGATCTTTGCTAAAAAGTGGTTGATTGCCCGATTGAGGATCCACAATCGACAGCCGCTCGTGAGCAAGTATGGATTTCTGCCCGCAATAAATGCCCGACCAATCGGGGCCACGATGTCGAAGCCTTTTGGCCTGTATGAGTACTTGTTCACGTAAATTTGCTGAGTCTGTTTTCAGATCGAAAACCCCAATTATTCCACACATATCAATTATTGTTAAAATATATAAATATTTACCTCAAAATAAACACTAAAAGAAACCAATACAAGAAATATACTTACAAATTGAAAAATAGATGAACAAATATAATAATTTTAAAGAAAACTACAAGAATATAGTATCCATTTAACGTTTTTCTTTTAACTTTGCTTACATTTTTATAACATAATCGATATATCCGTTTACAATTATATCAATAGTATCATGAAAAGCGATCATATTTATCAGATTGATGAACTCGATGAGAAGATTCTGAACATACTCACCAAGAATGCGCGTATTCCTTTTCTCGAAGTAGCCCGAGAATGCAATGTTTCGGGTGCTGCTATTCATCAGCGGGTACAACGCCTGTCGAAGCTGGGTATTATTAATGGTTCTCAGTTCACTGTAAACCCTAAAAAACTGGGGTACAATACCTGCGCATACATTGGTATTTTTTTAGATAATGCGGCCATGTTCAACGATGTATCTTCGCGCCTTTTAAGAATTCCTGAAATTGTGCAGTGTCATTATACTACAGGACAATATTCGATGTTCCTGAAGGTATATACAAAAGACAACGAGCATTTGCGTAAGGTGCTTGCTGACAAAATACAGGCTATACCAGGCATTATGCGTACCGAAACATTTATTTCGCTGGAAGTACTTGCCGACAGGCATATACCTTCTCTTGAAAGAGAACAATAAGCAGAATTAGATCTTCACTTGGTTGTTTGGAGAAATTGGTTCAGTTTCCCCCAATCGTTTACGTGGCAGTCGTGTTTTTCTATTGTGATAGCTCCTAATCGGGATAATTCATTTAGATATCCGAGAAATTCGCTTGTTTCCATATGGCAATAGGCAGCCATATCGTCAGCAGTAAGCAATGCCCATAAGCGCATTTCTTTAAACGTCTTATTCCTATTATACTCTGCAATCCAGCTTACAAGCCTTTGAAAAGGAGAGTAAAAAACAAGTGATTTTATCCTTTCCATTAAAACGATAATTAACCGACTCTGATGCTTCTTTATTGCCAGAGCTAGTTCAGGCTCCAGTACAATCAAATCTTTTATGTGAGAATAGTCCAAATAATAAACCTCAGATCTGATTACAGCTTCAAAATAACAAGGGCGATTTATTGCTTGCAGAAGACCCATTAATCCAACACTTTCGCCCGGTATTATGTAGCTTAAGGGAAGAGTAGATTGCTGGTATTCGACCCCGATGCGAAACAATCCCGATTTAACAATATACACCAATCGATTATTTTGCTCCTCTTCTTTTAGAAAAGAACCTTTCTGAACTATTTTAAGCTGTTGTGGATTGGCTACCTCCTCGCAAAGCTTGAGTAGGCTCAACTCTTTAATTGCAGTTACCACGCCTTTATCTATTTGATTTGCAGTAATTAATAAATATACAAAATTCTTCATTTCAATCTGCACTATTTTATTCAAATTATAATGCGAAAGAATTCCGGTTTTATGATTTACCAAATGGCTTCGACTCATCCCCGCAATCTCGTTAGTATTGGTGTTTTGTATCAGTATTAATAATTAAATAATACTAAATATTTACCGAGCTAAGAACATATTTCTACTTTTACCGCCAATTCAAATCTTAAAAACCACATGACATTTCTTAAGCTTGCATTCTTTTCGCTTTTTATCCTTCCGCTATATATTCTGGCTTTTTCTCAAACCAAAAATTTAAAAGTGCCAGATTATACGGGTGAACGCATGGAATACAACCTCAAGGCAGGTGCATTTAATGTAGGTAAACTTGATATTGAATTCAGAGATGACACCATGAATTGTCCGGCCTACATTATTTGCAATGCACGCAGCTCAGGAATGGTTACCATTGTAAAGGATGTACATTACATGTTTGATGCGTGTATGGATACTGCCAATGGACATGCCATAAAAAGCAGCAGAAGAATTCGCGAAGGTAACCATACCGATTATGACCTTGTGAACTATAACCGTATTGCCCGGAAAGATTCGGTGCTGGCAATTTTGAAGACTAAAGATACTCTGGTGATTGCAAAGGATGCTTATGATATTTTGGTTGCCTTTTTTCAGTTCAGAAAAAATTATATCAATCCGGAGCTTGTGGAGAATAGTTTTATTCATTTAAACACTTTTTTTGTAGATACTACATGGGGTTTAAACATAAGGTACGGAGGCAAAGAGGTTGTGAAGACAACTTACGGAACGGTTACCTGCTACAAGTTTTTTCCGCAAACTATGGTAAGTCGCTACTTTAAAACCACAAACGATATGACGATCTGGGTTACAGCGAATAAAAGTTTGATTCCGGTGAAATTCGAGGCAAGAATGAAAATAGCTACTTTTACTGCCGAGCTTGAAAAATATGTGTTGCCAAAAAAATAAGTATTTATTGAAAAATGTTGGTTTTTGGCGGTCTGGCGGGTATTTTATACCTTCCCTTTTCATTATTACCACCGAAAATGCCTTTTTACCAATCGACCCAAAATGGTTTTCAGCATGAACTAAACCGCCGCATCGAAAGGTTTTTTACTCAAAAAGATCAGGTAAAATATGGTAATCGGGCAATGTACTTCAAAATAACACTTGCCCTAACAGCCTGGAGCTTTAGCCTCACAGCCTTGTACCTTTTGCCTGACTCAATTTCGGAACTTATTTTCTTATTCCTTTTACACGCACTTACTTCTTTATTTGTAATCTTTAATATTGGCCATGATGCGGTGCATCAGGCTATTTCGAGAAACAAAAAAATTAATAATGCCCTTTCGTGGGTGTTTAACCTTTTAGGCGGCAACCGTTATTCGTGGTATCTGAAACACAACATTGGGCATCATCGCTATACTAATATCCACAGCCTCGATCCTGATATTGATACTACCCCGTTATTTCGTGTTTCACCACATACTAAATTGCTTTGGCACTATCGTTTTCAGCATTTGTATATTATTCCCCTTTATTGCCTGCTTTCTTTGGTGTTAATATTTGTGTTCGACCTAAAGGTCCTTTACCGGAATCCTGAAAAAATTGGAGGTAAAGAATATTTTTTGCAGTGGTTAATTTTAATTTCAACCAAACTCGGCTACCTCTTTTACATGATTATCCTGCCGTGGCAGATTTTACCTCTAACGCTACCACAGGTGTTTGCTGGTTTTTTTGCCATGCATGGCCTCTTAGGCTTGTGCATTGCGCTTGTTCTGCTGCCTTCGCATTTTATAGGCGGAACAAGGTTTTTCCGCAAGCCTACTTCTGATTGCCAACCTTATAGCTGGGCCGAACACCAGCTACTTACCACAGTAGATATTGCCCCGAAGAGCAGGCTGCTAAATTTTTTGCTCGGTGGATTAAACACCAACGTGCTGCATCATATTTACCCGAAGTTAGCCCACATTCACTTACCAGAACTTAGTCATATTCTGGAAATAACTGCTCGCGATTATAATATGCCCTATAAAAAATTACCTTTAAAAATGGCAATCGTTGAGCATTTCCGCTTTTTAAAAAAAATGGGTAACTCATCTTTAGCAGAACAAACAACATAAAATAAAGGTTATGAATGCGAACCAGGCCAACACAGAACTAGAAAAGCTCGATTTACTCATTGCGCATGTATGGCAACAGATTTTTGCATCAACAGAAGCAAAAGAGTTTATTGAAACATTTATGGGGAAGGACAAACGTGTTTATGCTTTGTACATGTGCCAGGTATATCATTATGCCTATTATGCAGCACGCAACCTGGGGTTGGCAGGTGCCAATACTTCCAACAAGGAAACCTGGCTGATGCACCATTTCTTTGAACATGCCATGGAAGAAACCGGGCATGAACTAATGGCGGCCAAAGATCTGCTTGCCTTAGGCGTTTCGCTGAAAAAAGACTTTTCGAATATGCCTCCTCCACTTCCCGAAACCGAAGTACTCGTAGCCTACGTAAGGCATCTTTCTACTGGATCCGAACCTTATAAGAGTCTTGGTTACCATTACTGGATTGAACAACCGTATGCCCATATCCTGCCCTTTATACAAATACTAAAAAGCAACATGTCCTTAACCGACAAGCAAATGACTTTTTACATTCAGCATATGGAAATTGACAAGAAACATGGGGCCGACATGCAAAAAATTCTTAAGCGTATTTGCACCACACCCGAACATTGGGAAAACATACGAGAAGTCACTCAAACCAGCCTTGAACTCACACATAAAATGCTCACAGGAGTAATCAGAGAATATAAAATCCTTACCGAAGGAAAGAAAAGTGCATACGCAATATTGAACCAGATCGCTACTTAATCTTTTATGCACTTCGCCATTATCTCGCCTCCCGTGCCGGGCCATTTATACCCCAATGGATATATTGGACTTGAACTTGTATCCAGAGGGCATAAAGTGACGGTTTTTAACATGCCGGACACAAAAAATTTCATTGAAAAGTTAGGGCTGAATTTTATTGCGGTCGGAGAAACCCTATTCCCGGCTGGTAGCTGGAACAATAAATGGAACATAGCCCGCACAGGAAGTAATTTGTGGCGCGATACACGTATTCTTAAAGAGCATATTCAACTTGCTTCTTGCATGCTGGAGGAATTGCCTGAGTTAATTAAAAAATTAAAGGTAGATGCGATTCTGGCTGATCAATTGCAGCCACAAGCATCTACCCTGGCCGAATTGATGAACATCCCTTTTGCCACCCTATGCTCGATATTGCCCTTACATGGCGACTATTCCGGTCGAATTCCTGCCAGTTTTGCATGGTGGCAGCCAAAGGACACAGCTTTTAATCGTGCAATTAACCGCCTTAGCCATCAGGCCGTCAGGTTACTTGCTTATGGATATTTAAGAATGATCAATAATAAAAGGAAAGCATTAAAGCTTGTCCCCTTAATCCATTTAGAACAAACCTTTTCTACGAGGCTACAAATTGGTGTCATTCCAGAGGCATTCGATTTTGCGCGCCCTGCAATAAAAAATTATTTCTCCGTAGGGCCAACTACAATTGATAGAAAGGAAGAACCATTTAGTCTTATTTTCTCAGATGAAAAACCAATTGTGTATGTTTCTTTCGGAACAATCCGAAATAAAATTGACAAGCTGTTTCGGCTTGTAATAAAGGTTGCCAAAAAAAATCCGCAATGGAATTTTATTCTCACCAAGGGCAACTGGACTGGAAATGCTATCGTGCTTGAGAAATACCCCGAAAATGTTTTGGCAATTGAATTTGCACCGCAGCTTGAAATTCTTAAAAAAGCCAGCTGTTTTATTAGCCATGCCGGACCAGGATCGGTATTGGAAAGCATTTATCATGGGGTACCAATTCTTGCATTACCAGTTTCCGACGATCAACCAGCGGTTGCAGCCAGAATCAAATACCATCGTTTGGGTATTGTTCATGGCTGGCGGGGCATTACTGCTAACAAGATAGAACAAGCATTGAGTCAGTTAATAGAAGATAAATCATACCGGTATCGTTGTTGCCAGATGGCTTTAGAGTTTAAAAAGTCTGGCGGAGCATCTTATGCAGCAGATTTGATTGAAAAATTTTTTAACGCCGAAAAGGAGGCTTCTTCCCATAAGTAAGGTATCGCCATAACCATTCCAGAGGGCCATAATAAAACCGTTTCAACCACAAAGTGGAAAACAGAATCAGTAACGACCATACCCCAATTACCACCATAAATTGCCCAAAGCGCTCGAGCTTACCAAATAAACCCAATCCGTAGCCGTAGAAAATAAATCCACACAAAATGGAGGTGAGAATGTAATTGGTAAATGCCATTTTTCCTGTCGAAGTCATGCTTGCCTTAAACCCTGCCATGCGCGTTGATATTGCGATTAGCATCACAATGCCAATATAGGCCAGAGAAGAAGGGATACTACCAAACAAGTTATACAGGTAACCAACTATCATTGAATATTCCATAGCCCATTGATGTTCATAATTTTGCCGAATTCCAACAATACTCAGCAACATTCCGAGTGGCAGCCCAATAAAAATAAGTCTTTTGTAAAACACAGCGGGTTTCGAAGCGGTAAGCACCCCGGTTTTATAAAGTGCCATGCCTAAAAACATCATGGCCGAAACGCGCCAGAAATAAAATTTGGCAAAATGCTGAGTGTGCTCGTATTTCAGAATAGGTAGCCAATGTTTAATGAGTTCGATATAACTCCCATGCACAGCAGCGACTTCTTTTGTTACATGATCCGGGCTGGGTTGCCAGGCCATGAGGTTAGCATGAACAACCGAACTAGTCCAGTCCCTTACCTCGCTATATTGCTGCAGAGCCAACAGCACGGGAACCAAAAAAAACGCACCTGCAATCCAAAATAGCTTTTTCGATGAAAAGTCGCGAAACAAGAACACAAACACTCCGCACAAACTATAGGTTACAAGAATATCTCCGTACCAGATAAGGTAAGCATGCGTAAGTCCGAAGAAAAAAAGCCAGAAATTTCTTCGTAGCTGAACCTTCCACGGATGGGCTCCTTGCTGCTTTTTTCGTTCGTACAGCAGAATTACCCCTGCACCAAAAAGCATGGAGAAAATATTGATGAATTTTTCGCTGGCTACCAGTTGGTTAAACCACCAGACTACTTTATGTATTCCACTTAATTCGCCAAAAGCAAAAGGATTGGAATATGCCGCACTTATCATGGCAAAGCTCTGTATGTTCATGATAAGTATGCCCAGAACGGCAATTCCCCTAAGCAAGTCAAGTGACTGGATACGATCGTTCGGAAGGCGGGCTTCGTTGTAGGTAGGTTGGTTCATTACAGGTAGCATTTGGTGGCGCAAAAATAATTTATTTTGGAATAAATAAACTATTCCAAAGGCATATTGCTATTTGCAATAGAATATCATAAGGCTATATAAACCCTTTTATTAATTTTAGCCTCGAAACTTGAAAAATACACAATGAAAGATAAACCCGGCATTCTGAAATCGACATTAAAAGAACTCACCCAACCTTTTATTGACCTGGCACATACTTCAAGAGCCTTGTTAGGTGTCAACCTTTCCTATGTCATCGAAGGAATCACCTATTTTGGCGTTGTTGGTTTGCTTACACTCTTTTTTAATGAAAACATTGGTCTTACGGATAAGGTGTCGGGCTATATGGTAGGGTTTCTCACCGGTGGTATTACACTTGCTATGTTGTTACTTGGGGCTACTGTAGATTGGATAGGTGTGCGGAAGGCCTTTTTAATTTCGCTTTTCTTGATGCTCCTCGGCCGGATTGTACTCACCCTTTCACCTTCCATGGCAACCACAGGTATGGGCTCTCCTGCTTTTTGGATGTCGGGGTTTGGACTTTTAGGCATCATACTCGGATATGGAATCTACCAACCTGCTGCTTATGCGGCTGTAAAGAAATTTACCAACTCGAAAAACTCTGCCATGGGTTATGCCATGCTCTATGCACTGATGAACCTTGGAGGTTTTTTGCCCGGAATCATATCGCCACCCATAAGAAGGGCTCATGGAATAACTGGTGTTTTCTGGGTTTTTGTGACGCTTACCGTGCTTGGTATGCTTATAGTTACTCTTATAATAACAAAAAAAGCTGAAAGAGAAGCTACACAGAGCGCCCTGGAAGAAGACTCTTCTCCTGCTGCAAACTCTGAAACCCAGGCAATAGAGGAATTGAAAGGGAGAGAAAAGCTTCGTTATTATATGAAGAATTTTCCGCTTAAAGATTTTCGATTCCTGTTTTTTATTTTTGCGCTTATTCCGGTTCAAACATTGTTTGCCCACAACTGGCTCACTCTACCTGCTTATACCAGTCGCGCCTTCGACGGTTTTGTAGAGAACAATTTCGAATTTTTTGTAAATCTGAACCCTATTCTCATTTTTATACTTACACCCGTTATCACCGCCCTTACCATGCGACGCGACACGTATAAAATGATGATCGTCGGCACTCTGATCATGGCTCTTCCTACCTTTTTCCTTACCCTTGGTCCCAGCCTCCACACCCTGATGGCTTACCTGATACTGATGACCATTGGCGAAGCCATGTGGCAACCACGCTTTTTACAATGGGTTGCTGACATTGCCCCAAAGGGAATGGTGGGCATCTATATGGGAATTGGTCAATTCCCATGGTTCTTAACGAAGATTGTAACAGCTATGTATTCCGGATGGTTCCTGGCCAATTATTGCCCTGCTGATGCCCAACCTGAAAACCTGCAAACCGAATTTATGTGGCTGGTTTATGCCTGTATTGCTGTGAGCACACCTGTTTTGCTTCTACTTGCGCGTAAATGGATGAGAAAAGGATTTAAAGTGAAACACGGACAATAATAAGTATGGTTTTCTAAACTAAAAAGTACCCGCATGAACGAATATTTTGTCTTCGGACTGCTTGCCTTTACTTCATTTTTTACCCTCGTGAACCCGCTTGGATCGCTGCCAGTATTTTTAACCATGACCGCCAACCTTGATGCACGACACCGCGACCGGACTGCACTAAAGGCCGTGCTGGTGGCCCTTATTACAATGGTATTTTTTATGTACACCGGAAAACTGCTCTTTAGTTTTTTTGGAATATCCATAAACAGTTTCCGTATTGTGGGTGGAGTGATATTTTTTATCATGGGCATGGATATGCTGCAGGCCAGATTGGGGACCATAAAGGTTCAGGAAACCGAAATTAAGAAATACGTGAACGATATTTCGGTTACCCCGCTTGCCATTCCGCTTATTTGCGGCCCCGGTGCCATAACCAACTCCATTGTGCTGATGGGAGATGCCGACGATGCCGGTAAAAAAATCGCCTTATTTATTGGTACACTTTCGGTATTGGCCATTACCTACCTGGTATATTACGGTGGATCGAAGCTGGTAAACATACTCGGGCAAACCGGGCTAAATGTACTTACGCGGTTAATGGGCCTGATTGTAATGGTGATCGCAGTCGAATTCTTCTTTAGCGGACTTAAACCGGTATTGCTCGATATTTTTCCACAGGCTATTTTATAATGCATAGTTTCTGGTCTGCAAACTTGAGTTTAAGATTAGTTAGATGAGCAAAAAAGTTCTCGTAGGTATTAGCGGAGGAATTGACAGTGCAGTTACAGCCCTTCAATTAAAGCAAGAAGGATTTGAGGTTCTTGGGGTTCATTTGCAAATGGTGGAAGAGCCATTAGAACTACAACTGCGTATTAATCAGATTGCAGGAGTGCTTCAGATTGAAATACCTACCCTCGATTGCCGCGAAGCTTTTCAAAACATTGTGATCGATGCCTTTCGACTCGGCCATCTGGCCGGGAATACACCCAGCCCATGCTCCACCTGTAATCCGCAGCTGAAATGGCAATTGCTGCAAGATACTGCCGATCAGTATGGCATTGAATATATTGCTACAGGGCATTATATTCAAACAGTGCAAGACGATGGACTCTGGTATCTGAAAAAAGGAAATGATCCTCTCAAAGATCAGTCTTACTTTTTATGGGGACTCGATCAGAAGGTACTACCACGAATAATCACACCTCTCGGCACCCTCACAAAACAGGAAGTTAGACAAATAGCCCAATTATCGGGTTTGCAGTTTCTCGACAAACAAAAAGAAAGTACTGGACTTTGCTTTGCACAGGGATTAGGTTATGCTGACCTGATAAGGAAGTACATCCCTGAGTCCGTTGATTTTCCAAAAGGTCCGGTAGTTGATCAGGAAGGTTTTAAGATAGGTGAACACAATGGTTATCTTTATTACACCATTGGGCAGAAGAAAGATATTTTCTGGTATCACGTTACCGATAAAGCTTTGTGCATTGTCAAAATTATTCCCGAAACCAATACACTGGTAGCCGGATTGCCAGAATCTCTCTGGAATAAAGAATTTTACGTAAACAATTGCAGAATTATCAACGAAAAATTGTTGTTGGAAAGTAATGAAATTGAAGTAAAAGTGCGCGGATATGGTTTGAATCCAGATGGATTTGCCAGTATAGTAAAAACAGGACCTGCTCAATATCATGTAACCCTCAAAAAGGCAGCCTGGGCTATGGCGCCAGGCCAACCCGTTGTTTTTTATCATCAAAATATGCTCTTGGGTGGAGGTATCTGCCAATAGCAAAGCAATATCCGGTAACGTACACTGGTTGCTTAAAATCCGCACACATATTAACTTCCTATTGCACTTGGATATAGTTTAATTTCATACATTTACGCAATCTGGTTAATAAATTGTATCCCTAAGTCGTTGCTCTAACTAGATTAAAACATGCACATCCTGGCTTTTCATTCCTTCTGCCGAGCAGGAATTGGTATTATGCTGCTATTTCTGCCCATTATTGTTTATGCGCAAAAAAGGCAATACCAAACACAAAAACTATCTGGTAATACCTTGCATATCGATGGAGTGATCGACGAAGCAGCCTGGGAGCTTGTAGAATGGTCGGGCGAATTTACCCAAACCACTCCCTATGAAAAACAAGCCCCCAGTCAGCCTACTCAATTTAAAATGCTTTACGACGACAACAACCTGTATATTGCCATCAAGGCTTTTGACTCGGCACCCGATAGCATAGTGCGGCGTATGTCACGGCGCGATGGCTTTGAGGGCGACTGGGTAGAGGTAAACATCGATAGTTACCACGATTTGCTCACTGCCTTCTCATTTACAGTTTCAGCGGCAGGGGTAAAAGGTGACGAAAAAATTACCAACAATAGCAATTTCGACCCTAACTGGGACCCAATTTGGTATGTAAAAACAAGTGTCGATCAACTCGGTTGGGTAGCAGAAATGCGCATACCCTTTACTCAATTGCGATTTGGAAAAGAGGAAGAATATGTTTGGGGTTTGCAGGTTAGCCGAAGGCTATTTCGTAAGGATGAAAAATCGGTATGGCAATTTATCTCGCCACAAGCCAGTGGGTGGGTCAATCATTTTGGAGAAATTCACGGCATTGCCAATATTCAACCAAAAAAACAAAAAGACATTACTCCCTATACATTAGGCCGGCTTGAAACCTATGAAAAAGAAGAAGGAAATCCATATTCTTTAGGGCGCGAGTTATCGGCCTCTGCAGGATTAGACAGCAAGATAGGACTTACCAACGACCTTACCCTTGATATAACAGTTAATCCCGATTTTGGCCAGGTAGAAGCTGACCCATCTGAGGTGAATTTAACCACATTCGAAACCTATCTGCCTGAAAAAAGAATGTTCTTTATCGAAGGCAGAAACATTCTCAGCCACCAGATCACTCCCGGAGGACCTTTTTATAGTGACAACTTGTTTTACTCCCGCCGCATCGGAAAACAGCCCAGTATATGGCCTGAGCTGGACGACAACTACAACGAATATGCCGACATGCCAGACAATACTACCATACTTACCGCAATTAAACTTACAGGAAAAACCAGAAAAGGTCTGTCAATCGGTCTTATGGAAAACCTCACCCTGGAGGAAAAAGCAGAAGTTGCCAGGGAAATACCCAACGGCACCACTCCAAGCTATTCTTACAGGAGCGAAATTGCAGAACCCCTTACCAATTATTTAGCAGGTAGGATTGAACAAGACCTGAACCATTCGAATACCCGGGTAGGGGCTATGTTTACAGCCACAAACAGAAATCTGTTTACCCCGGAGCTTATGCAATCCCTGCCCCTTTCTGCCTGCACCGGCGGAGTAAACTTTAACCACGAGTGGAAAGATAAAACCTATTATCTCAACCTAAATTTGGTAGCAAGCGAGGTGCATGCTAGTAAAGAAAAACTATCGGAAATGCAAAACAGTTCACCCCACTATTTTCAGCGATCAGATGCACCGCATATCGAGGTAGACAGCACCAAAACGAAACTAACCGGAACAGGAGGATCCATTCAACTTGGGAAAGCCGGTAATGGGAAATGGAGGTTTTTAAGTTGGGTTACTTACCGTTCGCCAGAACTAAACCTCAACGATATGGGTTACATGGTGCGTAACGACGAGGTACAGGAGATATTCTGGATACAATATGCAGAAAATGCACCCAAAGGATTTTACCGAAGCTATTCCATAAACTTTAACCAATGGGTGGGCACGACAACAGCACCCGAATACCTTTACCTGGGCTTTAACCTGAATGGAGGCTTACAATATAAAAATCACTGGGAAACTTGGGCAGGTTTTTCGCGCGATGCCCGCTCGGTGTCAACCCAAACTCTTCGTGGCGGTCCGTCTTTGCTTTATGATGGATACACCGACCTGTTTGTGTATGCCAATACCGATGGCAGAAAAAAAATTCAACTTGGATTAGGTGCCTCTGGTGGTGCCCAGGATGGGTTTACTACTAAAAACCAATCGGTTTATGGCGAAATTGGTCTGCAATTATCCGACGCCATAAAAGTTACGCTCGAACCGGCTTTTAGGACCAGCTACGATGAATTGGCCTATGTTTCAAATGCCGACTATCAGGAACTTACCCGCTATGTGCGCGGCACCATCAACCGGCAGGAGTCGAGCCTTGTAATGCGGTTCACAATCAATCTCACACCTGATTTTACTATTCAGGGTTATGCCATGCCTTTTGTTTCTACGGCCAGCTACACCGATTTTAAATACATTACTGAATCAAAAGCTGCTGACTTTGACCACCGCTTTGCGATGTATGCTCCCGAGCAGATTCGTTTCGAGGATGATGAATACCTTGTAGACGAAAACCTCGATGGAACAAGCGATTATAGTTTCAATCCAAATTATAAAGTGCTCGATTTCAATTCTAACCTTGTTTTACGGTGGGAATACCTTCCCGGATCGACCATTTACATTGTATGGTCGCAAAACCGCAACAGCGATTCCACTGAAGGTACACCACGTTTAAATAAAGATATGTACAACCTTTTTTACCATACCTACCCATCGAATGTAATTCTTATTAAACTCTCTTACAGAATAGGTTTATAAAATTCATTTACATCGGTAGAGGAATCCTTGCCATACATAAAAGCGTGTTCATCGATAGATATTGTTTTCACTTTTAACCTAGCCTTGAATAAACCTTCACTGCTTATAAAAATAGAAGGCCTCCTCCTTTTAGCTTGCTTTATTTCGTATCTTTACAAGCTTAAAATAACTATTTAAATACACGATTAACACTTTGACATTTAACGATTTTAATCTCGACGACAGCCTAATAGAAGGAATTGAAGCACTTGGATTTGAAACTCCAAGCCCGATACAAGCAAAAGCCATCCCCATCATTCTTCAGGGAAAAGACATTATTGCCTCCGCGCAAACCGGCACCGGAAAAACTGCCGCCTTTTTATTGCCCATTATTCAAAGGTTAATCACCGCGAAACAACATAACAAGGCCAAAGCCCTTATTGTGGTGCCTACCCGCGAATTGGCCATACAGATTGACCAAATGCTGGAAGGCATTTCCTATTTTACACCCATTAGTTCGGTAGCGGTGTATGGGGGTAGCGACGGATCGCTTTTCCAGAAAGAGAAACATGCCCTTTCAAGCGGTGCAGAAATAATTATCAGCACACCCGGTCGCTTGAAAATGCACCTGAACATGGACAATGTCGATTTCAGCCAACTTGAATACCTGGTGCTTGACGAGGCCGATCGTATGCTCGACATGGGTTTTCATGAAGACATCATGAAGATAATATCTTACCTTCCAAAGAAAAGACAGAACCTGCTTTTCTCTGCAACCATGCCACATAAAATCAGAGAACTGGCACGTAAAATACTGTACAAGCCAGAAGAAATAAGTATTTCGGTTTCGAAACCAGCTGAAAAAATTAAGCATTCGGCTTTTGTGGTGTACGATACACAAAAAGTGAAACTGGTAAGCTATCTGCTCAACGAAAGAAAGTTTTCGTCTGTATTAATTTTTTGCTCTACCAAAGTGAGCACGAAGCAGCTTGCCCGCGAACTGAAAAACAAAAACTTTAGGGTCGAAGACATCCATTCCGACCTGGAACAGAACCAACGGGAAAAAGTGTTGAACGATTTCAAATCGAAAGCCATCAATATCCTCGTAGCCACCGACATCATGTCGCGTGGAATTGACGTGGAAGATATTGACCTGGTAATCAATTACGATGTACCCCACGACGGCGAGGATTACATTCACCGTATTGGTCGCACGGCTCGTGCTGCGGCTGAAGGCATGGCGTTTACCTTTGTAACCGAAAAGGAACAAATTAAATTTAGCCGTATCGAGAAGCTTCTGGGTAAAGAAGTAACCAAAGAAGTGTTGCCAGAATTTCTTGGCGATGCCCCAACCTTTAAAGCCAAGCCTTCCGGTGAACATCATCATCGTAAAAAGGCTTTTTACAGCAAAAACTACAAGGGTAAAAGCCCTGGACAGAAGCAACAACAGAACTCATAAAAGGCTTTTGTGAAGACCTTAGCCAGATACTCCCTGGGTTCTTAAGGGTTATATAGAAATCCTGGCAATTATGTTGGTTTAAGGTTGGGACCTTATGCATATAGATTTGCATAGGTTTAGACTAACGTTTATAACCAAATAAATCCCTCCTGGTAAATTATTCAATAAAAATCCGACCCGATTCCGGCAGAAACAAGCTATCTTTGTTTAGAATAAATCTAAATAAGAGATGAGCTGTTCCACATGCCCCTCAAGGGCAATACTCAATACAAGTGAGCAAACCGAAAGAGACATATCGTGCGGAAAACTCGACGCCTACGATTGGTTAAAGGATATACCCGATTCGCCGGAAGGCACAAAGCTGGTGGAAGTGCGGTTTAAAAACACCCGGAAAGAGTTTTTCTATAACGAAAAAGACCTCGACCTAAAGAGAGGTGAATACGTGGCTGTTGAAGCCGAACGTGGCCATGACATCGGACAAATTACGCTCACCGGCACAGTGGCCAAGATGCAACTAAAGCGAAAGAATCCAAAGCATCTGAATAAAAAAATTGTCTACCGTAAAGCTACATCTGCCGACCTCGAGAAATGGCAGATGGCGCGCTTAAAAGAACGATCGACACTTATTAAAGCAAGGCAGATAGCAGAGAACCTTCAACTCGAAATGAAAGTAAGTGACGTAGAATTTCAGGGCGATGGCACCAAGGCTACCTTTTATTATATTGCCGAAGGACGAATCGATTTTCGGGAATTAATCAAACATTTTGCCCAATCGTTTAGCGTAAAAATTGATATGCGCCAGATTGGTTCGCGCCAGGAGGCTGCACTTATCGGAGGCATTGGCTCATGCGGTAAAGAACTCTGCTGTTCGACCTGGCGGACCAACCTGAATACGGTTTTAACCCAGGCAGCCAAAATACAAGACCTGCCGCACAACGCCCAGAAATTAACAGGACAATGCGGTAAACTAAAATGTTGCCTGATGTATGAATTAGGCACCTATCTGGAAGCTCAGGAAGATTTTCCGGATGTATTGCTCGAATTGGAGGTAGAAAAAGGAATCGCCTATCCATATAAAAAGGATCTTCTGAAACGCATCATCTTTTACAGCTATGAGCCGGGCAACAGCAGCCACCTTATTGCCGTTCCCCTCGAACGTGTAAAGGAAATCATTCAGCTTAACAAAAAAGGAATCAAGCCTGAATTGAAAGAGGAGGCTGTTCAGGTGCCTGAAATGAACTTTATCACAGAAGAAAACGACATCAACCGGTTTAACAAGAAACCAAACCGCACGGATGCTCCGGCCAACAAAAACAAACGATCATTTCACAGAAAACACCAGAAAGGTAACAATTCTGACCGGCACCAAAGACCATTGTAAAAATTGACTTCTGCCTCACTGTTTCGTAACTTGCAGGTTCAAATAGTGTTAAGGATGAAATTAATACTGGCTTCTCTTTTTCTGATAGGATTATTTAGCTTTCAGGATAATGGTATGAGTGTGGAGCGGAATAAAATGGTAAATGAGCAGATTGTAGCCAGGGGAATAAAGGACAAAGCTACCCTCGATGCCATGAGAAAAGTGCCCAGGCATTCTTTTGTTCCTTCACAGCTTGTGGAATCGGCCTATTTCGATCATCCCCTTTCTATTGGTTACGGACAAACCATTTCTCAACCCTACATTGTAGCCTATATGACCGAGGCTTTGCGGCTTCAACCTTCAGACAGGGTGCTTGAGATAGGCACAGGCTCAGGATACCAGGCAGCAATACTGGCTGAAATAGCAAGTGAGGTAGTAAGCATAGAAATTGTTAAGCCTCTTGCAGCAGAAGCCAAGGAGCGATTAATGAGCATGGGCTACTCCAATGTGACCGTGCTTGCAGGCGATGGTTACCAGGGCTATAAACTGCGTGCACCCTACAATGCAATTATTGTTACAGCTGCGCCGGAAAACATTCCTCCTCCCCTGCTGGAGCAGCTCGCCGAAGGAGGCCGAATGGTAATACCTGTTGGCTCGGTACATGCTATTCAATACCTGAAACTGGTGGAGAAAAAAAACGGAAAGATAATTGAACAATCGCTATTGCCCGTGAGGTTTGTGCCCTTTACCGGCGAGGCTGAAGGAAAATAAGCAACACATCATCTTTCAAAAAAACATACCCGTTTTATCTGGTGATTCAAAAAAAAGAAAGCCCGGATACTTGCGAAGAATCACTCCTCAGCAAGCATTCTCCGGACTTAATCCTACCTGATAATTAACAAAATTCACTCTTTACCAATAGCTCTTCTATCTGGATGCTCCACATTATGCTTAAACATTTTAAACAATTATCATTTTGGCATCAGCGAAAGTGCAAACCCACCCCCTTCTGCCATGTTAAACTCCATTTTCGATTGATTGTCTACCTCAAAATTTTGAATCGAGAAACTAATCGGGTTCTTATCCCAATGTGCATCGGCACCATCGGTATAGGCAGTTAGCCGGTATTTTTTATTGGCAGGAAGAAAACTAAAATCGATTTGCACTTTACGTGCCAACTGATTGGTAAGTCCACCCACAAACCAATTTTCGCTTTCGCGCTGCTGCCGGGCAATTACCACAAATTCGCCAATTTCGCCGTCGAGTACCTTGGTTTGTTCCCAATCGACCGGTACATCGCGAATAAACTGAAAGGCTGGATGTCCCTCATATACCTCCGGAAAATCAGCCGCCATCTGAACCGGGCTATAAAACACCACATACAAGGACAATTGCTTGGCCAGGGTGGTGCTTACCTTGTTGTTGGGTTTATTACTTTCATAGCTTTCGAGGTTATCTTTTACTTCCCAGAAAGTCTTGCCCGCTGGCAACTTTTTTAGTTTGATATTGAAAATGCCAGGGGTATAGTCGATAGGGCCACCCAACATACAGGTGAAAGGTATAATGGTTGCATGATTGGGCGGATTTCCATCGCTCCAGGCGTCAAATTCCTGTCCGCGAAAAACTTCCCTGGCCATCATATTCGGATAGGTGCGTCGAATACCCGTTGCCTTGATAATTTCGTGGCCCACGATGGCAATATTGTATTTGGCGGCCGTTTCAACCACTCGCTGGTAATGTTCTACTGCCCATTGTCCATGGTGATAAATTTTGGGTGGAATAAGGGTTCCCACATAACCTGTTTTTACCGCACCAATCCCTTTGCTGTGGTAAAAAGCCATTGCAGTATCCAGAAGTCTGTCGTAGTTACCCACATCGCCCGAGGTTTCGTGATGACCAATAATACGGATGTTTTTTTCGCGGGCATAATTTACCACCACATCGATATTAAAATCAGGGTAAGGTGTGATCCAATCAAAAATTCCTTCGCGCTGATCGCCAATCCAGTTTTCCCAACCGGTATTCCAACCTTCCACCAATACTGCATTGAATCCGTTTGTTGATGCAAAATCGATGTAACGTTTGACATTCTCCGTATTCGCTCCATGCTGCCCGCTGGAATAATTCCAGGTACTAACACCAAGGTGCATTTCCCACCATACCCCCATGTATTTCATGGGTTTTATCCAGCTGGTATTTTCAAGCTTATTGGGTTCATTTAAATTCACTATCAGGTTCGATTCAATCAGGTTGCCAGCACTGCCGGCGATTTGAATGGTACGCCAGGGCGACACAAAGGGAGTGGTGGTTTTCACTTTCGATCCATCTTCCCATGCTACAAGGGCACTCTTCAGAGTATAAGTCTCCTTGTCAAGATGAAGAGTCATGCTCGCATAGCGTGTAAGGTTTGCTTCGTGAAAGCTAAGGTAAATACCTTCGTCTGTTTTAAGTGTAAAAGGTGTGTTTACCGCATTGGAATCGGGAATATAAGACTGGGCCAAAGAATTATTTCGCTTGGCACCTGCATCTATCTCGCTCAACCGCGATTGCGTATAGAGGTGCTCATAAATTTCCCAATCGCCCGGGCCCCACCAGCTCATGTGGTTGCCCGTGAGGTTAAACTCGGTATTCTCGTCCATAATAACTACTTCCGTAAGGGAATCCTGCTTGGGAAACTCATACCGAAAGCCCAAACCATCGTTATACACTTTAAACACCACCGAAAACTTCCTAAAAGGCGGAGTTTCTTCTTGCAGGTCAACTTGAAGGCTGTTGTAATTATTTCGCACCATTCTTTGTTCTCCCCACACATTCTCCCAGGTTTCGTCTGTGGTTCCGGAATTCTTTGCCACAAGTTTTAAATTAGCTGCCAGCTCAGGCTGGTCTTTCAGGCAAAACCCCAGATGAGAAGTGTCGATGACCAAAGTCTGGTTAAAATGTACACGGTAAGTTGGTTTTCCATCGGAATCGAGAAAAAACTCTAGCTGAATTGCCCCATCGGGCGATTGAACCATAGCTGTGTTATTTCCTTTAGAGCATGAGAGAAATAAAAAAACTAACAAAGGAAGGTACAGGACAAATCTTGTTTTCATGGCTTCGTTGTTTTAAACATCCAATTTTAAAGCAAGTAGTGAAATTTTCCTATTCATCTATGATCAATATGAAGAACCGTAAACATTAACCACTGATATACATGCCATTGCAATAAAACGAATATGAATGGTTACATGAACTACTTTCCTTTTAGTCCAAATAAAATGGTCTGAAGGTTTTTTGAAGGATTGATTTCAATTGAGTAAAATCAATCTGGATTATACCTGTTTTAAATATTTAATCCCCGCCTGAGCGAAGTAAATAGGGATAACTTGGACAGCAAATAAACAAAGCGTTAGGCTTAATCACGATGGTCAATACCAGGTTGGTTTCCGGATAATTAGCCACTGGGTTCTTTTGTCTTTTGTTAAAATGTCACGGTTTTGTCAGCCCAAACTACAAGATTTACACAATCAATCATTGTCGAAATCGGACAAGCATCTGTTTCATTTAGTTGTCTTGATTTTAAACATGTCCCACAAGCAAGTATTTCGCCCCCAACATTTACAAATGCTTTTAATTGTTCGTCAACATTGTATTTCTCGTGAGTCAAACCTTCGCATTCAACGGCTTCTCCCATTAGAAAAACTTTCACTTCATGCCCTTGTTTTTTTGCTGTAACTGCAAATCGAAAAGCATTCCATGCTTTTTCAAATTCTTTTGTTTCCAAGATGATTCCGATTTTCATAATCCGGTATATTTTTAAATTTTTGAAATTACTAATCCATAATGATATGGCTTCAATAGAAAAGGTTTTTTTGCAATACTAAACCTATTTCTTTCAATCATTCCAAGTATTTGGTCTGGTTTCGGCCTTATACTCAAGTCAGGTCCACGTGGTGTTGAAATATCGCTCCGCCAATGAATAATGCCAATCTTACCGTTTTGCTTTAAAATCCGGAATGATTCGTTTAAGAAGTCTTTCGGCGAATCGTGATGAAGAATATTAAAAAGCATTACATAATCCACCGAATTATCAGCTAATCCGGTTGTATGGGTCAGAACGTCTCTTTTTTCAAGTATTACATTGATAATTTGGTTATAATTCAATTTCCCGGTTAAATAATCAACCATCTCGTCATCAATGTCAAATGCATACAAATTCCCCTTTAATAATCCTGCTGTCGGTATAGTAAAAGTTCCATATCCACTTCCTATCTCAACTAAATCATTTACCCGGGAATCAATCAGCAATTCTGATAATATCAATTCCGTATCAAAAAAGTCATTCCATATTCTTTCCTCAGGCATTCCGCTATCTCGCACTTTCATTTTCTTCGTTTATTTATCATGTTTCCAGGATTTTCTTAGCTTTTCGTTAAGTAGGATGGTTTGGTGTCGTGCTGGATTAAGAAACGATTTCCTTTCAGTTTTCACAGACCTTTTTTGTGAGCCACTAAGCTTTGTAAATCTCAGAAAAACAGATGACCAAACCCTTGCTTAATTTATTGCTTCTCAAATTGTTTCTTTTCTCTTTCTATAAATGTTTTTAAATCTGTCGGTTTTTTACCTGTCAATCGTTCGTAAAAATCCGAAATCCTTGGCTCTTTCTGAAACCGGGGTAGAAAGTGGAGTAAAATCATTACGATAATCATCCCTTTTACCATTCCTTCACGCCTTTTAATCCTAAAAAATCTGAGCGGATTAACATTTCTATATTTTATCGGATTGTCAATTGTTTTGTTAATGATCTCCGTTACTTTCGCGAAATTTTCGTTTTCCAACCCCGTTATTTCAATCGTCTGGTTTATGTATTCACCGAATTTGTCGAGTAGCAGGGCTCCAGCTTCTCCAATATTTTCTATGTCAATCCAGTTGAATTTTGCTTTTCCCGATGGTAAAATAATCTCACGTTTCGTTCGAATATCTCCCATTAGGGTAGTAGTCAGATTTTGCATGAAATAACCTGGGCGAAGGAAAATGGAATCTAACCCGTTTTCTTTTATTAATCGCTCTATTTTGTTGTGAGGAATCACCTTACTTTTCTCTGCTCCCTGTACTGAAAGAAATACTATCTGTCTTATTTTTTTTTCTTTAATTTTTTGAATCAAGGGTTTAAAATAGGTATCAATGTCAGAAATATGAGGTGGTCGTAATAAAAATATCTTGTCGATACCATTTAAGGCATTATCAAATGTGTTAAAGTCCTCGAAATCAAAGTGTGTAAAATCAATGTCAGAAAAGTCCTTTAAAACTTTTTTTGCATTCTCAATATTTCGGACACCCGCTATAATTTTATTTGACGAATTAATTTTTGTTAGAAATCGAATCACTTCAAATCCTATGTTTCCAGTGGCTCCTGTTATAAGTATATTGCTCATTTACAGTTCCTTTTTTATAATGCTCCCTAACTCTATACTCTTTGCAACTTACACATTTTATTTTACCGGAAAAACCTTTTCAACCAGCCCGTGCATGTATTCAACACCTGCCCTTGTGTGGCAACAGGCGCAGGTTTTGTATAAGTTATTGGCATTTTGCAACGATAATTCAACTCCAGTTTTTTGATGCCGAATAAAATCAAGCATAGAACCATTTTATTAGTAATAATTACAGTTGGAAAATAAAGGAATGCTATTAAAATAATCAGAAAGCCTAAAAAATAAAGATAAACGGTAACGGTTTGGCTTATTTCTTTTTCCGTTCCATTTTTAATTCACGCTCAATTAAAAAATCGTTTATATCAATACACCTTACGCCATTCTTTGCTGCTACTCCGGGGATTTTATTTGGTTTTAATTTGCTTTCGTTAGTTATCAATACGCAATTATGTGTTTTGCAATAAGCAATTAAATACGGGTCGGCTTCTTCTTTTCCTTCGGCTTGTTTTTTTGCATCGAAAAAACCAGTTTTATATTCTTCGTTTATTATCGGAATAGCTGCATTAATACTGGCTTCATCTGTAGCAACAACCAGAAGTTTTTTCCATTTCTTAATCCATTTCTTTAAAAAATCCTCTTTGCCCTCGTAGTTATTTATTTCATCTTCAACAAAATCGATTGTTTGAAAACATTCCTGCCTGATTAATTCTTCAATTTCTTCCCAAATGGCAGTAAAAACAGGATTATCGTATTTAAAAGTAGATTCAAGCATTATTAATGCACTTGTATCTATTACATAAATAGTATTTCCTTGATTAAAGTTTAATTGCATTCTTTAGGCATTTAGCAATTGCCTGGTTTTTGGAATATACGACAGCCTTATACCTAAAAAATCTGACAGGTCTTTAAGGTCGATTCTGTTCTGGTCAAATGCTGAAAATGCCAATGAAACATATGTCCTGCCTCTTTCCTTTATTGTTTCTTTTGGTATATTTCTACCTTCGGGTGTTTTCGACTTGCCAAACGATGGCTTATTCCATGCCTGGTGACGCGATTTGTAATATTCCGGAGTAGTTAGCTTGTTTTCCAATAAACTGCGCAGGATTGCCAATGGACCAACATGAAAATGATCCCCTAATTCAACGAGTTCCTTTTTAGTCCAAATTTTTTCTCCTTTGGATTTATGCAAAACTACATTGTTCATTTCTAAAAGCTCAGTAGCAGGAATTAATATTTCGGCAGCAAAAGCGTTACACCATTTCTCGATTTGAAGGTTTGAATTATCTGACAAATCGCATAAACCACCATCATTTAAAAGAATATGCCCCAATTCGTGAAACAGGGTGAAAATTTTTGCTGTAGTGTTTTCCCCACCCCCTTTAATAGCTATTATTGGCATAATTTCATCAACAATTGAAAAACCCCTCAACTTGTCTTGCGTTAAACTTAACTGAAAAACTGCTATTCCTATTTCTTCTATTTTTTCAATGTAAGCTTCCAATGCAATATTTATTGAACTAAACTGCCTTACCTCATCTAACTTAAGTTCGTTCCTTATTTTTTTTGCAATTGAAGCCGGATTCTCCTGAATTAATGCTTTGTATGGGAATTTTGGAATTGCTATACCAGCATCATGTTTTAGTTCAACCAACGAAGTAACAAGCGCCCTGGCTTTGCGAACTGCCAAAATAGATTTTTCATGAAAAATATTTACCCCTGTTGAATCGACAGTACGCCTGTCGGCAGGCAGTGGTTTTTCTTTAGGAGGTTCTGCCAGCAAAAGGGTAGCAATAGTTCTTTTGTATGCCTTAGAAAGTTCTTTGAGTTCATCCAAAGTTGGATGTTTTTCACCTTCTTCAATCTGAATTAAGCGTTTTGCCGATAAGCCTGTTTTTTTAGCGGCATTTGTTCGGTCTAATGCAAGGGCATTCCTTGCCCAGACAAGAACTTCGTAATTTACTGCTATGCCGGTATTCGTATTCATTTTTTCGAATCAAAAATTAAAGATATCGCTTTTTGAAGAATATTAAAAAACATGAAATTAACTATTTATATTGTGACTCAGGTTCAGCAGCAATGCTCAAATCCCGTTCGTTAAGTTTTACCGTTTTATCCTCTCCCCAAACTTTAGCAATCCTGTCCTTTATTTTTTGCTCAAATAGTTCAATCAATTGCTTGTTGGCATTAACCAATTCCTGCTCTTTTTCGATTTGGGAAACGATTTGTTGTTGGGCTTCGAGAGGTGGGTTTGGAATAAATATTTTCGAAAATGATTCATATCCAACTCTTGGTAATTGAGCGCCCTTTATACCTTTCAATACTTCCTGATTAAATTGTTCTGATAAAAAATATGAGCTATACAATTTCGAAAAAATACTTTTTTTTGCTCTAATTACGAAAATATCAGTTGAACAAATGCCTTCAATTTCAGAATAGTAAACTTTATTCAAATTTGGCCTTAGTTTACCATAGAGTATGTCACCCTTTCTAAAAACAATTTTAGTGCTTTTTATTTCTTTTGGGTTTGCTTGATAATTTCCAACCAGCATTCCCGTTCCTTGGTCTATATTCTCCAATCCAATATAATTAATAGTTTTATGTTCGATATTTTCTGGTAAAATATTATCATTTACTTTTTGAAAAACTTCCCCCAACTCCACCATTTCCCAATCCGCATCAACCTCAATTTTGGGTTTGTAGGTTGAGACTACCATTTTTGCCCCATCAATTATTTTTTGGTAGCCTTCTATTTCTGCTACTATTTCTTCTTGGATGGAGATGGGGGGAAGGGGGATTTTTATTGCTTCAATTTGTTTTGATGAAAGGTGCTTGACCGTTACTGCAAATGTTTTAGAATGTATTACATCTAAGCTTTTTTGAATCATTAGAAAAACATATTCTTTTAATGTTCTTTTAAAATCATAAAGCTTGCATACTCGTTGATTTAAAAGAGCATTCCCATTTGACCAAAGAATAGTTTTAAAATCACCATCCATGCCTATCAGCAAATCATCATTATTTACTATGAATTTATTGTCATATTCTCCATTATAATAAGTTTCAGAAAAACCAGAATTGATGTCTCGAATTCTTATTACAGGAATACCTTCTTTGCTATTGTTAAATTGGCTAGCATTAAAAGCATAACCATTAAGAATATTGCATAACTCTTTCAATTCAACTAAAGGCCAATCAGAATTAATTTCAATTTGTGATTTATACCTCTCCCCACTCAAATTGTAATCCCCGTTTTTGGCAATTTCGGATTTGGGTACTGCATGGGCTATTGTTTTACCGTCACCCTGAACTTGTTTCAGGGTCGGTGGTTCTGAAGTAAGGGATTCCGAAACAAGTTCGGAATGACTGGTATGTTGTTCGGTATGACTGGTATGTTGTTCGGAATGACTGGTATGTTGTTCGGTATGACTCCTAAATGTCTTAATTATTTCAATGGCTTGTTCCAACTGCCCTCCCTTTACAGCATTGCGTTGTGCACCTAAACCATAGCCATCGTTGTCGATTTTTACAAATAAAATTTCCTCGCTCGTTTTTGCAAATTCTTTATCCATAAGCAATATGGATGTTTTTACGCCACTGTACGGATTAAAAACTCCTGCGGGTAAACTCACAACAGCATAGAGGTAATTATCGACCAACATTTTCCGCAAGTCTTTGTAAGCTGTTCCGCTTTGGAATATTACACCTTCCGGAACAATTATACCTGCACGACCTTTGGGGTTCAGGTGTTCGGCAATGTAATCGACAAACAACACTTCGCTGCGGTTACTGCTTATCGAAAACTTTTTGTGAGGCCGTATTCCACCTTTCGGAGACATAAACGGCGGATTGGCAAGGATTACATCAAAGGTCTCATTCCAGCGGTCTTCGCTGCTCAAGGTATCGTATTCCCAAATATGCGGGTCGGAAAAGCCATGCAAATAAAGGTTTACAAGGCTTAAGCGCACCATATCGGGCGAAATGTCGTAACCGGTAAAATTGGAAATAATGCGGCGGCGTTCGTCAGGGGTTAAGCCTACACCCATTGGGTCACCCTGAAATAGCTTAACGTCACCCTGAACTTGTTTCAGGGTCGGTAGTTCTGAAGTAAGGGATTCCGAAACAAGTTCGGAATGACTAGATGGTCGTTCAGCATGACGTTCAGCTGTTATATGTTTAAATGCCGAAATCAAAAAACCTGCTGTACCACAAGCAGGGTCGAGTATTGTATCGGTTTTTTGAGGGTCAACTGCTGCTACTAAAAAATCGATAATATGGCGTGGCGTGCGGAATTGTCCTGCATCGCCCTGAGAACCCATTACCGAAAGCAAATATTCAAAGGCATCGCCCAGCTTTTCGCTATGGGTATATTCAAACTCGCCAATGGTTTTCAGAAACAATTTAAGCGTTTCGGGGTCGCGATAGGGTAAAAAAGCATTCTTAAAAATATCGCGGAACAATTGTGGAATGTTGGGGTTTTTGTCCATGCTGGTTATGGCCTCGGAATACAATGCCAGCATTTCGTTGGCCGTAACTTTGGTATCGAACAGGCTGTCCCAGCTGTATTTTTCAAAATTACCCGAAAAGAATTTGGCTTTTGCCCCCAATTCAACAGCCTCTTTGTCCATGTCGTCCATGAACTTGTAAATTAAAGCAATGGTAATTTGCTCAATCTGGGCTTTGGGGTCGGGCAATTTACCCACCAAAATATCGCGGCAATCGTCAATTCGTTTTTTTGTTGGTGTATCTAACATTTAATTCGTTGCATTGTCATGCTGAACTTGTTTCAGCATCTGTTTATACTCTTCTATTTCCTTTTCAGAATACCATTTTTCCGACAAATCATTTAAGGCTGGGTTTTCTTCTTTTATCAGGTTCCATTTCCATTCTTTATGCCAATTTTTTAATTGTTTTTCCCTGTCAATGGCATTTTGCATCCCCATAATTCGTTCAAAATATACCAAATCGGTCAGGTTGTATTTTGCTGTAAAAACAGAACCTTTGCCACTTTTATGTTCAAGCATTCTCCTTTCAAGGTCACTTGTAACACCTATGTAAAGTGTTGTTCTGTTTTTGTTGCTCACTATATATACAAATCCTTCTTTCATTGTACAGACCCTGAAACAAGTTCAGGGTGACTTTTTATTAAGTTGTACAGACCCTGAAACAAGTTCAGGGTGACGTTTGCTAAGCGGCAAAGCGCTCTAAATTGATATAATCTTTAATGTACAACGGAATCACTTCCCTGTATTTGGCTGCCACCTCCTTAAATTGCGAAATGGTAAGCGTCGGGTTTGTTTGTAATGCATGAAAGTCTTTGGCTTCTATTATTTTCCTTATCTCGCCATCAACAATATATGCTTTAAAGAAATATTTTAACGACCGCAAATTTACATTTTCTTCGGGTGGATAAATTGAAATGAATTTGTCGAATTCTTCTTCCAATAATTCGTCTTTCGATTTAAATTTTGGAATAATACCAAATACCTTTTCCACCATTTCCCTTATGGACACTTTACGGTCAATCTTTGCAGCTTTTCGTAATTTTTCGAGGTTAAAGTATTCTTCGGGTTTATCGAAAATTTCGTTTTGAATATGCGAAACAACTTGTTCCCAATTGCCCAATACCACATTCTTTTTAATGATATCGTCCATTACAATGCGGTCCTCGAACTTCTTAAACAACATACGGTCGATTTTCATTCCTTCGTACCCGATTTGTTGCTCTTTTAAAACGGCCAATGGGTCGGGTCGGAAACTGGTATATTTGTCGATATCAATACCACCGTCACTGCCTTCGCCCTTACCATTTCGGGGTTTAGGTAGTTTTAGTTTTTCATCGTAATCAAACTTTTCTTCAAAATATTCGCAATTGGCAAAGAAATCAAAGAGTTTAAAAAACTCCTTTTCGTGTTTTAGCTGTTCTTCCTCTCCTAAATCGTTTTTATGTTTGAATTCAAAGGTATTTTTGCGGGTACCACGCCCTTTAATCTGAACAAAATCGGAAGGACTGAAAATAGGACGCATCATGCAAAGGTTCAACAAATCGGGACAATCGTAACCCGTTGTCATCATACCAACTGTTACACAAATGCGTGTTTTACCCGATTTATAGCCTTCTAACCATGAAGTTTTACCGTTTAGGTTGTTGTTGGTAAAATTGATGGTCATTTGCTGCGCATCACTCACTTGTGAAGTAACCTGTACCGCGAAATCGGAATTGTATTTATTCGGGAAAAGCTGTTCAGCAAATTCATTTAAAATTTCCGTAAGCTTTCTTGCATGGTTCTGACTAACTGCAAAGATGATTGTTTTACCAATCTCTTTAGTAATTGGGTCACGCAAGGCTTTTTCCAAAAATGTCTGGCAAAATACCCGATTGGTTTTCTCCGAAAAGAATTTGCGCTCAAAATCGCTGGAAACAAAGGTTTCGGTTTCTTCGCCTTCTTCTGAGGTAATTGCTACAGCATAGCCTCTATCGGAAAGCAATTGCGTAGTTATTTCGGTACGGGCATCTAATATTCGCGGATTAACCAGAAAGCCATCTTTAACTCCATCCAATAAAGAATACCGAAATGTAGGGTCGCCACCCTCGCAACCAAAAGTTGCATAAGTGTCGCGCAACATCCGGCGTTCAATTTCTCTAGGGTCGTTATCTTTAACTTTGTCCGAATCTATGCCTTTTAGATAGTCTTTTGGTGTGGCAGTTAAACCTAACTTGTAGCCATGAAAATATTCAAAAACTGCTCGTGCATTTCCGGAAATTGAACGATGAGATTCATCGGAAATAATCAAGTCAAAATCAGTTGGGGTAAATTGATTTCGGTATTTATTATCGAACATCAGCGATTGAATGGTTGTAACCAGAATATCTGCTTTGCGCCAATCGCTTTTATGTTCCTTAAAAATAAATGTTGTATAATCAGGTTTCAGATAATTAGTAAAAGCTTTCCAAGCCTGGTCTTCAAGCTCTAATCTATCTACAAGAAATAAAACTTTTCGTGCGTTTTTAGTTCTTAAAAATAATCGGATCACCGCAGCAGAAGTAAGTGTTTTACCTGTACCTGTAGCCATTTCAAAAAGAAAGCGGTCTTTTCCTTCTTCCACCGCTTCTTGTAAATGCTTAATTGCATTTAACTGATAGGGTCTTAGAAATCTGAGTCCATTTGTCCAAATAAAATCTTTACTTGCCGCAACACTGCCGTTCCAACCTGGCCGTTGAGCATAGTCTGGCATTTGAACAGTAACAATATAATCAATCTCAACAGGTTCCGTTGCTAATGATTTTCTGTCCGGATTCCATTCTTTAATGGCTCCAATTTCGTTTGGTGAAGGAAACTTATAAATAGGCTTGGGATTTCCTTTCTTCAGATTCCATAAGTAATGGACTATCCCATTAGAAAGAATAATAAATTGCGCCCCAACTGTATTTGCATATTTTCGGGCTTGTTCCTTTGCAACCAAAGGGTGTAAACTTTCTTTTTTTGCTTCGAGAACACAAATCGGTTTGTTGTCGGAATCTACAAGCAAGAAATCAAGCGACCCCGATTTTACTTTTTCATAATCGTTGCCCCAGGCATCAATCTCTTTTTGAGAAATTTTCACATGGTTTTCAAGCAGGATATTCGCCTTTTCTTCGTGATTATCGAAGAATCGCCAGCCAGCTTCTTCAAGCAGTTGGTTTATCTTTATGCGGGCATGGGCTTCGTTGTTCAACATTGAATCAAAAGTGTTATTCAATTTTTTGCAAGATACATTTTTAGTATTTGTATCGTGGGGTGTGCGGGCAAAAAAACAGCTTTTTTGGTTTTTAGAATTGGCTTTTGTGTCGGCAAAAACCAAATGTGCTGTTTGTGCGGCTGGCTTTTTACACTGATCGATAACGCCCAGCAATATGCGCAGTGCGGGAGTTCGCGGCCACTTCCTTATCCACCGTTACTGCCCTTGCCAGCGAGCAATGAACTTGCAATTTGCTCTGAAACCCGCATGATGTATACACTGTGTTGGCGGTTCGTGCTTTATTTTCATTCTATCAATAATATCGCTATTCTATTCATTTCTGCCGGATTATCTGAAACCACATTTATCTCTAATCCTAAGTTTCTAACAGTTTGATAAACATCCACAGCGAAACTCTCTGGACTCGGTCTTGATTTTGTTTTATCCTTGCAATCTAATCTGTTTTTTGAACAATCTTTGCACAGAGAACAACATGTTTGATTAAGTAAAAAAACTTTCTGAAATCCAGTTAGAAAAACCTCACGCTCAATATCCAATAATTTATTAGTCATTTCTCTTGACCAATCTGATGGATAAGAGGTTTTATCGGCATATTTGTTTAATCTTATAACCAATCCACAATCATACTCCTTGAAAAAACTATCACAATCATTTACTGATGGAGTGTTTGGAGGACAAGTTCCTAATCCATAATCACTACATCCAAAACTACATTTCACTCTCACCCAATGGGCGACAACAATCTCTTTGGGATTTATCCACTTATAATCAGAGAATCCCTTTTCTGCTATGATTGTTTCAATTTTTTGTTTATTTATCATTTGAGAAATCTCATTTAAGACATGCTCAATCTAAGAAGGAAATACTGTACATCACAGATTTTCAACAAAGAAAACGGTTGCTTTTTCAGTTAGGACTTTACCTTTATGCTTATGCTCTGAACCATTTGGAATAAAGATAGCATCACCAGGCAAATAAACCTCTGTTACACTTTCAAACTCTATTTCCATGTTACCCTC
Source organism: Bacteroidota bacterium (assembly GCA_016699695.1). Taxonomy (NCBI): domain Bacteria; kingdom Pseudomonadati; phylum Bacteroidota; species Bacteroidota bacterium. Next base: position 759,259 of record CP065006.1, read on the forward strand.
AATTAAGAATCCATAATGTCCTTTTTCGCACCAATGTAATGGCATATTATTCGAGTATTCAACAAGTCTTAATCTAATACCATTCTGATCAAAATATTTATGTCTCACACCATTAATAGGTGATTCCCAAGATAGTTTGCTAAATTCCGATTTGTATTTATTCATATAATCCTAAAATTACTTATACAATTCTTTTGTCGACACAATTTAATATTCGAAGCGTCTCTTAGCATGACCGCCAACGCCCAGCAATATGCGCAGTGCGGGAGCTTTGAAAAGCCCTACTGTCAGAACTGCTGAAAGTGATAAAGTTGTACATAGCTCAAATATAGCAAAGCAACCCGTATTACGTATAATGCTTGTTGTGCCCTGTGCTATTTCAACAATTCGTTCACCTCTTTTTCAAGAATTGGCAAGTAACGACTAACAATCAACCATATAATATCCTCAGAAACGCTATCATAACCATGAATAATACGATTGCGTGTGTCAACAATCTTGCGGGAATCACTTATTGGAAAGGAAGGATTTATTTTTAAAATCCTATCCATGGCTTCTCCAATAATTTCTATATTTCTCTCAACAGCCTTCCGTGTTTTCAAATCTTTCTGGAAACTAATGAAATCCCTTTTAGCTGGGAGGAATTCATAAATTTCGGCAATTGATAATTCTATATCTTTGAGATACGCTTTAATATCATATTTTATATCGTCATTTTGCATAAATCAGATATTTCGAATTATCAATTTTCTGACGAACATAGGGATTTTTAATTGCTTTATTTTCTAATAAATCAATAGGTCTTTTAAATAAATCTTGAAGAGCAAATTTAAGATTGAAGTAATTATCTGCATATTCGATCGGGTCAACCGAATCAATATCAACAACTAAATCAATATCGCTTTTATCACTAAATCTATCAGTTAAAACAGACCCAAAAACATATAAGGATTTCACTTTGTTTTGTTGACAAAGATTTTTCAAGTTCATTAAATAATTATCCAGATACATTTGTTTAAGTTTCTCCAAAATTAATAAATCTATGTGATGTTTCAACTATATTCGCAGCATGGGGCACAACGGTTAATGGTAGGGTTTCGTGCGGGATTACGAAGCTGTTATCTATCAGTTTACACCGACCATTTTTTACGAGCCAAAAACGCCCGCAACCCGCTGTAGCCCGCATGCTCGCTATTGTGTGTTGTGTGCGGTTTTAATACGAATTCCTCTCTTATCTAAAACTGAAAAATTATTAAATAAATCACTAAAGTGTTTTTCAATAAATTGAGCAGCTAACTCAATTCTTTCAATGCGAGGTAATTCTCCTAGTCTAATTAATAAAATCCCTTTGTGTTCTAATTTTAAACGGTAGGTCTATTCTCCAAAATCTTTATCTTCAGTATTAAGCAAGCATTGGTTTTTAACTGCAATTGATAGTACTTCTTCGTCCTTTATCCCAAAACTTTCCTCTGCAATAGATTATACTATAATTCCTTTTTCCCTTAAAAGAAGAATTATTCCAAAATCAACGCTCTCATCAGCAACAATAGTCATTTTTAGGATGCTTTTGAGAATACAACTTCATTTTTGATAGAATCTGCCGCAAACAATAAACAAGCACTTATATCTTCCTTTTGTATTTTGGGATATGCTTCTATCAAATCCTCAATTGTATCACCTGATGCTAATTTTTCAAGAATCAAGTCTACTGGGATTCTTGTGTTTTTGATAACAGGTTTTCCATAAAGTTTTTCAGGAATTGATTCAATATGTAATGTCCAGTCTATCATTTTACTTTTTTCCCAAAGTTAATATCATTCTAATATAATTGCAACATACTCGATTTAATCGCACACAACGGTGGCGGTATGGTTAGTTACCGATTTCGAAGCACTTTACTATCAAGTTACAACTACTTTTGATACGAGCTGTGCCGCTCGAATACGCACTGCATAGGCAATTAACTATACCGCGTGTTACCGCCTGGTGTTTTTCCGTTTACCTTATTTTTTCTATTTTTTCTTTTGTAAAGTTTATCATGTCAAAATTTAATTGGACTTCAAAAGCATTGGTTCTTTCCTTACAATCTTCTCTTTTACAATTCTTACAGTATTTCTTAAAACATTCATCGGTATGCAAATTGAAAACAATATCTTCTTGGAAATTTGAAACTAATAAGTTCTTTAATTTTTCTCCTTCTTCATGAGCATCTGATAAATACAAATTCCAAGGTAAAACCAAATCACAATTTATATGATATACATTACCGTATTTAATAAGTCTAAAATTGTGGATATCAATCCATTCGTCAGGCTTATTGTTTTCAATTATTATTCCGAATTGCTCAATCAATTTAAAATCTGCTTCGTCCATTAGATGCGAAGAGGTTTCTTTAAGTATTTTCAAGCCAGTTATTACTATAATAGTCCCGAAAATCAAGGCTATCAAACTGTCTAACCATGCTAATTTTGTGTAGTACAACAAAACTAAACCAATCACTAAGCCAATTGATGAATAGGTATCGGAGTGTAAGTGTTTACCACCTGATATTAAGGCAATTGAATTATTCTTTTTGCCAACTTTTATGCTATACCAACCAATTAAATAATTCAACAATCCTGCAACAGCTACAATAATAATTCCGATATCTAATTGAGAAATTTCAGCTGGAACAAAAAGTCGTTTAATTGCTTCAAAAATGATAATTAAACCTGCGATTATTATTAAAAAACCCTCGACTGATGCAGATAAAAACTCGGCTTTCCCATGACCGAACGGATGGTCTTCGTCTTTAGGTTTTAATGAAACATAAACAGCGTACAAAGTAATAAATCCAGTTGTCACATTTACTGTACTTTCAAGAGCATCTGTTAATATACCTACTGAATTGGTCAAAAAGTAGGCGATTAATTTTCCTATAAAAATTAGAACTGATGAAATTGCAATAATTCGTTGAACTTTAAATTTCAGATTTTTATTAACTGTCTCCATATTTCGTTTTACCATACCAATATTCTATAAATATCTTCTTACTTTTTCTTTGTAACTAATGTAGTTAGTTCCAAATCTACTTTCTAAAAACCTTTCTTCACCAAGAATAATTAAATGATAAACAAATATGCTGTAGATTCCTAATATAATAGTCCATGGGCTTAAGAAATGAATAATCGAAGAAAGAGTAATTAAATTGAAACCGACATACATAGGATTTCGACTAAATTTGTACAATCCTTTTGTTTTGAAATGGGTTGTTTCATTTGGTAATCCTAAGCGAGTTGAATTTCCCAGATTAATCAAACTAATTACTGTAAACGTTAATCCAGCAATTATTAACACTACAGAAAATGCTCTATTAAAATAAAAGTCATTTACTTCAACTGTTTCTATATTGATAAAACTAAGTACTAAAAATATCCATGTGAGATAACCAGAAATCTTTCCAGTATAAAACAATAATGGATTGATCGTTGCTTTACCTATGATATTCATTGTATTATTCTTTTTCATTTTCTTCTTCATGATGTTCAATTTTATTATCGTTAGAGCTTTTATTTTGACCCTCTAATTTATAACCATAATAAAACATGAAGAATGGAATTATTAACCAAAATATATTGTATAACTTTTGGAAATTATTTGGTTTTGAGTTTTCACCTTCAACATTTTTAAATCCAGTAAATATTGAATTGATTGCTTTTAACTTGTTATGAAAAATTAAATCAGTTGTTAATCCAACTATATGTATTACAACTAAAAATAAAAATAAATTTGCCAAAATCTCATGGGTTTCTTCGAGTAATTCTTTGTTAAAACCGACAACAAATAAACCTGCACTTTCATTTGAATAGAGTAAGTATCCAGAAATGCTGCAAAATAAGCCTACGATAAAAATCAATAACATAACTATAGAGGCTGCCGGATTATGTCCTATGTACGCTTTATCTTTATTGAAGTAATTTTGCACAAACTTGATTTGATTTTTTATATGTATAGGAAAATCCTTAAAGTTAGCATATTTAGGGCCGAAAAGACCATAGAAAAGACGGAACAATACTAAAGCTCCAACAAAAAGTCCGAATGCATAATGTAAATTTTCGTAGCTATCAAAATCACCCAAAATGTAAGCGGCAGTGAATCCAATGGCTAATAACCAGTGAAAAAATCTAATCGATATTGTCCATACTTTTGTTCTCATATTTTTTCTTTTTTATTGATGTTCAAAGTATAATTATAGTATACGTTCTATTTACACTTTTCTCACACTTGGCGGTAACATATAATATCAGCAACTTACACAATTTATATCAAACCAGAAAACCTTGTCGGTTTTGTGGAACATATGCCCGTAAAGTTAGCCGCTAGATCCTATGCAGCCTCCCAGCCTCTTTTTCCCTTCCTCAAAAAAAATAAGCTATTGGCCGGTGAATAACTTGTTCGTTTTTTTTGGTGCCTCAAGCCTTCAATTCAAACAAATCTGCGGGCTAAAGTTTACAAATCTCAGGTAATTGTAATTGAACCAATGTAGTCTGGTAAAAATCTCGACAGTTGGGCTAAAGCCCTTAATCAGTGCAGCATCAATTACCCCTGGCTAAAGCCAGGGGCAATAAAATAAAACAAAATCATTTTTAGCAATTTTTGGGACAATAATACATTTAACCCTAAGCACTTCTAAATTTTGCCTAAGCACTTTGCCTTATAGCAAGAGGAATTTTTCATATAGTTCGAGGGCTTTTGCATTTTTTAAAAGTGCTTTTACATTTAGCCAAAGGGTTTTTATATTTTGCCTCCGCGCTTTTACAAACAGCCAAAGGGTTTTTATATTTTGCCTCCGCGTTTTAACAAAAAGTCAAAGGGTTTTTACATTCTGCCTCCGCGCTTTTACAAATAGCCAGAGGGTTTTTACATTCTGCCTCCGCGCTTTTACAAATAGCCAGAGGGTTTTTACCAGCAACCTCACAAGGGCAGGCACAGCGCATAAACCCAATAATACAGGCCATCAGCAGGGTTTATCCAAAGAGCCTGCCCTCTTTTCATCCCTCGCAAAATAAATTAAAAGGCACATACGTGTTTCAGTCCTCAGGTTTGTCTTTTGGGTGTAGACGATTTACAATTAACAAGTCATCAACCAAATAACAAGTGTCATGAAAAAACTAATTCTCACCAGCAGCTACTTGTTGCTATGCACCGCTATCCTGTTTGGAGCAGGAGCAGACAAACGAAACCAAAGCCAGCAAAACGACACGTCAAGTTTCGTTGAAATCGAAGGTAAAATTGTCGACAGCAAAACGGCAGCCCCAATTGTCTTTGCTAGCGCTGTGGTTACCGGAACAAGTATTTCGACCGTCTCGAACAACGATGGCGAATTTATTCTGAAAGTGCCTAAAAGCAAATCAACCGGGAGTATTTCTTTTACTCACCTGGGTTATGAAAATGCGGTAGTAGCCATTGCCGAGCTCAACGGCGGAAAAAACCACATCAAACTAAAAGCAGTGTCGGTGCTTATCGACGAGGTGGTTATCCGCAAAATCGATCCGAAGAACCTCATCATTGCAGCCCTCGACAAGGTGAAAGACAACTACAACACCAATCCCGAAATGCAAACCGGCTTTTACCGCGAAACAGTGCGTCAAAACAAGAAGTATGTAGCAGTGGCCGAAGCAGTGGTGGACATGTACCGCAGCGGTTACCGTACCTCGTTCGACAGCGACAGAATGAAAATTTACAAAGGCCGCAAAAGCCAGGATGTCAAAAAAATGGATACCCTGCTGGTCAAACTTCAGGGAGGGCCCAGAACCAGTCTTTTACTCGACCTTGTAAAAAACCCGGGCGACTTGCTCGACCCCGAAATGCTCGATTATTACGAGTTTAAACTGAGTGGAATTATCTCCATCGACAACCGCGAAACTTATGTGGTTTCTTTCGACCAGCTACCCGGTGTTGAAATGCCACTTTATAAAGGAAATGCTTACATCGATGCAGAAACCAATGCCTTTGCCGGATTCGATTTCGCCCTGAGCGAGAGGGGTATAAAATATGCATCAGAAGTGCTGGTACGAAAAAAACCATCGGACCTGAATGTAACCATCAACAATGCCCATTACCTGGTGCGCTTCCGTAAAGATACCGAAAGCTGGTGCCTGAACTATGTGCGCTCCGAACTGGACATGACTACCAAATGGAAAAGGAACCTATTCAAATCAGATTATGCCCTGATGCTTGAAATGGCCGTCACAGACCGCGATTTGCAGCAGATTGAAAAATTCACAGGAAAAGAATCTGTTAAGATGGACGATGTATTTACCGACCAGGTAAGCTCATTCGAAGATCCCAACTTCTGGGGCGATTATAACACCATCAAGCCCGATGAATCGATAGAGGTAGCTATTGAAAAACTCAACACCAAGCTCAAAAGGCGCAATTAAATTTAATTTCCTACGCTGATTTTTTATATTCACTGTCTTCGGAGCTTTAGCACCGAAGACAGTGTTTTTTTATGAATTGACTGATTGATTTAGGGCAGACTGGAGAAATAGCTTGTAATAAACCGATAGTAATTAAGAATCCGGATGCCGCAGCTGAAAACATTAAAATTAGTTATTCGGAATACTCAAAATCACACCTTGCCCGTCGCCCATCATGTAGGTGGGCAATTTACCATCCCACTTGTTAATCCATTCGAGCTGAATAATCTTAGGGTTCTGGCTAAGAGAATTACCTTTTATTTGCAGAGCCTTCGCTTCACCTTCTGCCTTTTGTATGGCAATGTTCTTTTCAATTTCAGCCTGCTTCAACTGCTCTTCTTTTTGTTTGGTAACTTCCACAAGACGCATAACCTCCTGTTCGGCCAGTTTTTTGGCGTTGATGGCGGTTTCGTATTCGGGATTGTAATACACTTCGCGCAAATCAATCTGGTCGAGAATAAGTTTGTAGGTCAATATTTCCTTTTTCATTCGGTCCACAACGCCTTCCTGTATTTCTTCACGTTTGGTACTGTAAACCTCAATGGGTGTGTAATTCGATACAGTAAGAGCAAGTGCCGACTTCAGCTTGGTTCTGATAACGTTATCTTCGAGCCATAAATAACGACCCGAATTACCCCCGTCGTTTTCGGTTACATTCTGGTATTTCCAACTGGCCTCATCGGGTGTAATCCGCCACGAAACCGAAACATCGAAACCTACTTTGATACCGTCCTTAGTAGGCGCCCAGATCGCATCGGCATTGGGTTGCGAACCCTCGTTGGTAGCATTGGCACAAGTATATACCCATACTGTTTTATCCATTTTATGCACTGTGTTCCAAGGTGCCACCAGGTGCCATCCGGTATGCAGCTCTTCGTTTCGTACACCGGAGGGTGTTACAAGCACACCCACTTGCTGGGCATCGATAAGTACAATCATCGACAGCAGAATGACCAGAGAGAAACCCCCTGCCAGGGCTGCCATAAATGCAGGAAGTTTAAGCTTTGAAGTGAAAGTCGTTTTGTCCCCGGATTTGTTAATAAGCATCACAACCAGCCCTGCAATGCCATAAAGTAAGATGATCCAACTGATAAATTTTAAGAATGTCATAGGTATTTAATTTAGTGGATATTCTTGCAATTTAGCAATTCCCGGCAAAAAAACCAGAACAAAACCACCATCATGCAGACAAGGGAAAATGAAGATTGATAAAAACTTATTCGCAATGGAAATTGTTACTTTTTTAAACAAAAAAACAGTTATGCAAACACGCAAACAAGTTTCAAAAGCAGGCATTGTAGGAGCTGTGGCCGGAGCTGCGGTATCGACAAAAATCTATTCCAAAAACGATACTGCGGTGGATAAGGCAATAAAAACAGGTACTTCGGCAGGAATTGGTTATCTGCTGGGTTCCTTTTTGGAGCGCCTCTTCAATAATTATTCAAGAAAAAAACAGGGTCAGGAAAATTGAATTTTTGACTAACTCCCTGATACCTCCTCAAAACAATCCTCTTCTTTGAAAATACTCTCCAGGCAACTTCCTGCTCCCCGAAAATTATGTATGCGGATTGAAATCGCTTGATGTGATAAGCTTAATTTTGGGACCACCCAGCAAATGAATGCAATCGGCAAGGGCATAGACCACGGCTTCGAGGCATTGGTGAATCGCTGCAGGCTTTCCGGGCAGATTGATAATCAGGCAGCTTCCTCTTATTCCTGCCGTTTGGCGAGATAGAATGGCAGTGGGCACAGTTTTCATGCTTTCGGCACGCATTCGTTCGCCAAAACCTGGCAACATTCTGCTGCATACAGCCATAGTGGCTTCAGGAGTTACATCACGGTCGGTTGGCCCGGTGCCACCCGTAGTCACCACCAGGTGACAGGCTTTTTTATCGGCAAGTTGAATGAGTCCGTATTTAATGTCATTTAACTCATCCGGCGTCAGCAAATATTCAAAAACACAGGAAGTCTGAAAGACATTGTTGAAATAGCTTTCGATGGCTTTGCCCGAAACATCGCTGTATATGCCTGCACTTGCCCTATCGGAGGCAGTAAGAATTCCAATTACCACTTGTGAGTCTTTCATCTTTATCGTGCTGCTATTTTATGAAAAAACAAAACCTCCGTGGTGAGATAAATCACTAAGAGGCACTCCCAGCCTTTCAAGTATTCTTAGTATATTAAGGCTTTATTTTTCTATTCACCAAGTCAGAAGGTATGGCGCATAAAGGTAATAAAAAGAAAAAGGCTTTTGAATTCATGCTTGGCAATTCGTTAACCATTAGCAATGTGAATTCAGTTTATGCAGAGATTATGGAAAAATACGACGAACACGGACACCTTAAAATTAGGTCTGAAACTATCGAACAAATTGACCTTACAGGAATTCAGCTTATTGCTCATTTGCAACAACTTGGAGAGAACTTTAATGCAGAGTTTCACTTGAAATTTCATGAGAATACCCGCGATCTGCTTTCAAAATGTGGCTTCGAAAACGTAATACTTACTTAAAGGCATGAACAGCAAAAAGAGAATCCTGGTTTTTTCAGATTTCGACAGCATACGCCAGATTGTAGTAAAATCACTACAAAATAAAGCTTACACTGTGGTGGAAACCAAAACCTATGACGAAGCAGTGTTTCAGTTAAACGGCACCTCTTTTAGCCTGATTATAACCGATAACGATGTGAAAAACAAAGCAGGTATCAAACTTATCGAATACCTGCGCGGACTTAGCAGCTATTTATATACTCCGGTCATGCTTTTTCACTCTTCGAACCAGCAACAAATAAGCGAAATGTACAGCGAATTAAAAATAGGTGCCTACCTCAACAAACCCTTCGAAATGGAGCGTTTCCATAGCATAGTAAGCCGTATGGCCTAATTTCAGAACCTAAACAATCAAAGATGAGTGTGAATAAAAAGGGAAATCAATACATCGAAGAATTGGAGTTGATATCAAACACTCTTCAATCGGAACTTTCTCTGCTTGGCCAAAATCAAGACAAGTCAATTATCACAAGTATCTATTCGCATTGCCATAAAATAACTGAGTTAGCCGGAATTTATGGACTCAACAGTATATCGGGGCTTTTTGGCATCTTTGAACAGGGGCTGGTAAACACAAAAGAATCCTCACCCACCCTGAACCAAGCCCAAAAGAACCTGATATCAGCAGCTATTGAAATTACACCTCAGATACTTCAAGATCTCTCGTTAAAAAACCAAACCCTTAAAAACAGATACACTCAGCTGAAAAAAGAAATCGGAGAAGCTTTTAGCGCCGACAAGAATGCAGCTGAAGAATCGGGCTTTGCCAACAAACGGTTTCAGGAGATTTTTATCGACGAAGCATTTGACCTTATAAACCAACTGGAAGAGAAATTATTGCAGCTCGAAAGCGAACCCAACGACCTGGTTTTGGTGGATAATATTTTCCGTATCATGCACACCCTAAAGGGCAATAGCAACATGTTTGGCTTTGAGCATCTCGGCGAAATAACCCACCACCTCGAGAATATTTACGATGCCATCAGGGGTCAGAAACTAACTGTAACCAGGACTATTCTGAACCTTACCTTGCAATGCATCGACCATTTCCGGAACCTTATCGAAGACAACGACCTGGCTAACCCTGCGAATTTAGCTGTTCAAACAGAAATTCTTGCAGAAATTGGAGCAATCCTTGCAAACAAGCAATCGCCTGCAGAAATTGCAAAAGATGTACATAATGCATCGGGCGATTTAAAGCTTTATTACCTGTTTTTTAAGCCACAACCCAATGTATTCGACGATGGTTCGAACCCGCTATACTACGTGTACGATTTGCATGAGCTGGGCAAATGTATCGTGCAAGGGGTAGTGGCTCCCTTGAACAATCCATATGAATTAAGCCCCGAAACCTGTTCTACCTGCTGGCATATACTCTTAACAACCGCAGTAACCAAAGAGGGAATTCTCGAGAACTTTATGTTCCTGCCCGATTCTAGTCAGCCGCAAATTGAATACCTGGGGATGGCCGATGCTGCCAGTAATCAGGAGATTATCAAGCTTTTTAACAAGAATAAAAAATCTTTTCAAAGTATTTCATCTCTTTTAATGGCCGAACATCACAAGCAAAATACAGAAATAAGTTCTGCTCACAACGAATTGCTGGATTCGAAAAAAGCAGGAGCTGCCGACTCGTCCATTGCCAGCATTCGGGTAGCCTCGGCAAAAGTAGACCAAATGATGAACCTGATCAGCGAGCTGGTTACCAAGCAAGCCGAACTGAGCATGCTTGCCAGCCAGCATAATATTCCACGACTACAGGAAGTGGCTGAAAATATCGAAAACATTTCGCGCGACTTAAGGGATAATGCTTTTAGTATTTCACTAATTCCGCTTGAAAAATCTGTACTGCGTTTCCAGCGGCTTGTAAGAGATGTGTCTACCAAATTCAATAAAAAAATCGATTTCATTGTAGAGGGAAAAGAAACAGAGATGGACAAAACCATCATCGAAAAAATTGTAGACCCCATCATGCACATATTGCGTAACAGCATCGACCATGGAATCGAAACTCCTGATGTGCGCAAAAAGATGGGAAAACCAGAAACCGGAACCATCGTTTTAAAAGCCTACCCATCGGGTGCCCATGTAATCATCGAAATTTCCGACGATGGTTCGGGCATTAACACCGAAAAAGTTCGCCAGGCCGCTGTGAAGCGTGGTTACCTGAGTGGGGCAGAAGAACTTACAACCGATGACATGCTGAAATTAATTCTTTCTCCAGGCTTTTCAACCGCAGAGAATGTGAGTGAAGTATCGGGCCGTGGAGTTGGAATGGATGTAGTAAACCAAAAGATAAGTGAAATACGCGGCGAACTCGAAATTCATACCGAGGCCGGTAAAGGAACAAACATTATCATAAAATTACCCTTAACCATTTCCATTATCGACTCACTTCTGGTAATGATCGGCAAAACCTATTACCTGTTACCCCTGGCCATAGTAGAAAGGTGCACCGAGGTCAAAACTCCAGTCATAACCGAATCTAAAACCCAGTACCTCGACATGAGCGGGGAATACATACCCTTTATTGACTTGCATAAAGAGTTTGGGATTGAAGAAGAACGTTTGGACTATCAGCGTCTTATCGTGTTTAAGCACCGCGGACAATATGTTTCGTTGGTTGTCGATCAGATTATTGGCAACCACCAGGCTGTGTTAAAACCATTGGGTAATGCATACCGGCGCCAGGAAATTATTTCCGGAGCCAGCATTCTCGGTAATGGCGAAGTAGCCCTGGTACTCGATGCCAGCAAGCTTGCCCAGGAGTTTACTCTACAGAGCGAAAACCTTGCGAATGAAATGCATAGGCGAAATGCACAATTCGTTTGAGCAACTGTTTGCATTTTGTACATTTGCAGAAAGTATAAACCCTATGGCCGAAGATTGGAAAGATCGATTGGGAATTGTGTTCTCTACTAATCCCGATCATAAATATACCCACCAGCAGAAAAAAGAAGATGAGACCCTCCCACCCCGGCAACAAAACCTTAGGGTGCAACTCGACCGTAAACAACGCAACGGAAAAAAGGTTACTCTTGTTTCCGGATTTATCGGATCAGAAGATGATTTAAAAGAATTGGGCAAACTGCTTAAAACGAAATGTGGCGTGGGTGGAACAGTAAAAGAGGGTGAAATAATGATCCAGGGCGATTTTCGCGATAAAGTGCTCGAAATCCTGACTAAACTGGAATACAAGGTAAAAAAATCGGGTGGTTAGCTTCTACTTCTAAGAAGAATCAGGCTTAAGGAAAGTCGTTCGGATTAATTTTTAAGCCCAGCCATTTTTCAAGTTTCCCGATCACCCTCTTTTGTTCTGAAGGCGACATATTGGCCATTCGGGCACTGGCATGGTCGGCATCCTTCAGTATTACCCACAGCGCATCGAGTTCTTTATTTTCCGGAATGGCTGTAGCGGTCCAGGTATCCATAGCTCCGTAGATGTAGATAAATCCGTCGCCCTTTTCCTGCAACCATTCATAGGCTTTCATAGAAAGGCTGCTATCGTATTCCGTTTCGATGCCCAGAGGAGGAAAAACAGCTCCCGGATAGGAAGGTGAATTAAGTACCCTGAGGTAGTTCCTGAGTGAATCGGTCTGGTAACCATAATAACCCATCTGCGTTGCTGCCTGGTAAAAATGCGAACCATAGTTTTCAATCTCCGAATCGGAAAAAAAATCAATGCCGGAGATATCCAACAGATGTACCAGTGTTTCGTCAATACTAGCCGATGAATCGGGAACATCTTTGCAATTGTACCCCCACTGCCAGAACGAAAAAGGGTATTCCAACACAGTATATTCAAAAGCCTTTTCAAAACCAAGGTAGGCAAAGCTTAAATCTGCGCCATAAGCATACCAGCGAAGCCTTTCGAGAGTCACCTCCCGATTTTGCAATATCCTTCTCTGCACATCCAACAGGCTTTTGCGGCAGTCATTTGATCCTATCGTATCAAGAAAATCATAGATACGTGCATCTTGCAGCGACAAATTAAAGGGTGCCACATAAGGAATACTTACTTCTACATCGTTGGGGTAAAAATAACGGTAATAAATGGTGGTCTGTCCACCCTTGCTTATGCCCGTGCTGATCCATTTCTGCGAATAAATTTGCTTAAAAAGCGAAACGATTTTATGCAAATCAGCGGTAACCTGCTCTAATGTAAGATAAGTATAATCGACACTCTCTGGCATGCTCCTGCCAAAGTAACGATGCTCCACAATTAACTGATTGGCATTTAATAACTCGCTGGGCTCTGAAAGATAATTGCGCGATTGGGCATATCCTTCGGTAACCAGTACTGTGGGTTGATCAAATCCACGGTGGGTAAGAAAAGCCCGCTGATAAAAATACCCTTGTTCGGGGTTTCTATGATCTATTGGTTGTTTAATGCGCAATTCAAAGGCTGCATCGGTCCCAAGGGGGGCTTCCATAGGTGTAAAAATCACATCGGGCAGCTCAAAAAGAGTTCCTTCTATCGACTTGTTTTGAGCCTTGGCAGAAGCAGACACCAAACAAATCAGAAGAAAAAATTTATAAAATAACCGTGTTCCTATTTTCACGCTGTAAAATTAAATTGTTATTGGAGCGGGTTAAGTAAAGCTAAAACTATTGTGAATTTAAACACAAAATCGGCAAAGATGTTGATTTGCTCAAGAAAAAACTGTCTTTTGCCAAAATCCCCTTCAAGCAAAAAGAATAAAAATTACATTTAGAGGGAATATTTAGTACTTCCAAACCTCTCACTTATGATTAACACCACTTTCGACCACAAACTGGGAATCATACAAACTACTTATTCGGGCAAAATTACTGCGGAGGAAATAATCAGGTATGTTTTTAATTTAAGAATTCCGCAGAAACAAGAAAAAGAAATTCTATACTTCGAAGACCACACTGAGGCAGAGTTTATTTTTAGTCCTGCAGAAATTAAACAGATTGTACACACGCTTTATGCGAAAATAAGAAACAGTCATGGTATCAGGGTAGCAGTGCTAAACACCAGGCCGCGGGAAACAGCATTCAGTATCATTGCCATCAGACTGTTAAGGGCAGATAATTTGTATGCGAAAGTATTCTGTACCCGGCAAGCTGCGCTGGATTGGTTGCTGGTAAAACAAAAGATGGAGGTAGAGCTTTAGATTGCCTCTTTGCTACTTTTAAATACTTATTGGCAAGCTCATTTTTAGTATTTTCTCTGCATTTTTCACAGCCAGGATCAAAGGAATTAAGTGCCAAAGGATTTACTCAGAAACAAAATTGAGTCTGGCTTTTACAGCAAGTTTATTAAAAAGTTCTATTGCTTTTTAAACTTTAGAATCTCGTCGAGGTGTTTTCTTGCCATCTTTTCTTCGCGCTCGCGGGAAGTTTTACGATGATTCTCAAATTCTTCCTTAAGCATGCTCAATTCTATTTCTGCGTTTTTAACAAATTGTTTATTTCGCTTCAAAATAAGTAACCCTATTAACAGCAGAGTTCCAAGACCGAGTACAAGGCTCCACATAATGGTATTGTAAAGTACTTTTTGAAGATGAATACCGAAAAAACTGAAACTATTCTTTAGCTGCACTGCATTGTCGAGGTTTTGCTGAGTCTCTTGCAGTACTTTAAGCGTGGAATCAGCTGTTTGGTTACTGGCAGCCGCATCGTTTTTCAAAATCAGCAAAGTGTTGTCGTAGCGGTCAAGTGTATCGAGCAGGTTTGATTTGAATTTATTTAAAACAACCGATTTAATAATCTTATATTCGTTGTGCGCATAAGCCTTGTTTACCATATAGTTGAGCTGCGAGCGTATGCTGCCTGTATCGTAAACAGCAGTCTCGCTTTGGTTTGCAAGAGTATGTACAGAAAATAATGTACTTAGAAAAAGTATATATGTGGATGAAAAAACTTGTTTCATGGTGGCGATGGTTTTAGTAGTTCGGTAATTAATTAACGTGCAGCTTGTATAAAAATTATGAATATACACAACGAAATGGTTTATTTCAAACTGCAAGCGATAAAATTAAAAAATCATTGCTATTTAGCTGTAGAAACAGCTTTCTAAATTGCATAATAATAGTTATTGAACTTTTCACAGTTGTTTTTTACAGCTAAGAATCCACGAAAATACCTAGTAAGGTGGCTTCTTTGTGAGAGAATTCGAACAAATCGAAAAACTTTTAAGATTCGACTTGCGAACACAACATTTTTTTCTACATTTGCCCCTCGATTTAACAATCGTCCGATAGAAAAGATTTCGGGGTATAGCGCAGTCCGGTAGCGCATCTGCTTTGGGAGCAGAGGGTCGTAGGTTCGAATCCTGCTACCCCGACTAAAGGTCAACGAAAGTTGGCCTTTTTTGTTTTCAGGAATTGGCAGGATCAGTAACTATTTACAACAACTTAACCCTAAGGGGATCTTCAAAACTTGATGGGAATAATATTCCGGGGTACAGCGCAGTCCGGCAGCACATCACGCCCTGGGCGTGAGGGTCGTAGGTTCGAACGGCGAAGCCCTCGCGATAAAATGGAGCAATCCTGCTACCCCGACTAAAGGTCAACGGAAATTGGCCTTTTTCTTTCTATGCAAAGAGAAAAAATTGTTTCTACCATATTCGAAATTACAAACCTTGCAGCTGTCTCTGCAAGGTTTCCATAGGTTTCTGATCGATTTTTGCGATTCCTGTTTCGGGATGGTCAAGTGCTAAAATTAAAAACATGACCAGGGCAAAAACGATGGCAAGCAATATATTCACCTTAAAGCCTGATTTCCCCGAAACTCCAAGCTGATAACCAAGTGTAACCATGGAAAAACATGTGATAAAGAACAGGATCCATAATACTGCGGGAGGTATCCGGTACTCAAAGGTCATGGTGATACGCTGGTTATAATTATCGACTAATTCATTTACCGAGGCAGTATAAAGTGCATATACTTCCGAACTGCGGTCTTCGGCTGCAAGCTTTTCTGCAAAGCTCCATAAAGTATCCAGTATTTCCTGCGAACGACTCATCATTCCAGAAAGCTTCGAAGGATCATGGCTAAGATCAATTCGTAAATCGACATACTCGACCAGCAGATTTTTACTGTCGCTACAAAGTGGCTCAGGCAAAAGACCGGCACGCAGGTAGGTGGTTCGAATGATAGTAACCTCTTTTAGCAACAATGCTTTGCGTGCATCGAACCGATTGGCTGCAATTTGAAAGGTAAAAGCCAGCAAAAAAGCTAAAAGCGCAAATATTGCTCCCACCACGCTGCCCAATTGCTGAGGGGCTATTCCGTCTGATTTTTTTAGGTTGGATTTACCCCAATATCTACCAATAAGTATGGAGATAACCACAACCAGAAAAGGAAGAAAGAACATTGCTGATGCCTGGAGTAGTGAATGACTATTCATGTTATTGTTTATTGAATAAGTTACAATTATTATGAAAATCTCTCCTTAAAAAGGAGTAAATGTGCATGTGCAAACCCCATCAGAATTCTTTGTGCATACCCAACAAATATTAGGCTTGCTTTCTCACTGAAAAGAACTGATGAGGATAGAAACTATCATGCGAATAAATCTGAATCTCAAACACTAAAATTCTTAAAAATTAGCCAGCCACTATTTCAATTCAATGCTGTTGAAAAGATTTTTAAAACGATTTTCTCTTAAATTTATTAAGAAATTTTTGTTTTCGTTAATCTATTTTATAGATTGCAAACAATCGCAAATACTGAATAGCGTTTACCGAAATATTTTCGAATGCATTTTTCATTTGCTAAAAGTGAATTCACTAAACTTTAACCTCATCAGCTAACAAAATTTTTCCTTTATGAATCATAAAACCATAAAGTATGGCCTAACTGTGCTATTCGTAACTGTAATTTCAAATTTATCAGTTTGGTCGCAACCAAATACATTTATTGACGATAGCATTAATTCAAATGCTGAAATTACACAAGTTTATTCGAGTTTTATTCTTAATGAATCTAATTTTAATGAAGGATTCATTGTTTCGCCCTTTGAACTAATTGCTGGTAAAATTCCTGGTGTAACAATAGTCTCAAATAGTGGAATGCCAGGGAGTAGCTTTTCCATAACCACCAATGGCTTAAATAATTTCTCTAATGCCGAATCACCTGTAATAGTAATTAATGGAATTCCGATCTATAATAATACCGTATGGCTGCATCCCAATGAAATAGAAAGCATTACCTATTATAAAAATGCCGGTGCCCTTGGCTATTACAACGATAAGGCTTCGAATACGGCATTAATTATTCAAACCAAAAAAGGAGGCGATAAAATAAGTTTGCAATACAGCGGAACTATGGCAATCTCTTACTTACCAGAGAAAGTTGATGTGTTAACTGCATCGGAATTCCGACAGATTGGCAGTGAGAATTTAGATTCGACCTTTAATGCAGGCAATTCAGATATGGATTGGCAGAACGAGATTTTTCAGCAGGCAATTAGTCAGGACCATCATCTTAGTGCCAGCGGGACAATACCATATCTGAATCTTCCTGTGCGCGTTTCGGCCGGGAAAACCATACACGAAGGAATAATTAAAACCTCAAAATTAGAACGTACTACTACCACTTTAGCGATTACACCAGTTTATTTCGACAAACACCTTGGACTAAATTTCAATTTCGACTACAATAGTTTTAAAAATACTCTGGCAAATGAGGATGTTTTTGTGAGTGCCTGCCGCATAAATCCAACCTTTACTGCAGATGAATATAATTCAGCGAATTTTTTTAAACCTTCGATAGTACCAACTGATTTATTATATAAAACGAATACTGGCAATAAAGGAGAACAATACAATATGCAATTCGGGGTTGATTACCGGTTTCATCTCCTCCCCGAAATAAGCATCGGTTTCAATTACAGCCACCAAAAAACCGATAACAGATTAGAGTATTATTCCGATACGAATACTTTTTATTATAGTAACTGGAAAGAGATTAGCCAGCAAGACATCATAAACAGGACTTTAAAGGCATCATTAGCTTATATGCATGTAAATAAAGTAAATAAGAATTACATGAAAATTGCCTTTACGCAATATTATTATGAAAACGATACAGAAAGTGAGGAAGAAATCTACATCACCTCAGGATATCAGAGAGATTGGGAAAAGTCTATTTACAACCTTCGTTTTCGAATTATGAGTTTTGACTATGGGTTACATAACAAGTATTTCCTTAACCTTTATTTAAGAAACGAAAATGCAGACAACTATTATGAAAATGAGAACCTATTGAACTCATGGGGTGGTGGATTGGGATGGAAATTAACCGAAGAAAATTTCTTTGCTTCCCAATCGCGTATTAATAATTTGGTCTTTCGCACCAGCCTGAAAGTACCTTTGAAAGAAGAAAATTCAAACAGCCTATCAACAGAACTAAATGAAGAAAAACAGCGCTACTTCGACGTAGGAATTGATTACAGCTTGTTTGAAAATAAATTAACAGGTTATCTGCAATATATCGATAAAAAGAATACAGAATTGCATCAAACGATAATTGTCCCAAATGGTTCATTTTTCGGATACTATTTAGATGTAAATTGGGGTGAAGTTTGCAGCCGCAGTTTTGAATTCTATTTATCCTCTTTGCTGATTTACCGTGAACAATTGCAATGGAATATTGGCACTCATTTGTCTTACAATTATTACAATATTAAAACCCTTGTTAACTCGCCTAATGACCAATATGCAGGCACTCCTAAAGGAGAAATAGGAGGTGTCCCTGGAGGAAGAACTATACAAACTTTAAAAGAAGATCAGCCACCTTATGCTTTTTATACCTTACAACAAGTATATGAAGGCAACGGAAAACCATTGGAAGGAATATATTCTGACTTAACTCCGGATGACACCATTAATTATGATGATTTTAGGGCCATTGGCCAAATCACTCCCAAAGTAATTTTGGGAATTTCATCGGAGTTTAAATATAAAGATTGGGAGTTTTATTTTTCAGGGAGGTTGCATGCCGGACAATCAGTTTATAACAATAAAAATGCGCTGAGTTATTATGAGGCGCTTTATTATTATAATGTCACAACCAATGTCGAAGAAACGAAGTTTAACAGTTCACAAATTTATTCTGACTATTATGTCGAAAATGCTTCATTTTTCCGAATGGACTATATCGGTGTAGCATATGCTTTTCAGAACTTGGTTAAGGGTATTGGCAACTTAAGAATCAACGCTACACTTCAAAATGCTTTTACCATTACCAGCTATTCTGGCCTCGACCCTGAAGTAAGCAATGGTATTGATTATTACCAATATCCGCGGGCCAGAACATTCTCAATAGGTGTGCAATTAGGCTTTTAATTCGCTAATAACCCGCATTTAAACAGTATTCCCCTTATCTTGCCATTGGGAAATAGGACTCTGTATAGGGTTTTCCTTGTTTCTAAAAAAACGGCAATGAATATGTTCATCGTAAATATTGATAAAAAACTCTTCTGTTATTTATTCAACTCTTAATTGGTCTTGTATTAGAATGAAAATTAAGAATGCTCCCTTTGAAAATCTATTCTCACCTTTAAAAGGGTGTTATATTAACCCTCAAATAACTAGTCCATGTGGGAGTACATTTAGATACCTGCCTGTTTTCCTCCTAAATTCTCTTATCACATTCAGAAAAAAAAGAAAGCAGTATGAATATTCAATAAAAATATTTTCGTAGCTTTCAGAATAAATTCAATCATCAGATATTCTATGAACAAAGACCTTTTAAAACTACTACCAATTCCGGGTTTACTAACACTTGCAGGTGGATGTGCCCGTAATGTGGAAAACCAGACTTCTGTAGATAGCAGCCAGCCCGACCGCACTGTATTGCCGATTAAGGAACCTGCCCGACCAACCTATACTGAACTTGATGCGCGAAATGCCACTGCGCCCGAACGCTGGGAGGTAAAAGCTCCGGAAGATGCACCCAATGTAGTTGTTATTCTAATCGACGATATGGGTTTTGGAGTTGCCGATTGTTTTGGCGGGCCGGTTGAAATGCCCAATTTGAAGAAACTGGCCGACAATGGCCTTCGGTATAACCGGTTTCATACAACCGCTTTATCAGCCCCTACGCGCGTAGCATTATTAACCGGTTATAATCACCACTCCTGTAACATGGGTTCAATTACCGAAACAGCAACAGCCTTTCCAGGGAACAATGCTGTAAGGCCTCAGACGATTACTCCTGTTGCCGAAGTATTGCGCCAAAATGGTTTTAATACCGCTCAGTTTGGTAAATGCCACGAAGTACCACCCTGGGAACTTTCCATTTCAGGCCCTCAGGACAGATGGCCTACCCGCTCGGGTTTTGAAAAGTTCTATGGCTTTCTTGGAGGCGAAACGAATCAATGGGCTCCCCTGGTTTACGACGGTGTCACCCAGGTAGAGATTCCTCATGATCCAAACTACCATTTTACCACCGACATGACCAATCAGTCAATTTCGTGGATGAAAGCTCAAAACTCCTTAACCCCCGACAAACCTTTCTTTATATATTATGCTCCGGGTGCTACTCATGCTCCGCATCATGCTCCCAAAGAATGGATAGAAAAAAACAAGGGAAAGTACGATATGGGTTGGGATAAATTACGCGAACAAACACTGGCCCGACAGATAGAAATGGGTATAGTTCCTGAAAATGCAAAGCTTGCTCCCAAACCAAAGGATATAAAAGACTGGGATAGTCTCTCAGTTGACGAAAAGAAATTATTTACCCGTCAGATGGAAGTATTTGCCGCCTTTGCCCAACATACCGATTACGAAATTGGACGTCTGATTTCGGCTATAGAAGAAACAGGCGAAATAGACAATACAGTGATAGTTTTAATTGCCGGAGATAATGGTTCGAGTGCCGAAGGCCAAATGGATGGTATGTATAGCGAAATGACCTATTTCAATCAAATAAAGGAGACTGTGCCCGACATGCTCAAACATTACGATGATTGGGGATCAGAAAGTACCTACCCGCATTTTTCTGCAGGTTGGGCTGTGGCTTTGGATGCTCCGTTCTCATACACTAAACAGGTGGCATCGGATTTTGGTGGTACCCGAAACGGAATGGTTATAAGCTGGCCTAAAGGCATTGAAGCAAAAGGAGAAATCCGTGCACAATTCGGCCATGTGATAGATATTACACCGACTATCTACGAAATTACTCAGGTTCCTGCACCAAAAATGGTAAACGGTATTGCTCAAGATCCAATCGAAGGTACCAGTCTGGCATACTCCTTCGATAACCCGCATGCGGAAGAACAACACAAAGTGCAATACTTCGAAATGTTTGGCAACAGGGCAATCTATGCCGATGGCTGGTTTGCAAGAACTATCCACCGTGCTGCCTGGCAGTTTAAACCGGCAACAACTTTGCAGGATAATGTTTGGGAACTTTACAATACAGCCGAAGACTTTAGCCTTGCCAATAACCTGGCTGCACAAAATCCTGAAAAGCTAAAGGAATTGCAGGATTTGTTCATGAAAGAAGCAGAAAAATATCATGTATTGCCTATCGATGACAGAACATTAGAACGAACCAATGCTGCTTTGGTTGGCAGGCCCACAGTAATGGAAGGCAGAACCAGTATGACTCTTGCAGAAGGAATGAAAGGCCTTGGGGTGGATATCTTTATCGATCTTCGGAATACCTCATATTCCATCACATCAGAAGTGGATGTTCATGCCAAGGGCAATGGAGTAATCGTTTGCCAGGGTGGCCGGTTTGGAGGGCTCTCACTCTATCTGAAAAACGGTAAACCCATGTTTGCCTACAACTATTTGGGCCTTGAAAGCTATTTTGTGAGTTCCAATAAAAC
Organism: Bacteroidota bacterium; assembly: GCA_016699695.1. NCBI lineage: Bacteria > Pseudomonadati > Bacteroidota > Bacteroidota bacterium. Next base: position 781,084 of record CP065006.1, read on the forward strand.
TCTGGAAGCTGGAAAACATACCCTTGTGTACGATTTTAAATACGATGGCGATGGCTTTGGAAAAGGTGGTGTTGGAACTTTACTGGTTGACGGCGTAAAAGTTGCCGAAGCCAAAATACCTAAAACCCAGCCCGGAATATTCTCTGTCGACGATCTTGCCGATGTAGGCATGGACGAAGGCACTCAGGTAGCCGACTATGGTGCTTCGCACAAATTCAATGGTAAAATTGAAAATCTGGTGATTGAAGTGAAGAAATAAACATTTTTTGATTTTAAAGAAAAAGCGGCTGAAACTTACTTTCAGCCGCTTTTTTTCTTTTCTCCTTTCCCCTCTTGAGAGGGGTTAGGGGTGTGTTCCAATTCTCCGCTTCAATTCCGCTATTGATAGAGCCTGTTCCGTTTTTACGGAAGGTTAGGGGTGAGTTTCCTTACTCCACTTCATTCCTCTCTCCTTATAGGTTCTAGAGTGTGTTCCCATTATTCGCTTCTTTTCCCCTCTTGAGAGGGGCCAGGGGTGTGTTTCCTAACTCAACTTAATTTCCCCCTCCTGATAGGTTTAATGTTTGTCCCAATACTCCGCTTCAATTCCCCTCTTGAGAGGGGTTAGGGGTGTGTCTTGCTGCGCCAGGCTCAATTTCCTCTCCTCATACTCCATCCTGGAAAGAACCAGGGGTATGTTTTTCAAATTCATCAATATAACTCTCAATTTCCCGAAGCACATTGTATACATCGTCCAACACTTCAGAATCCTGAAACCTCAACACACATATTCCCAGCTCATTAAGCTTTTTATTTTTAATCTGATCTTTCTCAAACACCTCATCTAGTTGGTGGGTATAGCCATCTAATTCAATTGCGAGCATTAACTCGTTGCAGAAAAAATCGACAATAAAATTATCTATTGGTTTCTGCCGATGAAAATCATAGCCCCTCATCTGCTTTCCATTCAAGAATTGCCAAAGAAATATCTCCGACTTCGTAGAATTATTTCTCAGTTGTCTGGCCAGCTCTTTAAGCTTCGGGTTATAAGGAATTATTTTTCTTCTTGTGTTCATGCATTTTTACACACCCCTGACCCCTCTCAAGAGGGGAAGGGAACTGCTACCAAATCTACTTATTACTAATGTGCTAAACTGTTTTAAAATTTTAACCTTGTAAAGATTTGATTGACATCGCCCATTTATGTAAATATTAAATTCAATGCCTTAGTTCCCCTCTTGAGAGGGGTTAGGGGTGTGTTCCCTTACTTCATTTCCCCTCTCTAGAGGGTTCAGGGGTGTGTTACCCTACTTAACTTCATTTCCCCTCTCAAGAGGGGAAGGGAACTGCTAACAAATCTACTGTGCTAAACTGTTTTAAAGTTTTAACCTTGTTAAGATTTGATTGACATCGCCCATTTATGTAAATATTAAATTCCATGCCTTAGTTCCCCTCTCGAGAGGGGCTAGGGGTGTGTCTTTCAACCTATCTCTCCTTCGCCCACTGCCTTACATTCGAGGCTGCACGGTTACTACTAATTTCGTTGGCCATAAACTCGAAATAAGGTGCAGTGTGTTTGTAAAACTTCTTAAAACCGGCGCACAAATAGTTCAACCCTGGTTCTCCTTCAGGCGTATTGATTATCCTATTCTTGGGGCATTCGCCATTGCAAAGCTTTACATAATCGCACTTTCGGCAATAAGCCGGCAAAGCATCGCGCTTATTCCGGCCAAATTCTTTTTGAAAGGGCGACTGCATCATATCCATCAGGTTGCCGTTCATAATATTTCCCAGTTTAAATTCGGGAAATACATAATGATCGCAGGAATACACATCACCGTTAAATTCCACAGCACCAGAATTACCACAAGTTTCGGCATAAATGCAGAGCGGTGGCGGCACTCCCAGCCAGTTGGCAAGAATGCAATCGAAGGTTACCACATAATAATCACCCACATCCTTGCGAACCCATTCATCGAAAATTTTTATGAGAAAATCGCCATAATCTATCGGATCTACTGTCCAGTCGGTGACTTCTGCCTCCTTGTCAGTTCCGGGATGCTGAAGTTTTAGTTCACCGGGACCGGCATTAATATCGACAGCTTCCACAATGGGTGTAAACTGCATGTAACGACTACCTATGCTTTTAAGAAATCTGTAGACCTCTTCGGGAAATTTTGCATTGTAATCGTTTACCACCGACAGGGTATTAAATTCTACTCCATGTTTCTGAAGCAATTCCAACCCGTGCATCACCTTGGCAAAACTGGGCTGATTGCCTTTGTTTCGTCGATACCGGTCGTGGCAATGTTCGGGACCATCTATCGAAATGCCAATAAGAAAGTTATTGTCTTTGAAGAATTTGCACCAGTCGTCGGTTAAAGTTGTACCGTTAGTCTGAAGAATATTTTCTATTTTCTTGCCATTGCTGAACTTTTTCTGTAGTTCAAATGCTTTTTTATAAAAATCCATTCCCCGTAAGGTAGCTTCACCACCATGCCAGGTAAACAATACTGCCGGAGCCACCGATAAGTAAATGTACTGTGCCACAAACTGACTGAGCACTTTATCGTTCATAAACCAGCGCTGTGGGTCTTTCGGGTATAGCTTTTCCTTTTCGAGGTAGTAACAATAGGTGCAATTCAGGTTACAAACTGAACCAACAGATTTGGTGAGTAAATAAATAGGCAAGGTCGGCTTTGCGCGGTAGGATTCCATTTTATCGTTTTTTCAGCGAAATCAAATATGCTGCGATTCTACAAATAAAAAAATTAATTAACAGCTAAAGTTCAATTGAAAGCTTTCACAAATTCAGTAAATAGGAGCCTAATAAATGACCAGATATGAAAGCCGGCGCTGAATTAAACCAAGAAGTCTTTGGTGACTCAGAAAAAAAGCATTTAAGAAAATGAAGTTTTCTAAAGTAAGCCCTGATCCTTTAGCTCATAAATCAGATCTGATATGTGGGTCTTGCCGCTTTTGGTTAAAATATTAGAGCGATGGGTATTGACGGTGTTTACACTAAGAAATAATTTTTCGGCTATTTCTTTGCTGCTCAGTCCAGATTGAACAAGTCTCACAATCTCTAATTCTCTGGTAGATAAATCAGGCCCAATCGATAACAATTCTTCATCAGGAAATCTGAAGAGAGATAGGTCTTTCCCTTTATAATGATGGAAAAGATTGTTTTTCATCTTAAACCAGTCGATTTTACTAATTACCTGAATTAAAAAAACAGCGTTGTGTGGCACAGGTGAATAAAAGAAATAGGCTTGACAGATATAATTATGGTAATGTCCTTCAGGATTTCTTAATCTTATTGAAAATGAAGCCAGAGCACTCGCTTTATTGGTTTCCTGCACCTCCTTCTCAACAACAAATGTTAAGGCCCTTAACAGACCTAATCTGCTTAGATCGTCAGGGTGGGTTACCTCTACAAAATGATTTGGATTCAGCTCGCGAGGTTCTATACCGAGCAAGCGTTTTATGCCTTCACTGGCTAACAAAAATTTAATCTTGCCTAAATGAGAAACAGTAAAAAACTGGTCATTTTCATCCATTGCCTCATTCAGCTTCAATATAATCGGGTCAGTGGAGTTAATAGTTGAAAACCCCGACGGTAAATAGGATTCGATAAAATCGAAAAAGAGACTGTAATTGTAAGGTCTTTTCATTACACTACGGCTAGATGAATTATTTAATAATTCCAGTTTCAAAGCTAAAAAAAATACTGATGGCTAGGTATTGATTCAGATTATAAATAGCTTGAAATTTGATCTGTCAGAAGCGGTAATATCTTTTGGTTTTTAAAGATTTAGGATAGTGCACATCTATAATTGAAATTATGGCTGAATTAACAGTTCAACTATTTCGCGACTATTTTGGTGGAAGCTGGTTGGGAAAGATTAGCAAAAATGGTGATTTTCAGCGCGACATTGTTTTTAACTGGCCCGAGATGAAAGGTAAATTCACCTCATTTGGAACCGAAGCTGGCCTGATTGTGCCTCCTGGAGGCGGAATTTTAGATAATACCAAACAGATAATTATTTCAGGCTGGCGATCAGATATAAAACGATGGTGCAGCACATGGCACAACGAATTTGGAGGCCATGGTGAGTTACAATGGACATCGCAGGATATAGTAAACGGAGTAACCTTTCTTTATGGTTTTGTGCACGAGTGCAAGCAGGAGGGCGATGATCCGACAGAACATATTCTTTTATGTGAAATAATCGATCAGAACAATTTTAAATATACCCTCCAGAGTTTTAGAAAGGGAATTGTTGAAATTGCCGCCACCCGCATTAGAACTGCCCGAGAACTCAGGGCCATATTGGCGACTCAGACTAAGAATATTAAGACGTTTGAACAAATAGCAAGCAATAAATAGGTGCTAAACACCTCAAAAAGAATAGAATAATAATAAATAAAAAAAACTATGGCAAACGAAAAAATTAAAGTTACAACGTTTGAAAACACAAAATTGAACGTGGTTAAGTTGAATTGGAAAGAGGTGTATTACACCAATTGTCCGCTGGTTTCGGCCAGTAACGTAGATGAAGGCTTAGGGCTTACCAAGAAAGAGTTTAAAAAAATAGGGGTGAAGTTTGCCTACATGCGCTCGACCCCCGAAACCGATTGGTATCCCCACTACATTCACAATCAGGAAAACCTTATCCGCTTTGGTGGTTTGTTTCCTCCTATCGAAGTCCATGCCGATATCCGTCGCACCAAACTTTTGGGAGTAACCCAGATGCCAGCCGAAGGTGGCGTTATGATGGTTCGCGCCAAGGACAATATCTACCGGATGGCTGAATTAAAGGGCAAAAAAATCGGTATTTCAAAAAGTATGAACCAAATTAAAAACGATTGGTGGCGCATACAGGAGCATCAGGGAATTGAGTTGATGCTTCGGATGAACGGCATGACTATGAACGATATTGAGTTGGTTGAGTTTCCCTACGCCGATGACTGGTATAATTTACCGGAAATGATGAAAGCCACCATGGAACAATCGATTGATTTGTGGCTGGCGCGTGACCATAAGCGCGACCTGGCTTTCCGTCCGCTGGAAACCGCTTTGGAAAGTGGAATCATCGATGCCATGTACATGCAAACCAAACCGCTTCAGCAGGTAAGCGAAGCAACGGGTAAGTTTGCCGCCATCGAGGACCTTTCCCGCTATCCCGACTGGCGCCTTCAGGTGGCTAACATTCCTGCAGCTATCACTTGTACCGATGTTATGGCCAAGGAACACCCAGAACTCGCAGTCACATTTATGAAAGGTATGATTAGAGCCGGTCGCTGGGCTAATCAAAACAAGTATGCTGCAGCCGAAATTCTCGACCAGCAGACCTTCTACCGCGATGTGGAGGCTACTTACCAAGGCATCAGAGATGTTGATTTGGTGCCCAACCTTTCGCCTTTGAATCTCGCCGCTGTTGCCATCGGTAAGGATTTTATGTTAAGCCATGGTTACATCAAGAATGATTTTGATGTAAACGAGTGGGCTGCACCTGAATTCCTAGAACAAGCAGCCAGAGAATTGTTGGAAGAAGAATGGAAAAAACGCACCACTTCAAAACTTCCTCAAACAGCAGGTTCATTAAAGTCAGGCGGAAGAATAGGCTAACAGAAAGGAAACTCAGAATTAAATAAGTATAACTGAGGTGAACAAAATAAAAAGGACGGTAAGTGGCAAAAACTGGATTTGCCGTCCTTCTTTAATGACAAGTCTTGAAAAATGAGTACATCGTACAAATTAGATACAATCATCAAGGTTGATGAGAATTTATGCATCAATTGTGGAAGTTGTGTCAGAGCTTGTCCGGTTCGTTTAATTACCAAAAACCTCTTTCCGGTTCCAATCGAAAATTCGTGGGATCAATGCATTGATTGCGGACACTGCGTGGCAATCTGTCCTACCGAGGCACTCCAGCAGCGTTCAATGAAACCTGAGGAATGTGAGCCAATTGATATTCATTTAATCCCTAAGTGGGATAAAGTAAGACAGTATCTGATTTCGAGACGATCTATAAGGACGTTTATCAAAAAGCCCATTGAGAAAGAGAAAGTAGAACTCCTTTTAGATATCTCCAGGTTTGCACCAAACGGAGGTAACCAGCAGCCTTTAAGGTGGATTGTAATTAATGATGCCAAAAAAATCCGCGATGTGTCGGAAATGGCCATTGATTGGATGAAAATAGTAAAGGATACTGACCCTGCATTTTATCAGGAAGCAAAACTTTCAAGGTTTACAGAGCCATGGGAATTGGGTGTTGATAGCATTTCAAGAGGTGCCCCCTGCTTAATAGTTGCCTATGCACCTGCCGACAACCGTTCTGCTATGGCCACTGCCATGATTGCCATTCATCAGATTCAACTGGCAGCACCCGCGTTAGGTCTGGGAACAACATATACAGGAATCATCAATACTGCTGCAAAAATGTATGCACCTTTGATGGATTTGCTGAAAATTCCTGACGGCTTCATTCCTTATAGTTCATCAGTAATAGGATATCCGGCAGAAAGATACTTGCGTATTCCTACACGTAAGCCGGTGGATGTAAAATGGATTTAAATAAAAAATTCTTAAAAATGAAAAACCTTCTAACCCGATTTTCCTATAATTCAGCTTTTGTTTGTATTGCACTGTTCTTATTTGTCAACATTAATTCTGTTTGTGCATAGCCTGCCGATTCCAATAAAAAGTGGCACTACCTTAACGATATGTACCTTATGTTGTGAATATCGTTGAGGAAACCGGGCTCGACAGTATATTTGCATTCAACAATCAGGGATTTAAAATCAAGACCATTCGAAATCAAAGCAACCCATTCTCTCTCAAATCGTGAATTACTTCGTAAATCGACAATTTTCCTGATTTTTTAAGAATATTAGTGCGATGGGTATTGATGGTATGGTGGCTTCTGAAAAGTTTCTCCGCAATTTTTAAACTGCTATTCCCATCATCAATAAGTTTAATAATAGCAAACTCAGTATTCGAAAACCTATTCGTAGTCATAAATAATTCATTATCAGGAAAACGAAAATAGGCTGGGTTATCGCCACTGTAAAAATGAAATCCCTTGGATGTATTTTTTATCTCTGAGATATCGGTGAGAACTAAATTCAAAAAAACTGATTCGTAAGGAACCTTGCTATAAAATAAGTTGGCCTGATAAAGGGCATTAAAGTAAACACCATTATGTCGTTTTGCCCTGAAGTTTGCCGACATGATTTTTTGCCCCCCTTTTTGGATGAATAATTCCTGGGCCAAACTTATCAGTTTTGTCCGGGCAAGTTGATGCCTGTCGTAATCATCGGGGTGTGTGGTGGTTAAAAAAAAACCTTGGGTAACTTGTTCGGGGGCTTTGCCAAATAAGGTTGTTATGCCTTTACTTACATACAGCATATCCATCAAAATGACATCTGAAATATAAAAAAGCTGACGATTCATTTCCAGACTATTTCCCAAGTCTGAAATCCAATTATCCGATGAAATTATGCCTTCAATTCCGGCTTGAGAATAAGCCTCAAAAAACTTCTGAAACAAACTGTAGTCATAGTATCGGTTAAGCATCCCTTAAAAGCTAACTAATTGTATAGGTTACAGCCGTAAAAGTAGCAAAAAATACTGTTTATTCAGTATTGCGCTCACTCATCTATTAGCGTAATTTCATGGCATCAAATTATTTTATTTTTTATGGCGACCCATAAGGAAAGTATCGACAAATTGGTCATCAAACTTAGTGTTTTGGGGAATAGAATCAAGAAACTTGAGGAGATAACCGATGAAATATTACATGAAGTTGACATCGAATACAAGAATCAGATTAAAGCGTTGAACATTAAAAGAGATGCCGCGAATAACCAACTTTTGAAACTCAAAAAATCCTTTGATATAAAAAATGGAACAATAAAACAACAATAACGCGTACATTAAAAATTAGAAAGGAATAGTAAAATGCCAAACGTAAACAACATCAGAACAGCAAAGGTAAAAGCCGATACCGCGCGTATTGACAGGCTTAAAGAAAGGCAGAGAACCACGCCACAGGAACTCGATTTCGAGCGGATCAGGATCATGAAAGATGTATATGAAGAGACGCAAGGTGACGTACAAATACTACGGCGCGCCAAGTTCCTTGCAGCTATGCTGGACCGCAAGAAGATTTTCATCGACGATAACCTCTTTGTTGGAACCATGGCAGGCAGCTACATGGCAATTTATCCCAATCCTGAATGGAATGTACTATGGATGAAGGAAGAAAAAACCGTTGAGAAATCGAAAACCCCTGAAGACCGGGAAGCCAATGAATGGGCTCTCAATTACTGGGATAAGCGGGGATTGAAGAGCCGGACAGAATCGATATTCAAACAGCGCTATGGTTTTGATCCAAGCCCGGCATACCAATCTGGCCTCGTTGTTCCTTTCCATGACTGGCCTGGTGGTGGTGGCAACCTCAACTACCCCTTGGTTTACCAACAAGGCCTCGCCAGTGTTATCCAGGACGTTGAAGAGCGGATGATGTCTCTTGAAATGCGTTTGGAGAATACCGACAAACTATACTTTTACCAGTCCAGTCTAATAGTGATGAAAGCGATTATCCGCTGGGCTAACCGTTACGCCGCGCTGGCCCGTGAGATGGCTGAAAAAGAGAAAGACGCAACCCGCAAAGCGGAACTGATTGCCATTGCCGAAACCTGCGAATGGGTTCCCGAGCACCCTGCACGCAACCTGCGTGAAGCCATTCAATGTCATTTCTTCTGTCACCTGGTAGCCGAACTTGAACAGGTTGGCTGCGGTTACTCACAGGCCTACCTGGGCCAGAACCTGGAACCCTACTACCAGGCTGACAAGGCTGCAGGACTTATTACCTATGACGACGCCGTGTTTATGTTCGAGAACCTGGTTATCAGGCTGAATGAGATCAACTACTATTATGGCGAAAAGGTCGCTGTCTCTAACTCCGCCGACCTGGGACAGAGCATTACGCTTGCAGGTTATACCGAAGATGGTGATGATGCCACTGCAGAGATGGACTATGTGGTGCTCGATGCTTGTATATACCTGTCTTATCCCCAGCCCCCCTTATCATGTGCACTCACCCCAAAAACTCCAGGCAAGTTTATCGAAAAAGTACTCGATTGTATCGACACCGGTGTTGGCATGCCGCAGTTTGTCAATGCCGATGTAATGATGAAGCGAGCCTTGTATCTCTGGGGCCGCAACGACAGGGTAGGCGACCTCCCGTTGGGGAAAGCCCGGCGCACTTGTGTCGGGGCCTGCGTGGGAAGTTATATCCCCTATGAAACCGGTCACCCGGTAGAAGGACAACCCAACCTCGGAAAGATACTCGAGTTGACCCTGAACAACGGATTCGATCCGCGCACCAAGATGCAGGTAGGGCCTAAGTCGGGAGATCCCGAAAAATTCAAAAACTTCGAAGAATTATATACGGCTTTCGAGCAGCAGCTGCAATTTTGTGAAGACACACTCCGACGCGGAGCTTGGATTTCGAACATGCTGAATGCTGATTTCCTGCCATGTACCTGGCGCTCTATCCTTACCAAAGGATGTATTGAAACCGGAACCGAAACCTGGAAAGGTGGCGCCAACTATTACACCGTGGCACAGATTTCTGTAGGTGGCGTTGATGCAGCGAATGGACTCATGGCCATTAAGCATCTTGTATATGACAAGAAAAAGCTGACCATGGCTGAATTGAAGAAAGCCCTGGCAGCCAATTTTGAAGGGGAATACGAGAAGGTTCATAAGATGTGCTACATAGATGCGCCTAAATACGGCAACGACATTGACGAAGCTGACTTCATGCTACGCAAAGTGAACAACAGCATTTTGCATGCTTTCCAAAGTGTCGATGGCGGGGGTAATTACATCAGCAAAAACATGAAGACCTCTCTGGATCAATACACCAAGAGTATCCACAACCTAATGGGTATGGTAACCGGCGCATTGCCAACCGGCAAGAAGGCCGGGGTAGCACTCACCGATGGAAGCTTGTCGGCCATGCCGGGTACCGATGTCAACGGAGCTACCGCGCTGATAAATTCTGCAGCTAAAGCGAATGATGCTACTAAGTGGTGTGCCACACACATGAATTTGAAGCTCCCACCAGAACAGTTGAAGACCCGCAAAGGCAGGGAAAGCATGATGAACCTGGTAAGGACTTTATTTCAAAATGGTGGCTATCACATTCAGTTTAATGTACTGGATACAGCGATGCTGAGAGACGCACAGAAACATCCGGAAAAATACAGGGATCTTGTGGTTCGTGTTGCTGGTTTTAGTGCATTCTTTACCAAGTTGCATGTAGGTGTTCAGAACGAAGTTATTGAACGTACGTTGCAAAGATGCGAATAAGGCAGAATTAGCCTAAAATTAAGTAAGGCATGGCGATTGTCATGCCTTACTTAATTACTGACTTTTTTAAAGACCTCAGCGAGGTCGAATGTTTATAGACAAAGTTTGGAAAACCGAAAAGTACGACCCCGGCCGGGGTCGAATATCTATTTAATCTATTCTTTTCTATAAACATTTGAAACCGCTGGTTTCATAAAACAAAAAAAGAAAAAAATAATTATGAGTAAAGATACTGGACAAAAACGCGTTGCTATTATGGTAGGCGCCGGTTATATTCCCGGAATAAATGCCGTAGTTGCAGGTGCTTCGCTTGCTGCCGGCAAATTGGGATGGGAGTTGGTAGGCATACGCGATGGGTTTGAAGGCATCCTTCATCCCGAAAAGTACCCCGACAGCGGACTATTTGATATCGATCCACGGGTATTGAATTTAGATCCGAACACAAGCAGCGTACTTGGCCAGTCAGCCAGGATTGATCCGTTTAATGTCCGCACCATCAATGACCTGGAAATGGTTGAGGAAGTGGACATGTCGGATGAGTTGCTTAAAAAAATAAAAGCTGCAAAGATCGATGCAGTGATTTCAATTGTTGGCGGAAGGGGACTGACCATTCTTTACCAACTACACAAAAAAGGGTTAAACACCATTTGTGTCCCCCGTTCCATCGAAAACGAAATTGCTTCCACTTCGGTGTCATTCGGGTTTAATACCGCACTAACATTTACAATTGATATGCTCGACCGGGCCCGTTTAGCGGCAAGGGCTGCCCATAAAATTGCTGTTGTTGAAGTTCAGGGCGAAGAAGCCGGCTGGATTGCTTTACAGGCCGGTATTGCTGTTGCTGCAGATGCAGTGCTGATTCCTGAAATTCCGGTGGATTTAGCACAGGTTGCAACACACCTGAAGAACAAAATGGAAAATAAAAAATCATGGGGTTTGGTTGTTGTGGCGCAAGGTGCAAGAATTATCAATAAGCCTAAAAATACAGAACCCGTTTCCTCACTTAAAGCTTCTTTATCGCCTCTGGCAACAAGCGATTCCAATAGTGAATTTGTAATCCATAAGTCAGGGCAGGCTGCACAGGCTGTGGCTGAAGGTTTGCAACTAAGGATAGCCGAAGAAACTTTTCCAATGGTAATTGGCCCCTGGGTAAGAGGTGGTTCGCCATCTGCTGTCGACCGCCAATTGGGCATAGCATACGGTGCAAGCGCTATTCAGGCACTCGAAACCGGAAATAATGGCGTAATGGTATCGTTTGTTCCGCCCGAAGTTAAGTTTATTCCGCTAGCTGAGGCTATTAATAAAGTAAGGACAATACCTGCTGAAAGTATGTTTTTTAAGGTAGCCGATTCATTGGGTATTTACGTTGGAAATAAGGAGGCATGATCATGGCAAATCAAACAAATAATATATTGGATATAACAGGCAGGGTGTTGAATATCCAGCGGTATTGCAGCCACGATGGCCCCGGCACGCGCACAAATGTTTTCATAAAAGGTTGTTCCCTGCGATGCAAATGGTGCGGAAATCCCGAAAGTATCAGGCTGAAACCCGAAGTTTCGTACGATCCTAAAAAATGTAAAGGCAAGGAATGCAGCATTTGCCTGAAAGCACCCTTCCCCGAAGGTGGTTTTTATTTTGTGGAAGGAGACGACACAAAGGTGAAAGTGAACTGGCAGTTAGCTGCAAGCGTTACCGAAGAAATTGCAGCCCTATGCCCAACAGGTGCCCTGGAGATGTATGGCAAGATAATGACAGTTGGCGAAGTAATGGACATCGTGGAAAAAGATGCATCAATGTATCGAAATACAGGTGGAGGTATGACCATCAGTGGTGGCGAAGTGATGTTGCAACCCGACTTTGCTGCAGCTTTATTGCAGGAAGCTCACAACAGGGGCATCAACACAGCCATAGAAACTGCATGCAATGCACCCTGGGCGAATCTTGAAAAAGTATTGCCCCATGTTGATACCATGTTGCATGATATTAAACTCATGGATTCTGAAAGGCATAAAAAATGGACAGGGGTTGGAAACGAACGGATTTTGGCAAACTTCAAAAAAGCTTACGAAACATTTCCTGATATTGATTTTATTGCCCGTACACCACTTATTCCGGGAGTTAATTGCGACGATGAACATATCCTGGGCGTTCTGGAATTCATTAAACCACATAAAAACGTAATTGATTATGAGCTTTTGCCTTATCATCGTTTTGGACTTGGCAAATATGAGTCGCTGGGTGTAGTGTACGAACTCGACGATTACAAAACCCCATCGGACGATGTGCTTAAACGCTTTCAGGCCATGATTGACAAGGCATTTGGACGTGAGGCTCAAGAGAAATAGTAATTAGAAAGTAGCAAAATAAATGACGCTGATATAACAATGAAGAATTCAAATTATCGTGCAATAGTCATCGAAAATAATTGCTTTGGAAGTGGCGATTGTATAAAAATTTGCAAGGTAAATGCCATTGTAGAAGGACCAAAACGGATTCCGATGATGTGTGGTGCTGTTGAATTACTTCCGGGGAAAGCCTTTATAAATTCCGAAATCTGTAATGGTTGCGGTGAATGCATTTCGGTGTGTCCGAACCAGGCACTGGAATTGGTGGCAGTTTAATTTTATAAAAGATTATTAAAAAACAATCTATGAGTGCACAAGATATTTTTGGAATTGTAGCCATTCTTTACTGTGTGGCAAACCTGGGGTCAATGGGTCTCGAACTCAACCTTACAGAAACCATGAACGCATTACGCAGCGCACGGCTGGTAATCTTAACCCTGGTTTGGAGCTGGATTATCGGTCCTTTTCTGGCGATTCTAATTATAAAAGTATTGCCTTTGTCGGAGGCACACGGAGCTGGTCTGCTTCTTTTTAGCCTGGCACCTACAGCTCCCATGTTACCAATTTTAATCCGAAAGGCAAAAGCCGATATGGATATTTCAGCCGCCATGATGCCGTTGGCAGTGGTGGGTACCGTAATCCTGATGCCTCTTTTGGCACCGGTATTAATTCCGGGTATATCAGTTAGTAGCTCAGCGTTAGCCAAACAACTTATTCTAACAGTACTTTTACCATTGGTGGCCGGTGTACTGATGATGGTTTATGCAAAAAAGGCCGGAACTGCTGTTTTTCCATTTGTAAAAAAAATGGCCAGCCTTACCACCTTGCTTTTATTGGGTTTTACCATATTCATGTATTGGCGTGAACTCCTCCATGCACTCGGTAGCTTTGCTGTGGCTGCACAGGTTTTGTTTGTGGTGATAATTGCCTTTGGAGCTTATTTGTTGGGCTTTGGTATGAATCAGGCACAACGCAGTTCGCTTTCTCTAGGTGTTTGTTCACGCAATGGGGGCGCCATGTTTGTGGCTTTCGCAGCTTTTCCGGTTCAGGACCCAAATGTGCTGGTGATGATTTTGCTGGCTGTTCCTGTTCCGGTTATTGTGTGGTTGATTTTGGCCCGATGGTTTGCATCCCGAGCTGATAAGGCTTTGGTAACAGGGTAATTTGAAAATGAAGAAAATGAAGAAAATTAGTATTGCTTACATCTTTTTGCTAAGTATTATAACTGTTACCCCACTGCGGGCACAGGATGGACAAAAACCGGCAGCAGATGATGCCGCCGAAATTGCCAAAAAACTGGCAAATCCGATCGGGGCGCTTATCAGTGTGCCTTTTCAAAATAACATGGATGTGGGCATTGGCGAAACCAATGGCTCAAAAAACACGCTGAATTTTCAACCTATTGTGCCCTTCAGCCTGAATGAGAAGTTTAGTTTGATTACACGCTATATTGTACCCATTATTGCACAATACGACGTTACCGGCGAAGGCACTCAGCAAAGCGGATTGTCGGATGCACTGGTCAGTGGATGGTTATCCAACGCCGTTGTAAAAAATGGATTTGTATGGGGTGTTGGAGGGGCTTTTTTACTGCCTACAGCTACCGACGACTATCTGGGAACCAGCAAATTCGGATTGGGGCCAACGGCAATTGTCCTTCAGCAAAAAAATGGCTTTACTTATGGTATTTTAATGAACCAGGTTTGGTCGGTTGCAGGCGATGAAGATCGGCCTGATGTCAACCAGATGTACCTGCAACCCGTTCTTTCCTATAACTGGAAAAGCGGAACTGTACTGACGTTGAATTCGGAAACAACCGTTTTCTGGGCAACCAACAATGCCAATGCATTCATCAATATCATGGCAGGAGGGCTGTTAAAGTTTGGGAAACAACTCATGCAGTTTCAGATTGGCCCCCGCATTCATGTGGCTGCCCCCGAAGACGCAAAATCTGCATTTGGTGTTAGGTCAGCCATAATTTTTGTTTTTCCGAAGAAATAAAGGAAAAAAATATAAGTTGAAGAATTTCTCAGCTACAAAATAATTTATATGAAAAAGAGGTGGTGGTGAACAGCCATACATTTTAAATTGAATGAATGACGTAAATTACTTTAAAAATGAATCTGGAAGAAATCAACAAAATAGTAGTATTTATTTTTACGGTATCGAATCTGGCAGCATTGGGTTTGGAAATGAAACCCGCAGATGCTGTTAAAACGCTTAAAAATCCTGTCTTTATAATACTCACTGTTGTTTGGGGATGGGTAATCGGCCCCTTACTGGGGTTAGTTATTGTCAAGTTGTTACCCTTATCGGCTTCACATGCTGCCGGATTAATTCTTATCAGCCTTGCTCCCATGACCCCGGCTTACCCTGTGATGGTTGGCAAAGCACGGGGTGATATGTCGGCTGCTGGCGCATTTACGATTATCGCCATGTTTGGTACGGTACTATTTCTGCCGTTAATGGTTCCGTGGCTGATAAAAGGTATGTCTGTGAGTATTGTTGCGCTTGCTAAACCGCTTTTGATTTTTATACTCCTGCCCCTTTTAATCGGATTATCAATCAGAATTTATGCTGCTCACTTTGCTGATAAAATACTTCCTTTTATTAAGAAAACAGGAGGTTTGTTTTTATTGTTGTGTGCTGCATTAACCACCTGGATTTATTGGCCTGAAATGCTTGCCACGCTTGGGAGTTTTGCCATTGGTGCCTTGTTGCTGTTTCTGATAATTCTTACAGTGCTGTCCTATAAGTTTGGTTTTGGACTGAACCAGGGACAAAGAACCGCCATGTCGTTGGGTATGTGTACCCGCAATATCTCGGCTGCTTTTGTTGCGTACTTCGGCATCACCAATCCCGACCCAGGTGTATTGGTTATTATTGTTCTGCTGATACCAATAACTATAATTGTTGGATTCGCTGCCGCTGGTGTATTTGCAAGACAGGTAGCAGCAGGTTAAATACGGATTAAAATAATTAACTGATGAGATTTCCAAATATTTCAGGAAAATTAAACGGTAAAGCAATAATCGAACCCATAGGGGTGATTGAAGAACGCAAAAAAGCTGGCCTGCACCCTTCAAATCCTGTTCCTGCAGGAGCAATTATTTGTTATGATTCTGCTTTGTGGAAATGGGTAAGTACACTACCTGACCGCACTGAATGCGATGGCTGGCTAAAGGGGGCGTATTTATTGAAGCAAAATAATTCTCAAATTCTTGCCATAAAAGCAGCCGGATTTGGAGCACCAACCGCTGTTATTACGCTTGAAGAGCTGATTGCTTATGGAATCAAAAAATTTGTCAATCTGGGCACGGCGGGTGGATTGCAGAAAATCATGAACGTTGGCGATATTGTGGTTTGCGAACAAGCCATTCGCGACGAAGGCACTTCGCATCATTATTTGCCTGCCGAAAAATACGCCCATGCCAGCGAAATTTTAACTGCTGAATTATGCAGATCCATTGAAAAGAAAGGTATCGCATTTAAAAAAGGTACAAGTTGGACAACCGATGCAGTTTACCGTGAAACCATTGAAGAATTGCATCAATACCGCGATGAAGGAGTGTTAACGGTAGAGATGGAGGCAGCAGCGATTTTTGCAGTAGGTACTTATCGTAAAGTAAGCGTAACGTCAGTTTTTGCAATCAGTGATTTGTTAACTGAGGCAGGATGGAACCAGGGATATCATAGCAAAGAAAAACTAGATGGCCTGAAACAGATTTTCGAAGCTGCAATGGAGGTGCTTGCCGAGTAAAATAGCCTTTAATTTTTTTTGAAATTATTTGAGCTATTGCAAAATGAAGGAATAAACAATATTGAACTATTTAAACGTATTTATTTTTGCCTTAATATCAAAATTGGACTTCATTCGGGCATATTGGGTAGTCTGTACAATCCCAGTTTTGACAATTAAAACGATAGGATTATTAACTTAAAATGAAAACACTGGTTTGAAGTATAACATGAATTAAAAATACAGGGTCAGATGCAAAATATTGAAGGCAAGTATTTTACCCATATATGGGGAGTTATAATAGGACAGGATTGACTTGTTAAAGTTAACTATATGATTAATATTAAATTCAAATATAACTTTGAAAAATTTAACTGATGCACTATGTTTAAAAAACATACAATAATTGGTGCTTTTAGCTTAATACTCGGCTTAAGCAGCATGGCGCAATCGAGTTTTACTGAGCCAACTGATAAAAAATGGCACTACCTAACCGATGTGTACCTAATGTTTGTGAATATCGATGGGGAAACCGGACTCGACAATACCCTTACCATTCCCATTGATGCCAATCCGGGCGATATCTTTAGCAACCTCAAAATTGGGGGGATGCTTTATTTTGAGGCCAATACCAACAAATGGGCCATTACCTCCGATTTGGTTTTTATGAACCTTAAGAGTGAGGTTACTCCCGGAACCTTGCTGCATTCGGGCACCTTAAAAACCAACCAATTTATTTGGGAAACCGAAGGTATGTACCGTGTTTTACCCTTTCTCGAATTTGGAATTGGAGGGCGGTTAAACAACCTAGCGGTTGGAGCCGATGTAAGGCGCAACGCTTTTCCGGCGGGCACTTATGAATACAGCAACGAACGATCGGCACTTTGGTTCGACCCCATTGTAGCTACCCGTATTGCCCACAACTTTGGGCAAAAGTGGTTTGCCCAGTTCAGGGCCGATATTGGCGGTTTTGGACTTGGTTCCGACCTTACCTGGCAATTACAGGGCTATGCCGGCTATCACTTTACCCATGTGTTCCAAATTACAGCCGGTTACAGGTTGCTATCCATTGATTATGACAGAACTACCGCCAACGATGAGTTTTTGTTCGATGTAAACGAGTTTGGTCCGGTAATACGATTTGGATTTAATTTTTAACTGACCTAATATTTAAAAGTAAAAAGTTTTGAGGGACAACTATTCGTTATCTATTTTTTTCATGCTTTTAATGCTTACAGGAACACTTACTTCTGGAAAGGCACAAAATTCATCTGTTGAATTTTGGCCAGAAACTGATATTTGGTATAGGCTCAGCTCATCCTGGAGGCTATCGGCATTTGTTCCTGTAACTAAATATAACGAGAGTCAGTTCCGAGATTTAAACATTTACCTGCAGGCCGACTACGCCTGGGGTAAAACAAGGTATATATTTTATACCCGCAGGGTAGATGAAAACAGAACAACCACGATGAAAGCATGGCTACTGCGGGGCGGTTTTATGGAAGGATGGAGCCTGGGTGAAAATGCAGGAAATTATAGAGAAGACATGGCATTTGCCGAAATACATAAACGTATACCACTACTCGGAAATTTTCTCCTTTCTCAACGCATACGCACCGACTTGCGATGGGTTGGCGAAGATGCGGTTTATTCCTATCGAATAAGGTATCGAGTAATGGCAGAAAAAGAGTTTGCTGGCGAAAATAGTTCTTTTGTCCCTTATATTAACATAGAACCATTCTGGGATTCGCGCTACTCGAAAGTAAGTCGGGTAAGAGTAATCGGAGGTTCCACTGCTTCCTGGGGGCCAAAACTTGCACTTGAAGCTAACCTCACTTATCAATACGATGAGTATTATACAACTACTCATCTTTATGCCATGAATATTATCCTCCATATATTCTTTGAAACAACTAAAGTAAAAATTAGCGATGCAATTTAAACCCAAATTAACCAACTTAAGGTCAAGATTGGACCGATCATATCATGAACATATACCTCAATTTTCTTGATATGATAGATGAAAAGCACTTGTTTTATTTCGTAAATTCAATTGTGGCATCTGAAAAAAAACAGACAAAACAAATAACAGAACCAGATTGCAGCAAAAGCTAACAACAATATAAACTAATGAATAAAATGGATAGAAAATACCACGAAAATTCAATCTTTGACACTTCGATACGTATGCTTTTGCTGCTTATCATCATTACATGGTGTCTGTTAATTCTCTTCCCCTTTACGAATACTATGCTTTGGGGTTTAATTTTGGCCATTGCCTTATTTCCAATGCATCGGTCGCTTACGGAAAAACTGAAAGGAAATCGAAAAAAAGCTTCTACCTTAATCATTTTAATTTGTCTTGCCATAATTATCATACCCAGCCTGTTGTTTATTGATTCCATAATAGAAGGAATTAAGGAGCTGAAGTTAAGTTACCAGGCCGGAACCCTTAGCATCCCTCCACCATCGGAGAAAGTAAAATCCTGGCCGATAATCGGTGAGAGACTTTATTTTGCATGGCAATCAGGCTCAAGCAACCTGGAACAATTCGTAATCGACCATAAGGAAAAACTTGCAAAAATTGGAAGCAAAATAGCACAAGGTTTATTAGGTGTTACATCGGGAGCTCTACAAATGGTTGGAGCTGTGATAATCGCAGGAATTATTTTAGCCTATAGCCAATCCGGTGAATCGATTCGAAAATTTTTCAGAAAAGCTTCAGGGAGCAGAGGCGATGAGTTTGCCGATATAGTAAAAGTTACAGTTGGCAATGTAGTGAGAGGTGTTTTAGGTGTTGCTCTTATTCAGTCCTTCTTATTCGGAATCGGATTACTGTTGGCGGGTGTCCCATTTGTCGGACTATGGACACTGCTAGTATTGGTTTTTTCTATCCTACAGTTACCGCCCACATTGATAGCTGTGGGGATGGTCATCTTTTTGTTCTCTGAGAAAGAAACCATGCCAGCCTTAATCTGGTCGATATACCTCATCCTGGCTGGTGCTTCAGACAATTTCCTGAAGCCCTTGTTGCTCGGGAAAGGAGCTCCTGTGCCCATGCTAATTATTTTTCTTGGTGTTGTTGGCGGCTTTATGCTCTCAGGTTTTATAGGGCTGTTTTCCGGGGCCATTGTAATGTCTATTGGATATAAACTTTTTTCTTCCTGGTTAAACTCACCAGAAACTGAAACAAACAATAAAAAGGAAATTTAAGATATCATTCACAATCAGATTTCAAACCTAAAAAATAAAACTAAAACAAATATGAAAGTAGTAATTGTTGGTGGAGTAGCTGGTGGTGCCTCGTGTGCAGCACGCCTCCGTAGATTGGATGAAAAAGCTGAAATACTAATGGTAGAACGTGGCCCGTTTGTATCCTATGCCAATTGCGGATTACCTTATCACGTAGGTGGTTCGATTGAACAGGAATCGAGTCTGCTGGTTGCAACCGAACAAATGTTTCGCACCACATTCAATATCGATTGCAGACCAAACAACGAGGTGATCGATATCTCATCTAAAGAAAAAACTGTTACGCTCAAAAACCATGTTACCGGGGAAACAACTACTGAAAAGTACGACAAACTAGTACTTTCTCCCGGAGCAGCTCCTATACGCCCACCACTTCCAGGCATCGATCTGCCGGGCATATTCTCGGTAAGAACAGTTGGCGACGCAAAAAATATACGGCTCTGGCTCGACAGAGACAGTGTAAAAAACAGCATGAACGAATACAGTGGCCCGAATAATCTTTCCAAATCGAAAAAAGCAATAGTAATCGGGGGTGGATTTATCGGGCTTGAAATGGTTGAAAACCTTATAGAAAGAGGTCTTGAAGTAACACTTATCGAAAAACTTGACCAAGTAATGCCACCCCTTGACCCCGAAATGGCGCTTATCGTTAAACGCTATATGGAAAAACATGGTGTAAAGGTAGAAGTGGGAGATGGAGTTGCCGGATTTCGCAAATCTACTGATGGAATGCTCGATGTTCTTACTGAAAAAGGAAAAGCACACGAAGCCGATATTGTAATAATGGCAATTGGCGTTAAACCCGAAACACAACTGGCAAAAATGGCAGGTATTGAATTGGGTGAACGGGGTGGAATAAAAGTGAACGAACAAATGATTACTTCAAATCCGGATATATTCGCAGTGGGCGATGCCGTTGAAGTGAAAGATTTTATTACCGGTCAGTGGTCATTGATTCCTCTTGCAGGCCCGGCAAACCGACAAGGCCGTATTGCTGCCGATGTAATTGCAGGCCGTAAATCAACATTCCGTGGTACTCAGGGCACTTCTATCTGTAAACTTTTCGATGCAGCCATTGCTCAGACAGGTGTAAGTGAAAAAACGCTTAAACGGATTGGCGACAAAGATTATGAGAAAATCTATATTTACCCAAATTCGCATGCAGGCTATTATCCGGGTGCCAAAATGCTGGTAATTAAATTCCTGTTCCGCAAATCGAACGGAAAGGTATTAGGCGCACAAGTACTCGGCGAAGATGGAGTTCCAAAACGCATCGACTCCTTTGCAATGGCAATTCAAATGGGCTGTACCATTTACGACTTGGAAGAATCTGAACTTTCCTATGCTCCACCATTTGGCAGTGCAAAAGATCCGGTAAATTTTGCCGGAATGGTTGCAGCAGATGTACTTAGAGGCGACATGCCGCTTGTTCATTGGGACTCGATAGGCGACAAGTACCTGATCGACGTGAGAAACCCACAGGAACTAGAGGTAGAAACGGTACCCGGTGCTGTTAATATTCCCTTACCCCAATTGCGCTCCCGATTAAGCGAAATTCCACGCGATCGTGAAATCGCCGTATTTTGCAGGTCGGCTCAACGATCGTATTATGCCACAAGAATTCTATTACAAAACGGATTTAAAGTTTTTAATATTTCGGGAAGCATGATTGCCCGCTCTCATCGTGCAGTATAAAAAATAAATAATTATGAACGAAATAATTCAATTCTGTCAGTCTGTTTTCCAACCACTGGTATTTGTATTTACCATTTCGAACCTCTTAGTTATGGGGCTTCAGGTGAAAATGGGCAGTATTTATAAGATAGTTGCTAATCCTAAGTTTCCGGGTATGATGCTGGTATTAGGCTGGATAGTGGGCCCTGCAGTTGCCTTTCTTATTACCCTGATAATTCCCCTGGATAATGCTTATGTTATTGTATTGTACATTGGCAGTCTGGCTCCTTGCGCACCTTTTCTCCCTCCGCTTCTCCCAAAAGCGCATGGAGACGTTGCCTATGCAGGAGCCTTCATTCCGGCAGCCGCAATCGGCACAGCATTGCTATTGCCGTTACTTGCACCCCTGCTTGTCAGTGGAGTGGAATTAAGTATACTGTCACTCATGAAACCACTCTTTATTACAGTCCTTCTACCATTACTGATTGGAGCTATTCTCAAGACCTATGCCGAAAAAATAGCCGATAAAATCTTCCTTCCCATAAAGAAGCTGGCTGGATTGAGTACCTTGTTAACAATCATATTTTGCATACTACTCTATTACAAACAGATGTGGGCAACCGCCGGCAGCATGGCAATGCTTTCCCTGACCATTTTTACCTTTGCTATGGGACTAATCGCTTTTTATACCGGGTTTGGACTAAAACGGAGCGAGAAAGTTGTTATGTCGCTTGGAATGGGTACGCGGAATATAGCTGCAGTATTGATAGGAGTCCTTACTATTGCAGATGTAAAACCAAATATGGTGGCGATGGTAATAATATGGACTTTATGGACTATTATTCTTGCATATATTGTTGCACCCATAATGGGTAAGAAGGATACCAAAACAGTACCTGCAAAATAGAAAAAACATAATAAATACGATAAGTAACTTATAAATCATACAAGCTGAATATCAAGAAAAAATTAGATATGATGAAATCTCTAACCGGAATATTAAAATCGTTCTTGCCCATAATGGATTGGGGAGCAAAATACAACGGCAAAACATTCACAAACGACCTCATTGTTGCACTGATTGTAACCATGATGCTCATTCCGCAATCACTGGCTTATGCTTTGCTTGCCGGGCTTCCGCCTGAAATTGGGCTGTATGCTTCTATGGCGCCCCTGGTGTTGTATGCTATTTTTGGCACATCGCGTGCGCTGGCGGTAGGGCCTGTGGCTGTAGCGAGTTTAATGACCGCAGCAGCAGCCGGACAGCTTGCCTCTCAGGGTTCACCGGAATATATCGGGGCAGCTGTTGCTCTGGCTATGGTTTCGGGATTGCTCCTAATTGCTATGGGTTTTCTGAAACTTGGTTTCCTGTCAAATTTCCTAAGTCATCCGGTAATTGCCGGTTTTATTACTGCCTCCGGCATTCAGATAGCTGCGAGTCAGTTAGGGCCGGTATTAGGAATTCATCTCGAAGGAGAAACTTTTCTTGATATTGCCGTTTCCTTTTGGCACACCATCAGTAATATCCATCTCATAACTGCAGCAGTTGGTATTGGTTCGCTTGTGTTTCTATTCTGGGTAAGGAGTGGGCTCAAACCATTGCTGATTCGTTTTGGGATGAAAGCAAAAACTTCCGACATTTTAGTAAAAGTCGGTCCTGTTGTGGCTATTATTATAACAATAATTATTGTTGCTGGATTGGGTCTGGCAGATAAAGGGGTTAAAATAGTCGGAAAAGTTCCCGGTGGGTTACCAAAAATTACCATGCCACCCCTCGATTTTGGCCTCTGGGTAAAAATACTTGTACCTGCACTCTTGATTTCAATTGTTGGTTATGTCGAGTCGATATCGGTAGCCCTCACGCTTGCTGCAAAAAAACGCCAGCGTGTCGATCCCGATCAGGAATTGATTGCCCTTGGCGCTTCCAATATTGGTTCGGCAATTTCAGGAGGGTTTCCGGTAACAGGAGGTTTTGCACGCTCGGTGGTAAACTTCGATGCCGGAGCTGAAACGCCTGCTGCAGGGGCATTTACTGCAGTTGGAATTGCACTTACCACATTGTTTCTCACTCCGCTTTTGTTCTTTCTGCCCAATGCGACACTTGCTGCCACCATCATCGTTGCAGTGCTTTCGCTTGTGAACTTTAAAGCGCTGAAACATGCCTGGGTATTTTCTAAATCCGATTTTGCTGCTATGGCCGTAACTATTCTTATAACATTGATAGCTGGTATTGAACCCGGCTTAATTGCCGGTGTCGCCCTATCAATTGTACTCTATCTATATAGTTCATCAAGGCCCCATATTGCAATTGTAGGCCAGATACCGGGCACAACACATTTTCGTAATGTAAAACGGCATACTGTGGAAACCGATCCTGAAATTCTGTCGATACGGATAGATGAAAGTCTGTTTTTCCCCAATGCACGTTATATCGAGGATTTTATCAACAACGAGGTAGCAGCTAATCCGCAGGTAAAACACGTAATTCTTGAATGCCCTGCTGTAAATACAATCGATATTTCTGCACTCGAGAGCCTTGAAGCTATTAATGTACGATTGAAAGATGGCGGTATTACCTTTCATCTGTCAGAAGTGAAAGGGCCAATAATGGATCGCTTAAATCGTTCGCATTTTCCGCAAGTGCTTACCGGAAAAATATATCTTACTCATATGGATGCTGTGTCAGAAATAAAAACTGAATTAAAAACAATAAATAAATTCTAACCTAGCATGATACTGCTAACAACCAAGATATTACTGATTTTATCATCTGGCAATTCCGTTAGCGCTTTTTCAGATAGATAATAAAAGTTAATGAATATGCATTATTATACCAGAAAGATAGATAATGCTTGTATTAATATTAATGTTCAAGCATTTGTTCCTTTTTGCTAACAGGTTCTTTTTACTTCCTTAGTGGAAACAGCGCGGGGGTCTGCCCCTTTAGGGGAAAGAGGGGTGAGCGTGGGCATGATATTAAATAAGCTTGTAACTGGCATAATAGAGGCTAATCAATAAAAGTTTGTTTGAAAAATAATAAAATGTGAAATGAAGAAATCAATTAAATATCCTACCAAAAGATGAAAGCGATTACTGTAGAACCAAAAAAAACCGGATCAGCAAGATATATGGATTTTCCTGAACCGGATCTTAACGAAGGTTCAATTCTGGTGGAAGCTATTGCCGTAGGTGTATGCGGAACTGATGTAGAGATAGTGGAAGGAAAATATGGATGGGCGCCCACAGGAAATAATCAGTTGATATTAGGTCACGAATCACTAGGACGTGTAATTGATCCGGGCACTGCCGCCGGCTTTAAAAAGGGTGATTTAGTAGTAGGTATAGTCCGGCGTCCTGATCCGATTCCGTGTCCGAACTGCGCGGTGGGCGAATGGGATATGTGCCGGAATGGCCTTTACACAGAACGAGGAATAAAAGAAATACATGGCTTTATGTCCGAACGGTGGAGGATAGAACCAGAATATGCAATAAAAGTCGATCCTTCTTTAGGTATTCTCGGTGTTTTGCTTGAACCAACAACAGTTGTAACCAAAGCATTGGAACAAATCGGAATGATTAGCCGTCGTTCATTTTGGGAGCCCACTAAGGTGCTTGTTACCGGAGCAGGTCCAATAGGACTTCTCGCAGCACTTAGCCTAAAAATATGGGGCGTGGAAGAAATACATGTGCTTGACCAATACAAGTCCGGTTTGAAACCAGACCTGGTAAGAGAACTTGGGGCCATTTATCATTCAGGTAACGTTTCTGATATAGGTTTTGAACCAGATGCCATTGTGGAATGTACCGGCGTTGGTCAGGTAATTGAAGGTTGTATTCAGCAACTTGGTGCAAATGGTATCTTATGTCTTACAGGAGTAGGTCATGGTGGACATATGACCAAAGCAGGAACTGCGGATATGGCGGCAAGTGCTGTACTAAGAAACACCGTAATAGTGGGCAGTGTCAATGCCAACAAACGACAATGGTACAGAGCAGGCCAAACACTTGCAAAAGCCGACAAACAATGGCTGGCAAAACTTATTACCCGCAGAGAAAAACCTGAAAATTTTATGCTTGCCCTTAACCGGAAGCCAGATGATATAAAAGTTGTTATTCAGTTTTCAGAAGTTTAATTTTATATTCGATAAAAACTGCAAGATCATGGAAGATCGTAACAATGCAAGATATCTTAAATACCGGTCGAAATTTTTTATATCTGAGTTTTTTGGCACTGCTTTGCTACTGCTGGGTGGGTTGTCAATTGTAATATTTATGTTTGGAACCGGCAGCCCAATGGCTCAGCTGATTCCGGATATTAAGATACGCCAGATGATGACGGGCTTTCTCTTTGGATCGATAGGTGCATCCATTGCCCTTTCACCCATCGGTAAATTAAGCGGAGCACACATCAATCCTGCTGTAACTATGGTGTTTTGGTTGTTTCGGAAAATTGAAGGACGCCTAACAATTACCTACATTTTCGCACAGCTAACCGGTGCGATAGTGGGTTGCTTGCCCTTATTAATCTGGGGACAAATGGGCAAGAGTATCGAATTTGGAGTTACAGTGCCAGGCACAGGTTATTCGGATCAATCGGCTTTATTGGGAGAAATTATTACTACTTTTACAATGGTCACTCTTCTTGTTGTTTTCATTGGCTTCAGGCAAATACGACGGTTTACTCCTTATATGTTCCCAGTACTTTATGGTATCATGGTTCCGCTCGAGGCTGATATTTCCGGCATTAGCACCAATCCTGCGCGCAGTCTTGGCCCCGCTGTTGTTTCCGGCCAGTGGGATGGATTCTGGATTTATATAATTGGTCCGATTGCTGGTGCATTCCTGGCAAGTCTTGCCTGCAGTTTGCTTGCCAAACGTATTACCATTGCCAAACTGTACCATTTCGATAGCGAAAGCGAGGGAGATGCTTTATTGCGAAGCGCAAAGCCCAAATCTTAGAAATCATCCTAAACAGAATCTTACTAAACAATAAAAAAATCGATATGAAAACTATCTCAAAAATCGGACTCTCTGTATTTTTAATTGTTTCATTGTCGCTGAATGCACAGGTTTACACCAACAAAGAAGTTGGAAAAAAGAACCAAGAGCTTATCGATAGCCTTGAAAAAGCAAATTACCCCTATACATTGCCAATCTGGGGAGCAAAAGCTACAGCAAAAGGTTATAGCCTGCCATATTCAGCAGGTATTAGTGTAAACTATCTTCAGCAGGAATCTGCCCTCATAATCGACAACCTTTTTGTGGGCTTCAATAATGGCCCGCAATATGACCTGAATGAGGTTATCCGTTTCGAGGATGCCACAGCAAGAGCCGGAGCTCTCACAGTCAGACCCGATATATGGGTGCTGCCATTTTTAAACGTGTATGGCCTTTTTGGCAAAGCAAAAACTTCGACGGAAATAAGCGCCGGGCTGTACATCCCCGACACAAATAATGTTTGGAACGAAATTACCTCTTTCTCTACAACTGCTAACTTCGATGCTACAGTTGCTGGTTTTGGCTTTACTCCTACATTAGGCGTTGGTGGTGGTTGGATAGCTCTTGATATGAATGTTGCCTGGTCGGATGTTAGCGCCCTTGATAAGCCTGTTTTTACGTTTGTTTTTGGACCACGATTGGGTAAATCCTTCAAATTTAAAAAGCCTGAACGCAATATCGCATTTTGGGCAGGTGGCTTTAGGGTTAAATTTTCTTCAGAAACTAACGGCTCGATAAAATTAAATGAAGTAGTGCCTATTGAAGATTTACAGCCAAAAGTAGATGAAGGATTGGCAAAAGTCGATGCAGCCTATGAAAATGTCGAAACCTGGTGGGCCGGATTATCGGAAAGGGAACAAAACAATCCTGTAAACGAGGCTAAGTATGAAACAGCCAACCGGGCCATTGATAAAGCAGGAAATATTCTAACTAGTCTTGATGGTGCCCTGAATGACGAAAATACAGCTTCTGTTCAGTACTCATTGGACAAAACGCTCAAAGACAAATGGAACTTTATTGTGGGCACCCAATTTCAATACAACAAACACTGGATGCTAAGAGCTGAAATTGGATTTTTAGGCAGCCGCACTCAAGCTATGGGCGGATTGCAGTATAGGTTTGGATTATAAATGAATGATAAGTATATTGTTTTCCTGAATTGTCCCTGGCTTTAGCCAGGGTTAAAAAAAATACCATTTCGGCTTTAGCCAAAAGAAGCAGAATTCTAAAGCAGATGCCTTACATTAAACTCTATATCCATTTTGTTTGGAGCACAAAAAACAGATATCCATTTCTAAACACCCCTGATTTAAGAAGAAAAGTATGGAATCATATCCAGGAAAATGCCAGTGAAAAGGGCGTTTTTATTGATTTCATTGGAGGATACAGCGATCATTGTCATTGTCTGGTTTCACTTGGAACCGACCAAACCATTCAAAATGTGATGCAATTAATTAAAGGGGAATCTTCTTTTTGGATTAACAAACAGCAACTTTGTGAAGTTCAGTTTGCATGGCAAAACGACTATTTTGCGGTCTCTGTATCAGAGTCCTTGCTAGAAAAAACAAGGGAGTATATTAAGAACCAGGAAGTACACCATAAGAACAAATCATTCGATGAAGAATACAAAGATTTTGTTTTGAAGCATGGCTTTGTGTATTTGGAAGAAAATTAGGCTGAAGCCAATTTGCTTTTTTTACCCCTGGCTAAAGCCAGGGGCAATTCAGGCTAAAGCCAGGGGCTAATCAGGATAAAGCCAAGGGTAATTCAGAATAATGCCAGGGGCAATTCAGAATAATGCCAGGGGCAATTCAGAATAATGCCAGGGGCAATTCAGAATAATGCCAGGGGCAATTCAGAATAATGCAAGACGCAATTCAGGATAATGCAAGAGGCAATTCAGGATAATGCAAGAGGCAATTCAGGATAATGTCAGGGGCTATTCAGGATAATGTCAGGGGCTATTCAGGATAATACCAGGGGCTATTCAGGCTAAAGCCAGGAGCAATTTGGGTTGAAAGTAGTTTTTTTAATTTTGAATTACCCATGGCTTAAGCCATGGGCAAAAAAGTAAGCAAAACTTATTCTATGAAAACATTTTATAAAAAGCCTCAAATTCTTGTCTTTCTTATTGCAATTATTCTTTCAGCAAATTGTTTTGCCCAACAAACTGACAGTATCCCATCCAAAAAAGCCATGCGGGCCGAAAAAAAGCAGGAGAAAATTGATGCCGGAAAATTAATGATCACACCCCTTGCCGGCCCGGCATACACTCCTGAGCTGGGCTTTACTATTGCCGGTGGCATCATGACTTCGTTCAAAACCAATAAAAGCGATAGTTTAATCCAGCGTTCATCAGCACCGATCATGCTCGGAGTATCCTCCACTGGTGCATTCTTTGTTCAAACCAAATGGACTACCTTTTGGCTCGAAGACAAGATGCGGATTTATGCCGATGTAAATTTTAAAACCATGCCCGATAATTACTGGGGGGTTGGCTACGATGCTGCAAGAAATACCGAAAAGGGCGATTCAACTACTGCTTATGAAAGAAACTGGCTTCAGTTTTACCCGAAAATTTTGTGGCAATTCAAAAAAAATCTGTTTATCGGCGGAATTATTAACCTCAATTATACCAAGGGAAATGATGCCTCTGAAGTGGTTGCCAATGACCCGTATTACATAAAATACAACGAAAAACCTTTTAACAGCGGTCTGGGCGCGATTTTTCAGTACGACTCACGAGATGTTCCGGTTAATGCCTGGGAAGGTACCTTTGTAGAAATATCATCCACCTTTTTCAGCGAATACCTGGGAAGCCAGAATAACTACCAGGTTTATGAGCTCGACCTTAGAAAATACCAACAAATAAATCGCGATGGACAGACACTGGCTTTCCAGCTCAGAGGACGGTTTGGATTAAATAATATCCCCTATGGCGAGATGTCGCAACCCGGAACCCCCTTCGATTTGCGTGGCTATACCTGGGGGCGTTACCGTGACTATTCCATGTTATTTGCCCTAACCGAATACAGGCATATGTTCCTGAAATCGAACCATGAAATGAGCCCGCATGGAATTGTATTGTTTGCAGGTGCAGGAACAATAGGCCAGGATGCAAGTAATTTTAAAGGATGGTTACCTTGTGTTGGAGTGGGTTACAGATTTCAGGTTCAACCCCGTATGAATCTCAGAATAGACTACGGATTTGGATTCGAAAGCCAGGGCTTCTACTTCAACTTTAACGAGGCATTTTAGAGTCCTAACCTATACCCACTACTCTTTCATTCAGAACCAATTTTCTGATTCAGCCACAGTAATTGATTCAACCTGCAAAAAAAGGAAAAGGTTTCCGAAGTAAATACTCAGAAACCTTTTATATTAAGATCTTACGAAAAACTTTGAACCTTGAACTTTGAACCTTGAACTGTTCATAGTTGATTAGGCCAACTCTTTACGCTCTTTAAATTCGCCCATAGTTTTGGTAAAAATCCAGATAGCCAGTATGCCTAGCAAGGTGTGCAAAGCAAGCGTGTACATAATGTATTCCGGATGACTGGCTTCTTCGAAACGCCCCATGAGTCCGGTATAAAGCCCGCTCAATACCGCGCCAATAAAAACAGCCAGGAAATTTGTACCCATATACAAACCCGCTTTTTCTTTGGGTGCAATCCACATGATATATTCCTGTATTCGTGGCGATGAAATCATTTCGCCCATGGCAAACAGAAAAACACCAAGAAATACCAGGTTATTGTTAAAACTGACCGACAAACCAAGTAAAACAAATCCGGATGCCGCAATTACCAACCCTAATAAAAAGGAAGAAATAGCTGCTCTTTTCTCAAAAAACCATGAGATAACCACCTGAAAAAGGATGATAATATAACCGGTATGTGAAATAGCTTCAGCATTAATTTTCCAAACCCCATTGGTATTGGTCGAGATAAAATTGGCAACCGTTTCGCCAAGCATTGCTTTAACCGATAAATAAAGCTGAGCGTTATCGAGGTAATCGTTAATATACACTGCCAGGGTATTGAAAAAAGCCCAAAATGGCATCCAGAAAAATATCCCTAGCAAAAAAATAAACAATAAAAATTTGTAATCCGAAAGGGCTTCTCCCATGTCGATAAACTTACTTTTCAGGGTAGCACCTTCAATTTCGCGGGCTGGTTCCTTATAAAAAAAGAGTGTGATAACAAACATCAGCGAAATGATGGCTGCAGCAGTGTAAAAGACATAGTCCCAAGACATGGCACGCAGTTTTCCCATAATTATAGGGCCAAAAGAAGCACCAAGGTTTACCATGGCATAAAAAATTCCAAACCCCAGGGTTTTATTAGTCGAGTCGGTGGTGGCCCTTACGGTAGCCGAAATCAGCGGTTTGAAAATTCCTGCAGCAAAACCTATCGAAAGCATAGTAAGGGCAATGCCAGAGAATGTTTTAGTTACAATTAGTAATAGAATTGAGGGTAAATAAGCAAGGTATGAGATTATCAGCACCTTTTTAAAACCATACCTGTCAGCAAAGGTCCCAGAAAAAAGCGGTATCAGGTAGGAGATTCCCAGAAACACACTTTGTATAATACCCAGATCAGATTTTTCATAGCCCAATTGTTGAAGGTAAATACCAAACCCCATGTAAATACCATAATAGGCAAAGCGCTCCAGCACCTCTATGAGGTTTGCTGTCCAGAACACTTTCGGAAAAGCAGTGCGTTTACTCATTCTTGTTTCAATTATTAGTTTAAAATAGTTTTTCCTTTGAGGTCTCATTTAAGCAAGAATGAAAAAAATCATACCCAGCCGGAAACAAATTCATTTTTCACTTAGTAAAAACCCAAAAATGGCAAACAAAGTTTAATGCGCAATACATTTTAGTTTATTTTCCAAGAAAATAGAAAAAATACATTCGGACAGAAAAGCAGAATATTCATGATGTCCGTTTCAATTGGTAATCAAAAAAAGTAATAATGAGGTCTCAGAAAAAAATAGCATTTCTATTCTTAATTGCCGCATTGTTTTTCGGTACGGCTAACATTTTTGCTCAATTTCAAACTTTTCCGCAGTCCAAAAGCTCTGGTATTTCTGGTGAGGAAATAGATGTAGAAGCAAAAAGGCCCGGCAACAGGAACAACAAAAGGCATATCGAAGACAACAGCAAAAAACAAAAAATTAAGACAGGCAAAAAACATCGCCGAAACTATACTTGCAGTCAATGGCAACCTTATTTTTCCGAAAAAGCCAGTCAGCGTAACAAAACACTCCAGCGGCAACGGCGCAGGAATGGCTAGGAAGCACATTGTGTTTTAAATCTTCAACAATTCGACCAATTGAGTTCTAAAATAACACGGTCACTTCTTCGGTACCCACTTGTTGCCTCCAGCCATCTAAAAAACTGGTTTTGTCTTTGCTTAAAAAGGTTCTATTTTTACATGTCGTAAAAATTGCCAGGCCCTTCCATGCGCAATACTTTTAGTGTGCTGCCTGAAACACCTATTTCAATGAACCTAGATGCCCTGCTTAGAAGAGAACAGCTTGTAAAACAAATATGCGCACAGCTCAATAACTTTGTAGACCTGCGCAACACCCTCACCTCAATAATTACACAAATTAAAGACCTTACCCGGGCCGATGCCATCAGTATCAGGCTCAATGAAGAAGGCGATTTTCCTTATTATGTTTCGGAAGGGTTTCCTCAGTCATTTCTTGATAAAGAAAATTCACTCCTGGAAAAAAATCCGGAGTTATCAGCACACGAATGCCTCTGTGGACAAGTAGCAACGGGTAAGGCAGACCCGAATAAGCCATATTACACAGAAAATGGTAGTTTTTTTACCAATAGCTCTACCGAAACAACACCTCAAATAGAAGATAATGAACAGGGCTTTACTATTCGAAATTATTGCAACGCATGTGGCTATGAGTCGATAGGTTTGTTTCCTATAAAAAATCGCGAAACAATAATCGGTCTGCTTCAGATTAACCACAAGGCACGCGACAGGTTTTCACCGGACATCATTGAGTTTATTGAGATGATTGGCAAGCAAATTGGAACAGCCATTGAAAATGCAATTCTCTATGAAAAGTTAAAGAAACAAAACACCGACTTGGAAGGAAGTTTAAACAAACTCAACAACCTTCAGGACCAGCTTATAACCGCAAAAAAAAATGCAAGCCTTGCCGATATGGTTGCCAGCATGGCGCATGAAATTTACGAACCCATTACACAAGCACATACCTCCTCATTGCGGGCACTCGAAATCACATACAGCCTGGCCGAAAAAGATACCGGATATGCCCGCGAAATCTCAACACTGGCCAGTGAGGGAAAAAAAGCACTTAAATACATTGATGAAATAAGAGAACTTATTTATAGTTTCAAGGCCATTGCAATCGATCAATTCCAGGAATCAAGGCAACTGATCAACCTTAAAGTCTTTATTCAAAACCTCCTGAAAGTGCTCAAACCTTCTTTTAAGGATGTTGACATTAAGTTTGCAATCCATTGCAAAGACCAATTAGAATTTATGTGCTTCAGCGGTGCCCTATCGCAAATTTTTACCCAATTGCTCCATAATTGCTATCAGCATGGTTTTATGGGCTGCAAAACTGGCGAAGTAACAATTCGTTGCCAGGTTCTGCCAGGTGATACCATTGAAATCTCTGTCAGCGACAATGGCCACGGACTTCAACCAGAAACAAAACAAAAGATTTTCGAACCTTTTTTCACCACACAACGCTCCCTCAATTCCGGCCTTGGCTTGAGCATGGTAAAAAATCTGGTCGAGAAAACCCTTAGAGGAACCATCGAAGTCAATACTGCTGTGGACGAAGGGGTTGAATTCCGCATACGGTTCCCCTATTGAGTATTCTTGCGACAGTTTTAGAGTTTGTATTGCGCCCAGAGATTTTATTCAAAGCTGTCTTTCAGCCACAACAAAAATCATATTTAGCCTAGTGGGCATTTGCTACATTTCTTCATAGAAATGCACACAAAACAAATGGACAATCTCTTGCTTTTAGGCGATGAAGCTATTGCACAAGGCGGAATCGATGCCGGTATGTCTGGCATATATGCCTATCCCGGGACCCCTTCTACCGAAATAACCGAATACGTGCAAAATTCGCACGAAGCTATTCAAAAGGGCATTCACTCGAGTTGGTCTGCCAATGAAAAAACAGCCTACGAAGCAGCTCTGGGAATGTCTTATGCAGGTAAGCGAAGTATGGTTTGCATGAAACACGTAGGCCTGAATGTGGCTGCCGATGCCTTTATGAATTCAGCTATTACAGGAGTGCACGGTGGCATGGTGGTAGTGGTGGCAGATGACCCTGGCATGCACTCATCGCAGAACGAACAAGACTCGCGCTTTTACGCCCGCTTTGCATATATCCCTGCACTCGAACCTGCCAACCAGCAGGAAGCTTATAATGCAGTGCATTATGCATTCGACCTCTCGGAGCAAACCGGCTTACCGGTAATGATACGACTCACAACCCGTATTTCTCACAGCCGTTCCGGGGTCATCCGCACTCAGAATCGAAATCAAAATACCTTATCGCCCTTCAATCAGAGCAAACGATTTATCTTATTGCCCGCCAATGCCCGCAGGCAATACAATAGCCTTCTCGAAAAACAACCCGGACTGGAAGAAATATCCAACCATTCATCCTTAAACTACCTGGTCGAAGGGGATAATTTAAAGATGGGGATTGTGGCATTTGGTATAGCATTTAATTATGTCATGGAAATTAGGGTACGCCACCAGCTTCAATATCCTGTAATGAAAATAGGACAATACCCTTTGCCTCGCACCATGCTCACTAAATTTTTTGAAAAACACGAATCGATAATGATAGTGGAGGAGGGTTATCCGGTTTACGAGGAGTTGCTTCGCGGCTATTTTAACAACGAAAAAAATATTCTGGGCCGTCTCGATGGCACCCTTCCACGAACCGGGGAGCTTAATCCCGATTACCTGGCTAAAGCACTTAAAATTGATCTGCCCCCTGCCCTTCCGCCTTCCGAAATTTTGCAGCCACGGCCTCCCATGCTTTGCCAGGGATGCAGCCATCGCGATGTATACGAAGCTTTGAACGAAGCGATCAGGAATGATGAAAGGCATGTATTTTCTGACATTGGCTGCTATACACTGGGCGCATTACAACCCTTTGAGTCGATTTCTACCTGTGTGGATATGGGCGCCTCGGTTACCATGGCCAAGGGTGCTGCTGACGCAGGATTGCGACCCGCCGTGGCAGTGATCGGTGATTCTACCTTTACCCACTCCGGCATGACCGGACTGCTTGATGCCGTGAACGATCAATCGCCCATTACAGTAATTATCTCCGACAACTCTACCACCGGCATGACAGGTGGGCAGCACTCGTCCGGAGAAGGCAAATACATTGCCATTTGCAAGGCTTTGGGTGTAGAAGAAAATCACATTCGGGTAATGAACCCCTTAAAAGTGCATTACGCTGAAAATGTAAAAATCTTCCAGGAAGAATTTGCATACGAAGGAGTATCGGTAATAATTGCCCAGCGAGAATGCATCCAAACCCTGGCAAAAAAGAAAAAGAAAGCAAAATAGATTAATAGTAGCTCTTTAAATATAGCTCTTTTATGAAAAAAGATATTATTCTGGCGGGTGTGGGCGGACAGGGAATATTAAGTATTGCTGCGGTAATCGACCGGGCGGCCCTGAACAACAAACTCCATTTTAAGCAAGCCGAGGTGCATGGAATGAGCCAAAGAGGTGGTGATGTCCAATCGCATTTACGGATCTCCTCCGACATCATTTATTCCGACCTCATATCGCAGGGCTGTGCTGATTTGATACTTGCCGTGGAACCTCTGGAAGCTTTGCGCTACCTGCCCTTTCTTTCCAACTCCGGTTGGGTTGTAAGTGCGCTGACACCTTATAATAATATCGCTTACTACCCCGATGACAATTCAATCAGGAATGCATTAAACAAGCTCCCACGAAAACTTCTGGTTGAAGCTGAAAAAATTGCCCGTGAACAAGGAAGCAGTAAAACATCGAACATGGTCATGCTTGGTGCTGCTGCCCACCTGACAGGCTTATCCAATGCCTCGCTGGAAGATGCCATTACCTGGTTGTTTGAGAGGAAAGGAGAAGAAATTGTTTCACAGAATCTTGCTGCGTTCAGGGCCGGATTGCAAGCCGGGAAAAATCAAAATTAAACCTTAATGATCAGAGATACGGTTTGTTATGTAATAACCGATAAGACTGTTTAAATCCACCATTTCTCCAGGTTCATATTCAGTTTCAGTGAACGAAGTAATAAATTCGTTGTTAAGATCGAGCAGCTTTTTTAGATAATCATCTTCGAGAAATACGTTTCGGGAGTTAAATTTTTTGAGTGTCACTTTTCTGAAATTCAAATGACAAAAGGACAACTCGTATTCATCCAGCTCTTCGTTAAGCCTTACTATTGGAAAGCCCTCGTAACGACATGCCGAAGGACGATGCAAATAGATGGAACATTTATTATCGATCAGAAAACGACACATACCATCGTTGCTCTCGGGTTTCAGATGCATTTGCATTTCTTTCATCTGCCAGCGAATGTATCCAAACTCTACAGGCAAAACCTTAAATGCTGTACAGCATGAAGAACAACCCGATTTACAGAGCATGTTTGTTTTATGCACTTTCCATAAACCGGCACATTGATCATCCAGCTCCTGACGTAAACTAAGGTATCTCTCAAAAAACAACTTACCCATTTTCAAATCCACTTACTCAAAAAATTAATTCTTAAATAAGATAGGTATTTTAAACAAAACAAAAAAATAGTCTGAAGCAAAGCTTAAGTTTTTCTTAAAACTGTAATCGATCCTAAAATAATTAAACATGGATTTTAATAAAACAAATGAAGCGAAAGACAGCATAAAATAAGCAATCAGGTCGAAAGCTATGCCCTGCGCACCATCAAATAATTTAGCTTAAGGATCAAAAAAGTTTAACTTAACTATTAATAATTACTTTTTTCATCCTTTGCCAGGTTCGTTCTATGTCGTAATCGAGGCCAACAGAGAACCGCACTAATCCTGGAGTCAGCCCCATAGAGTATTGAACTTCAATGGGTATCTCCGAGGAGGTGCTGCTTCCTGAATTACTGAAAAGGGTTTTAAAATAGCCCAGGCTCACCGCCAGATAACCTACCCCTTCTTCCTGTAATTCTTTCATTACCTTCGATGCCCTCTCAGGAGTTTCAAAATCGACAGAAAGCATTCCGCCATATCCAAATTCCTTGTTAATTAAGCGATTGGTAAGTGCATAATCGGGGTGTTCGGGTAATCCGGGGTAAATAGGCCTGAAGCCTTCTTCCTTAAGCTTTTGTGCCAGAAAGAGGGCGTTTTTACTATGCTGTACCATGCGAATATGCAGGGTATGTAAATTTTTAAGTATACTGGACGAGCGCAAGGGATCAAGCACTGGCCCAAGCAACATAGCCGTGCCACTGTTTACATCCGAAAGGGCATTGACAAATTTTTCTGAAGCGCATATAGCTCCTGCCACACAATCGTTCTTGCCGTTAATGTACTTGGTCATGCTATATACCACAATGTCGGCACCAAGCAGTGCCGGCTGCATAATCATAGGGGTGAAGGTGTTGTCGACCATCAATACCGCATGATGACGTGCTGCAATATCCTTTAAACGAGGAATATCGGAAACCTGCAAAAGAGGGTTTGTCATGCTTTCGGTATAAATCACACGGGTGTTGGGTCTAATAGCCTTTTCCACACTCTCGAGGTCAGAAATGTTTACAAACGAAACTTCGATATTAAACTTAGGCAGGTAGTTCTTTAAAAAGGCATAGGTGCCACCATAAGTAGTTACACTGGTAACAATATGGTCGCCGGAATTGCACAACTGCA
This sequence comes from Bacteroidota bacterium, assembly GCA_016699695.1. Taxonomy (NCBI): domain Bacteria; kingdom Pseudomonadati; phylum Bacteroidota; species Bacteroidota bacterium. The sequence continues at coordinate 818,379 of CP065006.1, forward strand.
AAATGGCACAGGTAATGGCCGCCATGCCGGAAGCTGTAATCCATGCCGATTCGGTTCCTTCCAGCGCAGCAAGGGCATCGGCCAGGTATTTGTTGCTCGGGTTCCAGTGGCGCGAATACAGAAAGCATCCCTCCTGATGTCCCAGAAAGGTTTCGGTCATCGATTCTGCCTCCATAAATGTATAGGTCGAAGAATCGGTAATAGAGGGGTTTACACCTCCAAACTCGCCAAATTGTTTAAGGTCCTGAATGCGGCTTGCGGGGTCAATTTTCATGGCATAGAAATTTTTCAAAAAAATAGCATATCCTATGGCCACAATACATGATAATTTACAGCACAGAGCTGTATTTCAGAAAAAAACTAAGATACTGGTAGTAGAGATATTTTCAAAAAACTTTTCTCTGCAGAAATCTATTGAATAAATTGTTTCATTACCTCATGGGCATTTATCCCTTCCAGCCCGGAAATGATAGAAACTGCTTCTTCGCGATTGTTGCCGCATACTTCTTTTTCTGCTCTAAAGCCCAGGCATACTGCGGGGCGTTCAGACTTACCAAACAATGCGCATAAGCCATCGGCACTTAGATGAATGCACCTCACCCCGGCAGGCTTTCCGTTAGGCATACCTGGAATGGGCGACGATATGGAAATAGCCACGCAACAGGCTCCACAGCCTGCACGGCATTCTATAAAGCCAGAATTAGTTGCATTGTATTTTGGGGCTATCATACAGTGATTGGCTTCCTTTTAAGAAAATGAATTCTCCAGAAAGATTACCATTCGGTAGCCGAAGAAAGTATTTTATCCAATCCGGCAAATTTTTCGTGGTAATCGTCGGTGGAGCGCATTATAACTTCTTTTGCTTCCTCTGCCCCATAGGTGTGGGTAATCTGAGTTGCAGCCTTGTTTCCGGGAAGGTCTTTATAGGTGAGAAAATAATGTTTCAGCCTGTCGGTAACCAATTCGGGCAGTTCCGAAATATCCTGGTAAACACTATAAAAAGCATCGTTGTGGAGCACCGCTACTATTTTATCATCGGCTTCGTTACCGTCAATCATACGAAAACCACCTATCGGTCGCACCAGGGCCAGGATATCGCCGTGGACGATGTCTTTTTCGGTAAGAATACAGATATCAATCGGGTCGTCATCGCCCTTAATATCTTTTAAACCTGTTTTTTCCATGGCAAACTCGGCTACTTTTTTGCCCGAATAGGTTTGGGGTATAAAACCATAAAGTGCAGGTACCACGTTGGAATATTTCTGAGGGCGGTCGATACGCAGATAGCCTGAAACCTTGTCAACCTCGTATTTTACCGTATCTGTAGGTACCATTTCAATAAAACACACCACTTTTTCCGGAGCATCAGGACCAATATCCACACCATGCCATGGATGCGATTTGTAACGCAGCCCCATTAAGCGACCAATTGGGTCCATGAGTTTATTTGCCATAAATGAATTTTCCTTTTAATGTGTTACAAACAGATTCAAACAGACTGTGATTGGAAATTGTTCAGGTATACCTTACAAAATCTTATAGGTCTTTACTTTAGTACCATTTGAGCGGCGCAAAGATACTATAAAGCTTTAGTTTACGAAGTTAATTCAAAAATTTATGGTGTGTTTTATTAGAATCTTTTTGAATATTAAGAAATTGCAAAGTTTACTTTATGCTGAGATTTGATAAAATATACTTTCAGTTTTTCTCTATTTTCGAAAGTTCAATTTCTATTTTTGCAGTCCTCAACATACAATTATGATCCGGAATAATTCCATACTCGCCCTGATTCTGCTGTTGGCAGTTCCAACAAGCCTTTTCTCGCAAAAAGCAACTTCTTCCGACATTTTGATCGTTGGTTTTTATAACCTCGAAAACCTTTTCGATACCATTAATCAGGAAGAAGTAAACGACGAGGAGTTTACTCCTGGAGGTAAAAACAACTGGACTCACCAGCGCTACACCAGCAAACTCAACAACATGTCGCGTGCAATTGCCGATATAGGCAGCAAGGATGGTGCCTTGAATGGTCCGGACATACTGGGTGTATGTGAAGTAGAAAACCGAAGCGTGCTCGACGACTTGACAAAGCATGCTACTTTAGCACCGGAACATTACCAAATCGTGCATTTCGATTCGCCCGACAAGCGTGGTATTGACGTGGCTCTGCTTTATAAAAAAAATGCATTCGAAGTGCTGCACACTAAAACTTATAAGCTTAACCTTACCAATCCGGTTAACGGAGAATCCATCGAAACCCGCGACCAACTGGTGGTATCCGGTAAGATTAAAAAACAGAAAATCTCTATTTTAGTAAACCATTGGCCGTCGCGCATGGGGGGCGAATTGCGCAGTCAACCCTTACGCCTGGCAGCTGCCCAGCTTAGCCGGCATATTATCGATTCTTTGTTAGAAGCAGACAGCCTTGCAAATATTATCGTCATGGGCGATTTTAACGACGACCCGACCAACCTCAGTACAAAAGATTACCTTCAAGCTAACTTTTTTGCTGACAGCCTTGCGAAAGAACAATTGTACAATCCATCAGCTTCAATTTTTATGCAAGGCAAGGGATCTCTCCAATACCGGGGGAAATGGAATATGTTCGACCAGATTTTTCTTTCAGGCAACTTATTGACTGAAAATAAAAAGGAATATAGCTTTAGCCATTTCGAAGTAGAAAATACGCCCTACCTTTTCGAACAGGAAGGAAAATTCAAGGGCTATCCTCACCGCACCTTTGCCGGAGGCAATTTTCTGAATGGTTTTAGCGATCATTTACCAGTATACATTGTTTTAAAACATCAATAATTATCATTCTATTTTTGAATTTCCTTCTAAAAACTTCGTTACTTAAGAAGGTTTGAAATAAAACTATCCGAATTACGATGAAAAAGCTCTTAATAACCGCAGCAATAGTATTCAGCACATTTTTTGGAATTGTTGCCCAGCAGATTTCATTTTCTACACAGCCTCAGATCATAGAAATACAAAAAGAGGCCTTAACCTTGAGATGGGAAACCAACATTACGTCGTCCACAGAGACCTTTTGGGGTTATACTCCCCAACTGGAGCAAGCTCCCTTGAAGCTTGCTGGTTCTGACACACTGCACACGCTTACTCTCAGTGGCCTGTCTGCCTCAGACCTTGTCTATGTAAGAACTTTTTCTGTCGATGGCACCGATACTGCATTCGCCAGCAAAGTGCAGCCTTACTTGACAGCCTCCAATTCGTCCTGCCAGATAAAAGTCTATTTTAATTCAACGGTTGATACAAGTGTAGCTATCGGAGAAAAAGCTATTACCCTGTATCAGGCAATTGCCGATACGCTGGTAAGTTACATTAACCGGGCCACCGAGAGCATTGATATGGCCATATACAACCTCGACACCTACAACAGTAATCAGATAGTTTCGGCGCTAAACAGTGCACATACCAGGGGAGTGCTTGTGCGTGTGGTTTACGATGGCAGTACTTCCAACAGCGGCATTGCCCAGCTGAACAGCCAGATTGGTAAAATTAAAAGCCCTACCACTAGCAGTTATGGCATCATGCACAACAAATTTGTGGTTATTGATGCCCATGCCGTTGATCCAAACCTGCCTATCGTATGGACTGGGTCTACCAACTTCACCTCGGCTCAGCTCAATACCGACGCGAACAATGTAATAATACTGCAGGATCAAAGTCTTGCCCTGGCTTTTACCCTCGAGTTTAACGAAATGTTCGGTAGCGCAGATGCGCAGCCCAATGCCTCAGTAGCCAAATTTGGACCCTATAAAGCCGACAATACTCCCCATGAATTCAATATAGGAGGAAGAAGGGTAGAATGCTTTTTCAGCCCTACTGATGGTGCTGACAGTAAGATTATCGAAGCCATTAAAACAGCCGAAGCAGAGTTATACATTGGCACCATGCTAATAACCCGCGATGAAATTGCTCGTGCCATTCGAGATAAAAGTAATGCCGGCGTGGATACCCGAATGATTGTGGACAATGTGAGTTATACTTCGTCGCAGGATGCAATTCTGGTTCCTGCATTGGGAGAAAATTTTAAGGTCATGGGCGAAACAGGCATATTTCATCACAAATACATGATGGCCGATCCACAAAAAAACGATTCGGATCCACTTGTGTTGACAGGCTCTCATAATTGGTCTGCAGCAGCACGCGACCGCAACGATGAAAACACCTTAATTGTGCACGACCAAACAATTGCCAACCTTTATTTCCAGGAGTTTACAAACCGCTTTAAAAATGGTGATATACTGGCTACCACACCCATTTGCCGACCTGATTCGGCAGAAATATTCGCTGAAACAACTACGCCCCTCACCATTCAGGTTCTCGACAACGACAGCATTCAGGGAATTGTAAACCTGAGTATTTCACTCGACACTGAGCTGGGAATTGTGGAGGTAAACACTGATAACAGCATCAGCTACAGACCAAAACTCGGCTTTGACCAAGGTGTCGACTCGATCCGGTATAAAGTATGTGCCAATAATTATCCGGGGCTTTGCGATGAAACTTATGTGCGAATAACGGTGGACCTTATCGGTGAAACCACCCTCACAAATACTTCTTCACCCCTGGTAGAGGTTTTTCCTACCTACACAAATGACCTGATACACATTAAGGGATTAAGCGGAAATTATAAGGTAAATGTGGTGAATCAGGCCGGTCAGGTTGTCTGGAGCGAATCTGCCAGCGGCAACACCGAGACAAATCTGAGTCATTTACCGGATGGCAATTACTACCTCGTTATCATTTCGGAGAATGAAGGTTACTTTACTCAAAAAATCGTCCTAAAAAAGAATTGGTAAATTGCAGAACTCAACAGTATAATATTACCTTTGCGCCACTTAAATCCATTACCAACTGGCTCAAAGAACCATTAGTATTTAAACGCTAGGTAATATGCAAACTCCAATTATTTTCTGGGTACTTTTTAATGTTTTTGTTTTTCTTATGCTCGCCTTGGACTTGGGCGTATTCAATCGAAAAAATCATGTTGTAAGCCTCAGGGAATCCCTTACCTGGACTTTTGTTTGGATTTCCCTTGCACTAATCTTTAATGCGATTATCTATTTCTGGCGTGGACCCCAGCAAGCCCTGGAGTTTTTTACCGGCTACCTGATAGAAAAAGCGCTGAGCGTTGACAATATTTTTGTGTTTATCATGATTTTTACCTATTTCCATATCCCTTCGAAATACCAGCATCGTGTACTTTTTTGGGGAATCCTGGGAGCCCTGGTACTTCGTGTAATCTTTATCTTTGCTGGCGTTGCGCTGATTGAAAAATTCCATGTCACTATCTATGTTTTTGGTGCACTGTTGATTTATACAGGTTATAAAATGTTTACTCAGCACGGAGAGCCTATCAACCCCGAACACAACCGGCTGCTGAAGTTTGTAAAAAAACACCTACCTGTTACTCATGAGTTACACGATGGAAAATTTTTCGTGAAACAACAAGGGAAACGCTTTGCTACTCCCCTTTTTCTGGTACTGATTATTATCGAAACCTCTGACCTGATTTTTGCTGTTGACAGCATTCCAGCAATATTGGCCATCACACGCGATCCTTTTATCGTTTACACTTCCAATGTGTTTGCCATTTTAGGCTTAAGGTCGCTCTATTTTGCGCTTGCCGGCGTAGTGCATCGTTTCTGGCTTTTAAGTTACGGACTGGCAGTAGTATTGGTTTATGTGGGTATAAAAATGCTTCTGGTCGATGTGTACAAAATACCTATTGCATGGTCCTTACTATTTATTGCTATCGTACTTACTGCCAGCATTGTAATCTCACTTAAAATTCAGCCCAGGGAAAAGGCCTCAGATTCAGAGGTACCAAAGGCAGTTTAAGGTTTTTAGTTTGAAGTGCAGATTTAACTGAAATAGGCGGATTTAAAGCACAAAAGCTAAAAAAGACAGTGACGTTTGCTTTCGCAGCAATTGTTTTATAAACGCTGCGATTTAAAGCAACTAAAGAGATAGAGGGTTTATTTTACCTTTTTCCAAACAATAAAATCAATGCCTCCGGAAGTCGGGCATGCCAGTCACGTTCGCTGTGCGTGGCAAGGGGATCAAAGACTACAAAGAAATCGGTTTGCTGATGGTATCCACTTTCTTCCAGATTCAGAACCATTAAATCAAGTCCGGGCTTCAGCAGGCTGTCCACTCCATGACCACCCATATCGAAATAAGCCATCATGAACCTTTTTTCATTGGTGTCAGCCTTAACACGATGGGCAAGATTTACCAAGCCCTGATTGGGATAATCAATAAAGGCTGGCGACATGCAAATGGCTTTAGAAAAAACATCGTTGTGCTCCCAAAGAAGCTCAAAAGCAATGGCCCCGCCGGCCGACGATCCGCCTGTAAATGTGGATTCTCTGCCTGAACTGGTATGGTAAACCGAATCGATAAAAGATTTTAGCAGGCCTGTCATCCAACTTGTATAATAAGGCACCAGACTGGTCATGTATTCAGCAGTTCGTTGTGGAGAATTGTAAATACCCACCAAAATAAAGGGTTCTATCAAACTAGCACGAATCAAACTGTCTGCCACTTCATCGAAGTGCCAGTCGTAACCAAAGCTGGATGTTTTCGGGTCAACCAGGTTTTGTCCGTCTTGCATATACAAAACCGGATAAGCGCGATACGAACTGTCGGTATATCCAGGAGGCAACCAAACAATTACAGTCCTGTCCGAAATGGAGTCGGAACCAGGCATTTGATGGTATCGCACCTCGCCGGTGATACCCTGGCTGCTTTCCTGCGAGAAAACAAAAAGTGGCAGCCATAAAATAAGAAACAGGTTTGTAACGAATAACTTCATAAGAAAAATAACTCTCATTACGAATTTACAAATTATAATTGCATAACCAAACCGGAGCGGTAAATGCCCCGTTCAATCTAATTTCTGAACTTACAACTTATATGTGGTTAATTCTTTCCTTCTTCTCCAGCATCTTTTTGGGCAGCTACGACTTATTGAAAAAATGGTCGTTAAGGGACAATGCTTTTATTCCTGTGCTTTTTCTGGCTACACTTACCGGAGCAATCGTTTTTACTCTGTTTGTTTTATGCTCGCACTTTCGGGTATTCGATGCCTCTAACCTGTTTTATGTTCCACCTGTTCCCCCGGAACAGCATGCCCTGTTTTTTCTAAAAGCTCTTATTGTGGGCATCTCGTGGTACCTTTCTTTTATGGCTCTTACCTATTTGCCCATCACCATTGTTGTACCCATCAGGGTTACCGGACCCTTTTGGGTGCTAATCGGTTCAATGATCATTTTTCAAGAGCGCTTTAATTCTCTGCAATGGGTGGGGATTATTACGGTGCTGGCGTTTTTTTACATTTTCTCTCTTGCAGGGCAGAAAGAGGGAATACGCTTTGTTAGAAACAAATGGATTTATGCCATCGTGGGCGCTACCATTCTGGGTGCCGTATCGGGTTTGTTCGACAAGCACCTTCTGATGCATTATAACCGGATGGCAGTGCAAGCATGGTTCTCGATTTACATGGTGGTTATCATGCTGCCTTTTCTTTTACTACTTTGGTATCCACGGAGAAAAGAATTGCCCCGGTTTCGATGGCGCCTGAGTATACCGGCCATAGGATTGGTATTAGCTACTGCCGATTTTTTGTATTTTATGGCTCTCAGCGATCCGGATTCGCTAATTGGCATTGTATCGCTGGTGCGGCGCAGCAGTGTAGTGCTTTCTTTTAGCCTGGGAGCTCTGATTTTTAAAGAAGGTAACCTTCGAAAAAAAGCCTTTGCACTTGCTGGCATATTGGTGGGTATGGTATTGTTAATCACTGGTTCCTAGTTGGAACCCTCTCTGCTTCTGTTGATAATAAATTCATCCATGCTATCAATATTTTGTATTTTTAGGCCGTGAAGAAAATTGCATTCTATATCTCTTGTTTTTTATTATCAGGAAGTTATTCAGGCGCTTATAGCCAATGCGACGACCTAAGAGGTGGTTTCGTTTCCAGTAGTGATACCACCCGTTGCATTGGCGAGCACACTAACCTCCTTCTCAGCAATTATGTTGGAGGTATCACCTGGGAATATTCTGAAACTGGCATCGAACCCTATAGTGTAATAAGTGGTGTAACAACTCCGGAAACTACCGTGTTTCCGACAGTAGATACTTATTACCGTGCCAAACTTAAAAGAGATGGTTGTGCCGATTCAATTTCAACTACTTTATTAATCGATGTATTAAATTCAGGGCTTACTGCTGTAGGGCAATCCAATGCTGCATGCGGTAAAATACTCTCGTTGAATGCGGAAACACCTTCCGGTTCCTGGTCATTCAAATCAGGCCCAAATTCAAATGTAATGTTCTCCAACCCACTTACCGATCCTGATCAAAATGTAGAAGTAGACACATTTGGCTTATACATTTTTGCATGGAATGTTTTAGGAGGTGCATGTGCAGCAGTGAATGTAACCAATTACGAACAAAACACAGCCCAGGCCAACAACAATCTGGAGCACTGCTGGTTGGCTTCTAAGCAATTTCCGCTTGAAGCAAGCCTTTCAAGGGCAGGTGCTACCGGCACATGGTCGGCGGTGGTGCCAAGTACATTGGCATTTACCGATGAAAACGACCCTAACACCTTGGTCACTCCAATAAATGTAGGTACTTATCAGGCTCGTTGGACCGAAACATATGGGGCGTGTATCGACGATACAGTAATTTTCCTTACAATGCAAAGGCAACCTGTGGCTTTACCTTCAATCCCTGCTCCGGTTTGCGATAGCATTCTCGTCTTATCTGCCACCGATACATGGGGCAATACCAACATCTGGAGGCAGCAAAGTGGTTCAGGCTTGCTGATTTTTAGCGACAGTACCTCTTTGTCTACTCAGGTAGAAGCCAGCAATTATGGTGCTTACTCTGTGCAACTGTTTTGTCAAAACTTTTTTTGTGAAGACGACTCCCTGATAACCCTCTCCTTTATAGAGCAACCACTGGCCAATGCCATTCCCACACCCGATAATTGCGGCGAAACAGCTCAATTGAATGCAAATCCATCGGTTGGTGAGGGTTGGTGGAATTGGATTACTGGCGTTGGCACTGCGGTTATTGCCGACAGCACTATCAGTAGTACTAATGTTGTCATTGATAATAATTATGGGCCATACACCTTCGCTTGGAACGAAAACAACAATGGCTGTACAGACAGCGACACCATCAGTTTTACATTCTTCGAGCAACCTGTGAGCAATGCCGGAGCACCCGATAGCCTGTGCAGCCTCAGCACCACCCTGGCCGCTACTCCCTCGGCAGGCACAGGAGAATGGAGACAGGTTGATTTAAGCCCCGGTCATCAGGTAAACTTTACTTTCCCCAGCCTATACAACACAACTGCAAATGCCAGCGACTTTGGCGTGTATACCCTTCAATGGAAAGAAGTCAACGCCATATGCGCAGATAGCGCCCAGATTGAACTTAGTTTCTTCAGAAAACCCAATGCCAACGCAGGCTTCGGCGGCGATACCTGCGGTTTGAACTTTAATCTTAAAGCCATTCCAAGCATAGCAGGTTCTGACGGATTCTGGTTCAAGCAAACAGGTCCGGGCACAGCTAATTTTACCCCTGATGATAGCACCCATAGCCTTGCTACCGTTACAGAGGTTGGCGATTACATGTTTAAATGGAAAGAAAACAATGCACTCTGCGAGGACTCTGCTTTTGTAGAAGTAACTTTCATTGAAAAACCTCTGTCAGATGCAGGTGAAGGTGGCAACGCATGCGGATTATCGTATCAGCTACAGGCAACACCCTCTGCTGACAATGCATTCTGGTTTGTGGCAACCGGACCAGACGGAGCTGTATTTCAACCTTCGGAGCAGCAGGCAAATGCCAATTTGGTTGTGGCTGACACAGGAATCTATCAGCTCACCTGGCGGGTCGACAATGGATCTTGTTCAACAGATTCCAGCATTACTGTGCATTTTTTCGAAATACCGGTAGTGGAAATAATGCCTGACGATAGCATTTGCGGCAATAGCACCCTGCTTACCTCCACTCAATCGATTGGCACAGGCACCTGGAGCCAGTTAAGCGGCACAGGCCAGTCTACTTTTACAGATTTTATTGCGGAAAGCACAAATGTTCAGGTAAATTCTTTTGGAAGCTATGTATTTCAGCGCAATGCCTTTAACGGTGTATGTGCCGATAGTGAAACCGTTGCTATAAGATTCCTTGAAGCACCCACAGCCAATGCAGGTACCTACAACTCCAACCAGTTATGTGGGTTCAGTTTTCGGCTTAATGCCACACCTTCGTCCGGCACCGGAAACTGGAGCCTAACTGCCGGAGCAGATGGAGCACAGTTTATACCCGATAACATTGCTCCTGATGCTGAATTTATCGCAGCCGAAGCCGGAAATTATTCCCTTCTTTGGACTGAAAGAAATGAAATATGCGAGGATACTGCCAATCTGATTATCGAACTCATTCTTAACCCAGTGGCCGATGCAGGGCCCGATCAGGAGCTCGACAATGAATTCGAAACTCAGCTCGATGCCACTCCTCTTCTGCCCAACGAGCAAGGTGCCTGGACCAGCCTGGGTGCAAATGCAATTTTTGGCAACAACAACCAGCCAAATACGGAGGTAAGTGGTTTGGTACTTGGGCAAAACTTTCTGGCATGGAGCATCGACAATGGTTTATGTTCCGATGCCGATACCATGCTCGTGATGGTGTATGACATTTTTATTCCTGATGTGATTACACCTAACGATGACGGCGAAAACGATTATTTTGTAATAAGGGGCGTGGACGAGGTGTCGCAAGTAGAGCTTTCGATTTTCAATCGATGGGGTTTGGAAGTTTTTTCAGATGGTAATTATAACAATTCCTGGAACGGAGTCAACAAATCGGGTGCAGAGCTCACTAACGATACCTACTTTTATGTAGCTACAATCGATAAGTCGAGAGTGTTGAAAGGTTTTGTGATAATCAAACGATAAATGCAAAAAAAGCTGCTTACCATATTATTTTTCATGGCACCACTGGTGGTTTATGGCCAGCTGCATAGCTTATCGAACCAGTATATTGTAAATGGCCTGGCGATTAATCCGGCCTATTCGGGTGCCGATGGGGCTCTGAGTGCTACCCTGATGTACCGAAATCAATGGACTGGTTTTACCGGTGCCCCAAAAACCATTACCGCTGCTTTGCATGCACCACTGCGAAACGAAAGGGTTGGACTGGGTCTAATGGTAGTGAACGATCAGATTGGCGTGAACAACCAAACCACCGTAATGGCCAATTATGCCTATATCATTGAGATGGGCGACGGTAAACTGGCTTTTGGATTCGGGCTTGGTATCAGCATGCTCAACGTAAGCTGGGATAAGTTGCAAGCCACCGACGAAAACGATAACGGACTGAATATTAGTCCGGAAAAACTCACCAATCCGAATTTCAGTGCAGGCTTGTTTTACCATAACAAGGAGTTCTTTGTGGGTTTCTCTACACCAATGTTATTAAGCTACAGCTACTCAGGTGAGAACGCAACCGACCTGGAACTGAAGAACGATTTTTCGGAATACAATTTCTACCTCACTTCTGGCTACAAACTCGAACTCAACAACGACTATACCTTCTTCCCTTCGATCATCATGAAGTTTAACCCAGGTGAAGCTTTTCAGGCCGATGTGAGTGCTCAGTTTATCCTGAGGAACAAGCTTTGGCTGGGACTCACTTACCGCAGCGTGGATGCATTGGTTGCCATTGTGCAGTTTCAGTTAACCGACCAGTTGCGCCTGGCATATTCATACGACACGGGGCTTTCGGGCAAATCAAGACAGATGGGAGGCTCGCACGAGATTATGCTCAACTACCTGTTTAACTACAACTCCAAAGTGGTAGGCCCCAAAAGGTTTTAAAATTTCTGTATATAGTTTTCGAGTTCCATGGAAACCAGAACAAAATAAATATCTCTAAAGTGTGTTGAATTAGATGAAAACATTTAAATGCCTGAGTCTTGCTTTGTTGTTCTTTTACTGTGCGCAGCTGCATGGACAAACAAGCGTAATGAGTTTTAATATTCGATTTAACAACCCAAACGACAACGAGAATTGCTGGGAATACCGCAAAGAAGAGATCGTAACCATGCTGGAATTTTATCATCCTGATATTTTGGGAATACAGGAAGGGCTCTATGACCAGGTTAGCTTTCTCGACCAAATGTTACAAAATTATAGCTATATAGGCGTTGGGCGTGACGATGGAAAAAAACAGGGTGAATTTGCTGCCATTTTCTTTCACAACACAAAATTTGAACTGCTGGAGACCAAAACCTATTGGCTTTCAGAAACCCCGGACACCATCTCAGTAGGCTGGGATGCATCGATGAAACGCATTGTTACCTATGGGGTATTGAGAGATTTCCAATCGATGGATACCTTGTATGTTTTTAATTGCCATTACGACCATATCGGTGAAATAGCCAGAAAAAACTCTTCGGAATTGATACTCAACCTGATTGAAAAGAAAGAACTGAGGGATAAAAAAATAATTGTAATGGGCGATTTTAACAGTGAGCCGGACTCCTATCCCATTAAGACTTTACAATCAAAACTAAACGACTCTTATCAGGCATCTGAGATTCCTGCCTATGGACCACAGGGCACATTTAACGATTTCGATACCAGCATGGTGCCACAAAGAAGAATTGACTACATCTTTGTAAAAAACATAACCGTAGAAAGTTACCTACACCTCGATGATCGTCGAATAAACAATTTATACCTGTCGGACCATTTACCGGTGATGATTAGGGTGAAATAACTTTATTCAGATAAGAGCCATAAAAGAACAATCGGTATTTTCGGTTGGTAACCCAAACCAGCATAGATTTTTAAGAAAAGGGTGAATTATCTTATTTTGTGAATTTAATTTATGAACTGATCCTATGCTTAAAATTAGATCCAAAATAACAAAACCTAAATCTATTCAAAATAGGATGATAATTACTGGCTAATAATAAATCATTTACAACCCAATCGGTTTATTATTGAGGTGCTTAGAATTAAAAATAAATATTTCTTTGCAGAAACAGAAAAATGTCGTTTATTTGAAATGTTTAATATTGTGATGAAACCTTAAGTCAGTTAAGCACAATAAGATAAGGAACAGAGTTAACTGTATTTAGTTAAGTCGAATATTACCTTACCGAATCGTAAAACTAAATATGCGTAAGCCGAAAAGCATAAATTAGAGTAGGCGATAATTCTATATTTAATCAAATGAAAACCAAACCATTTTATAAGTTCCCAATTCTATTAGGGCTGGCATTATTATCGATTTTTCAATCATGTGAAAAGGAAAATTCCAGCCAAATAAAAAATGAAGAAGATAATAAAGAAATATCTGATACAGTCATAATATATGAGGTGTTAATAATAGAAGAAGCTAACACAGAAAGTATTTTTCTAGGCGAATCATTTATAAAATCCCAGCTAGAGCAAGGTATGCTTAATTGCATCGGGACAGGTTTTGATTCAACAGAAAATACACAAGAAATTTCAATACTACAAAGTATACCAAGAGATTCTATATTGAAATTTACCCTTAACGAACAAAGTTTTTTTTTTTTTTCTTCGAAAATTTTAAAAAAAAAAAGGGGGGGGCTTTTCCCCCCAAAAAAAAAAAAAATTTTTTTTTCAGATTTTGTATTAAGTTATATTCCTGTAAACTCTCAAATTTCTACTAACCAAAAAAAATCTACTCTGTTTGTAAATCTAAAATATAAAAGGGTTCTGGGTAAAATTCAAATTGACATAGAGAATAAAGCTTTGAACGATTACCTTACATTTAGATCAAGCTTATTTGATAGTTTGGATCATTAGTGTCCACTATAAATTAAAATACGTTCTTTGAAATCGTTGTAGAATCTATATTTCAGGACTTTTTTGTTACGTGTCGATTTGAAATACTTAATTCGTGAAAATGTTATTTCATGAATCAAGGTAAGTATGTTTTTGCACAGATTATAGAGTTTCTGCCTAAGAGAGTTTTCGATTGTATTGTAGATCGTTTTTCCGCAGATAAAAATGTTCGTCATTTCAGTTGCTGGAATCAAATGTTATGCATGATCTTTGGGCAACTTACCAATCGAGATAGCCTCAGGGATTTGATTGTTGCTATTGAAGCCCATAGCAGGAAAACCTACCATTTGGGTTTTGGGAAAAGTGTTACCCGCAGTAATCTTTCAAAAGCCAATGAAAATCGAAACAGCAAGGTATTTGAAGAATTTGCGTATTATCTTATTGATGTCCCCCAAAAAAAACGCAAAAATGAAAATTTTGAAATTAAAGGAAAAGTTTATGCCTTTGATTCTTCCACATTGATTTATGTTTAAATGTGTTTTGGTGGGCGAAATTCCGCAAAGCAAAAGGAGGTATCAAACTGCATACACTCTACGATATCACTACTCAAATTCCGGCCTTCATTCATATTACTGCTGCAACGGTAAACGATGTCAATGTTATGGATTATATTCCTTATGAGGGGGGTGCAACTACATTTTCGACCGTGGTTATGTCGACTACAGCCGGTTATATAAGATAACGCTGCTTTCTGCCTTTTCGTAGTCCGTGCAAAGTCAAACCTTCAATTTAAAAGAATTTATTCTCAAAAGATTGACAAGACCACCGGGGTGCAAAGCGACCAAATTGGTAAACTGACAGGGTTTTATGTCTCAAAAGATTACCCTGCTAAATTGCGAAAAGTGAAATACTACGATAGCGAAATGAATCGCACCTTTGTATTCCTAACCAACAATATGACGCTTACCGCTCAGGAAATCGCACTTCTTTACAAGAATCGTTGGCAGGTAGAACTATTTTTCAAATGGATAAAACAGCATCTTAAGCTAAAATCCTTTTGGGGTAACTCTGAAAATGCTGTCCGTATCCAAATTTATACCGCAATCATCACATATTGTTTGATTGCAATTGTAGGCAATGATCTCAAAATAGACCGTTCAACCTACGAAATATTACAAGTTTTAGGAATCTCTCTACTGGACAAAACTCCTGTAAAAGAGCTATTTACAAATATAGATTACAATGATGTCAAAGAACTTGATTATAAACAACTGTCACTCAGCTTATTTTAAGTGGACAGTCATGAGTTTGGATAATGATGAAATAACTATATCTGCCGAAAATTTTAAAAATACTTATGGCGATTTATACTGCAATGCTATCACAATAGGTGTGAATTTAAATGTTGAATTTGAAATAAATGAGGTTATTTTTGATGTTGCTAAGCAAACCGAAATATTGGAGGAAGCGTCTGACTTGTTCTCTGATTACATAAAAGGTTATTCTACCTGGGAAGAATTGAGTAAAGAGAGTTCATTCTTTAGACAGTCGAGTATTAATAGTATGAATAGGAGCGGGATTCCAAGAATCTCAATATTTGATGATGCTGTTCAAAACATCGTATATCTTGATAGTATATATAAAAATATGGACTTTGGAGTTCTATCAATGCATTACAAACCTTATTCGCATTTATACCCAAAATTTGACTTTTATTTTAATAGCATTGATGCAAAATAAATTAACATCAGTTAAACTTGAGTTCGCTGAAATCTAATTCATTCCCTTTTCAAACCAGCGTAGGAACCTTTAGACAGTCACAAATTTTAGATAAATCCTAATGTTGTATTTAGTACAATTGATGCTTAAAAAAAATCCGGATAGAAGAATCTACTCGGATTTTTTTATCTATTTAAAATGGTGTAATTTATTTCGAACATTCCATTCTCACGGTCTCCACAATAGTTTCAGGGTCTTCATCGAAATTCCAATCTTCTTCGTATTCATCAGAATAACTCATTACAAGCTTGCTGGATGTAAGCTCTTCAACCTGCATGGTAACCTCATCTTCAGTGCCTTCATCCAGAATAATTGCGTTTCCTGAACCCCATTCCCAAGTTCCTGGAAATTCATCACCATCTACAGTTGTCAAATAAGTGCCATCTGAGTTAATGTCAAAGGTTCCAGTAATATCTGTATCAACCATTTCATCAATTTCCTCTTGTGTAAATCCCCACTCATCCATTAAATACTGAACATAATTCTTGCCATCGACAGTTAGACTCAATGTTCCGTTGGTAATGGTCCATTCGCCAACTATTTCGGCCTTAATAACTTCCTTTTTATCCTCGTCTTTCTCACAAGAGGAAAGAGAAAACAGCATAAATCCTAAAAGGAGGACGTTGATGGTTAAAAATTTTAGATTCTTCATGTGTTAAGGTGTTAGTGAATAATAGTATATAAAATTGAATTTCATTCCTGCAACTACGCTCTATTCTATTCAATCAACCTCACCTGTGTACGAATATTAAAATTAAATCGTTACATCCGATTGATTTTTCGTTGATATTATTAACAAAAAAAGGAACCCTTTTTCGAAAGTTCCTTCTTTGCTGGTAGCGAGAGGCGGGAATGATCCGCCGACCTCATGATTATGAATCATGCGCTCTAACCATCTGAGCTACCTCGCCAAAAAAAATATACTGTTTTCCGCTTACAACTATGGGTTCTGTATACATCAGAAAATCTCATGCTCCCATCCGGAAAAAGCGGTTGCAAAGATAAATTTCTTTTTGATTGTTTTGCAATAATTTTTGGTTTGGCCTTTAAAAAAAATAAAAACACCTATTTTTGCCGCCGATTGATGAGCACATTTGTAATCGAACGCAGCATTTAATATCTTGCAGCTTTTACGACCGATTAAGTAAATTTACATGAAAGAAAAGCTGGTACTGGAGTACTCTATAAATTCATCCCCAAAGGTTCTGTTTTCGCGATTCAGCACTCCGGGCGGCCTGGCCGAATGGTTTGCCGACGATGTAATTCTCAAAGGTAGTTTGTACATTTTTATCTGGGATGGAATGGAACAAAAGGCTGAAGTAGTGCAGAAAAAAGAAAATAGATACATCCGGTTTAAATGGATAGACGATCCGGAAGCCTATTTTGAGTTCCGCATTAATGTAGACGAAATTACCAAAGATGTAGCCCTTGTAGTAACCGATATGGTAGAACCCGATGAGTTCGAAGACACCACCGAGCTATGGAACACACAAATTACAAGGCTAAAACAAGTAATTGGACTTTAAACTTATCAGCTTTTTACTGGCTCCGGTTTTTGTGCGATAAAACTTACCAAGCGTGAAAAAATTACACTTATTAATACTTCGTTCCTTTATCGGGCCTTTCTTTCTGATCTTTTTTATCGTGCTATTTGTTCTGTTGGTGCAGTTTCTCTGGCGTTACATCGACGAATTGGTAGGTAAAGGGCTCGACACTAAAACCATTGCCGAACTCATGCTTTATATTTCGGCGAGCCTGGTTCCTATGGCTTTGCCCCTCTCCATACTGATGGCATCGCTCATGACTTTTGGTAACCTGGGCGAGCGCTACGAGCTTACTGCCATTAAAGCCTCTGGAATTTCACTTCAGCGTATTATGAGGCCCCTTGTATTGGTTGTACTGATATTAAGTATTGGCGATTTCTTTTTTGCAAACAATGTGCTCCCCTATGCCAACCTGCAAATGCGATCGCTCATGTACGATATCCGGCAACAACGCCCCGAACTGCAAATAAAACCCGGCGAGTTTAACAGCCTTATCGACGGATACAGTATCAGGGTGAAAAACAAAGACCCTAAAACCAATGTGCTTTACGGACTCACCATTTACGATCATTCGTCGGGCCATGGAAATACTTCGGTAACACTTGCCGATTCTGGCACCATGCTAGTCACTGCCAACGACAAACATTTAATTATTACCCTGTACAATGGACATAGCTATAACGAATTGTACGATTCGAAGAAACCTCAAAGGATGCAAAGCTATCCGCACCGTTACGATAAGTTTAAAGAACAACAAATTATCATTGAATTAAAAGGTTTCGGGTTGCAACGCACAGACCAGAGCCTTTTTAAAAGTCACTACTCGATGCTTAATCTGAAGCAACTGAGGTATTATATCGATTCGCTGTCTCTTGAAATTGATGAAAGGAACAACCAGTTCTACCAATCTCTTCATAACGACTATTTCAAAATGCGAAACCCAAGAAGTAAGCGAAGTGAAAGAGAACCGGATGCTCTAATCATACCACAAGCTGAGCGTAATGCGATCGGCGGAAATAGACTTCAGCAAAAAAAACAAGCCCTCGACTCGTTGGCGAAACATGCTAAAAAACCTGAACGAATAGATTCTCCGGACTCCATAATTGCCGAGGTTAGTATCCCTGTTATTCTTTTCGATACAGACAGCCTTTTTAACACCTTCACCCTTCAGGAGAAAAGCCGCATCACATCGGCTGCTTTGTCTGCTGCCAGAACCACCAAAAACCTGGTCGCCAATTCGCACCAAACACTCGAGTTTAAATTCGAAAACCTGCGCCGATACGAGGTTGAATGGCAGCGGAAATTTACTGTTTCCATTGCCTGCCTGCTTTTTATGTTTATTGGTGCCCCTTTAGGTGCTATCATACGTAAAGGTGGACTAGGCCTTCCGATGGTAATATCCGTAGTGTTTTTTATTCTGTATTATGTACTCTCGCTGATAGGTGAAAAGTTGGTGCGTTCGAGTGTTTGGACAGACGAACAAGGCATGTGGGCAACATCGGTATTGTTTGCAGTAATTGGTGCCTTTATAACTTATAAAGCCACCACCGATTCATCGATATTTAACCTCGATACTTATAGTAATTTCATAAAAAAAGTATTTGGCCAGCGTTATAATGTAGTCGACATGGTGCATATAGATGTAATGGACGATACCATTCGGACTGAAGCTAAAACCGAAAACATGTATTCTTCGCTGTTTAGCCTCAACGATAGCATCGAACAGCTGCTCGAAACACATAAATTTAACGTGCCGGACATAATCATCGACATGTTTTCTCCCCAAAACGATTCTGAACTAGTCATATTCGAGAGACTTTATTACAACACCTTTGCCTCTATAATTAACAGCAGTGTTTTTCACAACAAAAGCATCAGGGCTAAAATCTATGAGTTTCCGGCCATGAACATAAGCGAGTTTCAGGATCCGATAGCAAGGCAGTATGGGTTAATTATTCTGGCCTGTCTGCCTCCCTTTACCTTGTTTGTGGCAGCGCGTCATATTATTAAATTAATAGTACTGCGCTCGAAGCTAAAACAAATCAAGCGACTGATTCCGGAATTGGGCACTTCGCTTAAAATTAATACCTAGCAGTTATTATTTTGAAACGAGCATGATTCGTTAAACAAAAACAAGGATGAAAATACTACAGGTTTGCAACAAAGTACCCTTCCCACCCAAAGATGGCGGTTGCATAGCCATTTACAATATGGCTTTGGGACTTTCGCAGGCCGGTCATGAGGTGGATATTCTCGCCATCGAAACCCATAAACATCCCAACACACTTACTTCGTCTGAATTGGCAAACAGGCTGAGCATGCGAAGCATATTTGTCGATACAACCATCTCAGTACCCAAGGCTTTTCGCAATCTCTTACTTTCAAAAATACCTTACAATGCCGAACGCTTCATCGACAGCAGATTTCGTGCAGAGCTCATAAATATGCTTCAGGCGAAAAAGTACGACATTGTTCAAATCGAAGGTCTTTACATGATGGCTTATCTTGAAGATATCCGTGCAAATTCGCAAGCTAAAATAAGCCTTCGCTCACATAACATCGAAAACGAAATATGGTATCGTTTGGTTGAAAATGAACAATCGTTTTTTAAAAGGCATTATTTTAAAATTCTGGCGAAAAGGGTCGAAAAATACGAACGAAAGGCCATTAATAAATACGATTACCTGATACCCATCACATACCGCGACGCGGTAGAATACCAGAAATACGGGAACAAGAAAAACTACAGGGTAATTCAAACCGGCATTCCGGAAAATCACATTGCCGATGGGCTTAAAATTCGAAAAAACCGAAAACTCTATTTTCTGGGCTCCCTGGAATGGTTGCCAAATCAGGAAGGGGTACATTGGTTTGTGAAAAATGTATGGCCTATGCTGAGTTATCAAAGCTCTGACATCGAATTTCATGTAGCAGGCCGAAATGCTCCAGAGTGGTTTCCTAAAACCATCGACAAGCCGGGTATCTTTTTTCATGGCGAGGTAGAAAGCGCCACTGATTTTGCGAATGAGTATGACATTATGATTGTGCCTCTTTTGTCGGGAGGTGGTATGCGGGTAAAAATTGTAGAAGCCATGGCATTAGGCAAAATTGTGGTTACCACACCCATTGGGGCCGAAGGTCTTGATATCATTCCAAACTACCATGCCATCGTGGCAGAATCGCCTGAGGATTTTGCCACAGGAGTGCAGATTGTGCTGGAGAACACCGACTTCTTTATCAAACTGGGCGAAAATTCTATTCGGTTTATACGAAACAATTATACCAACAAGGCACTGGCCGAAGACCTGGTAAAATTTTATCTTACTAACCTCTGATGCTGGAAATACTATTTTGGCTGTTGGCCGGCATCTTGTTTTACACCTATGCCGGATATACATTGGTATTACTTTGCCTAAGGCTTTTTAAGAAAAACAGGCCTCCCAGGCTTCCTTCCGACGATAATTTTCCGGAGGTGAGTATGGTCGTGGCAGCCTATAATGAGGCTGCAATTGCTCAGCAAAAGATCAACAACTGCAGACAACTCAATTATCCAAAAGAGAAACTTCAGATAATTTGGGTCACAGACGGGTCAGACGATGGCACTGAAAAAATTATCGCCGCCAACCCCGATATGATCTCTCTTCATTCTGGGGAAAGAAAAGGAAAAACTGCTGCAATTAACAGAGCCATGAAGTTCGTAAAAACACCAGTCACTGTTTTCTCCGATGCCAATACATTTTTAACCGCCGACTCAGTAAAATGGCTTGCAGCCGCACTTTCTGATAAGAATGTTGGTTGTGCCGCCGGTGAAAAGCGCATTGTATCCCATCAAAAAGATACCGCTACTGGCTCAGGCGAAGGATTTTACTGGAATTATGAATCGTTCATAAAAAAACTTGAGTCTCATACAGGATCAACCCTATCGGCCGCAGGTGAAATCTATGCCATTAAAACAGAATTGTATTCCCCTCCCGCCGAAAACACTGTCATCGATGATTTTGTAATTTCGTTGCAGGTGGCTTTGAAAGGCTACAAAATTTCCTACGTGCCTCAAGCATTGGCTACCGAGCAACCTTCGGCCTCGATTGGCGAAGAAAGTAAAAGAAAAATCCGTATTGCAGCCGGGGCCTTTCAGGTACTTTTTAGCTGGAGCCGGCCATTGAATATTTTCAGATACCCCATGCTGGCTTTTCAATACATTTCGCACAAGGTGTTTCGCTGGCTTCTGGCACCACTGGCAATTCCTTTTCTGTTTGTGGTTAACCTGCTACTCGTAATAACCGGAGAGACAAATACTTTTTACCAGGCAATTCTTACAATGCAGACCATCGTATACCTACTTGCATTGTTTGGATACTTGATGCGCAAAAATCAACTTCGATGGAAGGGATTCTTTTTACCCTATTACCTGCTAATGATGAACTATGCCACCCTCTTAGGTTTCTACCGCTACCTTAAAGGTTCGCAACATGCTGCCTGGGAAAAGGCTAAAAGAAAGGAATAGTTGGTATTAAACTTATGATACATCAGAAAAATGCACTGGCATGACATATTTGTGGTGGATTTTTTAATACAAATCTTACTTTTGCCAATTGATTTGGAATTATTTCAACATACAGAATGCAAGATAACATCGATATTGTAAACCGATTAAACACCATCGAAGAGGCTATTCAGGATATTCGAAACGGTAAACTGGTAATTGTTGTAGACGACGAGGATCGCGAAAACGAAGGCGATTTTGTAGCTGCTGCTGAACATGTAAGCCCAGAAATGGTGAACTTTATGGCCACCTATGGACGCGGACTCATCTGCTGTGCCATTCCGGAAGACCGCTGCAATGAACTTGAACTTGACCTTATGGTGCGCACCAATACTTCTTCGCATGCAACACCCTTTACTGTTTCAGTGGATTTGTTAGGTCCTGATTGCAGTACCGGAATTTCAGCAAGAGACAGGGCTAAAACTATCAATGCCCTTGTCGATCCGCATACAAAACCTCAGGACCTGGGACGGCCTGGCCACATTTTTCCGCTCAAAGCCCGCACAAGAGGTGTTTTAAGAAGAGCAGGCCATACCGAAGCTGCTGTGGACCTGGCAAGACTTGCAGGATTAAAGCCCGGTGGTGCCCTGGTAGAAATAATGAACGAAGATGGCACAATGGCCCGTATGCCTGAACTCATTGCCATCGCCAACCGCTTCGACCTTAAAATTGTAACCATTAAAAGTCTGATCGAATATCAGCTCCGCCGGGACAGTATTATTATTAAAGGAGAGCAGGCAAAACTACCTACCGAATTTGGCAATTTTGACATCATACCCTTTATTCAAAAATCGAATGGCCGCGAGCATGTGGCACTGGTCAAAGGTCGCTGGAACAAAGGTGATTCAGTGCTCGTAAGAGTGCATTCTTCCTGCATGACTGGCGACATCTTTGGTTCGTATCGCTGCGACTGCGGTCCACAACTACACGAAGCTATGCGTTTGATCGATGCCGAAAAACGCGGCGTAATTGTTTACCTGATGCAGGAAGGAAGAGGCATAGGTATTTTTCATAAAATCCATGCCTATAAACTTCAGGAAGAAGGACAGGATACTGTTGAAGCAAATATAAGTCTGGGGTTCGAAAGCGACGAGCGCGATTATGGCGTAGGAGCATGCATTTTACACGAATTGGGACTAGGCAAAATAAGGCTGATTACCAACAACCCTGTAAAACGGGCCGGACTTGAAGGATATGGACTTGAAATTGTAGAAAACATACCCCTGATTATTGAGCCTAACGAACATAACAGGCGCTACCTCGAAACGAAAGAGGTAAAAATGGGGCATTCGTACAAGCTTAGCAAGCAAAACAAAAAATAGTAAATCGTATTAAGAATGGCAATACGTGTGGTTTTTATGGGCACCCCTGAATTTTCTGTGGCCTCGCTCAATGCCATTGTAAAAAACGGAATCACCCTGGCTGGAGTTGTAACCGCACCTGACAAACCTGCCGGTAGAGGAAAAAAGATCCAGAGCCCCGCGGTTAAGGAATATGCACTTCAGCATGGTATAGCTCCCATTCTTCAGCCCACCAACCTCAAATCGGATGAGTTTCTAAGTCAACTAAAAAATCTTAATGCCGATTTATTTGTAGTGGTGGCATTTCGCATGCTTCCCGAAATTGTGTGGACCATGCCACCTATGGGCACCATCAATCTGCATGCCTCGCTTTTACCCGATTATAGGGGCGCTGCACCCATCAACTGGGTACTTATCAATGGGGAAAAAATTACCGGTGCCACTACCTTTTTTATTCGGCACGAAATCGATACCGGTCATATCATCGATAGCTGCGAGGTGGAAATTTCAGAATCGGACAATGCAGGCAGCCTGCACGATAAATTAATGCTTTCTGGCGCTGAACTCCTGGTGAAAACCATTCGTGCTATCGAATCTGGAACGGCAAAGGCTATTCCGCAACAAAGCCTCTCTGAAGGTTTGAACTTACACAGTGCTCCAAAAATATTTAAAGAAAATTGCCAGATCAACTGGAACCAGCCCGCCGAAAAGGTAAATAATTTCATCCGTGGGTTAAGCCCCTACCCTGCTGCATGGACAAGATTTACAAGTACAGAAGAAGAAACTCTTGACGTGAAGATATTTGATGCCATTGCAGATTACAATCAAGCCATTGGCGCTCCGGGCAGCATTGATTATTCGATACCTGGCCGGATTCGCATTTGTTGCAGCCAGGGAAGCATTGTGGTGCATAGCCTTCAGGTGGCAGGAAAAAACAAAATGGATGCTGCTTCTTTTCTCTTAGGGTTCCACAAAAAAGAAAAGTACTCACTCGCTGTCTAAATCATATATAATCTTAAATTCGGTAGAATCCTGCGTCTGAAAAAGCTGAACCTTTTTCTCCGGTTCAACTTCCTCTTTAGAGATTTCAGGTCTTGCTTCCACTTTCGGTTGCGAATTCACAGTAGATTTCTTGTTGAGCAGCAAAAGTGTGCCCGGTGAAGGTTCAGTACCTTTGGGTAAGCTATTTCTTTCGCGAAGCTTTTGCTCTTTTATGGCATATTCCTGCGAGATGGTATATACTGTTTCACCTTCCTTTACCACATGACTTTTAGTATTGCCATAAGTACGATTGCGCTTAGGTTGAAGATAGACGCGCTGACCAGCAGAAATTGAATCATTTATGCTGCATTCATTATACTTTGGCAATTGCCAGTCGAACAGTTTAAGCTCCTGAGTGAGTGAGTACCATGTGTCGCCAGAACGGGCAACGACGTATTTGACACGATTGTTGTAATGCACTTCGCGAAGTTCACCTTCGGCTAAAGAATCCTTTGTGCCTTTTTTGCCTGGGGAAGAAAGCACCTGGGTGTCTAGCTCGTATAGCTTATTCTCTTCGATAATTGTAATAAGTGCTTTGTCGTAAGTAGGGCTTGTGGCGTAACCTGTCTTTTTTAATCCTTTTGCCCAGCCTTTGTAGTCGTCGGGGGCTAGCTCAAAGAGTTCGGAGTATCGTTTTGTAGAGGTTAAAAAATCCGAATGGTCACGATAAGATAGCTCTGCCGATTTATATTTGCGAAAGCACTCATTGCGGGCATCGTCGTTGTGTCGAATTGTGGCCCCTGTCCAATTATGGCATTTAATTCCGAAATGATTATTTCCTTTTACCGCCAGAGAACTATTGCCATTGCCCGATTCGAGCAATCCTTGCGCCAGCGTAATACTTGCAGGTATACCAGAGCGACGCATTTCGTCCATGGCCAACTCTTTATAGGTATCGATGTATTCCTGACGGGTAATTTTCGTCCCTTTCTGCGCCTGCAGCATGGCCACCCACATAACTCCGGCCAGCATAATTTTTAATTTCCTCATGTAAAAAGATAATTCATGTTGCTTGCTAAAATAAACCTTTAAACCTGCCGGATTATTTCAATTTATCAACATCTTTTCTTTCTGGGCGAGGATTGATAGGAGTTTTTCGTTAATTGAATAGATGTAATAGAAAAGGAAACTCAAATAAGAATAATCGTTTCACCCTACTTAAAAAGGTTCCAAAGCTTTTCGGTGACAGGTGTGGAGGCAACCAGGTCAACTGGTTCATTTTTTACAGGATGAATAAACTCTATCCTTCGGGCATGCAAGGAAATACCTCCATCTTCATTCGAGCGATCGTCGCCATATTTCAGGTCGCCTTTAATGGGGCAACCCATACGGGCAAGCTGAGCCCTGATCTGGTGATGCCTGCCTGTTTTCAGGTTCACTTCGAGCAAATAGTAACGGTCGGAATGTCCTATAAGGGAATAATGAAGTTCTGCCCGCTTAGAATCCTTCACCGCTTCGTCGTAGCAATAAGATTTATTCTGCTTTTCGTTTTTCTTCATGTAACATACCAGCGTATCAGATTCTGCCGGTGGCCTATTTCGTGTAATGGCCCAATATGTTTTTTTTATACCTCCCTCACTAAACAATTTGTTAAGTCTTGCCAATGCTTTGCTGGTGCGAGCAAACAACACTACACCACTCACAGGTCTGTCGAGCCGATGCGTGACCCCCAGAAAAACTTCGCCTGGTTTATTGTATTTTTCTTTCAGATAGCTTTTAAGCCGTCTGTCCAGCGAAGCATCGCCGGTTTTATCGCCTTGAACCAGGTCGTGATTGCCTTTGTTTACAGCAATAATGTGGTTGTCTTCAAATATTATATCAAGATCGGAACTCATAAAAACAGATTAGAGCTTATTATCTTTTAGAAATAAGCCATGTAATAGAAACTCAGATGGTCTATATTAAATTAGTATTGCTCGCGCTCGTTAGGAAACTCCTGATTCTTTACATCGCGGATGTAATTCTCTACTGCTCCTAGAATCTCCTGGTGAAGGTTATGGTATCTGCGCAGAAACCTCGGAGAAAACTCCTGGGTAATTCCAAGCATGTCGTGCAAAACCAACACCTGTCCATCAACTCCCGATCCGGCACCTATGCCTATTACAGGAGTTTTAATCGACTTTGTCACTTCGGCGGCTAATTGGGCTGGAATCTTTTCCAGCACAATACCAAACACGCCAGCCTGATCGAGTAATTTAGAATCTTCTTTCAATTTAAGGGCCTCTTGCTCTTCGCGGGCACGCACCACAAAAGTTCCAAATTTATGAATGGCCTGAGGTGTAAGTCCCAGATGGCCCATTACCGGGATACCTGCCGAAAGAATTCGCTCCACCGATTCAATTATTTCTTTTCCTCCCTCTAATTTAACAGCGTGAGCACCGGTTTCTTTCATGATCCGTATGGCAGAATTCAGAGCTTCTTTGGAATTTCCCTGGTATGTACCAAAGGGTAAGTCTACAACCACAAGTGCACGCTTAACCGCCCTTACTACACCTGCCGCATGATAAATCATTTCGTTGAGGGTAATAGGAAGGGTAGTTTCGTTGCCTGCCATGACATTGGAAGCCGAATCACCTACCAGTATGATATCCACGCCGGCCTGGTCGACAATACGGGCCATGGAATAATCATAAGCTGTGAGCATGGAAATTTTTTCACCCCGCAACTTCATCTCATAAAGTACGTGGGTAGTGATCCTTTTTACCTGGCTGTGTATCGACATGTTGACGGATTATATTCGCTGCAAATTTGAGAAAAACTTTTAATACAGAAGCCACAACAGGATAAAAAGTAATACAGACAATTCTTTTGCCTCTATAACACTACCATCTTATCACTAGTTTATTCTGATTTATGGGTCAAATAGTCTTTTGTAATGCGAATCGGATGTAATGAAATGAGAATAATTCTGTCTTTTTGTCACAATAAAAATTGCTTGAAACAAGGACAGATTCATTTTTGTCAGCAAAATGGATAGGAAATTCCCTTGGCATAATCATTGACTAAAGGATGCCAATCAAACGAAATATTTAGTAAAATAAAATATCGAATCATGGGTAAAATAATTGGAATCGATTTAGGAACAACCAACAGTTGTGTATCTGTAATGGAAGGTAACGAACCTGTGGTGATTCCCAACAGCGAGGGAAAACGCACAACCCCCTCGATAGTGGCTTTTATTGAGAATGGTGAAAGAAAAGTGGGCGACCCTGCAAAACGTCAGGCTATTACAAATCCTACAAAAACCATCTATTCTATCAAACGCTTTATGGGTGAATCCTTTACCAATTGTACAAAAGAAGTGCAAAGGGTACCCTACATTGTAGAAAAAGGCGACAACAACACCCCTCGCGTAAAAATAAACGACCGACTTTACACACCGCAGGAAATATCGGCAATGGTTCTGCAAAAGATGAAAAAAACTGCCGAAGACTATTTGGGTCAGGAAGTAACGGAAGCTGTAATTACTGTTCCTGCTTATTTTAACGACTCACAGCGTCAGGCAACCAAGGAAGCCGGAGAAATTGCCGGGCTTACTGTAAAACGTATTATCAACGAGCCTACAGCTGCCTCGCTTGCTTATGGACTTGACAAGAAACACCACGACATGAAAATTGCCGTGTTCGATTTGGGTGGAGGAACTTTTGATATTTCCATTCTCGAATTGGGCGATGGTGTATTTGAAGTAAAATCGACAAACGGAGACACCCACCTTGGTGGCGACGATTTCGATCAGGTAGTTATCGACTGGCTGGCCGATGAGTTTAAAAAAGACGAAGGCATCGATCTTCGCAAAGATGCCATGGCTTTGCAGCGCTTAAAAGAAGCTGCGGAAAAAGCCAAAATCGAGCTTTCCAGCTCATCTTCTACAGAAATTAACCTACCCTATATTATGCCTGTTGATGGCATACCTAAACACCTTGTGCGTACACTAACCCGCGCAAATTTCGAACAATTGGCTGACAAATTGATCCAAGCCACCATT
The DNA here is from genome assembly GCA_016699695.1 of Bacteroidota bacterium. Lineage (NCBI taxonomy): Bacteria > Pseudomonadati > Bacteroidota > Bacteroidota bacterium. The sequence continues at coordinate 846,437 of CP065006.1, forward strand.
GAGCCTTGCAAAAAGGCCATTAAAGATGCCGGTTTATCGGTTTCCGATATAGACGAAGTAATTCTTGTGGGTGGTTCAACACGCATTCCTGCCATACAGGAAATCGTAGAGAAGTTCTTTGGTAAAAAACCTTCAAAGGGGGTGAATCCCGACGAGGTTGTCGCCATTGGTGCAGCCATTCAGGGTGGTGTGCTCACTGGAGAAGTAAAGGATGTATTGCTGCTTGATGTAACTCCTCTTTCTTTGGGAATCGAGACCATGGGGGGTGTAATGACCAAGCTCATTGAATCCAACACTACCATACCTACGAAAAAGGCTGAGACTTTTACTACTGCAGCCAACAATCAACCCTCTGTGGAGATTCATGTGTTGCAAGGAGAACGCTCCATGGCTGCCGACAATAAAACCATCGGACGTTTTCACCTCGATGGTATTCCACCGGCACCGCGCGGAATTCCTCAGATCGAAGTAGCTTTCGATATTGATGCCAATGGAATTCTCCATGTGTCAGCAAAGGATAAAGGTACTGGCAAAGAGCAGAGCATTCGCATCGAAGCTTCATCTGGCTTGTCGGATGACGAAATAAACCGTATGCGCCAGGAAGCCAAAGCAAACGAAGAAACTGACAAAAAAGCACGCGAACGCATTGATAAAATCAATGCCGCCGACAGCCTTATTTTCCAAACGGAAAAACAACTCACTGAATTTGGCGATAAGATACCGGCAGATAAAAAGTCGTCCATAGAAAAAGGCCTCGAACAATTGAAAGAGGCCCACAAAAAACAGGATGTTGATGCCATTGACAAAGCCACAGCCGAATTAAATACAGTTTGGCAAGCTGCCTCGCAGGACATTTACAATGCAAGTCAGCAAACGCAGAATGCACAGGCTGGTGACAATCCGCAAACCCAGCAGGCGGAAGGTCAAAAAGGAAAAGACCAGGAAGTGACCGATGTGGACTTCGAAGAAGTAAAATAATAACTTGTAATTTTTAGTTATAGTCCCTGCCATGAAAATGTGCAGGGATTTTTTATTTTCAAAGGGAAAATACTCAGTTAGTAAGTTTAGTTTCTGTCCTAAAAAGATTTCCAGGAAAATCTATTATATTCGACCCGGCTTCCAACTTGGGCTTTTTTAAAAAACCATCACGGCATGCATAATTTGTGCATGCCGTTTTTTTTAATTTAAATTACTACTCTTGCAAAATACTGAAATAGTGCTTATTAGTATTTTTTTTCTAAATTAAAAATAGAGTTTTTCGATTTCTAACCATACAGATTTGCAGATTTTGGATTATCTTTAATTCAACCTTAAGCAAACAAAGTTTAACTCAACTTTCACAATCTCAAAGATTTTATACTTCATTTTTTAATAGAGTTTATAAAGTTGAAATGCAATTGACTTCAACTTTAAAAAGTCAAATCATAAAAAATAATCCTTATTCTTCATATCGAGCGATATGAAAAAGTAAGTTTTAACCTCCTCGTTCTTTGAATTCTTTTTGATATCTACCTTCTCACAAGCTACAAAAAGCTTTCGCACAAGCCAAATTCAAATCTATTACTCAAAAAAACCACTTCAAATACTAAATAATACTTAAAACCAACCAATCATGGCAAACATCGAAAACATTTTTAGGTTTATTTCCCTAAGGCCGACAAGGCTTGAGAAAGAAAAAGGCAGGTTAAACATGCATGTTTATCAGCCTAATAGCAAATCAACATTTTACAACGAAATTAAAAAAGCTGTAGCTGCCGGAGCTACTATTCAGGAACTTTCTGCTATTGGCAGACGATACAAGAGCTCTTCCAATTATGTGAACAGCATGGACGCCATAAAATTCCCGGTGGAGGAAATGGCTGTTTGGATTTCAGAGAATGGAAACCAGAAGTTTACTAAAAATGATTTTATCGCTGTACTTGAAAAGATAGCAGGCAAAACCCTGGCTGCCCTTTTGAAGGATGCAGAATTTACACAAACCTATTTTCAACTATGCGATTCGGTTTTAGCTGATATTCTTTCCGGCACCATTTCTTCGGAAAAGGAAGAGAAAATTAATGCAATTAAAATTTTGTTTACGCTAAAATCGTTAGGCGATAAAACTTTAAAGCTGATTGATGATGAAGTGATCAATGACTTTTTTGGCAGAAGTACTGTAGTGTTTCCTTTATTAAAATCTTCCCGGAAGGAACCTGAGCCAATTGAACCACCAGCTCCGGATTTGGAAATTGACGAGAGGGAAAAAGAAAAAAACAAGAACAAAGAAAAGCTTCAACAGCTTGAATTAGCCCACCGCGAATTGTCGAACATGGCTCTGGACGAAAATTACAGGTTTGTACCGGAAGACCATAGTACCGAAAATGACAGAATCAAAGAACTGGAAAACCATATCAGTTTATTATCCAACCAATGCAAAGAACCCGCAGAGCAAAAAAATATTTTACTGTCCAGTTTCATCAGCAACAAGATTCATCCTGCACGGCAAGAATTTATTCTGTCTAACAAAGCTTTTAGTCAATTAAGTGATGGTTCGAAAAAAGTTCTTAATAGCTTCAAGCTTGAACCAGAAAAAATAAATCCAATAAAAGCTATCGGCAAAATTGAGGAAGAAATAAAATACATTCACAGCCATACAGAATCTGATTTTAGCTACAATAAAATGATTCCCGTTGGTGGCAACTATGTCGAAAAGAAAAAACTCATAGAAGCTTTTCAAGAAAAATCTGGCACCATCGCACAAGCGCCAAAAAACTTTGTTCAGAAATGTACCTTTAATACCGGAATTGGAGATTTACTCATTGTGAGACAAACTCTTAAGGCATATGAACTTGCAGAATTTGCCCATGTCGAAAATGCTCTGGCCGGTGAATTTCGCGAAAGGGTGCACAAACGTTTAGACCTTACGGAAGTAATCTCAAGCACAATTACAGAAACCGAAACCGAGAAAGAGCGAAACCTGCAAAGCACCGAACGCAACGAAATGCAAACTGAGGCCGAGAAAATTGTGGAACAAAAAGCACATGTCGATGCAGGGCTACAAGTGAGTGGCAGCTATGGGCCAAGCATAAGCTTTTCGGCGAGTCTTAATGCAGGCTTCTCCTCGTCAGTGCAGGAAACACAAAAAAAATCGACCTCCTATTCAAGAGAAGTCACTGAAAAAACATCAGAAAAAGTTAAAACCAAAGTAACCGAAGAACTCAGAAGAAGGGTGCTGAACCAGATAGAAGAATCGAATACTCACCGTCTGGATAATACGCTGGCCGGAGCCAAACACCTTAGAGGTATTTATCGGTGGCTCAACAAAATTTACGATGCACAGATCTTCAACTATGGTCAACGGATGATGTACGAATTTGTAATACCTGAACCAGCAGCATACTTCCTTTATGCCACTGTTGAAAACCCTCCAGCTGATTCGGAAATCATTAAACCCGAACTACCCACCTACCCGATTTACGGCAGCGCCCCTTTAAAACCATCAAACCTAACCCGCACGAATTACAACGATTATATAAGTAAATACAATGTTATCAATGCACCAGAGCCCCCATCGGCATTTAAGGTGAAATCCTATTTCGATAAGCAGGATGGCAGTTCGAATTTAAACATTGGCCGTTCTACTGCATTAGCCATCGATGATGGATATGAGGGATATGCTACCATTATAAAATCGGACTTAATATGGGAACGTGGTAAGGAGCATAGCTTTAGGGTGATGGTAGGCGATGCCAGCGCTGACAGATCAAATGTCTGGGGCGCCTCGTACCATTCATTCGGAAGGTCTTACCGCGGTGAAATTTCTATAGCAATAGAGTTAATGCAAATCTGGAGTTTTACCCTTGGCGTGGATGTTATTTGCCGGCTAACCGACGAATCATTTGCAAAATGGCAGCTTAAAATGTACAATGGCATCATGCAGGCATATCTCGATCAAAAGGCTTTGTACGATTCAAAATTGGCCCAAAAAGATATTCAAAAAGGTATTGAAATAGAAGGAAGAAATCCGATTGAAAACAGACGAATTGAGAAAGAAGAATTAAAAAAACTCATAGTAATGATTCTCACTAATTCGTCTTACTTGAATATAAATTCTTTTGCATCTTCAGTAGAACCAACCATGGATTTAGCAAAAGTGTGTCCGAATGGATCATACATCAGATTTTTCGAAAATGCTTTCGAATGGGAAAATATCCTTTACGTTTTTTACCCCTACTTCTGGGGCCGTCATGCAAAATGGATAAATGCTTTGCACTTAACCGACCCTGATCTCGATTTTGCAGCCTTTCTAAAAGCTGGAGCCGCAAGGGTCCAGATTCCGGTCAGACCAGGATTTGAAAAAGCCATCGCACTTTATTGTCAGACAGGAATTATCTGGAATGGCAATGATGTTCCGCTAATTGGTGACGACCTATATGTACCAATCATTAAAGAAATAAGCGAAAACCTGGGTAAACTCGACGATGGTGTGCCTTATCCTGAAGACTCCAAACCCTGGGAAGTTACTATTCCTACTTCGTTGGTTGTACTGCAGGATTTAGCAGAAATTCCGAATATCAGAGACATGATGACCGGAAACAACATCAATATAACTGGTGTAAACCCATAAGGTATTCATAAATCCCTAAGGGTACAAATACTATCTGCCATGCCAGTAAATTTTTTCGTCACGAGCGAATACCCTGTCCGCACGAATACTCAGGCCACCCTTCTTATCAACGGAGAAGAAGCCTGGGCTGAAGTGAGAACTCAGATTGCCAATGCCCAGGAAAGCATTCATCTTTGCTTTTGGGCAATGCAAAATGACATCGAACTAACCAGAAATCTTGCAACAGCGATTAGTAATCCGGCTGACCGACTCAGCAATACCATCTACACCTTAATACGAACTAAATTTCGTGCAGGTGTGAAGGTTAGAATTCTTCTATGGGACTATCCGTTTAATGCCAGACAGAACTTTGCCGATACCCTGATCCGGCTCTCTGGTGCTGTGGGGCACCTGGAAGTCATGTACCAGGAACACCCCGACTTTGGTGGCAGCTGGCATCAAAAAACCATTGTGATAGACAATAATGTTGCCTTTGTTTGTGGAATGAATGCAAAACAAAACGACTGGGATACCAATGCCCATGAAGCCTTCGATATCCGACGGGCCGCCTTTGATGCCGATGCCTCTGCACGCTCATCCCTGGCCCGCCATCGCGATCCCTCGTCCATCAATCCACCCCGGCATGACTATATGGCAAAACTTACCGGAGATGCGGTACATGACGTAGCTTCGAACTTTGCCGAGCGATGGAATTTTTGTAAAACAAACAGACTCAATTACCACCGACATGCTACTACTGTAACATTGCCCACTCTTGCTTCAAGCGGAACTGGCATTCGCTCGCAAATAACGCGTACACTTCCTCCTTATGGATCGGCTGTAATCCGACGAACGGATATTTTAGAAGTGTACCTCTCAGCCATCCGAACCGCAGAAAGGTATATTTATATCGAAGATCAATATTTCCGCTCCGAACCCGTAGCACAGGAAATAGCAAGGGCGATATCCAGAAACCGCGACTTAATTGTGGTGGTGGTGGTGCCACCCGACTACCTCACCACCTATTCGCCCGGTAGCAGGTTGGAGATTGCATCGCCCAGCACTTACTGGACACATGCTGCCTTTCAGGAAATAAGGCGTGTTAGGCCGAATTTTCAGTTTCATTTCCTGCAAACCTATTACACCAACAGCGAGGGTGTCATTACCTTTCTGCCCATTGACCTCCATGCCAAACTGATGATAGTAGACGATGCCGGCTATACAGTGGGATCGTGCAACGTTAACGACAGAGGGTTCAGTGCCGATGGCGAGATGAATGTTTCAGTAATGGATGCCTCGGTAGTTGATATCCGAAAAAGGATTTTTGGGTTGCACCTGAAGCAGGCATGCCCCGACGACATTGCCGCTGCTTTTAGGATGTGGGAACAGCACACCCAGTTTAACAATTTAGCATGGTCGAGAGGAACGGTGCCTCGTAGTTTTATCTTCTCGTATAACCAGGCCGGCCCATTATTGCCTGTCACCACACGCACTTTTGTATAATAAACCTGAAAAGGAACCTCGAGAATTAGTCTTTAGAATGAATAATAAGAAGCTGTTTTATTAAACGGCTTCTTATTTTTTTAGTAGGAGTCCAACTCTCCAGTCTGACAATAATTTTGTTCAAACACTCCAATTTATAACCCTCACGGCTAAGCGAAGAATTTCAGGATAACATTTAAGCGTTCAAATAAATATCCTTTTCATTTTATTTCCATAAAACCCATTTATTGTTAATCTCCAATTTTTCAACGATGCTCTTTCAGTTTTATAATTTACAGTGTTTAGTACTATCTTTAGCTTAATTTTCGTTATTGAACTGAAAACAAATGTGTGGAGTTAAATCCATCACTTCTCAGCAATATTAAAAAACAAGTAAAGGCAACTAAACAAATACACCCGGTACAATGAACTTAAGATGGATTCCTTTGATAGCACTTATTGCATTTACCTTTACAACATTTGCACAAAACGACACAATCTTCAATCAGGTCGATGCAAGGGGATTCAAACAGGGATTTTGGCAAAAGTCCTACCCAGAAGGAAAACTCATGTACCGTGGCGAGTTTAAAGATAACCATCCGGTGGGAACCATGTTTCGATATTACGAAAGCGGTGACCTTCAGGCGAAGATGCACTTTAGCGAGGATGGCAATTATGCTGCTGCCAGCCTCTTTTACGAAGACGGTGATATATCTGCCGAAGGTTTTTATTACCAAAATCTTAAAGACAGTACCTGGAGGTATTATAGCTATTATTCCGGCGCATTGGTTAGCGAAGAAAACTACCTGAAGGGAAAAAAACATGGCACCGAAACAAGCTATTACGAAAACGGTCAGGTATCTGAACTTATCCATTGGCAGCTTGACACCAAAGAAGGACCTTGGATTCAGTATTTTCCTGATGGAAAAGAAAAACTAAAAGCAACTTATTCCTTCAACCTGTTGAATGGACGGTATTATTTTTATTACGAGAATGGCCTGATGATGATTCTGGGTAATTTTGTCGACAGCCGCCGGCATGGTCCCTGGGTTTTTTATGACGATGCCGGAAAAGAAAAATACAAAATAGAGTATAATTTCGGAGAGGCACTCAACGCCGATGCTCTGCTAAAAAGCGACCAGGAGTATTTTGATTTTATCGAAAAAAATATGGGAAAATTTGAAGAGCCCACCGAAGAAGATTTTTTGCGGAATGGTGGTGGCTATTAGGTTCTATCATTCACAAATTTATTGTCTGACAAAAAACCGTTTATATCACAGATGCCCACTGCCAAATACTATATTACAGCTTTTCTGCTTTGCATAATGATACTGAGCGGTTTGCATAGTCAGGTTGCACCCGATTTATACTGGCTGGAATTTACCGACAAACAAAACACGCCCTTCAGTTTGAATAAACCAGAAGAATTTCTTTCGCAACGGGCAATTGATAGAAGAATACAACAGAAAATACTGGTAACAGAACAGGATATTCCTGTAAATAAAACCTATACCGATAGTCTTTTAGATTTCAATCTAGAGCTTGTCCTTGTTTCGAAATGGATGAATGGCGCCCTAATTCGATGTGCCGATACAAACACACTGAACGCAATTCAGCAACTTACTTTTATTAAACATCTCGACCGCTATCCACATCTCCCGGAAACTAAAAGCAGCAAGGACGAGAAATATATTCTTGCTTCTGAGCCGGCCGCTGCGGCAAATTATCAAACGCAAATTGAAATGCTTGAGCTCGATTACCTGCACAACCAGGGTATTAATGGAAAAGGGGTGCTGATAGGTATTCTGGATGCCGGTTTCAAAGATGTGCAAACCGTCGAATCGCTGCAACATATGTGGGATAGCAACAAGGTATTGGCCATGCGCGACTTTGTGAAAGATGAAGAGAATATGCTTTCCAATCATACGCATGGCACTTTAGTATTTTCCATTCTGGCTGGATGGTGGCCCGATAGACTTGTGGGTAGTGCCCCAGGTGCCCACTATGTGCTTGTGCGCACCGAAAAAGGCGACACAGAATATCTGGCAGAGGAATACAGCTGGCTAGCCGGTGCCGAATTTGCCGATAGCATTGGGGTCGACATCATCAATTCGTCATTGGGTTATTTTCAGTTTCATGACAGCCGGCAAAACCATAGCTACGACCAGCTCGATGGCCAAACAACCCCTGTAACACTAGCTGCATTGCATGCAACCCGCAGGGGAATATTAGTAGTAAACAGTGCAGGTAATGAGGGCGACAACGACTGGTTTCAGATTATAGCCCCGGCCGATGCCGATAGCATACTCGCTGTAGGTGCAGTCAATTACCAGGAGACCATCACAGCTTTCAGCTCCAGGGGCCCCTCTTCTGATGTTAGAATTAAACCAGATGTAAGTGCCATGGGACAATATACTTATGGTCAAATCGCGAGGGGTGCTATCTATAATTGCAACGGAACCTCCTGCTCGGCACCACTTATTACTGGTTTGGCAGCTTCGCTCAAACAAAATAACGGGCACTGCACTGCCCAGCAGTTACGCGAAGCCATCATAGAGAGCAGCGACCGCTTTCAATACCCAGATAACAATTATGGCTATGGCATTCCGGACGCATTGCTGGCCAATGCTATTCTTTTAGAACTGAAGAATGAATCGGACTTAACCGACATAAAACTCTTTCCGAATCCTACACAGGAAAAACTGTACATACAAATTAACCTTCCATGGCTGCAACAGGCAAAATCAGGTATTGTATATGGCCTCGACCTTGCGGGAAGAATGCTTTTTAAGTACGAGACGAATTTTGTGCCTGACATGAATATGTTCGAAGTCCCTCAAACACCAATACTCGATGCTGGCTTCTATATGCTCTATGTAGAAATAGATGGACGGTTTTACAGTCTTCCCTTTATTAAAATCGATTGAAATGAAGGCTGCACCCCTTACCCTCGAAGCCCTCAATAAAATAATTAAGTCCATCCTAAAAGATCAACTCGATAGTTTTTGGGTGGTGGCCGAAATAAACGAAATCACTCTCAACTATTCGGGTCACTGCTACCTCGAGCTGGTGCAGAAAAGCGAAAAAAACGAGCAGCTTGTGGCAAAGTCCCGTGCTACAATCTGGAACAATGTGTACAGGATGTTGCAACCCTATTTCGAGACCACTACCGGGCAAAGTCTGGCAGCCGGAATGAAGGTTATGGTGCGGGTTATCGTAGAATTTCACGAAGTATATGGCCTTTCGCTTAACATTGTCGACATCGAGCCTACCTATACAGTGGGTGAGATAAGTTTGCGCAGACAAAAGATTCTGCAAAAACTAACCAACGAAGGAGTCATTGACATGAACCGCGAGCTTCTTCTGCCTTACTTCGTAAACCGTATTGCCATTGTTTCGTCGAAAACTGCAGCCGGCCTGCTCGACTTTCAGAACCAGCTACACCATAACCCACAGGGATTTCAGTTTTACTCCAAAGTATTTCCTGCCATTATGCAGGGCAATGAGGCCGAAGGATCTATCATCAATCAACTTGAACGAATTTACCAACATGCCGACCTGTTCGATGTGGTAGTCATTATACGTGGCGGGGGCGCAGCCGCTGACCTCGAATGCTTTAACAGCTACTGGCTGGCCTATCACATTACCCAATTCCCCTTGCCTGTTTTGAGCGGTATTGGGCACGAGCAGGACGATACCGTTACAGACCGGGTGGCACATACCCGCCTGAAAACACCAACAGCTGTTGCCGGGTTTCTTGTCGATAAAATGCAGGAAGTAGCGCAAGACCTTGCAGAAACAAACGAAAACATCATGGACTTGTGCCAGGAAAGAATAGCAGTACATCAATCCTTGCTCGAACAGAGGGTACGAAGCTTGCAAAAGTATTACACCAGAGCCATGAATCTTGAATCGAAAACACTGTCAAAGGCAATTCTTCAAATGAGCACGCTGGCACGAAAAAAAATGTTTTCACTTGAGCATACACTGGATAAATCTTGTGAACAATTAAAAAATACGGCCTACCGGCAACTCGACCAACATCTATTTTCCATGAACTCTGTTCATTCAGAATTTAAATCCAGCTTAAAAATCATTCTCAACACAGAACAGCATCACCTAAGTATGTTGGAAAAAAGCCTGCTTTACAACAACCCCCGGCATATACTCGAGAAAGGATTTACCTTAACCCTCAAGGACGGACAAAGAGTAAAACATGCAGATACCCTGAAAAAAGGCGATGTTGTTGAAACCGTATTTGCAGATGGCAGGAAAAAAAGCATTATCGACTAAACAATATTCATAAACTCCATACTTATGGCCAAACAAAACACTAGTTATAACGAAGCCTTCGGTGAGTTGACCCGCATACTCGAAACCATCGAAAATAAAGAACCCGATATGGATAGCCTCACAGCACAGGTTAAAAAAGCTGCCGAATTGGTAAAATTCTGCAAAAGCAAACTTTTCGAAACAGAGGCAGAAATTGAAAAAATTCTCGAAGATCTGGACCACACGGAGAAATAAACTACTATTCTGAATATGAAAAATTATTTACTTTGCAACTAAATCCCATTCGACTTGACCTTATTTGATTATTCACCTAAATATGCAACAACAATGAAAAAAATCGTTTTTATTTTACTTGCCGGTCTTTTAACGACCAGTCTTTCAGCCCAATCTTTTGATGTTTCGAATCTGCGTGCAGGTGTCGGATTGTGGTATGCATCGGACATTGATAATTTTGGTCTGAGCCTCAACGCAGTATACTCCTTTACCGAACAGTGGGAAGGCGCTTTTAGCTATACCCATATCTTTAAGCAGGATTATGTAAGCTGGAATATTTTCGATTTCGATGCCCATTATATTTTCGTAACCCCCAGCGACAAGCTCAATGTGTATGCTCTGGCTGGTATTTCTATTGTTTCTGGACATTTCGATGGATCAGATTTTGGTTTGGATGATGAAACTGACTCTGATGTTGGCTTAAATATTGGCGCTGGCTTAAATTATGACATCAACGAGGACCTTACACTTTCTCCGGAATTACGTTTTACTTTGCAGGATGATAGCTTTATGCGCCTAGGAGCATCTATTCAATATAGATTTTAAACTTAATTGGCATAAATAGCAGAGGCGGCCTTTTTCAAGTGCCGCCTCTTTTTATATAAGCTCAGCGTAGGTAATTTTTTAATTACAGCATAAAATGGACAAATGATTAGCCTCTATTATGCCAGTTACAACCATATTTTAATTCTTGCCCACGCTCACCCCTCTTTCCCCTAAAGGGGAAGACCCCCGCGCTTTTCCCAGAAGGGAGGTAAAAAATGCCTGTTAGCAAATAAAGAACAAATGCTTGAAATTAATAATCATACAAGCTTTTTCTATCCTACTGGTATGATAATGCCTATTCATAATGGACAATATTATCTTAGATGCCTTGCTATTCTATGCTAACAAATTCAATAGTTATAAACTGAAAAAAGGTGTTTAACTATTTTACAGACATCAATTTATTGCCAGCAGAAACCTTATTGTAATGCTATTCCATTACTTTTTTGTTTATACTTTCAAATATAAGCTGCACTTGCTACTAATTATCTGCAATGTGGCTCAATGCTTTAGTTAACTTTAAATATTTCATATAGTCTTGACCATTGTATTGATTGACCTGGCTTAATAAATATTTTAAAAAACAATTCCGGACTGATCACATGTGTTGACCCCCAAAGATTCACTTTATTCGTTAGAAAACTTCCTGTTTCACTAATGCCAATCTTACTTTCAAGGTTGATTAACTCCCATTTTGCATCAACATTTTCATTGCTTGTGAGGTTACTAAAAAAGAATTGCTCTCGTGGAGTACCAATAAATTTGATTTCATTTTGCCCAATAATAACTTTTTGTTCAGTATTAACCGTTTCTCCAAATAATTCAGGTTTCAATTGAAATGGGAATTTTAAAATATAATTTTTCCCTATTAGTTCTCTATTAATTGCGATAAAATTGTGACCGTATTCATCTGTGGTAATATCCTTCTCGCCTGTATTTTTTAAATAATATTTAATAATAAAACCACTAGTATGTAATTCAATCTCTTTTTTCAATAAATACGAATAACCATTTACATCTTCTGATTTACAAATAATTTTAAGGCTATTTGGTTCAGAAATAATCTCAAATTCAGCTGGTTTAATCTCGTATTTTTTGCTAAACTGATATATAGAATCCTCCTTTTTTAATAATCCAACTCCTGGTTTGTGAAACCAGCCACCTATATTTGTTTCATCAAAACCTAATGCTGTCTCAATCCCAAATTCATTATAAAATCCTTTCCCAAAATAATTCTCATTCACAAAATCAGAGCATTCATTATTAGATATTTGAATATTTTGAAATTTCACATCCACAATTTTTCCGGTCCAGTCAAATCTTGAAAAGTTATAATTTTCAAGAGGCAGGTCAATATGAATTTCCAGATTTTTGTTTTTAAGTATATGTGCCATAATAGAAAAGTAGAAAATATTATTGTTAAAAGAACCTGTTGGAGTGCGATTTTAAAAAATCAAAATTGGGACACACGGTTTATTGAAATCTAAAATGTGACTCAAATTATAAAGTTAATCTGCCAAATTGTATCAATCGATACTAAAATTATAAAATACCTCCTTGCTTCGAAGAAATCACTTACAATAGCGGTCAAATCATCAATTAAGTCATGAAATATTAAAACACTTCTAATCTCCATCTCATTGATTTCTTTGAAGTTGGAGTGATATCTAATTCGCCAGCAAGTTTTTAAAATGGTTTGATTTAAAACAAACTTCATGTTAGAAAGTCACAAACTTATTTGTTCTTGTATGCGGTTTCCATTTTTGAGGCAAAAATCAGGCTTAAAAATTCATTTGCAACTTGACATAAAAATTGCGTGGTGGCTGCACAAAATAGCCAGGTTCATCAAACAGGCCATCCCAATCGGTATCGACCGGTGAGCCACTGTTAAAATATTGAGTATTGAAGAGGTTGTTGAGATAGAAATCGAGTTGCAAATTTTTTGTCAATTTTGTTAAAAGACTTGCATTGGCAACAAAAGAAGAAGGAGCTTTAAACCTGCAATCGTTGGTTGGTTCGAGGTAATAGCTACCCTGATACCTGCCGCTTAGGGCTGCCGTAAATCTATTTAAAAACGAATAGCTCAATGTGCCATTACCTATCCATTCAGGGCTTAAAGCAGGTGCTACATTTTTGTATTCAACAACATCGGCAGGAACATACTTTTCGATACGACTGTATAGCCAGGTGCCGTTGGCCTGCAACTGAAAATGGCTTAGGAAATCGACCGAAAAAAGGGCCTCCACACCAGATCGCATACTGTGCTCCATATTCTTGCGCAGTTGCAAAAAGCCTTCCTCCACAAATTCGCCAATAGGAGCAATTTCGTTGGTAAAGTTCATGTAAAACACGTTGCATTCTATTAGCAAGGGGGTTGAATTAAACTTCCAACCCAATTCCAGGTCGTTTACAAATTCGGATTTTACCGAATCGTTCAGTACATAAGGCAGATTGGATGGATTAAGCTGAAAACCGCCAAACAGATCTACTTTGGTAGGCTCTCGCCCTGTGCGCCCAAATGACAGGTACAACAAGTGTTTAGGGTTAACTCTATAATTCATTCCTGCTTTGGGATTTACAAAGAACCACTCTTTTTGCACATCCGGTTCGTTTGGCAATAAGGCTATATCGGGGGTTATGCGTAATTGAACCAACCGTGTTTGCACATCGGCAAAAAAGGTAAACGACCCGAATAACTGGCTTGCTTTGGCAAAAAAACTTATCTCATCCTTTTGTGAACTTTCGGAGTAATAGGGATTTTCTTTATCGGGCATAAGTTGCTCCCAGTTTTTTCGGTCGAAACGATAGGCATGGATGCCGGCGTTCAGGTTGAACTTCTTTTCGGCTGCCGAGAAATGCATCGTGCTGAGTAATCCCAAATGGTCGTTGCGCAATGGGTAATTAATCTGGCTGGTACCCACACTGTCTGTCCAGGAATATAAATAATCTCCTCCGGCGCCCTGGTAATAAAGTCCTGTAATAAGGTTTAGCTGGCTGTTAAATTTGTGGGTGTGCAAGGCCTGCACAAACCATTGTCCAAAATCATCGCGGTCGTTTTCGTTCAGGTAGTTGGTTTTGGGATCCTTCTGAATATCACTTAGTGACGCCGGCAGGTAAGCAAGTCCATTCTGCGACCTGCCAATAAATGTGTTTACTTTCAGATTATCGCGTTTACCAAAATAAGCCATCGAACCATAAAACGATCTGGCATCCGATGCTGTATGATGGCGGTAACCTTCTGAACTGAGTGTTGTAAAACGTGCCGAAAAAGCCATTTTATTGCCCATCACTCCGGTTTCGATACCCATGCTGCCGCGGTAAGTGCCAAACGAACCGGCTACTAGCTGTATTTCGGCCGAAGGTTTGGATTTAGCCAAAAAACCAGTTTCGTAACTGACCGACCCGGCATAAGATGCTGTTCCATTGGCTGTAGTGCCCACTCCCCTTTGTACCTGAACCGATTCGACGTTGTTCGAAAAATCGGGGAAATTGGAAAAAAATACACCCTGATCGATCATATCGTTCAGTGGCACACCATTGAGAGTTATATTGACACGGGTCTGGTCGATTCCTCTCAGGCTAAAAAAAGCATAATTTGCATAAGCACTTCCGGATTCGGAATACGAAACCACCGAGGGCGATATGCGTTCGAGCAGAAAGGGCGCTTCCTGCCCCACCATTATCTGCTGAATCTCTGCACGGGTATGGGTAGTGAAAGAATACGGATCGGCATACCCTGCCCTCGTTCCCCGCACCATCACATCTTCGCCAATAATTGCCTGGTTTGAAAGCGAAAGGTTTAATTCAATATTTCCTGTAACATCAATTGTGGTATCTTTTTCGGCATACCCCAGGAATGTGACAGACAGGGTATAACTTCCCTGCTTAGGAACCGACAAACTGTAACTGCCGTTGCTGCCTGTAGATACGCCCGTTTCAATTTCTTTCAGAAACACATTAGCCCCTAAAAGTGGCGTTCCGGCCGAATCGCTGATTACACCGCGAATAAAAAACTGAGAAAAAGTTTGAGACACAAACAAAAACAAATACACACACATCATTACATTCCGTAACATGACAAGAGATTTTAAGTGATTAATAAGACTTGTTTTGTCACTTTCTCCCTAAGCGGCATTACCCGCACAGGTTCAAGGAGTATGATCTCAGCCCGTTGTATTAAGGCACCCCCGAACGGAAAGTGGAGCGTAAAAATAGAGTTTATGTGGTTTTTTTCAAAGAAAAATGAAAAATTCTATTCAAACAGAGAAAATCATCCCCGCTATGGTTGAATTAAGAAGGGAAAAGCGAAAAACCCGTTGCCTTTTACAGTCTATAACTCAAGAAGATTGAAACTGTTTTTCTTTAACGAAAACTGCAATATTCTTCCAGCCAGCATCTCACCCTGACCTGTAATGATTTTTATCGCTTCGGCGGCCTGAATGCTGCCCGCAACTGCAGCGGTTACCCCCATTACCCCTTCAGTTTTGGAAGTGCTTGGTATCACACTGTCAGTTAAGCCAAAAATTTGCTGATAGTGATGCTTACCCTGGTAATTAAATACAGTAACTTGTCCCTCCCAGCCACGCACCGCTGCATATACCCATGGTTTATTCAACTCAATGGCAATCTGATCAGTTACCAGCCGGCAGTGATAATTGTCGCTGCAATCGACCAACACATCATAGTCAGGAGCGAGTTTTGAGGCTGACGTCAGGTTCCACTCAATGGCAAAGTGCTCAATTAGACTATCCCCGTTTCTTTCTTTTAAATACGTGGCTGCCAGTGATGCTTTTTCAATACCCAATTCAGCTTCGGTATAAATTACCTGCCTTTGCAGGTTGCTTAATTGAACTGTATCCTTATCAACTACTGCAATTTTCCCCACACCTGCAGCATTCAAGTACTGCAACACAGCTGTACCCAGTCCACCGGCACCGATTACCATAACGGAAGCTTCACACAACAACTGTTGGTGAGCCTCTGTAAATCCATCCACAAGCAATTGGCGACTGTACCTTTCTGATTGGGATTCAGTTAACATTCGAATTTAATTTCAACTAAAATAGAGAAAAATGGGAACTAACTAACGAACAATGGTAATGTTTACTGCTTTATTGGTATTGGTTATCATCAGGTAATTGCCCATGGGCAGCAGGTTGCCCGAGTCATCACGACCATCCCAGTAGGCAGGTGTTTCGATTTTACGAAGCAAGGTACCATTGCGATCGAATACTTGTATAAAGCCGGTATGCGGAATAAAATATTCATCTTCTACCCCATCGCTGTTGGGAGTAAACACAGGGTACTCTTCCAGACAGGTCTGCAACACAGTAATTTCTTCCAGCGAATATGCTTTGCATCCTTTCTGGTTGGTTATTTCGAATTTGTATGTTCCTTCGGGTACACTTGCAAAATCGTTTGTATAATTTTTTTTGACCGTGTTATACAAAGTCTGATTCACCACTACCCCTGGCTGATTGGTGGTAAGGCTCAGTAATTCGATCGCTCCATCGTTCCAGCATCCGGCATGTGTAAGGATATACTCTGCTGCTTCAATTGCAAGAGGTTCAAAAATAACATCTACTGTATCATAGAGTCCACAGCCTTCCTGGTTATTGGCATTTAGCCAGACTTCGCCTGACTCAGGAGTATCCGTCACAGCCTCTGTGCTGCCATTGAACCATAGGTAACTTGCGAGTGATGAACCACTCGCTGTGGCAGAAAGCATAACTCTCACGCATTCTTCGCTTGGCAGAATTTCCAGCGTACCCACTTCACTTAATTGAATATAAACGGTATCGACCGCTGCACAGTTTGAACTATTTGCCTGAGCCAGATAATAACCACTTCTTTGCGGAATTTCAACCGGATCGAGGCTAATTCCACCAGGTAAGGGGTAGAGTTTGTAGGCCGACACAGGTAACATTTGATTCATACCATTGTCGCAAAAAACAAGCGTATCGGGCAAATTAGCCTCTGCCAATGGTGTGATATTCAAAAACAATGTCTCCGCGCCATAGTTAATGCAGTAGTTCGAATTGATTTGTACTTCATAGCTGCCAGGTAAAGACTGGTAGGGAAGAAGGTTGTTGTTTGCATCGAAAACAATGCCGGCAGGTGCAACTAATTCAATAGAAGCCTGGGGAATATCTGTAATCGGAGCAATTTCCCTTTCGCCCTGGCAATATGTGCTGGGTGCAAAATAAAATTGCTGGTTGACAATGACACAATTTTTAAGATAAAGTACATCGGAAGTTGTCTTTGTAAAATCGACGGTAAAACTAAAATCCTGGCTGATGCAGGAACCCCTGCTTGTATTGGTATGTGTAAAAATCAGGTTGTTGTAATTGCTATTTAGATCGTAAGCTGCATTGCCTTGTAAATTGATTTGCAGGCTGGTTCCTGCTTTTGTTACTGCTGAACCCCATACAGCCTCGCTGCCGGTTTCGACAGACTCAACGGAAATCACATCGATGGTATCAACAGGGTAGCCCTGGTAAACGATGGGGTATTCGATTACCACCGATTTCTGGGCAAAGACTATGTTGTTGCATAGTATTAACAGCATACTTAGAAATAAAGCCCGGGTACAATATGAGGCGCAATAATTCATAAATCCTGTTATCCTGTTTAAAAATAAGTCGTTTTGCACACAATAACTACAATTAATATGCTTAGAAGTAACTCTTTTCATTCCTTTTTCATTTACCTGTAAAGCATTCTATCCCAGTTAAAATTAATGCCCAATTCCAGAAATCTTGCGGGCACACCCATGCTTTTAACCGGATAACCATAGCTAAGCGTCAGAGTCATACCCTTCAATTCTTCGGTCGGATCATGAAATTCGATGCTGTGGTTTAAAAAAGAATTGTTGATCAATCCCAAACCAACGGCTACTCTTTTCTTCCAGGTGCACAAAAGGTTAGCATTTACTTTATAATTATCCAAACCGCCCGGCAAAGAGAGCAAGGCATCGGTTTGCATTTCGAAATTGCTTGAAATACCAAAGTAGTAACCAGCCATTACGTTAAAATAAGGAACAAGCGACGATACCTCAGCCAAGGGTTGCAACTGACCCGAGAAGATCTGGTTATAGGAAATGCCTGAATAAAAATGCCGGTTATAGAATTGAATACCGATCATGCCGTCAGGTGCAATGTCCGATCCATTGCCAGAAAGCTCGGTTCCCTGCACTGAATAGTTAACCCCTCCGGCATAAAAACCACCTGCCATACTTAGATTTTTCGATACATGCCCATGCCAGACATAATTGAGGTAAGCGCGGGTGCGGTTCAGGTATTTCCCTTCCCTATCGTTATACAACATAGCACCCAATGCACTAAAGGGTGCATTGTTCAAGGCTTTTTGGCTGCCAATACGCATGCCGGCCTGCAAAAAATAGGTCGATATCTTGTTAAAATTTCCCAATAATCGCTGATTGCCCATACCAGCCTGATAATCTGATTCGGTACAATTCATGGCTGGATTGTACAACGTAAGATTGTTGTAAAATTGACCAAACTGAACCGGGTAAAGCGCAACCTCTTGCTGCGCATTCAAGTTCGCCGTCAATTGAAAAACAGCAAAAAAAGAGTATTTTAAGTGCCTAAAACGCATAGTAACAATTGACAGCCCTGCTATGAGTGGCTAAAACTATAAAATAGTATGGTACCTGATACCAGATGTGGTTACTTTTTAAGCCTTTGTGTGTAGAGAATACAAATAACTTGAAAACAAAAAATAGAAAATACAGCGATTCAGAAGTAATCGATTGTCTGCAAACCGGAGATGACAGCCTCGCGTTGGAGCACCTTTATGTTGAAGTTTTTCCGAAGATTAAAAAATACATTCTTTCCAATGCAGGCAGTTACGACGATGCATTCGATATTTTCCAGGATGCAGTAGTAGTTCTTTGCAGACAGGTTCATGCCGGAAAATACAATGCTGCGTTCGAGATAGACGGATTTTTATTTTTTGTGAGCCGTAACTTGTGGATTAACAAGGCTAAAAGGGATAAAAGAAAGGTAAGAATGTCCGAAAATTTTGATCATAGCGATAATTATGACTACTCTGACGACATAGTAACTGATGAAAAGGTCCGTGGACTGGGGGTTATTACAAAATTGCTGGGAGAAAAATGCCTTGAATTACTTAAACAATCGATTGTTTTTAAGGCATCGAGCGAAGAAATAGCAACCGAAATGGGCTTTGCCACAGCCAATGCGGTAAAGACCCAGAAATACAAATGCAAGCAGAAACTCCTTCAGATACTTGAAGAGAATCCGAAACTGAATGAATTGATACAATGAACCAGGCGCACACAAATTTCGAACTTATTGAATCTTTCCTTCTGAACAAGCTTTCGGAAAGTGAGCGCGAAGCCTTTGAAAAACAATTGGCAACCGACCCAAGCCTTCGTAAACAACTTAATAAGCACCGGCAACTACTTCGCTTTGTGGAAGATGCCACCTTAGTGGAAATAAAAAACAAACTCAAACACATACACAACCAACATACACCTAAGCAATTCGGAAATAGTCGTAATTTCATTTTTATTGCCGGAATTATTGCATTCATTCTTGCGGTATCATTCTTTCTCCGGTTGAGCCACAAAGTCACTAACAAACCACAAAAAGATTCGACAATTCAACAATCCGAATTGAATGAAACACAAATCAAGGCTTCGGAAGAAAGAGAAAAATCAGTCGGATTTTCGAAAGAGATTAACGCTGATCCGGAACCTGAGGTTAAAGGGAAAAAGGAAAATGCAGACCTTCCGGAGAAAGCTATGTCTGTTCAACTTACTTCAAAAACCAATTTCGTATCTATACCAATAACCGATGCATTGCCTGAATCCACTCAAGCTCCATTAAAAGAGGAGCCTGCTGTTAATGTTGTGTCTCCTTTTAAAAGTGATAAGGCAGGTGATGAATTGAAATATCCATGTCAGGATATAGAAATCAGGGCAGAAGTGTTGGTAAAAGAGAGTTGCAGTAATAAAGCTACAGGGCAAATAATAATTAACCCCGAAGAAATTACTGGCGGCACAGCGCCTTTTGAGGCATTTCTGGCTGGCAAAACTAATCCTAAAGGACTTCATTTTAAGGATTTATTTCCCGGAATTTACCAACTCCATATTTCGGATGCAACAGGCTGCACAAGTCTGTTGGGAAATTTTACTATCAATAGCATCGATTGCAGTTATGATTATGTTTTTGCACCCGACAAAGGCGAAGAATGGGAAATACCCCTGATTGAAACTGACGGAAAAATAAAAATCTATTCCAAGGCTGGTATTTTGGTGTATGAGCAGATGCTATTTGCTGGCACCAGACATACCTGGCAGGGAACCAATTCCTCGGGTTATGGTCTTGCAATGGGTGTTTACATTTTTGTAATCGAATGCCCATCTGGCGAGCCTTTGCAAGGCACCATCACTCTTGTTCGCTAAAAACCTGTAGGTTCGTTGGATTAATAAACCAATATCTTTGGCAATAATTAGTAGTGGTTTTGTTTTTTCATTCCAGGCTTTTCTATACCTTGACCAAAATATTTCTAAGATGAACACCTTAAACCGTCGCCGTTTTCTTCAAACAGGCATAGCTGGGGTGGCTGGTTTAGGAATAGCCACCACCCTGAAAGCCCAACCCTTAGAAGGTAAAAACCAAACCAAAATTGTAAAACGCAAACTTGGCAAAACCGGAATTGAATTGCCGGTATTGAGCATGGGTGTAGGTGCCTGCAACAGCCCCTCTGTTGTGAAAGGTGCCATGAAGCTGGGCATCGTTCATTTCGATACAGCCCATGTTTACCAGCAAGGCAACAGTGAAAAAATGTTGGGCGAGGTGCTGAAAGAGTACCCTCGCGATAGTTTTGTGATCGCTACAAAAGTAAAAATCACCGATTCGAAAGAAACTTTTCTGAAAACCCTCAACGAAAGCCTGGAGCGCCTGCAAATACCCTTTGTCGATATTCTTTACCTGCATGCTGCATCCAGCCGCGAGGATATACTCAACCCCTTGATGCTGGAAGCCATGGCCGAGGCAAAATCCTCCGGAAAGGCAAAACACACAGGCATTTCAACACACAAAAACGAGATAGAAGTATTACAGGCTGCTGTAGAAAGCAACTTTTATGAGGTAGTGCTTACGGCCATCAATTTTCAACAACAACATCGTTTTGAACTGATGGAGGCAATAAATCAGGCTGCAAACGCTGGATTAGGAATTGTGGGCATGAAAGTAATGGCAGGAGGCTATCTGGACAAAGAAAAAACACAGCCTGTTAATTGTCTGGCAGCCCTTAAATGGGTGTTGCAAAACGAAAATATTCATACCACCATACCCAGCATGGTGAACCTCGAACAGCTTTTACAAAATGCTGTCGTACTAGAAAATATTGAGCTAAATGAACTGGAGAAAGAGCAACTTCAGCTGGCTTCCAATCAATCCGGACTGTATTGCAATGCCTGCGGAAAATGTATCCCTGGGTGTAAACATTCTCTTCCGGTTCCTGAGCTTATGCGTGCTTACATGTATGCCTTTGGCTACAAAGAGACCAAAAAAGCGAAAGATCTGCTAGTTTCGGTCAATTCCACACTTTCTTCATGCCATGAGTGTTCAGCCTGTACCGCCAAATGTGTAAAAGGTTTCGATGTGCCGGCGAAAATCAGCGAGGTTTCACAACTGTTGTCAATTCCAGATGAATTTCTTACCTAAGTATTTGTTATGATGAAAAGAACCGTATTGTTTCTTTTAGTATTGTCATTCGGTGTGCCAGTCATCATGGCTCAAACCGATTTATTCCCTGAAATGAAGCCATGGACAAGAGAAAGCGAAATAAAAACGTACGATAGCGAGATTTTGTGGGAATACATCAATGGTGCTGCCGAGTACTACCTTCGGTTTGGCTTTCAAAAACTGGAAACTGTGGAATATGCCCTCGATGAGAATAATTATTTAAAAGCTGAATTGTACTGGCATTCTTCGCCCCTTAATACCTTTGGAATTTATGCCTTCGAGCGGCCCAACGATGGTGATTTTCTGAATATTGGAAATGAAGGATACAAGGCTGCATCGGCCTTGAACTTTTATTCGGGCAATTGTTATGTAAAAATTCACTCCAACCAGGCCGATAGCTTCACCCTTAAAACCATTGAAGACATTGCGACATCAATTTCAGAAAAACTGGAAAACCAGAGCAATGAAGTAGCAGAATTAAGACTCTTGCCTAAAGAGCAGCGAATAGCTCATAGCGAAAAATACATACCAGAGAATTACCTTGGCTATAGTTTTTTTAAAAATGTAATTACCGCCTCGTTTCAGGATGACAAAAACAGTTATGAAATGTTTTGCATTGCATTAGAAAATAACGACTCTGCCCTTGAGCCTCTAAAAAGGTATGCTACCCAAATGAATTTGGAATCTGATTTTAAACCCGATACAATTTATACTTTTGACGATGTTTTCAATGGAATGGTATCTGTTATTGTTAGCAACAGCATGCTTTTGGGGGTGGTAAACTCCAAACCCGAAAATGAATCAGGAAATATCCTCCGCAAGATTCTTGAGTAATAAGTTTTAATCCATCAATAATATTGGTGGTGGCCCTCTAAAAATCCTCAGTTATCGCCAGATTTTAGTTTCTGGTTTTTCGGTTTCTGTCTTTTGTCCAAAACGGTATTTCTGCGACCGCAAGAAAGAACCAATCAATCCGTTATGTTCTTTGTAGGGCCTTATAAAATCAGCTATTGGCATTACTACCGTTCTGTCATTCAATAGAGGCGATATCTTATCAGACGCAACCTCGTAAGCATTTAACAATGAATCCTTACAAGGCTCAATCAGGCGGGTTACTTCTATCAAATGAGCATTACTCCGTATCCATTTCGAGTGTTTGCCCGAATCAAGTATAAAAGGAGCCCGATCCATGCCAAGTTGCGCAAAGATACCATGAGATGGAAGTGTAAGAAGCGAAAATCCTGTGTATACATCCCTATCCATAATGGTGGGTTTCCAACGGTCGTAAACTCCTGCCAGAGCTAGCGGCGAGCGATCCTGATGAAAAAAGAGAAAGTTCATGCCATTGTGCTGGCAAATGATATAATCGGCAGGAATAACGCATCGGGTTTCGCGAATAGGCCTGCGAAAAGCCGGATCCTGTATAATACGTATTTTAAGTGGAGCTTCGGAATCAGAGCTCAGGCCTCCGTCGACAGGTGCTTCGGAATACTCTTTACGCTGAGCCAACCAGAAAGGCACCATACCATAACTGGCTTCGGTAAATGTATGAGGCAACTCGCAAGTGAGAATCTGACAGTTTTGCCCTGGTTGAATATTATAATGTGGGTTAAAGGTATCCTGAAGTGTGGCTTCGAAATATTGCTCAAAGCCAACTGCTTTTCCTATTTGACCAATGATTATCATAACATCAGATTTTGATGCGATAATTTAAGGGATTAATTGCATACTTGTCACTGATATTTGACCAATCTATAAAAAAAATAGTGGAATATTCAAGACTTAAAACTCAATTCAATCCAGCATGTGGACATACTTATGCCCAATCAAATATTCATTGAATGATTTCTTTTCATTCAAGCCTCCTGAAGACTTAGGTAAGAACATCTCCCTTATGGAAAGAAGCACCGAAAAGTGCTATTCAACCCCCATCACTTCTTTAAATGCTTTTTTTAAGCTCTCTTTAGGCAAGGCTCCCATGGCCATTTGGGGTTGGCCATCGAGTGGCACAAAAAGCAAACTTGGTATGCTACGAATACCAAACATAGCCGCCATCTCCTGCTCACTCTCCGTATTCACTTTGTAAATATTCAGCTTACCATCGTATTCAATGGATAGTTCTTCCAACACAGGAGCTAATGAACGGCAAGGACCACACCAGTCGGCATAAAAATCAATCAGACAGGGTTTGCTGCCCTCAAACTTCCAGTCTTTGTTAGCCTCGAAATTAAATACCTTTTCTTTGAAACTCTCCTTGGTAAGATGCTCTATCATGATGTGTGTAATTTATTTGTTTAACATTATTGTGCGAGGATTGTTCGCCTCAAATAAAAACTAGCACAAGTTAAATTATATTATTTTTGCCACACAAAAGTCTGAATGGATAAACACATCGACATACCTGTTCTGAAACTAATTGGTGACATAACCAGCGAAACAGGGCAGCCATGCTATGTCATTGGAGGCTTTGTTCGCGATATCTTTCTGAACCGTAATACAAAGGATATCGATGTGGTTGTGCTTGGAAGTGGCATTGAACTTGCCACCAGGGTAGCAAAGAATATGGGTAACAGGCCTGTTAATGTATTTAAGAATTTTGGTACCGCCATGGTGCATCTACCCGAATACGATGTGGAGTTTGTAGGTGCACGCAAGGAGTCGTACAGAACCAACAGTCGTAAGCCTTTGGTGGAAAACGGCACATTGGAGGACGACCAGCTACGCCGCGATTTTACCATCAACGCCCTCGCCATTTCACTTAATCGTTCCAGCTGGGGCCAATTGGTTGACCCTTTCAGAGGATTGGATGACCTTCGAAACAAAATACTCCGAACTCCACTCGACCCTGATATTACCTTTAGCGATGACCCCTTGCGCATGATGCGTGCCATTCGTTTTGCATGTCAGTTGAACTTTACCATAGAAAAAGAAACCCTCGAAGCGATTGGCAGAAATGCTTCGCGTATTGAGATTGTTTCGAAAGAACGTATTGTAGAAGAACTAAACAAAATAATGGCCAGCGAAAAACCTTCTATGGGCTTTCTGTTGGCTGAACAATGTGGCCTTTTGCCTTTTTTTCTACCCGAACTTCAAGCTCTAAAGGGTGTAGAAAAAAGAAATAACAGAGCACATAAAGACAATTTCTTTCATACCTTAAAAGTACTCGACAACCTGGCGGCCAATTCGAATAATCTTTGGCTCAGATGGGCCGCATTGTTGCACGATATAGCAAAACCACCCACTAAAAAATGGGAAGACAAATCAGGATGGACTTTTCATGGCCACGAACATTTGGGAGCTAAAATGGTACCCGACATTTTCCGGCAACTGAAATTACCCATGGGTGCACCCATGAAATACGTACAAAAAATGGTGCTACTGCACCTTAGGCCCATAGTACTTTCGCAGGACCTTGTTACCGACAGTGCAGTGCGGCGTCTCCTTTTCGATGCCGGTGATGACATTGATGACCTGATGCAACTTTGCGAAGCCGATATCACTTCGAAAAACGATGAAAAGGTAAAACGTTACCTTAAAAATTTTCAGCTTGTACGACAAAAACTTAAGGAGCTGGAAGAAAAAGACGCCATTCGCAACTTTCAGCCACCTGTTTCGGGCGAATTAATTATGCAAACCTTTGGCATTAAACCTGGCAGAGAGGTGGGAATTATTAAGACCACTATTAAAGATGCCATACTCGATGGATTAATTCGGAATAATTACCAGGAAGCCTTTCAGCTTATGCTCGATAAAGGGAAAGAACTTGGATTAAAACCTCTCGAATCTTAATCTCATTCTCTCTCAGGCTAACACTTCGGTCTGAAGCAATGCCTGTTCCACCTCACCAGCATTGTTGGTGTGCATCAATTTATCGCGTAGTTCAGCAGCTCCTCTGAAATTACTCAGGTATATTTTAAAAAACCGCTTCAGAATATTAAAATTCTTGACATTTCCCCAGGTGGCTGCGTAAAGTTGCAAGTGTTCCCTCAGTAGTTCAATTCGCTCAGATGGTTCAGGAACTGCCAGATTTTTATTAAACATCCAGGGATTTTTAAATACCCCTCTTCCGACCATTACGCCATCCAGTTTGTGAGCATTTGCCAGATTAATTCCTTGCTGATAGCTTTCCACATCGCCATTGCCAATAATGGCTGTGGTCTTATGCATTGAATCGCGAAGCGATACTGCTTTTCCTATTTCATTCCAGTCGGCAAAACCCTCCGACTGCATTTTTTGTGTGCGGCCATGCACTGCTATGGCTGCCAATTCCTGTTCAAGCAAGTGCCCAATCCATTCTTCTGTTACAACACTATTAAAACCAATGCGCGTCTTTACCGAAACGGGAAGATTTGTTCCTTCTTTGGTAGCAGCGATTATTTCTGCTGCCAATGCCGGGTTTTTAATAAGAGCCGAACAAGTGCCTTTTACAACAACTTTTTTTACCGGGCACCCCATATTAATGTCAATACCATCGAATTGGCCTTGCTGACTTATGAGCGCTGCCGACCGGTAAAATTTCTCGGGATCGTTTCCCCAGATTTGTGCCACCAGTTTGCTGCCTCGTCGATTCAGCATGTCAATTTCCGATGAATTTACGCGCAAACGCTCAGAAGTTTTTTCAAATCCCCGCAGGTCGCTAAGGCCATCGGTGGAAGTAAACTCAGTAAAAACCACCCGAAGTATTTTAGGGTCGGAAACGGAAAGAATTATCTGCCGAAACACCGTATCGGTAACATCTTCCATGGGAGCCAGAATAAAAAAAGGCTCTTTGCTCTCGTTCCAGAAGTTACTCATTGTTCTGGTTGATATTCGCATGCTTGAACCTCTATCGATAACCGGGGTCGCAAGCGGGAATGAAAAATTTTGTTTGCCGCATACTTTTCTGTATTGGTCTTTCGGTGAGAAGCCTTTTCTTCGGGCGTAAGTGTCAAAGCCTGCATGCACTCTTTGCTGCAACAGCCATTGTAGCGGGTAGCACAGGAAGGACATTGAATAAAAAGCAAATGGCAATCGTTATGTGCACAGTTGGTATGGCTATCGCACAAATCGCCGCACTGATGGCAGTGGGCAATTACATTTTCATCGATTTTTTCACCCAGGCGCTGATCGAACACGAAATTTTTTCCGACAAACTTCGAAGGTTTATCCTCCTGTTTGATAGCATGGGCATAGGCAATAATACCTCCATGCAATTGGTTCACATCGGAAAATCCTTGATGCCTGAGGTAGGCGCTTGCCTTTTCGCAACGGATTCCGCCTGTGCAATAAAGAAGAAGCTTCTGGTCTTTTTTGTCTATCAATTCCTCCTCCACCTTCAGAATAGCTTCGCGAAAAGTATCGGCATCGGGACAGAAGGCCCCTTCGAATCGCCCCACCTCGCTCTCGTAATGGTTTCGCATGTCTACGATCAACACACCTTCCTGCCCGGCAAAGTCATGAAACTCCATCGGACTCAAATGCTTTCCAACATTGGTTACATCGTAAGTATAATCGGGCAATCCATCAGCCACAATTTTAGGCCTTATTTTGATGGTGAGTTTAAAGAAAGATTTTCCATCGTCTTCGACCGCATACTTGATGGGCATCTCCGCTAATCCGGTTTGGGTATCAAGATCCTTCAGAAATTCCTGCAAATGATGCTCCGGCAAACTCATTTGGGCATTAATGCCTTCGTGAGCCAGGTAGATCCGCCCAAAGCAGTTAAGTTTAACCCAACGCTGGTAAAGCTTATCGCGTATTTCCTGTGGATTTTCGAAGTATACATATCGGTAAAACGAGAGTGTCACTCTGCGAAAAGGCTCTTTGGCCAGCCTTTCAATCAGTTCTTGTCGGTTTACCCGGTTGTGCAACAGCATATTGTGTTCATTTTCAATCAGCTTGCAAAGTTACACACCCACCAAACTACTGAAAGAATCGAATGCTATTTAGAATTAATTTGATAAACAAGAATCAATCCTTCTGATAATCAGAAATATAAAGAGCTAACACAATGCAAAGGGAAGTTGGAATGAAGCAGATTACTCCTTAAACAATTTATCTCAAGGAATAGGTAAAGCATGAAAAAAGCATAGCTATTCAAAAAGTTCGAGAATTTCTTCTTTAGTAATCTTGTGAAAGGCATTCTCATTCACAAAAATATCTGCCAATTGCGATTTTCGCTCCTGTAAACGAAGTATTTTTTCTTCGAGGGTATCGCGGCTAATAAACCGGTAAACCATCACATGTTTGTCCTGCCCGATGCGATGCGCCCGGTTGATGGCTTGTTTTTCGGCCGCCGGGTTCCACCAGGGATCGAGCATAAGCACGTAACCAGCAGCGGTAAGATTTAGTCCAACACCTCCAGCCTTAAGAGAAACCAAAAAGAAGCGGCAGGTATCATTGTTTTGAAATTCGCTGACCACCTCTTCTCGATGAAGTGTTTCGCCTGTGAGTGTCTGGTAGGGTATATTGCGCTCGTCTAACCATTGAGCTACCAGGTCGAGATGTTTTACAAAGGAACTAAACACCAAGGCTTTATGCCCTTCGCTGTGCAGAATCTCGAGGTTTCGGGTAATCTCATCGAATTTTCCGGACCCAGCCAGGTAATTCTCATCGACCAGGGCCGGATGATTCGAAATCTGGCGCAAGCGCATCAGCGACTGCAATATTTGCAGGCTCGCCTTTCCCATGCCCATGCTACCTATATTCTCCAGCACAAGTTTGCGGGCCTTTGATTTTTCGCGCTCGTAAATACTTTCCTGAATTTCGTTTAACTCGCAATAAACGATCTGTTCGGAAAGCGGGGGTAATTCAGAAGCCACCTGACCTTTTGTGCGGCGCAGCATAAAAGGTGCAATTAGTTGCTGCAAACGTTCACGTTTACTCTGGTCCGACTTTTTTTCGATAGGAACCTGAAATTCGCTTTGGAAGAAATTCAAATTGCCCAGCAAGCCCGGATTTAGAAAATTAAACTGTGCCCATAAATCGCTGAGGGAATTTTCTACCGGAGTACCTGTTAGTGTTAGTCGATGGGTTGATTTTAAAAGCATTACCGCCTGGTATGTTTTCGACCCCGGATTTTTAATAACCTGGCTTTCGTCAAGAATTACAGTATGAAAATCAACCTTCGTGAATTGCTCTGCATCGTTACGCAAAATTCCATAGGAAGTGATAATTAAGTCCGATTGCTCAATATACTCCTCCAGCAAACCTCGGTTCTGACCGGCATAAACCTGCATGCGAAGCGAAGGTGAAAATTTGTTCTTCTCGTTCACCCAATTATGGATTAAGGAAGTAGGTACTACGATGAGGGATGTTTTGGTTGTTCTTTTCTGGGTAGAATCTGGTGGTGCAGCGAAAAGGTCAAGCTGAACTGTCTTTTTCGAAACCGGACTCGCTTTATGCAATAAGTTCTCAGAGGCAATACGCTGCAAAAGTGTAAGGGTTTGTAAGGTTTTTCCAAGTCCCATATCGTCGGCGAGACATCCACCAAAACCATTCAGGTATAGCTGATACATCCACGAATAACCTTCTACCTGGTATTGCCGCAGCGAAGCCAGCACACCATCGGGTATTTGTTCTGACTCACGACCCGAAGAGTCTAAAAGCTTTTTAAGGTTCTCGCGGAAATTGGTATTTAACTGACTGACCCTGCTATTTAAAATGGAAAAATATTGCTTTTTTAGTTTTAAACGCGAACCTTCAACATTCGAGAACTTTAATAAATCGCTGTAAGACTCAAACCATTCTTCCGGTAAAATCATTATCTTCCCATTGGGCAATGTAAACTCACGAATACCTCTGACAATATGTTCCTTAAAATCCACAAAGGGTATTGCAAAACTATCGAACTGCACCACAGCATTAATATCAAACCAATCGTTAACTTGCTCTGATACTTCTATTTTCAGCTGAAATTGATCGAGGTAATAGTCTTTTTCGAACTTGCTTTGTGCAACATCAAAACCACTATTAGAGAGAATCTCCCGGTTGTAATTTAACCAGGTCACTGCACCAAAATCGCCCTGGCTATTTAGTCTTTTTTCGATCGGCTCAAAAAATGGACCCTCGCGATTCACAAGTCCAAACGTGAGTAATTTTCCGATATGCTCGTTTTCGAAATCGTAATCCCGCAGAATGCAAACAAATGATGCCTCATCGTCTTGCATGCGGAAAGTCACCTTGGTTTCCGACAGGCGGTTTGCCTGAAAAATGGTGTTGTCTATATAAATAAATTTCAATACAAGTACAAGCTTTCCTTGCAAATTCAGTTCAAGCGACAAAACTACCCTTGGTTTGGCAGACTTATACTCAATCTGAATTCCACTCACAACTACCTTATGCTTGGAAATAATATTTTTTACAAAGCTTTCGAGGTATTTTTTTTCCGAAACTTTTGCAATGCTCACAAAAGGTTTATCAAAAAATGGCGACAGCTTTTTTGCATCAATTTCGCGGATAAGGAATAACTGATTCTCGATAATTAAACAACATGGATCGTTGGTAAGCACTATCACCGGCTTACCGGTTAGGGTAATTTCCTGTTCGTTAAAGAAGATGGTTAGATTATACCGTATTCCTTCCACATTTCGGTCGAAATGGAACACAGTTTCACATTTGTTCAACACCAGGTCCACTTTGTCTTTTTCGTAGATTTTATTCTGCAATACCTTATGGTAGACATCCATAGGGTTAAATTCCATTAAATCAAGGCATTTTGTGATCTGCCTTTCGATGTATGGTTTTACATGCTGAGCCAACAAGTCTGAAGGTATATTTTCTACAAAATCGCGTGGTGTATGTTTCTTCTTCTTCGAGAAAAGTTTGAATAAATTCTGATTGTTGTAATTCTCGATGTATCGTACAATTTGCACTTGCTCAGGACTTAGCATGTGCTCATATGTTTTCAGGCTCTGAAGGGTAAGCCTGTCATGAATTTCAAGATACTCCTTTGCCCTTTCGCGTTTAACAATGTAGGGAGCTAAAACAAATCCAAGCAGACGATGCTCGGTTATAGCGATTACAAACTGCATTTCTATAAGGTGTCAAAAGCTTTAAAGATAGAACCTATTCGGATGAAACTGGCAGTATTTCTTCGATTTATTTTTAATGGAATGGGTGATAGGAAACAGAAGCGAATTTTTAAGGATAGGCATCGTAGTAAAACTCTAATACCACTGGGAGGTGGTCGCTATAGCCTCCCAGATACCTTGGTCCCTGATAAGTACGAAAGAGTTTCAGGCCCCCATAAACAGAATCTGTGGTCAACAAAAATGGATTGTCCAGAATTCGGATAGCATAATTGTGTGTATGTACCCCCTCATTACCAAGCAAAGATCCGGAGACCAGAAATTGGTCAAACATGCTCCAGTGCGATTGATACTTGATAGTGCCACACTTGCATGATTTCTTTAAATCCTGCGAGAGGTTTACAAGATTCGCACCTTCGGTAATCATTTGCAGGCTTGCATTGTCTGGTTCGTCGTTAAAGTCGCCCGTAATTACGCACTTGCTTTGGGAATTTTTCTTTTTCAGGCTGTCTATTGCCTCAAGTAGTACTTGTGCTGTATACAACCGCAGAGGCTCACTTTGTGCCTGCCCTCCCCGGCGTGAAGGCCAGTGATTGACAAATACATGCAAAGTATCGGCGCCAATTAACATTCCAACCTGTAGTATATCGCGTGTATGATTGGATGAATCTGATGGGAAACGGATGCGGATTGCTTTATGGTAGATTATCTTAAATTTATCCTTTCGCACCAGAAGAGCTACCTCAATGCCTCTTTCATCGGGCGAATCGTGGTGCACAATATTATATTGGAATTTCGAAAGCGGAGTGCTGCGGGTCAGGTGATACAAGGGTATAATTTCTTCTACTTCACACAAGGCAATTATTTCAGGGGGCTGGCTGTCGCCGGCAGCAGTAATTACCTGATAGAGACTTTTTACTTTTCGCCAATAGCGGCTTGAGCTCCATTGATTGGCGCCCTCAGGAAGAAACTCTTCGTCGCGTGTGGCAGGATTATCGATGGTGTCGAACAAATTTTCGACATTGTAAAACATCATCCGGAAGCTTTTAGTTTCCTCATCCTGATTATATGAAGGCAGTATGGGAATTACTAGCATTAAGAGCAAATAAAATGGTAAATGCGACTTTGTAGGCTTATTTTTCAGCAATTCAATTTCTTCATAATCTAAAGTCCAATTTTGACTTAGTTTTTCCGAATTCCGAAACTGATTCATAGATATTATTGTCGAATAGTTTAACATTTTGATAATTTATAATTACCAAATATTCAAATCGTCCCAGAAAAGATGTCATTTTTATGTCCAAATGAAGCTTTCTTTCTTCGGCTCATAAACAAATGAAAAAATTGAAAAACATTTTAATGACGATACTGAAACTTCATAACTAGATAAATTTGTACAGTAAATGGTAATACTCTTATTTCAATGAATGGCCAAATTTGGCCAGTATTGAAGACTACCATAAATAGATCCAATATCCTCACTACCTAAGCAATTGTTTTTTTGAATGCTATGTTTGCGAGCCCTTATGGTTATTAACCAATGTCCTGAAAAGGTTGGGATAATATGTGCGAAGCACACCTTATCTCTTCGTTTACTGAGTTATTTCCTGTTCTGCTTCTTAACCCTATTTATGAGGACGAAGCAAAACGGGGAATTTTAATATTATCTGCCTTAATGACAGAATAATTAGGAGAAGTGAAAACAATAAGTTTATATTTTTAATGAAGAGTATTCCTTGAGGCTCTGCCTCGGGGTTATTAAGTTTTTTAGATTGTATTAAAATGTGCGAAATGAACTAATTTTATCATTCCAGTATTTCTTCCACCATAATGAACCTGACATTTCCTTGCTGCTTAAATTTGATTCTGCAAAATTTGCTACACTACTTATTGTAGCGGACATATAGGAAAAAGATTTTCCTCCATAATTACTGTCCTCATAAAAAGCTATTTGGCCACCTGCCACATAACCTTTAAGGGAACTGATTTTATCGTTCCAACTACCTAGACTGGGAACAAGGACAATGGAAGCACTATAATTTAAATATGCGCCCGTATAATTGGAATGTTCATAAACTTTAAAAACTGCACCGCCTGTTTGTGTTGATTTAAAATCCTTAAACTGCTCGTTTGAATAGTTAGCTAGACTATAAGCCATCATTTTATCTGAATTGTCAAAAACATATATTTTATTGTCTCCTTCAACCATTAAGATTGCTGAAGCAGGGGTGTCTAATATAGATTCAATTAATTTATTAACTGAATTATCTTTATAAATTATTGAATCGCCAATTTCTTGATATTCTAAATTTATTATTTCATTATTGTATACATATGTTTCTTTTAACCATAATTCTTCTATTTTTTCAGAATTTTTCTCACAACTTAATAAAGTCATTGAGATTAATAAGGGTGTAATAAAAATGCGATTAATTTTTTTCATAATTCTACTTTAACAGATTTACAATTTTGAATATGAGTAATTTATATCACGCTGTCGTTTTAAATGCCGGTCATAAATTCTATCAATCATTTGTTCTTCGGTCATCTGTTTATAAAGTTTAAAAGTGATAAATTCTTTAATATCACGAGCCGATAGTAAAGGTAAATCATCAAAGCAATGCAATTTTTCTTTTAAAATAAATGACGAGACCAAAAAGTTTAATGCAACCTGGTGTTGCCATGCAAGCCATTTTCGTGTCTGAAACTGGTCTAGCCCGAGTATCTGTTTTGATTCTTTTATGCAATGTTCTACAAAGTACCGTTGTGCTTGCATATAGGCTATAGCTTTCTTAGTGTATTGTTCAAGATTAGCATTGGTAAAAGAATATTTTATTTCGTCCTTGCCTTCTTTGGTTTTCGTTTTACGGATAACCAGTAACCTTTGCTCTACTTGCATTTTACTGTTATTGATTATCCAAAGCTTTATAAAATGATAGTCAGCTACAAGAACTCCTTTGGCTGTATTACGAACACTAATACGCTGCCAATTTTCGTCATTTAAAGTCTGTAAATATTTTGATACACTTAATTCGTCTGTAGTTGCTTTTAATTTCTTGGGTTCACGACCCTTATTGCTTTTTCGCTCGGGAATAGCCAAGTCAGGACGTTCCAAATATATTTTTTGGTCTTTATGGATATCCAGCATGTACAGATAACCAAGCAAATCTATGCTGCTGGCAAAATCCACATCGTTACCATAATAACCATCGCCTCCAATAAAATCGAAGATGATGCCATTGGTTACTTGCTGGCGAATAATTTCTAATGCCAGTTCGAGCTTAGTTTTAAATGTTCGGTGCTTTACAGGAACGCCTGCTTTTTCGCATCTTGTCTTGTCGTCACACCAAGCCTTGGGAAGGTATAGTCGGGCATCAACCATTGATGCAAAATCCCCATTACTTAAACAAGCAAATACCGCAACCTGACTATTTGATAGTTTCCCTACATTCCCACAATATTGATGTCCAACGCCTACGCTATGGTCGCCTTTTTTTACCCAACCACTTTCATCAATAATCAATCCTGTAAGTTTTCTTTTGGGTAAAACCTGGCTTACTTCCTGGGCTACTTGATTTATCAAAACTCGATGATCCCAGTTAGACTCAGTTATAAAGTGCTGCATTTGATGGTAGTTAGCTCCCAAATCTTCGCTTATTCTTTCAATATTGCGCATCTGACTTTGTATTATTCCTAATGAATATTGCTGTGCTTTGTCAAAGAACTTCTTTGTTGAATTACAAAATACATGCTGATAATCATTAAGGTGAACACTAACTCGCTCTATTACAGAGGTCAGTGTTTTTCCATATCGATTATTATTTTTACGTTGTATTAAACATTTTTCGGAACGATAAGCCTGTTTTTCTGTGCATTGAAGATACTGAATTTCCTTGAAATATCAATGTTTACAAGGGTTTTGTTTAATCTGTTAAAGTAGAAATAATTAGATTTTTGATAAGGTTATTAGTTTATTTCAGCAATATAAAAAATAATCAATAAAAAGAAAAATCATTCTTGTCGTTCAAATGCACCAAGGTCTGGTTTTCCATCAAGGGTTCGGTCGTTTCCGTTGTAATCGAATTGCAAATAAGGTAAATGCTCATTGACCCGAACCAACGACCCTGCATCAATGGCAGGCGAAAGGGTATCGAGCCTGAAATCCATTGGGCCTAACAGGATGCTATCGTTTACAAACCTTGGATCCTTATTTAGTATTACCTCCTTAAAAAACTCGCTGCCATAGGCTTCCACCGAATCTTCTACCAGTTTGAGTATACAGTTTTCGAACTGAAAATTAAAGGCAGTCTGTTCGTTGTCGTCTTTGTTCAACTCAAGTTTGTTGTTGCCATATACAATTGAATTAATGAAATTGGCTGATACCAGTTCAATGTTGGCAGTTTTTTCTTCTACCAGGTAATATTCATTTAAAACATAATAGGGGTACCAATTGGACAAAAACAAAGCATTGGATGGATTTCCACGCTTGTATTTAGTTTCATATACATTCTTTTCGAGGGCGCCATAAATTGAAATTGAACTGTGAAAAAAATTATACTCCCCACCCATCAACAAAATAAGGCCATAATACTGGGCATCGGCAAAGATGCAATTATAAGCTTCGATTTGCGCACCAAATGCCAGAATGCTCGAAAAGGATGAGTTTTGTATTAAAGTATTGTGCAACACCACAGAAGGTTGCACCTCAAATTCGCCGGGAATGCCCACCTGCAGACCTGCCTGAGCATTTTTGATAATTGCATAGCGGATAAGATTGCCGGTACTTCCTGGTTGAAAAATAATGGTGCCCCATCGCCCGGCCGACTCAGCGTAACCGCGGTCAAAGCGGTCGCCCTCAAAAGTAACCGGAGCCACGTGAGTGCCATCTACAATTAGCTTACCATACACTACTATGCTTGAATTGTAATGAAGATAAATGCGTGCCCCAGCTTCGATTGTGAGTGTTTGATCTGTATCGATTACCAGGTTCCGGTAGATCAGATAGGGCTTTCCGGCAGTCCAGGTAGCCGATTCCGGCAGCATACCTCTTATGAGAAAAACATCCTGCCCAAAAGCTTCCAGGGTAATTTGACTCTCGGTGCCATTGTATTCAAACACAATGGCATCGTAAACTACCAAAGGCAGATCGCCTCCAACCGGATCGAGGGTTAGGGCAACAAATACATAAATACTGTCCTTTGGTGGTAAAAGAATATTCTTCAGGTCGGTTCCTGGAAACCCGTCTACATTAAGCCTAAAACCCGAGGATGCACCTCCCTTTACGTACACACGCGAAAGCTGAATGGAACGGTCGTGCGGGTTGTAAATTTTGAACAAGCGGGTAACTGTGGCCTGTTCGGTAAATACTGTATCAAAACTCAAAGTGTCCAGCGAGATATTTATGCGATCATTCGGATCCTGGGTAAATTCTTCCTTGTCGCAACCTGCTGCTACGATCAGATAAACAAATATCAATACCAAAGGAATAATTCGAATATGCATACTAAATTTTTCGCTAAAATAACGATTCGTTTCTTGTGCAGAAGAATACAAATAACTTCATTTCATTTTTATTAACAGATTATCTTTATTTTTATTCTATCTACATCCAAATTTTTTCTAACTTGTTGATGAAACTTAATAGGAAGGTGAAAATAAGCAATTGAAAAGTTTACGACCCGACCTGACAATGCAGAAAAAAAATAAAAAGTTTTACTATATTTATTTTATAGTTTTGTAATTCAATACTAATCCCGTTTTAGATGAAAATTCAACAGGCAGTTTTGCAGGATCTAGTTGAAATACTATACCTGGTAAAGGTGTGCGTTAGCGACATGAATGAAAAGGGACAAAAGCATTGGAACAATGCCTACCCCGGATCCAACTACCTTCTGAGCTGCATCGAAAATAACACACTCTTTTTATGTCGGGAAAATGAAGTGGCGAAGGGAATGATTATTCTCAGCCAGGATGAGCCCGAAGAATACAAGCATATCGATTGGCAAGGCAAAAACAATAAAGTATTGTTTATACGATTTCTGGCCGTACATCCCCTTTGGCAAGGCAAAGGCATTGCCAAAAAACTGGTAGCCTTTGCAGAAGAACATGCCAAGAAAAATGCATTCAGCTCCATGAGAATGGACATATACAGCGGCATAGAAGGAGCTTTTAATCTATGCTCCACCATGGGGTTTAACCAAACCGGCCAGTTTCATTCAAAATTTCAACAGAATCCCTATCTGGCTTTTGAGAAAAGCCTTTAACCTGAATTCGGTTCCACCTTCTTTGAATCTATAAGTCTTGCCTTTACAGGGTAATGGGTATACCTCTATAGAAATCGAGGATTTTCACTGCAAACACATACTCGTATTTTGCTTTGAGCAGTTCCGATTGTGCTTTGATATAGTTGTTCTTGGCAATATTGTAATCGACAGAATTTACAATGCCCACATTGAACTTTTGCTCGGTATAGGCAAATGCCTCACGGTAAGATTCCACAGCCTCATAAGCTGATTTATACTTATCGGACGAAGAAACTGCATCGATATAAGATTGTTGAATTTCTTTGTACAGTTGTTGCTTTGTGAGATTGAGTGTGTTTTCGGCGGACATCACTCCAATACGCGCATTGCTGATAGCATTTTTAACCTCCCATTTGTTAAATATCGGAACTTGTAAACCAAAAGTTAAGCTCTTACCTGAAAAATTATCCAATTGCTCGTTGTAGGGGTAACGGATACCTCCAGGATCTACATTCGAAGTCGAATATCCTGTTGACCATGATCCGGAGGCCAGAAGCGATGGACTTAATCTTCCTTTTTGAACGAGATAATATTTTTCGTTGGCCTCCACCAGGTATTCGGCACTTTTAATGTGGGGTAAAAACAAGAGAGCTTCGGAATAAACAATAGACACATCGGTTACAGGGCTCGAAAGATTCGAGTCGATGGATGCCGGAATCACCACATCAAAACCTTCAATCGATTTAAGATCCAGTAATTGAGTGAGATTCAGGTATGCAATCTCTTTTTCATTTTCCTTCGAGGTTACATTGTATTCTTCTGCGGCCAGCTGGGCTTTTATTTCCAACAAATCGCCCCTGGCTACACTTCCAGCCTCCACCAGCTTGCTGGTACGTTCAACCTGCAATTGAGCGATATCGCGCTGGCTGATGGCCACATCAAGCAATTCGCGGCTAAAGAGAATCTGCAAATAAGCCGATGCGATATCAAGGGTTAATTCAATTTTTTCCTTTTCAACTTCTTGCATTTTGCTAAGCGTATTATACTCATTCAACTTAATGCTATTGTAATTCGTTAAACCCGAAAACAAGCGCACGCTTGTATTCAAGGAATAATTGTCAGAGAAATTACTGCTATTTCCAAATTCGTTGGTATTCCGATCGAGTATATGTCCATAACTATAGGTACGCCCTGCATTGGCATTTAAATCGGGCAAAAGGTTTAGCTTCGACTGAAACAAATCGTTACTGGCAATACTTGCCTGATATTGGGCTTGTTTCACACTTAAATTATTGGCATGTGCATAATCGATGCACTCTGTTAACGACCATTGTTTTTGAGAGAACACTGTTTGGCCCGATAAAAACAGAACAGATAATAAAATTGAAATTTGATACTTCATACTTGGTAGATTATACGATTTTTAAATGGCTTTGCGAAAATTCTCCGATAGAATCTCCCCATCGAACAACTGAATGATACGATTGGCTTTTTGGGCTTCAGCGATAGAATGGGTTGCTAATATAAGAGTAATCCCTTTGTTGTTTACTTCCGTTAATATTTCCATAATTTCACTTCCCCCTTTTGAATCGAGGTTTCCAACCGGCTCATCAGCAATAAGGAGCGTAGGTGAGTGCACGATAGCCCTTGCAATGGCAACTCTTTGCTGCTGGCTGTTTGACAATTGCGCGGGCCAACTCTGATGCAGATGGGGGAAATTAACCTTTTCCAGGGCTTCATTCACCATACGGTTTCTTACTTTATCAGATATACCGAGGTACAAAAGAGGCAATTCAACATTCTTAAAAACAGTAAGCTCCTCGAGAAGATTGAAACTCTGAAATACATAACCAATAATAGATTTTCGGAAACGGGTGCGTTGTTGGTCATTGTATCGACTCACCTCTGTTTCGTTTATCCAGTATAGGCCGCTCGTAGGTGAATCCAGCATTCCCAAAATATTCACTAAGCTACTCTTGCCACTGCCAGAAGGACCATAAATTGCCACAAATTCAGATTGTTCCACAGCAAGGTTGATGTTTTTAAGAGTAGGTATCTCAATGCCTTGTTTGAGTATTGTTTTAGATAAATTTTCCGTTCGTATCATTCTGAAATACTGTGAAATCTGAAGCCAGCTCAAAGCATCTTTTATGCCAATACAGTTATTGTATTGTAAATCTTTTATTTAGATCGATCGATTTCATGTCCCAAATATTTTTTCTGTTCGCAATTGCGACAAAATAAGTACGATTTCGTACATTTAATTCCTTTTAAAACAAGTACCCCATATGGAACAACTTAAAGGAAAAATCTTAGCCATAGACGATAATGAAGATATTTTATTTGCATTAAAGCTATTGCTCAAGCCTCTGGTAGAGAAAATTACTACATTATCATCACCGGCAAGAGTATTGGATTTGCTTAAAGTGGAAGAATACGATGTAATTCTTCTTGATATGAATTTTACACGTGATGCCAGTAGCGGCAAGGAGGGTTTTGACTGGTTAGCTAAAATTCTGGAATTCGACCCGAAGGCAGTAGTTGTATTTATTACTGCCTATGGCGATTCGGAAAAGGCAGTTCAGGCCATAAAGGCTGGAGCCACAGACTTTGTGCTAAAACCCTGGCAAAACGAGAAGCTGCTTGCAACCTTGTCTGCTGCCCTTGAAATTCGCCGGTCGAGAAAAGAAATTTCCCTTCTTCGCAACAAGCAGGAAGCCATAACCGCAATCACAGATCAACCTTTTCAGGATTTTATTGCTAAGTCGCCAGAAATGGAAGATGTATTCAACACCATACAAAAAGTTGCAAAAACCGATGCAAACGTATTGATTTTGGGCGAAAACGGAACAGGAAAAGAGCTCGTTGCCAGGGCTATCTATCGCAACAGTCAACGAAGCAACAATGTGTTTGTGAATGTAGACCTGGGTTCAATTACAGAAACTCTATTCGAAAGCGAGTTATTTGGTCACGTCAAAGGTTCATTTACAGATGCGAAAAAAGATAAACCCGGACGATTTGAAATAGCTTCCGGCGGTACACTTTTTCTTGATGAAATTGGCAATCTCTCTCTGCCATTGCAGGCTAAACTTCTAACTGTTATTGAAAGAAAAGAGGTTACAAGAGTGGGCGACAATCATCCGACAAACATTGATGTGCGCTTGATATGCGCCACCAACAACAATGTGTACGATATGGTCGAAAATAGTACATTCCGGCAGGATTTACTGTATCGAATAAACACTGTGGAGATTCATCTCCCACCCCTGCGGGAACGTACAGGCGATATTCCGGTTTTAGTAGACCATTTTGTTAAGATTTATGCGAAAAAGTATAAGAAGAATTCAGGAAAAGTCACTAGCCAGGCTTTAAAAAAGCTAAGTGCATATTCCTGGCCGGGGAATGTAAGAGAACTGCAACATGCCATAGAAAGAGGCGTTATTATGTGCGAATCCGGATCGCTCGATGCAGACGATTTCTTTTTGAATCAGACACGCAGGAAAGAAGCTGAAATGGAAATCGATACTTATAACCTCGATGAAGTGGAACGCAAAATTATTACAAAAGTACTCAAGCAAAATCAGGGAAATATTTCCAAAGCCGCCAAAGAACTGGGATTGACCCGAACCTCGCTGTATCGCAGAATGGAAAAACATGAACTTTAAAAACTATCGTTTCAATATTATTGTAAGAATTCTGCTCATTGTAATGGCAGTTTTCCTATTCTATTATTCATTCTCCATTAATTTCTTTTTTACGCCATTTATAGTAAGCGGCATCATTGTCTTTTTAGTTGTATCACTTATCCGGTATGCCGATAGAACGAACCGCGAATTGGCTAATCTTCTGGAATCCATAAGGTATTCCGAGTTTTCACAATCATTTAACTTCCAAAACATGGGGGCATCGTTTAGCGAGTTAAACCACGCCTTTAACGAAGTAATCAATGACTTTCAGCGGGTGCGTACCGAAAAGGAAGAACACTTCTATTACCTCCAAACCATACTGCAAAACATCGATGTAAGCGTTATAGCCTATCGCTCCGATGGTACCATCGAGCTAATAAATAAAGCTGCGAAAAAACTCTTTCAGGTAAGCGGTTTGCGAAATATTCAGGCTCTGGAAACGTTTAGTGCAGAGCTTGTTAAAACTCTTTTTAATATTCAACCTGGACAAAATGAATTGGTAAAGGTGCAGGATAAAGAAGGATTTCTTCAATTAACCATCTTTTCTTCGACCTTTAAAGTAAAAGACAAACTTATTACCCTCGTAACAATCAAAGATATTCAAACAGTACTCGAGGAGCAGGAAACCGATGCCTGGCAAAAACTAATCAGGGTGCTGACACACGAAATAATGAATTCCATTGCCCCAATTTCAAGTATTGCCACTACCCTGACAGGCTTAACCCAGCATCTCAAAAAAAATGAATTAGGGAACTATTTGTTTGATCAGGAAAGTCTCGACGAAATTAACCATGCATTGCATACCATTAACAAACGAAGCAATGGTCTGCTTCATTTTGTAAACACTTATCGTAACCTCACCAAGATACCCCAACCCAATTTTTCCATTTGTCGGCTAGCGGATGTATTTGCCAATGTAGGCAATCTAATGAGTGAGGAACTAAAACACAATAATATCGAACTCGAAATTAAGCTCGACCCGCATAATATCTCCTTTACAGCTGATGGTCAATTAATTGAACAAGTGCTTATAAACCTGGTAAAAAATGCTGCCCAGGCTTTGAATGGAACCGAAAAAGCCAAACTTAGACTCACAGGGTTCTACAATAAAAGGGGCAAAGTAACCTTGCAGGTGGCAGACAATGGACCTGGAATTTTACCCGATGTACTGGACAAGATATTTATTCCCTTTTTTACAACTAAGCCAAATGGTTCTGGAATTGGACTTTCATTGTCGCGGCAAATTATGAGGTTGCACAATGGCTCCATTACAGCACATTCGATACCTGAAAAGGAAACAGTTTTTACTCTGACATTCTGACAGCTACAATACTCGAATCAAATACTCGTCTAATTCGATAATGTCGCCGGCTATAATTTTAGCACGCTTGCGCAATTCCACCTCGCCGTTTCGCTTTACGCAGCCATCTTCAATTAATAGTTTGCCATGGCCACCAGTAGAACTTAAGTGTAAAATTTTTAGCAATTTGTATAGTTCGATATACTCGCCATTAAGTGTGAAGGTGTGTTCCATGCACCAAAAGTAGAACTTTTATAAGGTACTTTTTGTTTATTTGTTCTAAAATAATGCAAAAATCTTTTTATATACACATATTTAGATTTATATATATTTGGCATTGAATTTGATATTTAACCGCAAATTTTAAAATAGAATACTATGGCTATCGAACATTTAAATCAGCAAACTTTTAAAGAAAAGGTATTTAACTACGAGCAAAATTCGGATTGGAAATTCGAAGGAAAGAAACCGGCTATTATCGATTTCTATGCCGACTGGTGTGCTCCCTGTCGCATGGTAGCGCCCATACTTGAAGAATTGAAAACCGAATATGGCGACAAACTGGATATCTATAAAATAAATACCGAAAATGAGCAGGAGCTAGCAGGCATGTTTGGCATACAAAGCATCCCCAGTCTTCTATTCGTTCCGGCAGAAGGTCAGCCGCAAATGGCAATGGGAGCGCTTCCGAAGGATACGTTTAAAAAGGCCATTAGCGAAGTTTTAAAAATAAGCTAAGGATATGTTTAAAAAAATCAATAAAAAGAAGCTTTACATCCTAGCAGGCGGTATTATCGTCGGTATGGCTGCCGGTTATGCCTACTGGCACTTTATAGGCTGCACTTCGGGCACATGCCCCCTCACCTCCAACTGGCATACGAGTACGCTTATGGGCGGTATTTTTGGATACCTGATAAGCGATAGTATTAAAGTAAAAAATACCGATACTGAAAAGAACATAAGCACAGAAAATGTTCCGGAACAATCACAAGGCTGATAGCGTTGGTTCTGTAATGAAAGAATTGTGCTGTTGGCATTAATGGCTAATAAGATTGGCTAATTGACTACGGTCAATTTTGAATGAACTGGTGCGTGGAAGCTCCTGCACAAAAATAACTTCACGGGGTACAAGATGGATTTGAAGGTTGTGTTTCAACGTTTTCATTACTTCAGCCAGGTCAGGCTGCTTATTAGTCTCAGCAATTAATACAATGCGCTGGCCCAATTTTTCGTCAGAAACACCTATCACGGCGCATTCCAGATCAAGTATTTTTGAGATTGAAGCTTCGAGCTCTTCGGGTTTTACTTTAATTCCCCCGGTATTAATGAGGTTATCGATACGTCCTTTCCAAATAAAATGATGGGTATCAATAAGCTCCACCACGTCGTTAGTAACTACTTCCGAATCGAGGTAGTTCGCGTTGATCACCAGACAACCCCTTTCATCGATACGCAATTTAACCCCAGGCATAGATTTGAAATACTTGTCGGGTTTTTCACCATTGATCCGGCGCATAGCAATACTAGAACAGGTTTCGGCCATACCATATGTTTCGTATGTATTGTTGGGAACGTCGCTGAACATTGCCATTACTTCGGAACGTAGCTCTGCACCGCCAATAATGAGGTTGCGAACGTTCTTGAGAAACTCATAATTGCTAAACGAATTATATACCTGAAGAGGCACCATAGCACAAAAATCGATGGTACCATACTTCGAAAGCGATGGCATCGAAGAGGGTTCTTCCCAGAATAAATTAAGCCCGGCAACAAAAGCGCGCACAATCATCATCTTTCCGGCAATGTATTCCACAGGTAAACAAAGCAGCGCCTTGTCTGTCCACTTGAGTTTTAATTGAGACACCGTATTTTTGGCCGACTCAATCATAGATTTCTTTGAAAGGCGAAT
The DNA here is from genome assembly GCA_016699695.1 of Bacteroidota bacterium. Classification (NCBI taxonomy): domain Bacteria; kingdom Pseudomonadati; phylum Bacteroidota; species Bacteroidota bacterium. Next base: position 890,500 of record CP065006.1, read on the forward strand.
GGTTTTTGGAGGTCCGGTAGTACCGGAACTCAATTGCTCGATGTAGTCTTTTTCATCAAGAAATTCAAGCAGAAAGCTGTATATCTTTTCTTCCCATTCGGGTAATTTTACCCTGCGGAGCATTTTCTTGCAATGAGGCACTAAATCCTCTGTAGAGAAAAGCTTATCGTTGAGTATGATTCCCGGAAACTGCATATCCATAGACCGCTAATATACAAATTCGTAGCTCCATTTGTGTGAGGGATCGTAAAAAAGTTTTTCACCACGAAGGACTAGAGGACAAGCAATATTCTGTTTGTATAAATTGCCAAGTCCAAGTCCCTGGTGCAATTGAGGTGAGTGCTGCGTAAGCCATTGAGCAATGGCGTTTAAACCCAGGTTCGATTCGAGCGCTGAAGTGGCCCACCATCCAATCTGATTCGCTGAGGCCAATTCAATCCATTCTTTACAATGCTTAAAACCACCTAGCAGAGAGGGTTTTATAATCAGATAGTGAGGTTTTATAAGGCTAAGTATCTGGTCTTTTTCGGAATAATTATGATGGCCGATTAGCTCTTCATCTAAAGCTACTGCAATGGCAGCCCGGTTGCAAAGTGCTGCCATTCGTACAGGTTGACCTGACTTAATAGGTTGTTCGATGGAATGCACCTCCAGCTTGGCGAGCCTATCAAGCACTAAAAGCGCTTTTTCGTATGAAAACGCTCCATTAGCGTCGACCCGAATTTCTAATTCCTGAGCTGAAAATCTTTTCCTTAAACTCTGAATCAGTAAGAGTTCATTGTCTGTATTATCTGCTCCAATCTTAAATTTCAGACAACGAAACCCCAGAGAAAGCTTCTCTTCCACTTGCTGCAACATAAATTCTTCCGAACCCATCCAAATGAGTCCATTTGTGTGGATACCTTCGAGTCCATTCGTGAAGGAAGAATGAAATAATATTTTCGATCCCTGATTCTGATAATCGATAAAAGCCATTTCCAATCCAAACCGGATGGCAGGATAGTTATCAGGCACCAGACCCCACTCAAAAACACCTTGGTTGATGGCACTACAAATACGGTTCAACTGATCGCCCATGGAATGTAAATCATCTATGCTCAATCCCGGAATTACCGAAACTTCGCCCATAGCCCTATAATTTTGTGTTGGATGGTCGAGGAGAATATACCAAGATGGCTTTTCATTCAGGTACCCCCGGGAAGTTCCGACAGCTTGTTTAAATTGAAGGATGCGCTTACAGAAAGATGCTTTCATTTATAATACCAGGCCCAATCCAAATGTAGTAGAAAAAACAAAAGTAGTGATGGCAAGTTTTTTTAATTCCTTATTTAGTTCTGCAGGAATAGTCGTACGCAGCACAATTATTACATCGCGGATTAAAAATGGAAGAGTCACCAGAAATATAAGCTGAACAGGCGAAGTAAAGAATATGAGCGTGTAAGCCATGCTGAGTAAGATTGCAAAAACCACCAGCAGTAAGTGGTATTTTTTGGCAGCTTTCACGCCTATGCGCACAACAAGGGTGTTTTTACCACAGTTTGCATCATTCTCGGCATCGCGTATGTTGTTCAGATTTAATACACCTGCACTAAACAATCCAATAGTGGAAGCAGGCAACAGCACCCATGGATCGAGAGTACCTGTGTGAAGGTAAAAGGTGCCACAAACGCCAATTAAACCAAAATAAACGTATACAAACACATCGCCCAGACCAATGTAGCCGTAAGGATTTCGACCCACCGTATATTTTACGGCAGCAAAAATTGCGGTAACTCCTAATATAAAGAAAAACACGCTTAAATAAGCCGGCAAATCGCGCAAGCCAAAATAAATTAAAAGAGAACCTGACAGGAGTGAAAGCAGAATAAAAGCTGCAATCATCCGAAGCATGGCACCGGGTGTCACCAGGCCAGTCTGGGTAACGCGAAGTGGACCAACTCTTTTCGAATTATCGGCACCTTTTTTTGCATCGCCATAATCATTGGCCAGGTTCGATAAAATTTGCAGACTTAGCGTGGTTAAAGTGGCAAAGGCAAATACAGTCCAATAGAAACGACCATTTGCATAGGCCAGAAAACTTCCTAGAAAGGTGCTGGAAAAAGCCAGGGGCAGGGTGCGCAACCTGAAGGCTTTAAGCCATATCGATAATGAATTTTTCAAAATATATCAGGGTAATTTAGGGAATTTCTTGTAATCAGGTTTCCTTTTTTCGAGAAAGGCTTTTTTTCCTTCCTGGGCTTCTTCGGTCATATAATACAACATGGTGGCATTGCCTGCCAGTTCCTGTATTCCAGCCTGGCCGTCGAGTTCGGCATTTAGTCCTGCCTTAATCATGCGCAATGCCAGCGGACTGTGCTCCATCATTTTCTGACACCATTGCACTGTAACATTCTCGAGCTCATGATGGGGAACAACCTTGTTCACCAAACCCATTTCCAGCGCTTCGGCAGCCGTATACTGTTGGCAAAGAAACCAAATTTCGCGTGCTTTCTTCTGTCCAACAATACGAGCAAGATAAGAGGAACCAAAGCCGGCATCAAAACTTCCGACCTTAGGACCTGTTTGCCCAAAAATGGCTTTGTCGGAGGCAATGCTCAAATCACATACCACATGCAGTACATGCCCCCCGCCAATGGCATATCCGTTAACCATTGCCACCACGGGTTTGGGAATGGAACGAATGAGCTTTTGCATATCCAAAATGTTTAGGCGAGGCACCCCATCTTTGCCAATGTAGCCTGCATGGCTCTTTACATTCTGATCACCACCACTGCAAAAGGCCTTATCTCCTTCACCGGTGAGCACAACTACGCTGATGTCAGGGCTTTCGCGGCACAATACCATTGCATCGCACATTTCGCGGGTAGTATCGGGTGTAAACGCATTATGACGGTGTGGTCGGTTAATGGTAATTTTTCCAATACCTTCAAAGTATTCAAATTTAATTTCTTCGTACTCTTTAAGCGTTTTCCATTCCCTTTTATTGTTCATAATCGATTAGTTTTTTCATAAATACACGGTATTCTTCATTGTTTCGATCCGGGTCGGTAAATACCTCCAATAAAGCCGGACCATCTGCCTCAAGCAACATACTATATTGAGCGTGAAGGCTACCAAAATCGCTACTGCGAAAATAAGTAATGTGATAAGCAGCTGCAAGTTTTTCGATGGATACAGGATGATTTGTCTGAATGTATTCTATAAACCCATCTTGTTCTGCCGGACCATCAAGCAAGCTAAATATGCCACCGCCTTTGTTGTTGATAACAATTATTTTAAAATTGGAAGGCAAACGCCTGTTCCATAATGCATTGGAGTCGTACACAAAACTCAGGTCACCTAATATGCTTATTACTGTTTTGGTAGTATTAATAGCCACTCCCACTGATGTCGAAAGGCAACCATCGATACCGGAAGTACCTCTGTTGGCAAATACTTTATTGGATTTAAATTGAAAAAACTGCAAGTACCTGATCACACTGCTATTGCCAGAAAAAACAACATCTTGCTCCCGGAATTTACAGGCCAATGCGCTAAAAACTCCCAGATCGGAAAATTTTGCTTCTGAACCGAGCCGGCGGATAGAAGCGATTTGCTTTTCATGGAGGTCTTTCCATTCACGACTAAATTCTGATTGCCGCTCCAGAGGTAACTCACTGAGTATTTCAAAAAACCTCGGTGGCTGGCATTCTACAATTCGTGTCAGATTTTTGAAAGTATCTACCAACGACCCATCGGGAGAAACCCACCAGAATTCCGCAGTGTGCAAAGACCGTAAAAAGTTCTTTGTGCGTTTCGAAACTACCTGGCCGCCAAAGTAAACCACAAGTTCAGGCTTGGTCTTTCTAAGTTGTTCAGAAAAACTTTGAAATAATAAATCGGGGTTAAAAAATACTTCCTCACCTCCGATATTGGCAATGGATTCGGCAAGAACAACTATACGCTTGTCTGCGGCAAGTCTTCGAAGTGAGCTTTTTAAGTTGTCATTTGAAGGCATCTGACCACATACTATAAGAATGCGGCTAAATGCTTTCCACTCCTGAAGAAGGTAACTACTTAGCTGAACTTGTTGATTGTTATCAAACTGAAAGTTTCGCTGCGGTTGAATGCTGCTAATTTCCTCGTAGAGAGGTTCCCGAAGAGGAATATTGACATGTACTGGTCCTGGCTTACCCCTTACAGCTTGAAAAAAGCACTCATGGGCAATGCGTTCTGAATACCACGCATCATGCTCGGTAAGGCACGCAACCGGCATTTCGAAAAATGCTTTGCTGTTGCTACTAAACACTTCTTTTTGCCTGATTGTTTGATTGTCTTGTTGGTCGATCCACTCAGGCGGGCGGTCGGCAGAAAGGATAATCAAGGGCACTCCCTGATGATAGGCCTCTGCTATCGCTGGTGCCAGATTAAGCACCGCTGTGCCTGACGTAGTGATTACTACTACAGGAGTTTGGCTCGATACGGCCAAACCCAGAGCAAAATATCCTGCACTGCGCTCATCTACAATGCTAAAACAATTGTTCCCAAAAAGTTTAACAAAAACTTGTATGAGTGGGGCATTGCGCGAACCAGGAGAAATAACCACCTGCTCAACACCCAGTCTTTTTAGAATAAGCGGCAGGACTGCTATGTGTTGTTTCGGATTCATCCTTTTACCTGGCGTATAACGGACAATAGGGTTTCGGCTTTCATCTCTGTTTCAAGCCATTCGTCTTCGGGTACTGAGTCGGCAGTAATTCCACCACCAATAAATAGAGAAAGGTTGTTCTCCAGCACTTTCATGCAACGTAAATTTACAAACAAAGAGAGTCTGTCGTTCAAACCCAAAGGCCCCAAAAAACCTGCATAGTATTCGCGCTGGTGTTTTTCGAGGCTGCTTATAAGTTCGAGGCTTTCTTTCCGAGGCATGCCGCACACTGCAGGAGTTGGATGAAGATTCCTGAGAAATTCACCCAGACAATTCTTTAACTCGGTGCTACGAAACGAAAAATCTGTACGTAAATGCACCAAATTTCCGGCTTGCTTGGTATAGGGGCCTTCGAGATCTACATCAACCAGGTTAAACTTAGAAAGCACTTTGGAAATGTATCGGGTTACATATTCCTGTTCCAGGCGTTCCTTGCTATTCCAGGCTCCGATGTTTAAATTTTGCTCGTTAAAGGGTCTAGTACCTGCCAAAGAAACAGTATACATGGTTCCGTTTTTCGCCTTCAGAAGTGGTTCGGGTGTGGCTCCAATCCATAAATGGGGTCCGGCATTGAAGATATAAACGAAGGCATTGGGATAGGATTCGGTAAGTCGGGCAAAAATCTTTCCAAGCAATGGAACATAATTTCCATCGATATTCTTAACACGGCTTAGAACAACTTTTTCAAAATTACCTGTCTCGATGTGTTTTAGAATCTGATCGATTTGAGAAATGTATTCGTTGTGGCTTACCGAATCGGGAATATGGCTGCTGTCTGACTGGATTGGAAAATAATTGTAAGTATTTAGTGAGTCATGGTCTCTTGCTGATATAATTTCCTGACCATAAATATCAGATTCAATAAGAAACGAAGGACAATTTGAATCGGCTGAAAAGGGAGTTACAAGAAAGCCTTTCAGGTCGAAATAGGATTCGCCCTCGGACAACAACTTAATCTTTTCGGAGCGTTGAATAACAATCTCTGGGTATTTGGCATTGGGGAGCCGATAAGCTGCAAAAACAAGATTCTTTTCGAGACATATTTTTACAGCCTGATAAACGCTTATCGTATCGGTTTGAACAATTGACACAAATCCTCCTTAAGTTTTTTCGCGTATGATGTTAGTAACCCGAATCGTGGAAATAAGTTTATCGCTTTCATCCGTTATTTTTACATCCCACACATGAGTCGACTGCCCTTTGTGAATGATAGTTGCCGTAGCGTAAATATTGCCGCTGCTCACAGTGCCCACATGGTTGCCACTTACTTGAAGGCCCAACACATCGTAACGACTTTCGTCGATTATCATCACCGATCCTGCACCGGCCACTGTTTCGGCCAAAGCCAGAGAGGCCCCTCCATGCAAAATTCCCGTTGGTTGATGTTTTTTCTGGTTGACCGGCATAAGGGCTTTCACATAATCGGCCCCATACTCAATAAACTCGATTTCGAGGTGACCAATAAAAGTGTCTTTGCAGAATTCGTTAATCTGTTCGATGGTCATAGGCGTTGTAATTATCTTCAAATATATAAAAATGTTTTCCGGAGCCAGCTAATATCCATCAGGGTGGCTATTTTCTAACCTTAATTAAACAAGCCGAGCCGAAAAGAAAACGTTTCACCCAGAAATCTCTGAAACCATTTTTCACAAAAAGCTGTTCCAATTGCTGAATGGTATAATACTTCGAGGCTGAATGAGCCAGATACCAGTAGGCTTTAAAATTACCGGTTAAAATCCCACCCATAGGAATAACCACCAGGTATAAATGAAGCAGATAAGCAAACCGGATAAAAGGATTTTGTGGTACGGAACTTTCAAGAATAAACAACTGACCACCGGGTTTAAGTACCCGCTTCATCTCATCTATATGCTTTTGCTCCTCGGGGTTATTAAAGGTGAGGTTTCGAAAACCAAAACCAATGACAATGCTATCGAAAGAATTGGTTTGAAAGGGTAGCACCGAGGCTTTCCCCTGGATAAATTCAGGCCTCGATTCTGTTAAACCGGAGGCCTTTTCGGTTGCCCGACCCAACATGTCGTGATTCATGTCATAAGCTTTAATGCTTAAGTTTTTTTTCGATTTGCGAGAAAGGGAAATGGCGAGGTCGCCCGTGCCAGTGCACAAGTCGAGCACACTCTCCGGATTAGCATCAAGGCATTGCTTTATAGCCATGCTCCGCCATTTTCGATCGAGGCCAAAAGTAAACAGTTTGTTCATCAGGTCGTAATGCCTGAAAATAGAAGAGTAAAAACTATTTAAATTGAACCCTTTAATTTTGGTCATGCGAAAGTTATTTGTGATTATCCCTATGCAGGATTTTGTTGGATAAGATACTCCTGAAACACATGAATACTATTAAAAGTTTTTGTCTGAGGTGTAATCATGCGTATTTCCTGACTGTCCTCGTTTACCTCTACTGTAGGAACTTTCTCTGTTTCGTTGTAAAGTACAGTATACCCCAGACGCTTCAGTAGCCTCACCACGCAGGCCTGGAGCAAACCCATCCCAATCACCACTATTCTTTTTTCCTTGTCTGTAGTAATTTCAAAGGAGGCTGACCAAGGTTGAAAACTTATTTTCTCGTTGCCAAACACCTTGTCGAGCGTACCATTGTATATAAAAGCTTCGGGTATATCGCTCATCAATTGTTGGTCAGGACCAACCATCCATATCTTATCAGACACCTGCAAAGCAAGTCCAAGTTCGTGCGTGGAAAGCAACACTCCCTTTCCCATTTCATGTGCCAGCTTTTTAAGTAGCAATAGAACTTCCATTCGGTTTGATAAATCGAGGTGAGCCGTTGGTTCATCCAGAATAATCATATCAACATCCTGTGCCAGCACCCTCGAAATCATAGCCCTTTGGCGCTCGCCATCGCTCAGCTCACCTAACCTTGATCCTGCTTTATGCACTAAACCAACTTTCTGAATCGAGTCGTGTACAACTTTCAAATCGGCTGAGGTAAGTCGGCCTAGCCAGTTGGTATGCGGATAACGTCCCATGGAAACCAGTTCAAGCACAGACATGTTGCGTTCATAAACCGGATCGGTAAGAACAACTCCAATGCGTTCGGCCCTTTGGAGAAAAGAAATATGATCGAGGTTTTCGTCCTTAAAAAAAATGGCTCCCTCCAAAGAAGGTATAAGGCCAATCAGGCTTTTTATAAGGGTTGATTTACCGCAACCATTAGGACCTATAAAGCTGATTAGTTCACCCGGGTTGATTACCAGATTTAAATTGCCCAGAACCTCGAGCCTGGATTTGCGCGCCCAATAACCTACACTTAGCTTGCGGGTAGATAAAAGTGGTTTTATCGTGGATTGTTGCATGAGTATTTACAGACTCGAATTCAGTTTACGCGAACGAATAATGAGCAAAATTACTACAGGAGCACCAAAAAGGGCTGTAACACCATTGATAGGTAAGGTGGCTGCACGCCCGGGCAACTGAGCAATAATATCACAAACAAGCATTAGCAATGGACCTGCAAGCAGCACGCCCGGCAATACAAAACGAAACGACACCCGGTGGGAAACCAGACGCACCATATGCGGAACGGTCATTCCAACAAAAGCTATAGGGCCGGTAAAGGCCGTAAGCACCCCAACTAACACGCTCGAAATAACGATCATCATAAAGCGGGTACGCCGCACATTAACACCTGTAATCCGGGCATGAACCTCACCCATAAGCATAGCATCAAGCGGTTTAATGAGTAAGATTGAAGATGCTATTGCTAAAAAGAATACAGGTATAATTATTTTTAAATGCAACCAACTTGTTGCACCCAAACTGCCCAATGACCATATCACAAAACGATGCACCAGTTCCGGTGGGGCAAAATATTCGAGAATTCCTACTATTGAAGAGGCAAGAGCTCCGATCATAATACCAATGATAAGCAGGGATACTGTATCGGCAAGTCGCCATGAAAAGCTCAATACCACCAAAAATACCAGGGCAGCACCTATCATGGCTGCCAATACTTGTCCTCCTGCTGCCACCAAGGGTTGCATACTAAAAAAAGTGGCTGCGCTAAGTGTATAAACTGCCACCCCTAAACCTGCACCCGAACTGATGCCCAACACATAAGGTCCAGCTAGTGGATTATGGAACAGGGTCTGCAGCAAAAGGCCTGAAAGTGCAAGGCTACCACCTGCCAGAATGGCTGTAAGGGCTCTTGGTAAACGTACTTCGTAAATAATATACTCAATAGTTGTATTGTGGGTGAAGCCTAATAAGGTATGGTAAAAATCACGAAATGATATATCGGCACTAGCCACTGCCAAATCGGTAAAAAACACCAATATTAGTGCTGCAGCCAGAAACCATAGCAACCAGGAGGAGGAGGAAAAACGCTTTCTGCTATTCAAGTTTTTTGTAATATACTGTTTCTTCGTCGATGATACCGGGGTGCAAAATTATCAACAAATCCCTCAGAAGCAAATCCGGACGCACCACACCCGTTTCAAAATAATCGAGTCCCCCATTCGGATTGACACGCTTATTGTAATGATACACCTGACCCTGCTGAAACGATTGAAGAATTTTACAGCGGGGTTCTATGGATTCAATTTCCTGCAAACTACCTGCACTTGCATTGATCCAGAAATCCGCATCCTGCTGACGGTGAATTACAGCCTCGAAACTAAGATTGAGGCTACCTCTGGATGAATCGCCACTCCAGGCATAACCGGCATTGGCATCGCGGATGAGTTGTGCTACGAAACTATTTCCTCCGGCAGCAAACCAGTTTCCCTTGTAAATGGTGCCATCCAAAACAGATGGCCTGTTGGTATCAGTAGAAGCCAGGTTCTTTACATTGATATAGTTCGATTCGATTGCCTGAAAAACAGAATCAGCAAGTGCTTCCTTATCGAGCAAAGCACCTACCAATTTTATCCACTCGGCCCGACCCAGCGGATGATCTTCCATAAATTCTATGATGTACACCACTGGTATTCCTGCCCGCAAAAGAATTGGATCAATCGGATCAGGTGACTGGTAAATATACTTTAATACCACTCCCGGATTTTTCGACAAAACATTCTCAGCATCGGTATTTAATTCGTTACCCAAATTAGTCAAATCACCATTGATGAAACGTGCATAAAGCACGGAGTCGACCAACCAATTTGCATTGGCACAGGCAATCAGCCTATCGCGGGCATTGAGAATTGAAAGCATGCCGGTATAAGTGGAGGAGAGACTGGCAATTCGATCCGCTGGCACTTGAATAATATGATTGGCTTGTACTTGTGTATCTTTCTTCTTAACCAGCTTATAGTGCGAAAGTAGTTTGTTGTTGTCCCACGGATTGTATACCTCTACCAGAGTAGTATCTCCTAAGTGAGAAATGGAAAATCCTTTTGCATATTTTAAGGTGGATATAGGCTTGGATTGGGGCTCTGAACTTGATTTGCAACACCAAAATAAAATAACCGGAAAAAGAAAATAAATTAAGATTTTCATCTAGAATTTGGTTGGACTTTAATATTATACCCTTTATTATTTAACAGCATACTTCATACTATTTGCTCAGACATACCCATGAGCTTGTAAGCCAATTGATTCTTTTCAGTTGAGCCAATTGCCTTTTTAGCAACATTTTACTCATACTGTTTTGCCTTCTCTCTAAATAGAAAGAATATGTTAAAAAACCAATCTAAGATAGTCGTTTTACAAAAACTATGTTACACTTAACCAGGCAGGGATACAAAGAAAACGAATAAGCCAATCACTATAGCATCCGAAATCCAAGTAGAATAATATCATCGGTTTGTTCGCGTTCCTGCATCCAGTTTGTAAGTGTTTGTTCCAGATTTTGTTTCTGGTATTGAATAGACTTATCCTGCAATTCGCTCAAATGTTTTAATAATCGGCGGTTAGAAAATTTCTTATCCTCGATACCCCCAAACTGATCCTGATAACCATCGGAAAACAAGTAAAACATATCGCCCTTCTGATAAGGAACAATATGCGCAGAAAAAGGCGGCTTTTCGAGAGGAGTGAATCCAACTGGTGTGCGTTCTGCCTTAATGGTGTGATGAACACCACCCCTGAAAAAGTAAAGGTTGTGAAAGGCTCCTGAATATTGCAGGGTCTGTTGCTGTTTATCGATTACAACTAAACCCACATTCATACCATCGTAAGAAGGATTATCTCTCCGGTGCTGGTTAAGTGCCGAGATTACCTTTTCGCGAAGCAACTCCAATATTTCAGCAGAGTCTGTTATGCCGAGGTTATTAACCACTTCGTTAAGCAGGGTAATACCAAGCATGCTCATAATAGAACCCGGCACTCCATGTCCGGTGCAATCGGTGAGGGCTATTACATACTTACCCTTGCTTCGCGTATACCAGCAGAAATCCCCGCTCACAATGTCTTTGGGTTTATTAATAAGAAAATATTCGTGCAATGCTTCCACCAGAATTTCTTCAGGTGGAAAGATTGCCGACTGGATGGTCCGGGCATACTTAATGCTATCGGTAATATCCAGATTTTTTTTCATAATAATTTCTCCCTGCCGCTCTATTTCAAGTGTGCGCTCCTGTACCTTTTCTTCAAGCAACCTGTTACGCTGCATAAGGTAAAATTCGCGACGTTTGATATATAGAAAGGCACCAAACGCTAGAATTGAAAAAACAAGCAGGTAAAAATACCAAAGGGTCCAGATTGCCCTTCTGATGGTAAGTTTCACTTCAAGCGGTTCTGGAGTCACGATACCTTCGCTCGTAGATGCCAGTAATTGAAAGGTATAATTTCCGGCCGACACATTCGAAAATACTGCCAAACCCTCGGTATTTACTTCCGACCATTCGTTGTCGTAACCCAGTAAACGATACTGGTATTTTACGCCTTCTGGTTCTTTGAGGTAAATACCAATAAACTCAAACCGGAGTTTATAATTTCCATAATGTATTTTAATTTCCTCCTTCTGTGGCAGCTCAATTCCGTTTGCCCGCATCGAAACCATACTTAAAAGGGGTGATTGAGAAGATGGTTGCTCTAATTGGGGCTTATAATGGATCAATCCAGAAGAGGTCCCTATCCAGATTTCACTGTTAGATTCTTTCAGAATGGATCCGGGGAAAATTTCTTCCTGGCCAGAAAGTCCCACTGCCGATTGCACTTTGCTTACAAAAAGATTCGAAGGATTGACCCGACTTAAGCCTCCACGGTGGCTAACCAAAATATTGCCGTCATCGGATGTAAGCAAAGAATAGCAGTAATCGGAAAAAAGTCCGTCCTTTTCCCGAATATTCAATACCGAATCGGACGAGAGTCTGAAAATACCTTGTCCATTGCTGCCAACCCAAATATTACCCAATGTATCAAGGGTTATTCCATTGATAAGAATACGTCCATTTTCCGAAGGTATTTCAATTTTTCGATGGAGGACTCCCGCTTGAAAATAGACCAGTGTATTGCTTTGAGTAGCTACCCATATCCCTTTGTTGTCGTTATAAATGCTATTCACAACATTGTGGGGCAGATTGCCATTCTGAATGGTAAACCAAACAGTTTCGTCTGCAGAATTGTACTTACCAGCAAGCCCCTTACGGGTACCAATCCAGAGGGTGTTGTCTAATACCTCCAGATCTGTGATAGAATTTTCCAATAAACCTACACCGAGATTGACTTTTGAAATTTGGTTGTTTTCTTGGTTCAATTTATATAAACCACTGCTTTCTGTGCCGATATATAATTCTGTTGAAGAACCCAGGCAAAGAGCCGAAATCGGAGAAGAAAATGAGGCTGGGTTCTTTACTAAAACACCATTTTTGTTGTATTGAAATAATAGAGAGCCGGAAGCCAACCAATAATAGCCTCTATCGCTTGCCATAGCTCTTACGCTCAACACCTTTCCTTGATATTCAATTTTTTTAAGATCAAAGGGGTTTGTGCGAAACTGTGTAAGACCTTGCCCATAGAGTCCCAGCCAAAGGTTCTCGTCACGGTCGATAAATATTGTTTTAATGTACTCGGTTTTATTGCCGGTAATCCATATCAATTCAGGTTTATATTCGTGCATGGAGAAGGCTCCGGGAACTTGTGCCAAACCACCTCCCATGGCAGAAATCCAGAGATTCTTCTGCCTATCGACCCGGGCATAAGAAACCAGATAATCGTTCAGCATTTTACCAGGAATTATTCGATGTATCCAAACTTTTTCCTCTTCAATCTTAAGTCGAAAAATACCTTTGTCCTCAGTTGCAACCATGTAATCTCCCGAAGAAAGAGTTTGAATGGCTACAACCCTCCCCTCTTCAATTCCTCCTACAGACTGGCAAATCAGAAGATTATTGTCGGACTGAAAAAGGGCAAGATACAATCCCTTGTCCGTACCCAAAATCACCCAACCTGCCGAATCAACAGCAAAGCAATTGATGTTGGGCACTTCACCTACCATTGTCAGTGCCCTGATTTGCCGATTTTTATCTAGAAAAAACAATCCGTTTTCATAAGTAGCAATCCACATTGATTCATTTGATGCAGCCTGAAAACCCACCACCACAGCTTCTTCAACCCCAGGCAGATTGTGTTTTTGAATCTTATTGCCACTGATAGAAGTTATCTGGCCTGTCTGATGCCCCAGCCAAAGGGTTTCGCCCTGATGCAGCATTGCGGTTATGTAATTATCGGCAATTGAATCGTCGGTGGAAAATTGCTCGAAAGAAAATCCATTGAATTTTAAGAGCCCATTCCCTGTACCTACCCATAAATATCCCTGGTGGTCCTGCGTAAATGCATACACATATGCCTGATTCAGACCCGCCTGCTGATCGAAATGCTTGTACTGATAATGTTGCCCAAAGACCAGCCCTACATGAAAGAATGTAATAAAAAAAATGCAGGATAGAGGTCGCCACATAAATCTTCGGTTATTGGGTAATATTTTGCATACGAATCTTAGGAGAATAGACAGGTATACCCCCAATTGGAATGACATAAAAAGGCAAAGTTTCGCCATATTGGTTTTTCACTACAATAGCTACATTGTTGTTGCGCACCAGCGAAGTCTGCTTTTTTATAAATTGTAATTCAAGTGTAGTATTATTCTCTTGTTTTACAATCGGAAATTCACTTTTGCTCCAATTATTCTCGCCCGACAACTTACTTAATGTTCCATTTTTGGCTACAGACACCAGTCTGATCAAACCATCATCGTCCCAGTCGAAGTTGGAAATCTCCACAGATATGGTTTTATCATCGATAAAGGGATAAATCTGCGATATCTGCTTGTTATTGTTGTGTAGCCTGAAAGTATATTCGTAGGTGAAAAGATTTCCACCTTCGACCTGTAAATTGCTTTTTGCATCTGTGCTAAGAAAGTAACTGTATAAATTTCCATCGTCACCGGAGAAACCCTCGGCGATAATTTTAAGCACACGTCCTTTGAACTGGGGTACATACTCCCCATCCATAGGGTTAAATGGACCAAAAGTATACCATGTATTGTCGTAGGCAGGTTCGGCTCCAAAGGTTTTACTCGCCAACATTCTACCAGATTTATAATTGCCAATGGGGTCGATGTCTCTTGCATCTTCTGCCGACCAGCATCCTTTCCCTCCGTACACCGAGAATCTTACTTCGGAATCGAATGGCCCTTTTGCTTCATCATGCTCGTTGCCTGTATCGGGATCAAACACCCTGATATACACCGGACGGGTTTCCTTTTCGGGGATAAGACAAAAAAATATCTGGCAGAAATCGTCATCGCCCCACGATGTCGATGATTTTGCCCCAAAAGTTACCAGGAAAGGAATATTTTCATCCAGTGCAGGTGCCGGTTGCGCTGAGGTCTCCCTAAGGTATGCACATGCAAACACAGCCACCAGGCATACTAAAATCAACAATTTATATATTGGGTTAAAAATCATTTTAAAACTCTTTTCTATTTTATTTTTTCCGGCAAAAGAAAAAACTCCATATCTGCCCGTTCAACTGCTTGTTTCCCCTCTTTTTCATTAGTCTTGTTGCGTTTCTGATCAGAATAGATTATTTCCAGTTTTTGTGAATTAAACCCATTGCTTTCAAGAGCAAGGCTGAGTTCTTTTATCATCGAAGCCAAAATATCTTGTTGTTGCTTCGTATTGGTCTTACTTCTTACATTTACAATCACAAACAACTTATCCGACGAATAGACTCCAAAAATGCTTGCCAATTCCTCAATAGTCTGCTTAGCGCTATCGCTCAGGCTATCTGTAGTTTGAGTAAGCTCTAAGAACTTATACGCCTCAAGTTTTTCTTCCAGCAAAGTAGTTTCGTAAAGGGGAATGCTTTCAGAGAGTATCTTGAAGTTGAGAATAATGCTCTGTTGTGTTTCAGATTGAGGTATTGTAATATTCGAATAATTCTGGCTGTTTAATGTGTGCGCGTAGTGTTCAAAATCAGGTTCTACCTGCATGGGTTTCAGCACACATCGCCGGGGTATTCTTCCCCATTCATCTTTTTGCCCTTCTATGCCTAATGCAAGCATTTTTTTGCCGCCAGAATTGAAACTACCAGTAAAAACGGTATCGCCTTTCAGATAGCCATTCCCAAAATTCCAATAAAAGGTAGTTAAGCTATCTTGAGACTTTCCGGCTACCAAAGCTTTAACCTCTGTAGGGTAATTCTGTATGGTGTGTTCGGGTGAGGTAATCGACAGATCGTAAGGATCAGAAACAGTAAAGGAATAATTGGTATAAGTTCGGTATACACTATCGGCAAGTTTGTGAGTGATGGTAAGCATGAGCGAATAATTACCGGGCTTATCGAAACAATGCGAAACACGATACCCTGTCTTTTTAATTCCCTTTCCAAAATTCCAGGTATATGCGAGATGCAGTGAATCGGTAAACCGCTCGTCGAAAAAGCTAAAACACTGCGGAACAAACTTAATGGTGTCGCAATACCCAAATTGAGGAACAACCGACACAAAACTATAGATATCTGCCGATCGCTTACGGTTGCTCGAAAAATAACCTTGCTTGAAATTTTTGTCGGTGACCAATGCATAATCATCAAAAGCAGAATTGATTTCTGCCCCAAGATTAATGGGTTCCAGCCAACCCTTGTCGGTTTCTTTGGCATAAAAAATATCCTTGCCACCTTTTCCGGGTATTCCATCGCTGGCAAAGAACAAAAAACCTTCTTTATTCATAAACGGATAGGATTCATTTCCGGCTGTGTTAATCTGTTTGCCTGTGTGCACTGGCTCTTGCCACTGGCCATTCACTAAATCGGAAAAATAAATGTCAGTGCCACCGAGTCCTCCCGGTTTATCGGAGGCAAAATACAAACGGGTTCCATCAGGCGTAAGCGAGGGTGTTCCAAGTGAATATTCTTTGCTGTTGAAGGGAAAAGGTATGATTTCGGTCCAGACTCCATCAATTAATCTGGCCGAAAAGATTCCGAGCGTATTCGAAGGTTTGTTGATGGTTTTAAAATTTCCTTCTATCTGAATATTTCGCGAAAAAAAGACCACCTGGCCCTCGGGCATAAAGCTTACAGGTCCCTCGTTGAGCAAACTGGTAATTTCTTTCGAAAACAATTCCGGACTTTTCCACGAACCCGAATCGCGCTGTGAAACAGTCAGAATGTTAAATAGTTTACCTTCGTCGGTTTTAATGTTGGAGTTACTTAATGAATTGGAGCAATATACCAGGGCATCGCCATAAATCACTGCAGCAAATTCGTCGTTTATACCTGAACAAAAGGGCAGAGGAGTAACCTCAAAGTCAGGCGACTGGCTAAAAAGGCTATGCGTGCAGAACATAGCAAAAATCAAGATAAAGCTGGGAGCTCTCTTGCTTTGCATAGTGCAGGGATTTGGTTCAGATGTTGTTTTAACTGGGCATTCAACAATTAAGAGCCAAAATTAACCACTTTTCAATTGGCAACTGAAATAAGTTAATAACAAAACTACACCTAACCTAATGCAAAAAAAACAGAGAATACACTTATTGAGAGTTCATTGGTAGTCTATTTACCAGCGTTATCGACTGAAAAGATTTCTTCTATTATGGTTTTATACTTTTCCACAAGAAATCTTCGTCTTAATTTGAGCGTAGGCGAAAGTTCGCCAGTTGCCGTTGTCCATTCCTCGTGCACAAGTCTGAAGCGCTTAATTTGCTCTGTTTGCCCCAGTGATTTATTAATAAGGTTTACTTCGCGCTGAAAACGTTTCACCACCTCCGGATTATTAATTAACTCCATGTTATCGCGAAATTTAACTCCGTGGCGGGCACTCCAGTCGTGCAGAAACTGGAAGTTTGGAGAAATGAGTGCGCTGGCAAATTTTTGATTTTCGCCAAAAACAAATACCTGCTCAATAAAAAACGATTCCTTGAAACGGTTTTCTATTGCTTGCGGCGAGATGTATTTACCGCTGGAGAGCTTGAATATTTCTTTCTTCCGGTCGGTTATTTTGAGGTAAATGTCATCCACCCAGGTTCCAATGTCACCGGTATGCAACCACCCTTCTGGTTCAATAACCTGGCGGGTATGTTCCTCATCTTTGTAATATCCCAGCATCACAGACTCACTCCTAGTCATGATTTCACCATCGTCAAGAAGTTTAACCTCTATACCCGGAAGAACTGTGCCCACCGTACCAGGGCATACCTTCCTGTTTTTAAAATTATTGGCAGCAATCACAGGCGAAGTCTCGGTCATTCCATAACCTTCCACAAGGGGTATGCCAGCGGCATTGAATACTCGAATCAGCCGGGGCTGCATGGCAGCACCACCTACCACTATTAATTCGCAATTACCGCCTACTGCTTCGCGCCACTTACTAAAAATCAGCTTGTCTGCTATTTTTAATTTAAAATGATAAAACCAGCCATTCTTGTGCTCAAACTCGAAACGTAAACCAAGGTTTACAGCCCAGAAAAAAATCTGCCGTTTGATTCCCTTCAAATCTTTTCCCTTTCCAATAATCCGGTCGTAAACTCTTTCCAGCACCCGGGGAACTGCAATAAAAGCATGAGGTTTTACTTCTTTGAGATTATTGGCAATGGTTGCAAGACTTTCGGCATAATACACCGACAACCCGCAGTTCTGAAAATGGTAATTAATCGTGCGTTCAAAAATATGGCTTATGGGTAAAAAGCTTAAGGTTCGCTGGGTATGATGAAATGGAAAAACCTTTTCGATTCCACTAAGATTTGAAATAATATTTCTGTGACTTAACATAACCCCCTTAGGGTTTCCGGTTGTACCCGAGGTATAGATAATTGTAGCCAGGTCATCGGGTTTTATGGAACTCTTAATCGTTTCTATCTGTTGTTTCAATTCAGGTTCCCTTTCTCTGCCAGCCTGGAAGATTTCCTTCCAGTTCTTCACCCCATCGATGCGATTAAAGGAATAAATATCCCTGATGGTTTTCACCTGGCTGGCAAGAGGTTGAAGCTTTTTAAACAATTGCGCATCGGAGATGAAAAAAAGGCTGGGTTGGCAATGGTGGAGTATATACTCAAAATCGTCCTGGCTTATGGTAGGATATATCGGAACATGAATGATGCCTGCCATCAGCATAGCCATGTCCAGAAAGTTCCATTCGGGGCGATTGTTGGAAACAGTAGCAATTCTGTCTCCTGGCTTAATACCTAAAGCAAGCAAGCCATAACTGAGTTTAGATGCGTAATGCACATAGTCTGCCGAACTGTATTTGACCCATTCGCCATCTTCTTTTGCTACCAAGGCATCCTCTTTATAGGCATAGATACCTGAATATTGGTCGAGCAAATCGAATAATCGAGTAGCATTCATAATATCATTTTTTAATTTCGCGAAACTTCGTCGTAATCAAAATCAGACCGATTCTTTACTGTAGAGTTCCTGTATTTTTCTGGAATACTTTTTTTGAATGATGTTGCGTTTTATTTTAAGGGTTGGTGAAAGTTCACCCGTTTCAACTGACCATTCGTCGGGTACAATCAGTATTTTCTGAATCCTCTCGCTTTTACCTAACTCATGGTTCACTTCTTCAATCTGTTTCCGAATAGCAGCTTTTACCAGTGGTTGTTCAATAAGTCGGGCATTCGATAGGTTTTTTGTTTTACTAAATATTTTTCTGATGTTATCAAAGTTGGGCGATATTATAGCCGCGGCACAATGACGTCCTTCGCCCACTACAATAAGGTATTCGATTAGCTCTGAACCGACAAAACGGTTCTCAATCGCCTGGGGCACAATGTACTTTCCATAAGAAGTTTTAAACATCTGCTTTTTACGACCGGTAATTTTCAGAAAATCACCCTGCACAAATGTGCCGATATCTCCGGTATATAACCATCCATCCACTAAAGTCTTTTCTGTTAAATCAGGCTGTTTGTAATAGCCTTTCATCACATTGGGGCCCTTGCAAATTATTTCTCCGTCGGGGGCAAGCTTTACTTCTATACTTTCCACCACCTTGCCAACAGTACCTATACAAGTGTTTTCTTTTCCCGGGAAATTAAGCGCAACGAGGGGGGCGCATTCAGTAAGGCCATAACCCTGAAAAACAGGAATGCGTGCTGCCCAAAAAAAACGTTCAACCTTTGGATTCAAAGGCGCACCCCCACAGCCAATGTATTGTATCCGTCCTCCAAAACTGCCTCTGACTTTGCTATACAATACAAGGTCTGCAAGCTTATGCCTTACTCTTTCACCAAGCCTAATTCGTGTTCGGTAAGGTTTGTACTTAAAGCCAAAACGAATAGCCCATCGTACCAACATGCGTGCAATTAAATTACTTTGGCGGGCATTTACGAGGGCCAATTTTATAACCTTTTCCAGCACACGCGGCACTACGGTTATGCCATGTGGTTTTACTTCGCGTAAACTGCTGGTCAAAGATTTTAGGGTTTCAACATAGTAAAGTTGAGCACCTTTTATCTGAAACTGGTAATTGGCAGTACGTTCATAAATATGGCACAAGGGCAAAAAACTAATCACTTTTCGGTCTTTGCCTACCGGCTGAATGGCTGCTGCTGCATACATGCTGCTTATAATGTTCGAATGCGTGAGCATTACTCCTTTTGGAATTCCTGTACTGCCAGAGGTATAAATAATACTCACAATATCATCGGGAGAGATGCTACTCGTCCTTTCTGCAAGTGCAACCCTGGATGCTCTGTTTGAGCTTAAACCCCATTGTATAATCTCGTCGAGGTTATCGGTAAAAGGCAGCTGCTCGATGGTGATTACCTTTTCAAGATTTTTAATCTCCTTTTGAAGGCGGGCCATCTTATTGTAAATAATCTGGTCCGAAGCAAATACAAACCTCACACCAGCCTGTTTAAGAATATAAAGGTAGTCGCTGTCGCTGTTGTTCGGATACACCGGAATATGCACTGCTCCAATACGAGAGAGTGCCATGTCGAGAAAATTCCACTGCGGACAATTATAACTGAAAATAGTGGCTACATTCTCTTGCTGCTCTATTCCCATCGAAAGGAGTCCAAGCGCCAGCGAATTGACTGTAGCTTCATAATCCTTGCAACTTATTGCCTGCCACTTTCTGCCTTTCTTTATATAAAAAATAGGGCTCTCACCGTATCGCTGTGCACAATACCGTGGTATGTCGAAGGTAAACCTTATGTCAGTAATGCTTTCGATAAGCCTTGCTTTAAAAAACTGGCCCTTCTCAGGTAGGTTTTGCCTGAAAGCCTCTAACAACTATTTTTCGCTGTAATTTACTGGCGTTTCATTCATATTGTAAAAGGCAAAAACCAGCTGATCGGCCAATTCGTCAAGAGCCATGGCTGTCGATTTTCCGGCACCATGTCCGCCTTTGGTTTCGATGCGGATTAGAACCGGCAATTCACCAACCTGCTTTTCCTGTAAACCCACAATGAATTTGTAGGAATGGGCCGGCACAACCCGGTCGTCGTGATCGCCAGTGGTAACGAGCGTTGCCGGGTAAGCAACGCTATCCTTAATGTTGTGAACCGGAGAATAGGCAACCATATAATCGAACATTGCTTTGCTGCTGTCGGCGCACCCGTAATCACTAATCCATCCTGCCCCTGCTGTAAATTTGTGGTAGCGAAGCATGTCCAGCACGCCTACTGCAGGCAGGGCAACTCTATAGAGCTCCGGACGCTGGGTCATCACTACTCCTACCAGCAAACCTCCATTAGATCCACCCATGATGGCGAGTTTCTCAGAAGATGTATATTTTTCCTGTTGCAGATATTCGGCAGCCGCAATAAAATCGTCAAATACATTTTGTTTGTTCAGTTGCATACCTGCTTTATGCCATTCTTCACCATACTCTCCGCCGCCACGGATATTGGCCAGGGCAAAAACACCTCCCATTTCCAGCCAGGCAAGGGCACGCACTGAAAAATAGGGCGGCAGGCTGATGTTAAACCCTCCATATCCATAGAGCAAGGTAGGGTTAGATCCATCGAGTTTGATCCCTTTACGAGCCACAATAAACATCGGTACCCGGGTGCCATCTTTACTTTTATAAAAAACCTGCTTTGTTTCGTATTGTGTTACATCGCTGCTTAGCTTGGGCTGACGGAAAAGTTCTGATTTTCCGGTATTTACATCCAGCTTATAAATAGTTACTGGTGTTGTAAAAGATTCGAAAGAATAAAACACTTCTTTCTGGTCTTCTTCCCCTTCGAAACCCGTAACTGAACCAATACCTGGCAAATCAATGTTACGAATTAAACTACCTTTAAGGTCGTATTGTTGAACAAAACTCGAGGCATCTTTCAGATACTGCACAAAAAAATATCCGCCAGCAAAACTGACCGATTCGATGGGCTCCTCTTTTTCCGGGATAATGTCAGTGATGCTGTCGAGTATCAATTTATCTGCATCGAGTTTTACCACACGCTTGTTGTTGGCTTTGAAATTGGTATACAAATAAACGTCTTTACCATTGGCATACACGACCGAAAAGTCATTCTCAAAATTGCTCACTATGGGTTGAAATTTATTTTCTGAAGTCAATCCTTTTTTCAGATAAAGTTCATTGCCTGAAGTGCTCTCGGCGGCAGAAAGAAAAAGGTAATCGCTATTTTTAAAGGCAACCACACCGCTATATCTTCTTTTCTGTTCCTGGTTACCATAAATGAGTTTATCTTTATTCTGAGAGGTGCCCAGTTGATGATAATACACTTTGTGCATATCGGTCATAGCCGATAACTCAGATCCTTTGGGTTTGTCATAACTTGAATAAAAAAAGCCTTCATCCTGGTTCCATACAATGGATGTAAACTTGGCATCAACAATGGTATCACCCACACGCTCTAAACTAACTGCATCGATCACAACTATCTTCCTCCAATCCGAACCACCTTCTGAAATGGAATAAGCAAGATACTTTCCACTTTCAGAAAAAGACAATTCGCTTAATGAGGTAGTACCATCAGCCGAAAAAGTATTGGGGTCGATTATCATCTTCTCCTCTCCTGTTTGCTTGTTGACAGCATAAAATACCGAATGATTCTGTAACCCGCTGTTTCTGAAATAGTAAATGGTTTGGTTCTTTTCCTCAGGCGTCGAATACCGCTCGAAATTAATCAGCGCATCGAGTTGTGTTCTTATATCCTTTCGAAAAGGTATTTTATCGAGGTACGAAAAAGTAAGTTCATTTTGTTTGATAACCCATTGCATGGTCTCCGGCGAACGATCGTCTTCGAGCCAGCGATAATTGTCCACTACCTCAGTGCCGAAAAAATTGTCGGTTACCGGAATTTTTACAGTAGCAGGGTATTCTACAGGAATGGATGGAAATTTTCCACTTTTACAGGAAACTAGCATAAAAAGCAGCATAAATGAATAAAGGAAATTTGTTTTCATGGTCGAAGTATAAATTAAACTTGCCTGGTTAAGTTAGATATTTACAAATAAATATAAAAATAAGCCGCCAGATTATGAGAATCTTCAGCCTTTTTAGTCTGTAAAGTAAAAAAACTGTGCAAAAAGAATTTTTTCTGCACAGTTTCAATAGAATTCAAGTAATAGTTAAGCCAACAGTGCTTCTGCTCGAGCAAGTGCTTTTTCGAGGCCTTCCGGACGTTTTCCTCCGGCTGTGGCATAAAATGGCTGACCTCCGCCTCCACCTTCAATATCCTTGGCCAAATCTCTTACAATGTTTCCGGCGTTATAGTTTTTATTTTTTATCACATCATCCGAAATGGCTACTGCTAAAAGCGCTTTAGAATCGATTACCGCACCCAATACAAGCACTACATTTTCGAGTTCAGATTTAATTTGAAACGAAAGATCCTTCAGCACAGCAGCATCGTCTACTTCTACCTTGGCAGTGATTAGTTTAATGCCGCCAATTGAGCGTGCAGAGGCAATAAGGGTAGACTTCAATCTTTTAGCCTCCTGACGGTTAATTTCATCAATCTTCTTCCGCATTTCGGTATTTTGCTGCTGAAGCGATTGAATTGTCTGTACAAGGCTGTTCACAGCCCCACCAGAGGTTTGCACTGCCTGGTCGAGTAAGTGCAGGCGGTTGTGTATGTACTCCATTGCCTTGCGGGCGCTCACCGCCTCGATTCGGCGAATACCCGCTGCGATAGAGCTTTCGGAGGTAATTTTAAAAAAGCCTATGTTGCCTGTTGATTCGGCATGTGTGCCCCCGCAAAGCTCGATTGATTCACCAAACTGAACCACACGTACCATATCGCCATACTTTTCGCCAAAAAGAGCCATGGCTCCCAACTGTTTAGCTTGTTCGAAGCTGGCTTGCCGGATCTGGGCTACAGCGTTTTCTCTAATCTTCTCATTCACAATTTCCTCGATACGCAATAACTGCTCTTCCGAGATTTTTTCGAAATGCGAAAAATCAAACCGCAGATAATCAGGATGCACCATCGATCCTTTTTGCTCCACATGCTTACCCAATACTGTGCGCAAGGCATAATGCAATAAGTGAGTCGCTGTATGGTTGTTCACGGTCGACTGACGGGCTGCTTTATCGACCACCGCATGAAGGGATGCATTGATTTTAGCTGGCAGACTGCTTACAAGGTGAATGCTCAGATTGTTTTCTTTTATAGTGTCAATCACAGGAATCTTAATGCCTCCCGTTTCAAGATAGCCCTTATCGCCAACCTGCCCTCCGCTTTCGCCATAAAAAGGCGTTTTATTGAACACCAGGTGATAATACTCTCCCTTTTTCGAGCTCACTTTACGGTAGCGACTAATAAATACATCGGCCTCGAGTTGATCGTAACCAATAAATTCCTGCACCTGGTCGTCAATTAAAATAGTCCAGTCTGTGGCATCGCTCTCAGAGGCTTTACGCGAACGCTCCTTCTGAGCTGCCATTTCGCTTTGAAAAGTATCCAAATCGACCAACAGATCCTTCTCGCGCAAAATAAGCTGTGTAAGGTCAAGCGGAAAACCATAAGTATCGTAAAGTTCAAAAGCCTTGGCGCCACTTATGGTTTGTTTTCCTTGCTTTTGTGCTTCGAGTATCAGTGCATCGAGTAATTTAATTCCTGCATCAAGGGTACGTAAAAACGCTTTTTCTTCGTCGAGTATAACTTTTTCGATCAGTTCCTGCTGTTTAGCGAGCTCGGAGAAATTGCCACCCATTACCTTTACCAACTCCTTCACTAAAAGATAAATAAGTGGTTCTTTTTGGTTAAGAAAGGTGTAATTATAACGAATGGCTCTGCGCAAAATACGCCTGATCACATAACCAGCCTTGGCATTCGAGGGCAATTGGCCGTCGGCAATGGAAAAGGCTACGGCGCGGAGATGATCGGCCACTACCCGCATGGCGATATCCGATTTCTCGTCGACTCCGTAGCTAGTGCCGCTCAATTCAGCTATACGGCGAATGATGGTGAGAAAAATATCGGTGTCGTAATTCGATTGTTTCCCTTGAAGAACCATGCACAATCGTTCAAAACCCATTCCTGTATCGACATGCTTTTTAGGCAGCGGGTATAGTTTGCCATCGGCTTTTCTGTTATACTGAATAAAGACAAGGTTCCAGATTTCAATTACCTGAGGATGACCCTGATTGACCAAATCGCGACCAGGAATCTTTTTTCGTTCCAGGTCAGAACGTATGTCGACATGAACCTCTGAGCAGGGGCCACAAGGGCCTGTTTCTCCCATTTCCCAGAAGTTATCTTTCTTATTGCCTTTTAAAATACGCTCTTCGGGCAGGTATTTGCTCCATAAACTATTGGCTTCCTCGTCCCATTCGAGCTTATCTGTTTTATCTCCCTCAAATACGGTGGCATAAAGTCTATCCTTTTCTACTCCCATCAGATCTACCAGAAATTCCCATGCCCACGAAATTGCTTCCTGTTTAAAGTAATCGCCGAACGACCAGTTACCCAACATCTCAAACATGGTATGGTGATAGGTATCATGGCCTACTTCTTCCAGATCGTTATGCTTGCCCGAAACCCGTAAACATTTTTGAGTGTTGGCAACCCTTTTATCGGTAGCCATTGCATTTTCCAGAAAAATATCCTTAAACTGATTCATGCCGGCATTGGTAAACATTAAAGTCGGATCGTCCTTTACCACCATTGGAGCTGAAGGCACAATTTTGTGCTGTTTCGAAGCGAAAAAATCGAGGAATTTTTGACGAATCTCTATCGAATTCATTTAAGTTTTATTTATAATTTGATAAATATTAAGGCTTGTTAACAAATACCCCTTTCAAAAAGGTTGTAAAAATAATTTATTTCTCATAGATTTGTCGCGTACTGAAAAAATAAGCTCAAATTAATTGATTACCAATTGATTCTAAACAGAAGAAAATACAGGTTTAATACAGAGACACTCTGCTATGAGTATCACAAATCAACCTTCAGAGATAGACTTATCTCCCTTCTGCGGTTCGGATTTTTCAGCAGTGTTTTAGCTTTAATCCTTTCGGTTCTGATAATTTCTCTGCATGGTTCACCCATCGAAACTTTCCTTCAACATAAATTCCAGCTTAACTCCGAAAACTTACTTGCCTTAAACAAAGAAATCGATAGTCTTCAAAATGTGCTTCATACCCAACATTACAGGAACGATGCCTTTTACCGCCAACTTTTAGAACTTAACCCTATTCCGGTTGAAATTCGAATTGCAGGTACCGGAGGGTCTGTTGACCCCGATGCTTTAACCTTTTATCCTAATAAAAACCAAATTGCCCAGATTACTACGAATGCAAAAACCTTGAAAAACAAGGTAAACATACAGCGCAGTTCTTACGAAAACATACTTGAAGAAGCCAGCACGCTAAACAATAAACATAAATACGTTCCGGCTATTCAACCTGTTAAACCGGCCGAATTTGTTAGGATTAGCTCATTTTATGGCTATCGGAGCGACCCGTTTACAGGATTATCCCATTCACATAATGGCGTTGATTTTGTTGGGATGCAAGGCACAGAAATATATGCTACTGCCGACGGAGAAGTTGAAATTACTGAGTTTTCTCTTGCTGGTTTCGGAAAACTAATCGTAATTTCGCATAATTTTGGTTATAAGACGCTTTATGCCCATCTGAGTGAAATTTTAGTAGAGCAAGGGCAGCAAATAAAACGCGGGCAAGTAATTGGCAAAATGGGGAATACAGGCCGCTCAACAGGAACACACCTGCATTACGAAGTGCATCTGCACGGAGAGGCAATTAACCCTATCAACTTTTTTGCCGATGATCTGACCCCCACGGACTATAACTTAATTATAGAACTGGCAAGTTCTGACCGTTAAACTCACAAACAATGGCTAGACACAATTATAAATTTAACCAGGAATCATTAAGCTATGTAAAAGTTAAAAAAACTTTTAAGCATAAGTTTTTTCGATTCCTTACCTATTTTTTATCGAGTGTTTTACTTGCAATTATTTATTGGTTCGCTATTTTCCGTCTTTTCGATTCTCCTAAAGAAAAAGGCTTGAAAAGGCAAATAGGCGAACTCAAAGTCAACTATGAAATTGTAAAACAAGACCTTGAAAATATCAATGCGGTTCTTAAAGACCTTCAGGAAAGAGACGACAATATCTACCGGACAATATTCGAAGCCGAACCTATTCATTCTTCAATAAGGGAAGCTGGTGTTGGTGGCAGCAACAGTTATAGCGAGCTTGAAAAAATGATAGATGCAGACATTGTAATTGATATTAAAAAGAACCTGGATAAGGTGATGAAAAAAATCTACATCCAGTCTATCTCTTACGATGAGCTCATTGATCTGGCCAAAAACAAAGGTGAAATGCTCGCCTCTATTCCGGCTATTCAACCCGTAAGCAACAAAACTCTCGAAAGAACTGCCAGTGGCTGGGGATACCGCATTCATCCAATTTACAAAATAAGGAAATTCCATTATGGAATGGATTTTACTGCCCCTACCGGTACAGATGTGTATGCCACCGGTGATGGTGTAATTGCCGAAATTGAAACCTCCAAACGCGGTTACGGGAATAAAATAATTGTTGACCATGGCTTTGGCTACCAGACTCTCTATGCGCATTTGTATAGCATTAAAGCAAATTATGGTCAAAAGGTAAAACGCGGTGATGTAATTGGAACAGTAGGAAATACAGGGCTTTCAACGGCCCCTCACCTGCATTATGAGATTATTCTGAATGGAGAAAAAGTCAATCCGGTAAATTATTATTTCAACGACCTTACTGCCGATGAATATGAAAGAATGATTGATATATCACAAAAATCAGGTCAAACCTTCGACTAATATCTTTCCTTTCGCAAATCAAATAGCGATAAAGAGTTTTATTCTTTATCGCTATTTTTTCTTCAGAAAAAGACTTGATTTGAGTATTTAATAACACTTGTTTTTTAGGTTTAGGTAATTATGCATAAGGTATTGGTTTATTAGCTTTTATTTTATATTTTTAAACACCTAAATTTAAATCAATGCCATACATCGAGAAAAAGGTTGAAAAACTCTATTATTCAATCGGCGAAGTGGCCGAAATGTTTGGAGTCAACACCTCGCTCATACGCTTCTGGGAAAAAGAGTTCGATGTGATTAAACCTAAGAAGAATAAAAAAGGTAATCGTTTTTTTACTAAAAAGGACATCGACAACTTTCACCTGATATTTCACCTGGTAAAAGAAAAGGGTATGACCCTGAGTGGTGCCAAGAAAAAGATAAAAGAAAACAAAGAAGATACTGTCGATAATTTCGAAGCCATTCAAACCCTCAACACAATCAAACAACTTTTACTGGAAATTAAAGAGAAGCTCTAAGCTCTATTTCTTTTCTCAATTTAACCACATCCCTCATAGGCTAGGTTGAATATTTTCCTATTCTCTCCTACATACAACAGCTCTAACAAATAGAAAACTCTAACTTACAATAGCCCTAAACCCTAAAGAATGACTGTAAGAGACATCGCCAATATACTGGAAGAAATTGCCCCGCTTGGCTTACAGGAAAATTATGACAACTGCGGACTGAACCTGGGCTCGTTCGACCAAGAGGTTACAGGAATACTTTGTACACTTGATGTAACCCACGAAGTATTAGACGAGGCATTACAAAAAAAAGCCAATCTGATTATTTGTCATCACCCTTTGCTTTTTAGCCCTCTAATATCAATTACAAGCGAGAATACAACCGGGTCGCTGATTATGAAAGCCATCCGGCATCAGATCTCGGTTTATGCACAGCATACCAATCTCGACAATGTACCCAATGGGGTAAACGCCAGAATTTCGGAGAAAATAGGCCTTACAAAAACCAGAATTTTACTTCCTCAGCCCGATGATTTATACAAACTAGTGTGCTATGTACCATTAACCCACTTCGAAACTGTGCAGACAGCCCTCTTCGAAGCAGGGGCAGGACAAATAGGTAACTACGATAGCTGCAGTTTTAGTTTGAATGGTCAGGGTACTTTTCGTGCACTCGACCAGGCAAAACCATTTGTAGGTAAAAAAGGAATACTGCATACCGAACCGGAAATGCGACTCGAGGTGATCTTGCCAAGAATTTTAAAACCGAAAATTATAAAAGCAATGCTCAGCAGCCATCCTTACGAGGAAGTAGCTTACGACTTGATTCCTTTGGCCAATGAAAATCCAGCTGTGGGTGCCGGAATGATTGGATACCTTGAGAAAGAAATTAGTTTGGGAGAATTTATCCGCCTACTTAAACATAGTTTTAATACAGGATGTATACGCTATACAGGCCACACCAATAAAAACATAAATAAAGTAGCAGTCTGCGGTGGCAGCGGAGCCTTTCTGATTGGACAGGCTGTTAAACAACAAGTCGATGCCTACGTTACTGCTGATCTAAAATACCACCAGTTTTTTGAGGGTTCGGAGCGGATGTCACTCATCGATATAGGACATTACGAAAGCGAACAATATACGAAAGAGATTTTTTATGAATCAGTTATAAAAAAATTGCCTAAATTTGCCGTTCATTTATCAGAAGTAAAAACAAATCCCATAAATTATTACAACTAATATGGCTGACGTAAAAAACAAATCGGCTGAAACTACCGAAATAACCGTTGAAGAAAAGCTTCGTGCGCTTTACAGATTACAAACGATTAAATCGGAAATAGATAAAATCAAAACCCTTCGTGGCGAGTTACCACTTGAAGTGCAGGATCTGGAAGATGAAATAGCTGGTTTGCAAACACGTATTGAAAAATACGAGCAGGAAGTAAAAAGCTTTGATACAAACATTGTAGCCAAAAAGAACGAAATCAACGAGGCCAAGGCGCTTATTAAAAAGTATCAGGATCAACAGAACAACGTGCGTAACAACCGCGAATTCGAATCTTTGTCGAAAGAAACTGAATACCAGACTCTCGAAATTGAATTGTGCGAAAAACGCATACGCGAATTTACCGCCCAGATTGCTGACAAAACTACAATCATCACCGAATCGAAATCGAAACTGGAAGAAAGACTAGCCGATCTTGACTCGAAACGTAAAGAGTTGGACGAGATCGTGAACGATACCAAAAAAGAAGAAGAAGAATTCGGACAACAGGCTGTTGATTTAGAAAAACTGATTGAAGAACGCCTCTTAACTGCTTTTAAAAAGATAAGAAAAAACGCCCGTAACGGACTTGCTGTGGTAAGTGTAGAGCGCGATGCCTGCGGTGGATGCTTCAACAATATCCCTCCACAACGTCAGCTTGATATTAAATCACGTAAAAAAATTATTGTATGCGAATATTGCGGACGTATTCTCGTCGATAAAGATATTATGCAAGAAAAGGAAGAAAACATGTAATTCATTCTTCTTAAAAGAAAAAAGCTGCACCATTTTATATGATGCAGCTTTTTTTATTTCCAACAGAGCTTTACTTGTAGAAGTTAGATTCCCTGGCTTCGAGCAGATGATTCCGGGTATCGGATTTAAATCGGTTAAGCCTGTACAAATCGTCGTTGTTCAAATGTGTTGTTTCGGGATGCTTCTCAATTAACGAAACAGGTATCACATAAAAGGTGAACTTTTCTGCTCTTACCTCTTCCCGGTAAACCCAATAAGGAAGGTATAAGAGCGAATCGAGTTTCACTTTCCCATCCTGCCGGCTGAGGTGCATTTCTGCCATTATTCCCCCATCTTTGTATTGTGCACGCTGATTCGAAACAAAATTGCCCATAGAATACACTACAGGATAATCAACCAGGCTGTCTATTTCCGTGTACCTCTCCATTCGAATTGGCTGCACAACATGTGGATGCGATCCGATGATGGCATCGGCACCACAGCTAAAAATAAACTGCGCAAGTCTCTTCTGCTCGGTATTTTCTGTTCGTTCATACTCAAGCCCCCAATGCATAAGACAGAGAATGTATTCTGCGCTATCGGTACCTGCTTTTTCAATGTCCTTGCGAATTTGAGCGGTATCTATCCGATTTACACTGTATGGTGGTTTTACCACTATGCCATTGGTGCCATAGGTATAATTTAGCAAGGCAATGCGAAATCCATTTTTAGTCAGCATAAGTGGATACCTGCTTGCACGGTCGGCAGGGTTTTTAAAAGTTCCTGTATGCTGAAAGCCTAAACTGTCGAGCACATTTAGTGTACGCACCAATCCCCTGGCTCCACGGTCGAGGGCATGGTTGTTGGCGGTAATCATCACATCAAAACCTGCTGCATGGGCTGCAGCAGCAAGGGCATCAGGACTGGAAAACTGAGGGTAACCTGTATAGGGAGCACCCGCAAGGGTAACTTCCAGGTTGGCAATGGCAATATCGGCTGCCGAAATATAGTCGGTTATATACCTGAAGGTAGGCTCGTAGTTGTATGTTGAATCCGATTCGTTAAAGGCACCTGAAATTTGAGGATCGTGCCCCATGATATCACCTGCAAAAACAAGTGTAAGAGTTTGAGAAGCGGAATCGTTTTTTTGAGAAAAATAAGCCTCCTCTGCGAGTGAATCGGCATGACTATGAAAACTTTCAGCAGTAAGTGCTTGCTTCGATGCGAACAGAAGAACCATCGATAGAAGAAGTACTATTTTTATTCTACTCATTGATATAAAAATATTTACCAGCTACCTCCTGCACCTCCGCCGCCAAAACTACCGCCGCCAAAGCCACCAAAAGATCCACCGCCCGATGAAAAATTGCCAAAACTACCTCCATGACTGCGGCCTCCTGAGGACATCATCGAAAGTAGAAGCCAAAATGGGATACTACCACCACCCAAAGAAGATTTCCTAACTCTGCCTGCCTTTGAAAAAATAGATAACAGGATAAAGAGCGCAATTATAATAAGGAAAACAAATCCGCCTACAGACTCTTTCTGATTGGCCTTTTGCTGATATTCTTGTGCTGTATACTCCTTTAGGCTTAATTCCATCAATACATTCAGGGCCTTATCAATTCCTTCGTAATAATTTCCTTGTCTGAACGAGGGTATCATCTCCTTTTCAACAATGCGCTTGGCTATGGCATCGGGTATTACAGCCTCCAGACCATAACCGGGGGCAATGAATACCTCACCCGATTCAGCTCCTGTTTTGGGTTTAAGCAGTATAACAATGCCGTTATCGAACTGAGCATTACCAACTCCCCACTGTTCGCCAATGCTGTAGGCATACATGGCTTTATCATTTCCTTCGAAAGAGTTTGTAATTACTACAACAATCTGAGTGGTTGTGGTATTCCCAAAATCAACCAGTTTGCTTTCCATGGCTTGTTGCTGTGCAGGACTTAAAGTGTTGGTAAAGTCGTTTACCAACCTTGCTGGAACTGGCTTTTGGGGAATTGCCAACAACTGTAAGAACAAACCCGCTGTAAAGAATAACAGTGTTATAACTTTTTTCATCTTTTAGTTTTTTCCAAACGATAAATCATTTGATAATTCATTCACATCATCACTCTGACAGGGAAACTTAGCCCGAAGGGCCTGGCCAGCCATTTGAATTCCGATGCAAATCCCATCGGCATAACGATTCTGAGCAAATTCAGTCAGCACAGTTTCTTTTATCTCATTCCAGAAGTTTTCAGGAGTCACATGGTTGATTCCAGCATCGCCAAGAATTGCAAATTTGCGGTCGTTTACCGAAAGATAAAACAAAACACCATTGCGAAGCTCGGTGCGGTGCATCTTCAGTTTTTCGAAAATGAAGGCTGCCCTGTCCAACACATCTTCGTTGCAATTACTTTCGATGTGCACCCTTATTTCGCCCGATGTTTGGGTTTCAGCTTCGCGTATTGCAGCGAGTATGCTATTTTTTTCTTCTGGAGAAAAGAAATTTTCTGGTTTCATCTGGTATAAATTTTATACTTCACTTTCGCAAAAAAATAATAAAGCACGTAAACGTAATAATTGATTCACGTTGAAAAGATAAACAAAGGGCTGCAAACCCATTTATATGGAAGGAGTAAATAGTAAACTTCTATTAAAACTCAACCACAGGTGCTTCAGCAGCTGCTTCCTCCGATTCAAAATACCCTTTTTGTTCGCGGCTTCCAAAAAATATATTTCGGGGGAATTGTTTGATGTAGGTATTATAGGAGCGAACAGTATCGTTGTATTTTAAGCGTTCAACACTAATACGGTTCTCTGTGCCTTCGAGTTGAGCCTGAAGCTCAAGAAAATTCTGATTGGCCTTTAAATCAGGGTATTTTTCCACCACCACCATCAATCGTCCGAGGGCCGATGAAAGTGCTCCCTGTGTTTGTTGAAACTGAGCCAATGAGTTGGCATCCAGATTGGTTGGGTCAACAGTTACTGAAGTAGCCTTGGCTCTGGCTTCGATAACCTGTGTAAGTGTTTCCTGCTCAAAATCGGCATAGCCCTTCACTGTATTCACAAGGTTGGGAATAAGATCAAGCCTTCTCTGGTAGGCAGTTTCCACGTTTGCCCATTGAGAGCTTACTGTTTCTTCCATGCTCACAACTTTGTTGTACATACGCATATAGGCTAGACCAATAATAACTCCGAAGAGTATAAACACCCCAATTATAGAGGCTACTATAATTAGTGTTAAATTCGATTTTTTCATATTTTATGTTTTATTCTTTTTGTGTTGACAAAAATAAGATAATGCGGCTAAGGTAACAAACATCTGGCTATTTCGTAAATAAGAGCTGAGAAGGTTGAACTGTTTTTTTTATTTAATTTTGTTCCGATTTAAATACCTATTTGAGAATCTTTGTTTGTGGCATAATTTTAGTGTAATTAGAAAAAAATAATTCTTACTCCTATGAAAACCATAAAAATACTTGCAATAGCAATTCTGTTAACCATGGGCATGAGTTGCGAAAATCTTTTAAATGACCTTACCGATGAACAAATTGCACTCGAATTAGAGGGTCAATGGACAGTAGATGAATCTTCTTCCATTTTCAAAGCAGCGATGCAAAGCCAGACAGTATTTATTTCTGTCTCTGAATCGGATCCCACACAGATTTTAATTGAGAACTTTTATGGCTTGGGAAATAATTCGGTAGCAAGTGCTAGAGTGAATGGCTACACCTTACAACTTCTCAACAATCAATCGCTCGATAATGATTTCACTCTTGTACAAGGTTCAGGCACCATCAATAAAAATCTTAATGTTATTACCTGGAACTACTCCATCGACGATGGCAGTGGTGAAGTTGATCAGGTTCAGGCTACATATACCATTTTAGATTGATTTAGTCGCTTTTTTTTTGTAACTTATTGGCAGGTTTCATAATATCCCTGCCATGGAAAACAAAGAAATCACTCCGCATCCCGAAACGATTTTGGTTCCGGTAGATTACTCCGATTGCAGCGTACTAGCTTGTCGATATGCCGCAAAAATTGCAAGCAAATCTAAAGGCCGAGTCTTTCTTTTTCATGCGTTTTACTCACCCGCATTCGACATGATCGAGCTTACGGGAAGTCTTAATACGCAACAACAGCTGAGGGAAGATGTAACAGAAAAACTTATCGAGGGCGAACAGGAAGAACTTAACCGTTTTATCGACAAAATTCTTACTTACAAAGAGTTTAAAAACTATAATCAATCTGACATTTCTTCCGCACTTAAACCCGGCTTGGCCAGGGACGAAATTATTTCGTATGCCCACGAATGTGGTGCCACCATGGTAATTATGGGAACCCGGGGCGCCCATAAAAAAAATGTTTCTATCCTGGGCAGCATTACCGAGCATGTGATTATGAAACTGAAATTGCCTGTAATAGCCATTCCCGAGGATTATACTTTCGTGGGCGAAGAAAATATGCGCAAACTGGTTTACCTTACCGATTTTGACGAATCGGATTTTGCTTCAATAAAGCACCTGATGCAATTTACAGACTTGTTTCAAATGAGTATTTATTGCATTCATCTGGCAAGTAAGGAAGATAAATGGGAATCACTTAAAATGGAGGGGTTGAAGGAGTATTTTAAGTCTGTGTATGGAAAAGATTCCGTTCAATGCCAAATTATACCCCAATCAATTAATTTGTTGCAAACGCTCGACGATTTTGCAGTTGCCAACCGTATCAATCTAATTGCCCTTACACATCGAAAACGTAAACTAATTGAGAT
Organism: Bacteroidota bacterium; assembly: GCA_016699695.1. Lineage (NCBI taxonomy): Bacteria > Pseudomonadati > Bacteroidota > Bacteroidota bacterium. Next base: position 925,130 of record CP065006.1, read on the forward strand.
GGTATTCAAACCCAGTGTAACCAAGAAAATTTTCTACCACACGAATATACCTCTGATGGTATTTCACGAGTAAGCTGATGTTATACTATAAAATGCGCTTCCCAAAACACCAAGGCTAATATTACAAATCGTAAGAACCGTGTTGAGGAGTAAAAGAGGTACTTTTTAAAAGAATATTTTACTGAACCTACCAACATAGCCACACCGGAAAAAGGCACAGGTGTAAGGGCTGCTATAATAATCAGAAAAAAACCGATTGACTCAAGTCTTTGATCAAGTTTACGGAGCCAGCGCTTTCTGAGGTATTGATAAAAATAGGTGCGATTCATATATCGGCCAATAAAATAGCCTAAAACACCTGCCAAATAGGAGACTAACGACAAGAGAGCAACCACAAAAAAGTAACTGGATGCCACTTCGAACCGAAGTGCCCAAATCATAAAGATTTCTGGAGGAATAATACCAATAATCACTTCAGATACCAGGAAAATAATAAACATCGCCAACTCACGATCGAACAGAGGTTGCAACCAGGCAAGAAAATCTGTCTGCACATATCGATTAAAAATAAAATAAAGCAACACGTAAGCTAATAGCCAGAGGGTTCCCACCAACAGGTTATTGATAAAATATTTTTTTTTGTTGATCATATTTATTTTAAATCTGACCTGAATTAATCATTAAAAGTGCACATCCCTCAATAACCTCGATCTGGTTTTTTGCTAAAATCTCTTGAAACTCCCGGTTCTCCGTACCAGGATTAAAAACAACCCTGCGCGGTTTAAGTTTAATAAAGTAATCGTAAAAAGGTAGCTGATTTCTGGTACCAATGTAAAGCAGGATGGTATCAATGCCTTTTAAAAGGGGTAAACCGGTCATCACAGGCACGTCCAAAATGGTTCCTTCCCGGAGTCCGATTGCCATTACCTTGCGGTTATGCCTCACAAGACTTTTTACAGCTTTATTCGAATGTCTGACAGGATTAAGACTTGCACCAAAAACCAGGTATGTTGGCATAAGCAGAATTTTATTCTGCCAAGTTCATCAATTATTCTTTATAAAGCAACACAACTGCATAAGCCGATATGCCTTCTTCGCGCCCGACATACCCTAGTTTTTCAGTAGTAGTTGCTTTGATGCCAATGTCTTCTGGAATCATATTTAAAACATTGGCAAGGGTTTGCCGCATCTCAGGAATATATTCTTTCACTTTTGGCCGCTGCAAACAAATAGTGCTATCTATGTTTCCAATGTGATATCCCACCTCCTGAATCAACCCTAAAGTGCTTTTTAGTAATTGTTTGCTGTCGACATCTTTAAATTCCTTAGAAGTATCCGGAAAATGAACACCAATGTCGCCAAGGGAAGCAGCACCTAACAATGCATCACAAATGGCATGGATTAACACATCACCATCGGAGTGGGCTACACATCCTTTTTCATGCTGAACAGGCACTCCGCCCAGCACAAATTTTCGTCCAAGTTCCAACTGATGCACATCGAATCCGAACCCAACTCTCATTTTCATGCTTACTCGAATTTAAAGCCGAGGGTAAACCGCATGGTGTTAGAAAGCGGGTTATTCTGACCTCCCTGAGTGGGAAATAAATAAGAGAAATCGAGCGAAAATACATTTAAATAAAGTCCAACGCCGGCAGTAAAATACTTTCTGTTTCCTTTGTTTTCGTTTTCGTGGAAATATCCGGCACGAATGGCAAATTGTTTCATATACATGTATTCCAAGCCAAATGACCACATGATCTCCTGCATTTCTTCCTTAAAACCTCCAGGAGCATCGGAAAAAGATTTGAACATACCTTCAATAGTCCCCATGTTGGTTGTATCGTTCAAAGGAACAAGCAATTTATTCAAATCGAGTGTGCCGCCAATGGAGTTGTATTCATCGATTTCCATTTCGTACCGACCCCCCACGCGCAGGTTAGTAGGTATAAACTGGCTCTCGTTGTCTTCGGAATAAGTCATCTTGGTTCCTATGTTGGAGATATTCACACCCCAGGCATAGCTTGCATCGTATCCGCCAACGTTTACAGGCTTTTGAAAATAAGTTGAGATATCGGCAGCGAACGAAGTGCCGGGTTCGTATTGTGCTCCGCCGGCAAGGCCTGTACTGCTGGTTCCTGCAGCGATGTCGGAATAGATAAACCGAAATACCAAACCACCATTAAAATACTCAGAAAATGCACGGGAATAACCTGCATCCAATGCAAACTCGTTAGGTCTGATAGTTTGGCCAGTCTCATTCCCAACACCGTCCAGTTCAATAATTTCACCCAGATTAAAATACCGTAAACTCGCACTTACTGCCTGATCCCTTCCAAACTTTTTATAGCCCGAAAGGTACAAAAGGTTCAAATCTGTTACCCCTAGGCTGCGAAGCCATGGCGTGTAAGATAAAGCAAGCCCGAAGTTTTCTTTTAAAGTAACGTACTTCGCCGAATTCCAATGTTGCGAGCTTAGATCGCCCGAGGTAGAAACCCCGGCATCGCCCATAGCTCCGGCTTTGGAATCAGGTGCAATGGTTAAGAAGGGAACTGAAGTGCGGATGACACTATTCGAAATTTCCTGACCATTAGAATCCTGGGCTATTGTATATGTTAAACCTACACAAACTGATAGACCTAGTGCAAATATTTGCTTTATCATAATCTGTTTTAATTTTTAAAGTGCGAAAGTAAAAAATTTAATTAGTAAACGACATTGTCAGGGAATTATTATTAAGCTTCCGGTTTTAATCCCTTCCGAGCCATCGGAGGTGCTCACCCTCAACTTGTAAGGATAAACCCCCGGTTCTATTTTATTGATCCCGTTACTCTTTATGTTCCAGGTAATGGGTTCGGAAACAAATCCGGTTTCGTTATTGTTTCGTTGCAACTGATGCACCATTCTTCCACTGATATCATAAATATCAATGTTAACACGATGTTCTTGACCGGCTTTGTTGTGGGTATACTGAAATGTTGTCTGCATGGTAGCCGGATTTGGAAAGTTCACCAGGGTGTTAACTATTGTATTGGGTGAGGATTCCACATAAAAGTTCAAGGTTTCGTAGGACGAATTGTTATAAATATCCCAAACTTTCAGGCTAATGGTATGTTGTCCACCATCCAGATCGGAAAGCGGGTAACGAACAGTACCACGCTGGTAGTCGTCAAGTTCACTTTCGAAATTATCGTTGAGCATATAACTTCGCGAGTAGTCTTCGTCGAGCAGAGCCACGAGGTCGTGTCCTATTCCTATGCCGGTGGTATTAATACCATTCTGGTCGTACAAACTGGCAAGCAGTAACGGATTTGCATCGGTTACACCTCCATCCACAAAAGCCCAATCGTTCATGAATAAACTTATCTCCGGGCCATCCATATCTATTTCGGGATTATCAGAAGTTCCTCCAATGATAAAATCAGAATATTCGCCTTTTGCATCGAGTTGCCCATTTTCGGCATAAAATGAGAGCCTTCCGGTGCCAAAATTATAAACGATGTCTTTGGGAATTTTAAAGTTTAAACGAAACTTACCATTGCTAACCGAAGCTTTTCCTCTAAAAAGAAGCCTGTCCTGCAAACTGAAATCAATTTTCTCAATGCCATCGTTTCCGTTGGTAGTAACCAAATAGGCCTTATCGAAAACATTGATGTAAACAATCCCGTTAAATTCATTCATAAGTGTACTATCGTCGGAAGTTACTCGCCCCGAAACAAAGACTTCTTCGAGGGCATTGACTGTATCAGAGAAATTATTTACTGAAAATCCATTTATGGAATCGACAAGCACTTTATGTTCGCCATACATCAGGCGCAAGGCTGGGTCGCCCAGAAGTGTAAACTTTAATGTATTTTCTTTTGAAGCACTTGTATTGTTTTTCGAATGCCTCAGAATATCGCCGAGACGGTAAGGATTTCCCTGGTAATCTTTACGAAATACATTGCGATATAAGGCTTCGCTTAACAATTTGTTACTGGATTGATAAACCAAACGCGTTGTTGTAAGCAAAGCGATAGCACCTCCATCAGGATTTAGCAAAGCAGCTTCACCAGCAGAAACCCTTCGGGCATATTGCGTTCCGGCGGTAATACTCACATTGTCGTATCGACTTAGTTGGCAGGTAGCCGTAATAAACAAGGGGTAGTAAGGTGCATTTTTAAGGTTTTCAAAATCCGTTTTTTTAAGCACCTGTTCCTGGGTAATCCCATTTTCTCCTCCATGACCCATATAATTAAATATGAGCATGCCCTTGTTAAACGAATCCTGCAAAAGCAGTTCGACCTCAGGGTAAGAGGCACCGGTGGAGGAACTGGTTTGCTTGTAGGCGTCGAGGTAGATTTTATAAATATTCACAGCCGGGGCTTCCTGCTCCACTATTTTAGCCAAGCCATCCGAATCGCTCATAAAAACAATGTTATCCCAACCGCTTTCACCATCGTCGCCCAGAAACAACATGCGGTTCAGCCAATCGGTCATATTAGCCGCGGCATAATACTCTTCTATTTTGTTAACCAATGTCTGGGCCTCCAATTCATCTTTACCATCGGAGTTCACCGGAAACCGCCCAACACCAATATCCAATTTTCCGACAATACCTCCTTCTCCAGGGCCCAGAAATGCATAAAAATCGTCGGCTACATAACTGCTTGTTGGATCAAGAGAACTTACCGATTGAAAAGTAGGTATGTAACTGGGATTGATGCCGTTAAGTGTGCGGTTATCAAAAGACCCATCGCCAAATAATAAAAGGTATTTGAGGGAATCGGAGGCTGTGGATTTTTCGTAGAACATTCTCGCAAGATTGCGTATAGCGGCTGCATCGGGTTTGCCAGAAGAAAATTCGTTATAAACCTGCTGGGTTGTAACTACTTCTACACTCATTTCGTCTTTGGTTCGATGGATATCAGCAAGCTGTTCAGCCTGTTTTAGAAATGCCGGGTGAGTGACAATTAAAAAAGCTGGCATTTCCATGGCATGTATGTTTTGGTTAGCTACCCAACCTACATCCTGAAGCTTTGTATCGGCAAATATGGGCGAAGGAAAACTTCCGGAGTTTTTTACAACGAGGTACTCACGTAATTCCGAACTTTCGGCTGTCAAGCTCAATTGCGTTCCATTCAAAGTAGAATTGAGTTTTACAATTTCGGTCGGACTTGTAATGTCCCAAACCTGGTGGCCAGAAGTGGCATTCTGCAGGTTGAATCTGGTTATGTTTCCCTCTCCAACCGTTTCTCTGTCGCGAAAATAAAATTCATCACCCTCAATAATAAGCTGGCAACGGGTATGCATTCTTATATAATCGACATAAGACAAGGAATTCGGATCGCTTGCGCTAAACCGAAAGTTTATGTTCAATTGTTCAGAATTGGAAACAAACTCTGTTGATGTTGCACTGGAACGGGCATAGGTAGCTTCGACATCGTTAATATTTACAGGGGTAAAGTTCATTCGTGAAAGAAAACTCCCGTTAGCATAAACTTCAACTGTTTGTGAATATTCAGACCTCACCGCCACCATGGTTTCAACCAGAACCGGGTGCCCGGACACATAGTTTTTTGCTACGAATTGTTTCGTTAGGTTATCGCCTGCAATTTGATCGCCAAACCATAATCTTCCTGAATTAATCAGGTTAATTTTTTCTTCTTCATAAAAATCTATCCAATCGTAAGTCGATTGAGTAAAGTCAGGATTCAAACCAGCACCGCTTAAAGTCTCAATGCGCTTTCCAGGGCCGAATGAGGTAGTGAGAAAATAATAATTCGCGAGTGCATAATCGTGCACATCTTGTTTAAAACTTTGGTCGGTTGCATTGTAATACATACCCTTAACCCCTTCGGCATAAAATAGGTAGTAATCGTCTGACCCAAAATCGGTATCGTTACTTGAATAAATGGATAGTTCCTCGAGGTCGTCGACAAAGGCATCGTTTACTTTTTCCGACAATTGGCGGCTGTTTCCTGCATAAATCCTTATATTTTCGGGTGTTTCGAACCCTATACTTTTTAGCTCGCTGTAGCTAATCCTGTATACTCCCGTCTCAGAGATTTTAACCTTATACCACTTTCCGGTTGATAAAACCGAGCCGGCTTTAAAGCCTTGCTGCCCAAAAACAGAAATGGAAACAACAGTTAACAGTATAAAAAGCGTTTGTCTGAAATTCATTTTATTTTATGTTATCGGCATCATTATTTAATAAAACAATATTTTTAACGTTAGTTTCATTTATATATTGCTATTAACAAATGATTAGCATAAAGTGGCTTCTACTTGCAATTCTTTTTTTTGTTCCAGGCAACAGCAAACTCCTGGCGCAAAACTATTTTGTATCCAATCTATACCACAACCTGGTTTTTTCCAACCCGGCTTATGCCCTTTATACCGATTTTTCTACGGTGCATCTGAATTACCGCAACCAATGGCCCTCGAGCACGCAGTACACCAGCTACGGTGCTGCCGGCTTTTATGTGGTTGAAAATCTCAACAGCAGCTTTGGTGCCATAGTAAATTACGACAACGAATACCAGGGTACATTTACCCGAACTGCCATTGGAGGTAACTATGCCTACAAAATGCAAACAGGACACCGGAGCCATTTGCTATTCGGCCTCCAGGCCTATTATAACCTGGCTTCAGCGAATTACTCACGTCTGGTATTTGAAAACCCTGCTGCAGCAGTGCCAGCAAACCAACAGAGTAGTTATACCTCAATTTCAAGTGGAATTGGCCTGTTACTCAACGAAGAACATTTTATAGGCTTTTCCGTTCTCAATTTATTACCCACCGCAACTAATTTATCCGAAGAAATCCGCTTGCAGGTAAGCTATCGGGGATTAATACAACCTCGGGGATATTACAACGACTTACAGTATGAACCCCTTGTGAATATTAGTTCCAATTTAATCAAAACCGAAGCTTATTACGGCATGTCGGTAGTTTATTCCGGCTTAAAAGGCGGATTAATCCTTCGCCAAAATATGTTTCGCCTGAATACGTTAATAATTTTGTTAGGAATTTCTTTTGAAAACTACGATATTGTTTACACCAATGATATAAATTTGTCTGGAGTGGTTTCTGTCAACCCAAAAATGGCAGCACATGAAGTAACTTTTTTAGCGAAATTTAAGTATAAAGCAAGAAGTAAACGAAAGGGGGCAATAAAATGCCCGGACATATAGTTATAAATGAAAATAATTGTAATTTAGTAAGTAAAGAACATAAAACGTTTTATCATGAAATTTAAGCTGTCTGCTTTTGCAATTGTTGCTATCCTGGCTGCGATTCTCACCTCATGTGGTGGTGGTAAAGGTAAAGGAGTTTCTTCTACCACTAACTGGGAATATAACGATCCGGACAATGGTGGTTTCGAAGTCATTAGTGCCATTGAGCAAGAAACAGGTCCGGGACTTGTTTTAATTCAGGGTGGTAACTTTACCATGGGACGTGTCGAACAAGATGTAATGTACGAATGGAACAACTCACCCCGTCGGGTAACTGTTTCTTCCTTTTACCTCGATGAAACAGAAGTACGCAACGTCGATTACCGTGAATACCTGCATTGGATTTCACGTGTTTTTGTCGATTACCCGCAGGTTTACCGCAATGCGTTGCCAGATTCACTGGTTTGGCGCAGAGCGATGGCTTACAACGAACCTTATGTTCAGTACTACTTCCGTCACCCCTCTTACAACGAGTATCCTGTTGTGGGAGTTAGCTGGCTTCAGGCTACCGACTATTGCGCCTGGCGTACCGACCGTGTAAATGAAATGATATTAATCCGTGAAGGAATTCTCGAAGCAGATCCTAACCAGATAAACGAAGAAAACTACAATACAGAAGCTTATCTTGCCGGACAATACGAAGGCGTTGTGCGTCAGAACCGTCCAAGTCTTGACCCCAATAAAGACTCCAGACGGGTTATGCTTGAAGACGGCATTCTTTTACCTAAATACCGCCTCCCCTCCGAAGCTGAATGGGAATTTGCTGCCCTTGCTCTTATTGGCAATTCCTACGAAGAAAGAGTATACGAACGTCGTATTTATCCATGGAATGGTCACCATTTAAGGCAGGATATGAAAGACAATCGTGGTGAAATGCGCGCCAATTATGTTCGCGGACGTGGTGATATGATGGGTGTTGCCGGCGATTTGAATGACAATGCTTCTATCCCTGGTCCGGTTAATTCATACTGGCCAAACGATTATGGCCTTTACAACATGGCTGGTAATGTGAATGAATGGGTTCAGGATGTATACCGACCACAGACTTTCGAAGAGTTTGATGAGTTTAACCCCTTCCGTGGAAACGTATTTACTCAACTAAAACGCGACGAAGAAGGCAATATAGCCGAGAAAGACAGCCTTGGCCGTTTGCAATACGTCGAAGTTCCTGAAGAAGAAGCCATTAACCGTTGGAACTACAAAAAAGCCGATTACCGTAACTACCGCGATGGCGATCATGAATCAAGCATCATTGAAGGTGGAGACTGGTATGCAGGAGCCAAAGAGCAACAAAGAGGTTCCAGCCGTATGTATAAACTAGCACCCGGCGACGAAGGTTCGCTTATTTCCGACAATACCCGTGTATACAAAGGCGGATCGTGGAGAGACAGAGCCTATTGGTTAAGCCCAGGAGCACGCCGCTATTTAGATGAGAAATCATCTCGCGACGACTTAGGATTCCGCTGTGCAATGATTCGGGTAGGTAGCCCTGCAGGACAAAAATAATATCTGCTTAATAGAATATAAAGGGTGTTTCATCGAATTGAAACACCCTTTTTTTTGCCTTTGCGGACAAAAAGAATTCGGAATAGCCACACATCATAAGTTTATTATAGACTCTATCGAACGCTAAAGCATGATTGAATTACTCCACAAAAAACTTGAAGAGGCAGACTATAAGGTTTGCACCGATTCTCGCAATATTACCCCCGGTTCGCTCTTCTTTGCTCTAAAGGGAGAACATTTCGACGGGAACCAATATGCACAAGATGCCTTGCAAAAAGGAGCTCTGGCGGTTGTAATTGACAATCCGGCATGCCATAAGGATGGTTGCATCCTTGTAAGCAATTCGCTGACTGCCTTGCAGGAACTTGCAAGAACCTATAGACAGAAACAACTTTTTAAAACTCTTGCACTTACCGGATCAAATGGAAAAACAACCACCAAGGAGTTAATTCGTGCGGTGTTAGAAAAAAAATTCAAGTGCCATGTGACGAAAGGAAATCTGAATAATCATATTGGTGTTCCTCTTACGATTCTATCGGCTCCGAAGGATACTGAAATTCTGGTAACCGAGATGGGAGCCAATCATATCGAAGAGATTGAACAACTATGCCAGATTGCACTGCCTGATATGGGGCTGATTACCAATATAGGGAAGGCACATCTCGAAGGTTTTGGCGGAGTCGAGGGCGTAATCAGGGCTAAATCTGAACTTTACCAATTCCTGATGCAAAGGAAGGGTACCATTTTTCTGCACGAAACCGATACACTTCTTAAAAGCCTGATAAAAGACTATGCAAATGTTGTTTCGTATGGCAATTCTGAATCGGCCTGTTACCTAAAACAAATCCTTGCCCGTGAAGGACTATCCATTGTTTTATCGGTCAATGGCGAAGACTACACGCTCCATACAAATTTGTTTGGCAATTACAATGTGTCCAACCTACTGGCAGCCTTGCGTATTGGTCTCTACTTCGATATACCGGTTGAGGATTGTCTTGAGGCGCTTACACTATACAAGCCTGAGAACAACCGCTCACAGTTTATACAAACCGGCAAAGGCAACAGCCTGATTGTCGATTGCTACAATGCCAATCCGAGCAGCATGCAAGCAGCGCTAGGAAGTTTCCAGAACCACCCATCAACTCACAAGATTCTGATCTTAGGCAGCATGAAAGAGCTGGGCGAGAGCTCCGAACATGAACATCTGGCTCTTCTGAATCAGGCAAGGCTTATCGATGCCGTTGAATGTTTGCTGGTAGGTGAAGAGTTTTCGATGCTTAATTTGAACAAAGAAAAATATTTTGCAGATACCCCAAGCCTAATTAATTACATTAAAAAAAGCCAGATAGAAAACAATTTGATTTTAATAAAAGGATCGAGGGCAAATCAATTGGAGCGGATAATTGAGTTTTTGTGAGGGGTCATTATTTTGAGTGCATCATCAATTTCTTTAAACAAACGAACCGGTAGCATAGGTTTGATGAGGCATTTATGAAAACCGATTTTACGGCAATATTCCTGATCCATGCGCATGACGTCGGCAGTGTATGCCATCGCAATTGTTTGAGGTTGTGAATCGAATAAACTGTTAGCCACGTCGTATCCATTGGCCATAGGCATCACAATATCGATAAGTGCCAGAGAAATAGTATGATTTTTTACAAGGTGAATGGCTTCCAGACCATTGTAGGCATGAAGAAGGTGTGCTCCGGTATTTTTAAATGATTTCTCCAGAAGAAGATGGCTATACACATCGTCGTCTGCAATTAAAAAAGTGAACCCTGTCCAATCAAACTTAACGTTGTTCAAAGCTGTAAGCATATTAAGCGACAAAAAAGTCATGCAACAATTTTGTCTGAAATAGTTTATTCATTCAGGTAACTTATAACCTGCCCATCCAACTATTTCCTTTTACCTGATACAACCCGCCACAAACAAATACTTCTACACATCAACAGGCACGGAACTGAATACACAAAAAATCATCCTGCACTTTGGGGGGTGAAATTTAGAACTATTCTTTCAACAAAACCAGATATTTTTTTTCGTTCATCAAAAAATAAATGTCAGTTGATTTCGAAAAACTAGCTACTCCTCCACTTCTAAGATAAATGCTTTGCTGTTAAAGCCAGGCAGAATGCCGTTGCTGACAATGGCCAGGTAACAACTATACTTTCCCATCATAGAAGGAGCTATGAATTTCAGATTGTAAGATAAGGTATCGCCGGGTGAAAGTGGTTCTTGAATAAAGTCGAGGTACTGCAATGGTAAAAATTTCTTTCCATTATAGAGAGCCATGCAAAACCGCGGCGATAGACCCTTGTTCTGATCAAGGAAAATGCTATCGGGTCGATTGTTCACTACTTTAACCGATATGCTCACAGAATCTGAGGCTATGGCCCCAATATCCTTTTTTTCTATCAGAACAGGAATGTTGTTGTACGAAACAAAATTATCGATTAGCCTGTAGGAATAGGACTCATTGGCAGATGTTTTTAAGCTGTCTTCAGCAGGACCCATTCCAAAAAGAATAACATCCTTACCTTGCACGCTATCGGTATAGCCCCACAGATCGAATTGATTTTTCCGGTACCAGATCATGTTGAGCGAGTGGGCAAATTCCCCCCCGGTATAAAAGCTGTATTTTGCCGGACGCTGGAAAGTGCTTGTAAATATTACCTTGCGTTCACCCGAAGCCGCCTTAATCTCTTTAGCCCAGGAGTCCCAATTATGAAATTCCTTTCCAAGGTTTATATGCGGAGGAAGAAGATCGACCACAAGCAAAATACGTGTAATCAGGAAGAGAATAAAAGTTGGAATAAAAAGAATCCTAACCCATTTTTTGGCCCTCTCCTTTGCTGCTATATTATTTACGGCAAGCAGCAAAAGTGGTATGTAACCAATGGCTGTCCAGTGTGCTTCGACATGCCCTTTAAAACTCATAAACAGAAAGAAAATAAAGAACCCGTAGAAGTTTACTTTTAGAACGCGATCGAAAGAAATTGGTGCGGATTTAGCCTTCGCCGCAAAATAAAACAACAATAAACCTATAAAAGGGCCTGCCAAAAGAACTTGCCCCACAAGGTAATTCAATGTATATTCTATTTTGTAGGCTTGCGACCTACTCACCAGATGGTACTCGAAAGTGGGGAAATTATTTTGCATTTGCCAGAAAAGATGCGGCAGCATGCCTACTGCTATCACAACCGGAATAATATAAAAGCTTCGCCGGCGCAGAATTGAAACATTGGCAGCAAGCGTGAATATTAACACAAGTACACCATGGTATTTACTGTATAACATGGCAGTTCCTGCCAAGCCAAGCAATAAGGCCAGACCATAGGTATTATACTTAAGGTATTTCTTGTAGAGGTATAAAAACAGGGCGGCAAAAAAGATAACCGGCAAATCGGGAATCGCCAGAAAGCCCCCTACATGCGAATGTATCATGACAACCGATACCAATAGCATGATGAGTGTCGAAATACTTTTGAGTGTTTCTTCGGACAATAAAAAAATCAAATAAAGAGTTCCTGCCCCCATCAGAAGGGAAAATAAACGAACGCCAAGTTCATTGGGAAAAATTGAGTAGCCAGCTTTTATGAGTAAGGCAATGAGCGGTGGGTGATCGAAATAACCCCACGCCAGGTGCTGGGCATATAACCAATAATAAGCTTCATCGTGGGCTAGTTCGGTAAAGAATGCCTGCAGCAAGTTTATTACCAGCCAGATTAACAGAAATACAAACATAACCCGGCGAGGCTGTTTAATATCATCTAACTTAAGGCCAACTTTTTCTATCATTCTGCGTATTTCTAATTCTTTAGCATAATTACTTGTTTCAAAAATAGTGTTTTTTAATTTAGCACCCTGTTTCGTTTTAATGGTTTGTAGCATGAACAAAAAATTCGTCCTCCTTCTTTTTATCGCCTTTTTTGGTTTAAAAAACCAAGCGCAAGAAATACTATGGAATGCTGGTTTCAATGGTTTTCTGGATAATCGTGAGTATTTTAACCCTTACGCAATACCGCAGACTATTTTTGGGGCGAGAACCTTTGCGAGTGTTGGCATAAAAGTCGACGACCAAAGCGAATTTCATACAGGCGTCGATTTTTTGTACGAATTTGGGTCTTCACCCGACATCCGTAACCTTCAACCTATATTGTATTACAAGTACCGCAAAGATAACAAGCAACTCTGGATGGGTGCTTTTCCACGGAATCAAGTATATCACTTGCCTTCGGTGCTGCAAAATGATACTTTCGCTTATTACAATCCATACCTCGAAGGGCTTTATTTTAATTTAAATTATAAAAATGCGTATCAGAATATCTGGATCGACTGGACATCGAGACAGACGACCGAGGTAAACGAAGCTTTTATGGCTGGCTTTTCCGGGGGGCTCAACCATCAAAAATACTTTGTCCGTTACGATTTTATGATGTCGCATGTAGCCGGAGTGGCCGAAGGACCTTCAGAAATTCGCGATAATGGTGGTCTTTTAGTGTTAGCAGGAATGAGCAAGTCCACTCCTTCATTTTTCGATACCATTACAATAGGCACTGGTTTTGCTGGTTCGTACGATAGGTATAGAACCTACTACGATTTTCGATTCGGTTATGGAAGTTATTCGGAAATATACCTGCGGCATAACAACCTTGGCTTACGCTCCACACTATCGCTTGGAACCGGGCTTAATCTTATTGCGGGAGACCGCATGTACCTTGCAGAAGCTTATAGTCGAACCGATTTCATCTATACCTTTATAAACTCCCCAAGAGTAAAGGGTTTTCTTGAATTCTCGGTACATATTCAACCAGGTGGTGTGAGGGATTACAGCCAAAAATTTCAGGTAAATATTGCCATGGGGGGAAGAAAATCCATTCAACCGGAATAAGCTTCTACACCCCATAGCTTGTTTATCTCAATCGGGTACATTATCTTTCTGTAAATAAATACCAACAGATAATGAACTACTCTTTCATCCGTCTTTCTATCATCAGCCTTATTACATGCTGGTCGGCTGCCATGGTGGCCAACGATACCCTTTCGACAGGACAAAAGACTAAATCGGGATGGAGTTTTGGAGCGATACCCGTTATTGCCTACGAAACCGATATCGGCTTAAAATATGGTGGATTGGTTAACTTTTTTCATTATGGCGATGGGGATATTTATCCCGCTTACAAGCATTCCATTTACCTCGAGTGGTCGAGAACAACCAAGGGAAGCGGAATAAACCAAATTACTTACGATTCGAAATACCTGATACCCGGTGTAAGAACCTCGGGCGAGCTGAGCTATTTAACCGAGCAAACCCTCGATTTTTATGGATTTAACGGTTACGAAGTTCTTTACGACCATGTGTACGAAGACGACAGCCCGGAAAATACGCTTTACGAATCGCGTGTTTTTTACCGCCAGGAAAGAAAGATGCTTCGGGTAAGAGCTGATTTTAGTGGCAGGTTAAAACACGACCGTGTAAATTGGATACTGGGGACGGTATTTTACGACATCAAACTCGACACCGTTGATATCAACAAACTGAACAAAGGCCAGTCGGAAGAAGAAAAACTCAGGCCTGTAAACGGTGGTCTGTTTGGTGACTACCGCGATTGGGGTGTGCTTCCGGCCCATGAATACGATGGCGGGCAGAGTACTCTGTTTAAAGCCGGGGTGGTTTTCGACAGCCGCGACAACGAACCCAACCCCATGAGAGGCATGTGGACCGAACTGCTGTTTGTGATGGATCCGGGATTTATTGGAAGCCAGAGTGCTGCTTATGGAAAGTACATCCTTACGCACCGTCAATATTTTACGCTTTTGCCCAATCGCTTATCGTTTGCCTACCGCCTGGCCTACCAGGGTAAATTGTATGGCCACACACCCTCGTACATGTTGCCCTTCCTGTTTAACAACGGCCGGTATACCGACCGCGATGGACTTGGTGGCTCGAAAACCATACGGGGCGTTTTGCGCAACAGGGTAGTAGGCGATGACATGGCTTATGGTAATTTTGAGCTTCGCTGGAAATTTTACCGCGGAGTTGTCTTTAACCAGAACCTGTACCTTGCGCTGAGTGGCTTCACCGACATGGGCATGGTTACCCGAGGCTATGAGGTAAATACCAGTAATGTCACAGAACCTGAATTTTTCCCCGACACCAAAGAAAGCCTGCACCAGAGTGTGGGGGCTGGTTTCCGTTTTGCCTTAAACGAAAATTTTATTATTGCGGTGGATTATGGAAAAGCGCTTGACAAACGCGACGGGAACACAGGTTTATACATTAACCTGAATTGGTTGTATTAAAGTTGATTGAAACATGATTTTTTGGTAAGGTGTGGTAGGATAAAGTCTTGTAATCAATTGCAAAAAATATAACAGCGTAGTGAATACTACGCTGAGAGGGGAATTATTTAAAGAAATTAATTATTAAATATTACTGTTATGGTTATTAGATCTAAAGACAATTATCTCTTTATTGTAGCTTTAATCATTTTCTTGCCTTTAGGTTACCTGCAAAATGCCTTACTTGATAGAAAATATTCTAGCTCATTGCCAAATTTATTGTTGGTACTTTTAGTTGTATTTTTTATTATTCCTTTTTGGTTGGAACACAAAAAAGAAAAAAGGGTATTCACGTATCTATCAATGCTTTTGTTTTTAGGCCTTCAAACACTTATGCTAGTATTTCCAAGCTTTCATTTATTTTTAGTTAATCGTTTTACGTTTTAAATCCCCTAACTAAGCGTAGTTTGCCGAAATAACAGGCACAACAAATAAACGAAGAGACTAAGCGTAGTTTTTACTACGCTTTTTTATTTTTGCAGCTTAAGCTCCCCACTAGCGCGCGTTTAGCTTGCGTAACGCGTGATGATTTTAGAAATAGTGCCTGTTCTTCGAAGCATAGCAAAACAAAAATCTTGTCCGTATGGCTCTGCCTGCGTACTTTTTTCTAAAATCTTTTGTTCTTTTGGCTGCCGCCCAAAAGAACCAAAAACCCACCACGGCTAAAAATCCGGCCTTGTTTCTGTCGCACCAGGCCGGCGCTTGCATGGGCCGAACAAGCCGGATTTCGCGCGAGCCGTGGACACCCTACGCACGAGGCTAAAAACACACTATTACTTAGCGAAGAGCTAGTAAAATAACTTTTATAAGTCCCGCCTGGGCATGTATACCCCGCTGATTTGGGTTTGCAACCCAAATCTTCAGAACAGAATGATTAAAAAGTAAGAGTGAATTTTAGACGGTTGTACCGTATAATGAAATGGAATAAACAGAGCCTGGCCTTTTTGTTTTACAGAAAATTCGGCACAAGCATATGCGCCAGTTGTGGTTTTCGTCTCTGCGAGGCGTTAAAAAAGTCATAACAACTAAAGAAATCTTATCGACGAAGCAGTCTGTTTTTTGTAGCATGGAAAAATAAAAACCAAAACTTTGTCCGTATGGCCCTGCCTGCGGAAACAACTACTAAATCCTAAAACTGTTGCATAATTAATAAATCCGAAGCCAAAAGATATGGATAACGGGTAATGAGATCGCTTCGTTCCTCGCGATGAGGTACCTTTTCTTAACTTAACTTAACGACATTGGATCCTCGCCAGCGTAGAGTTTCTTAAAAATTTCGAAGGTATTAAAACATCAACTCAAGCTGCAGACGCATTTCGTCGTAATCGAGTGCAACCGGAAATTCTGGATAGTCGTCTTTCACAGCCTGGGGTGGACGGTATAAAAAAGCTTTGTCGGCCTGTTCCAGCATGCTGATATCGTTGTAGGAATCGCCAAATGCAATTACCTCGTATTTCAGGCTTTGGAGAGCTTTTACTACCTGTCTCTTTGGGTCGGGTTGACGCAATTTGTAACCAATAATCATGTTGTTGGCATCAACCTCTAGTTCGTGGCAAAAAAGAGTGGGGTAATCCAGTTGTTTCATCAGCGGATCGGCAAATTCGACAAAGGTGTCGCTGACGATAATTACCCTCGATTTCGATTTTAGCCAATGAAGCATTTCAAATGCGCCATCCAGCGGTTTCAGACTGGCAATTACCTGCTGTATATCGTGCAGGGTAATGCCGTGTTCTTTGAGAATTTTAATGCGGTAAAGCATCAGTTCGTCGTAGTTTTTAATATCACGTGTAGTAAGCTTCAAGGCCTCGATACCCGTTTTTTTCGATACGTTAATCCATATTTCAGGAATCCAAACCCCTTCGAGGTCGCAGCAGATCGTGTGCATTGTATTGTTATTTTTTAAACTTCCTGCTTGATTACAGGCATGTTTCTTTAGGTTAATTTATTTTGTATGTTGAATGTATATCTAGGAATAGTGTGCTTTTAAGTATTGTTTAAAGGCCGAGTAGTTCGTATTTATTTTATCGAATCTTTCCTCTTTAGCCTCTAAATGGAGCAGGCTTTCTGGCAATTCAGGTTCGATATTCAACACATGTTGTATTTCTTGCGGAAATTTTGCCGGATGAGCGGTTTCGAGGCATACACAACATTGATTGTTGTCGATGTCCTTCTGGTTGGATAAATACTGGCGCAAGCCTTCCCAACCTACGGCTCCATGTGGTTCGAGCAATACCTGGTGTCTTTCGTACACACGGCGGATAGCCTCACGGGTATTGGCATCGTTGACGCTCACAGCAAAGAGGTCAGCCCGCAGTGTTTCAAGGTCTGGATTTTTCAGAATCTGGCCAGATGGGTTCATTTCGCCCCCATACAAGGCTACCACACGCGCCATGTTACTGGGGTGCCCCACGTTCATGGCACTCGATATGCAGGCTTTTGAAGGATTTATTGTAGCATACTTGCCTGTTTGTAAATACAGGGGTACCTCGTCGTTGTCGTTGGTGGCCACCACAAATTTCTTCACTGGCAAGCCCATCTGTTTGGCGAGCAATCCTCCCATCAGGTCGCCGAAATTTCCGGAGGGTACTGAAAATACTATTTCTTCGTTTTGGCTTATCCGGCAGAGTCTTGAATAGGCCCAGAAATAATAAACCGATTGCGGCAATAAACGGCCAATGTTGATGGAATTTGCCGAAGAAAGGTTCAGATATTCAAGTTCTTTGTCGTTAAAAGCATCTTTTACCAGCGCCTGGCAATCGTCGAATTTACCATCGAGGGCGAGTATGCTAACATTGCCATGCAGGGTAGTCATTTGCTTGCGCTGGCGCTCGGTTACTTCCTTTTCAGGAAATAGAATGCAAATTTCTATTCGTTCAAGACCATGGAAGGCATTGGCCATGGCACTACCCGTATCGCCCGAAGTGGCAGTGAGGATAAGCAGATGTTTTCCCGATTTTTCGAGGTAATATTCCATCAATTGCCCCATCATGCGGGCAGCAAAGTCTTTAAAAGATGCAGTAGGTCCCTGATCGAGCCGCATAATGTATTTACGGTCGTAAACTTTTTCGAGTGGAACCTCGAAATTGTAAGCTTCGCGCGTCATACGAGCCAGTTCATCCGCAGGAATCTCCTGATGCAGGAATTTATTCAAGACCTCAAACGCAATTTGGTGGTAATCCATTTGTGCAAAGCGGTCAATCTCAGCGCGGCTAAGCTGGGGAATGTGCTGTGGCATGTAAAGCCCACCGTCAGGAGCAAGTCCTTTGAGAAGTGCTTCGCCGAAATTAACTGCTGGAGCTTTTAAACTAGTGGATGAATATAGAATGTTGGGCATGAAATTATTTTTAATGATGATTTTGAAGCAATTCGAACTCGGCTTCTCCGAAGTTTTTTAACGATTCTATTTTTAGATTGGCAAAATTATAGCGAGTATCGTCGATTTGACCTTCGTCGAGCAAAACAACAGCCTTCATTCGTGCCGATTTGGCTGCCAACAAACCATTGAACGAATCTTCGAAAGCGAGGGAAAATATGGGGTCAATTTTTAGTTTCTTGCAGGCCGAAATGAAAATGCCCGGATGAGGTTTGCCATAGCGTTCGAAATCGCCCGAATAAATTAATTTGAAATATTTATTCAGATTAAATTTGTCAGTTACGCTGCGAATGTGCGCCATGGAAGAGGCCGAAGCAATTCCGAGAGGAAGTTTTTTATGGTTGAAAAAATCAAGAATTTCCATTGCGCCCTCTTTTAGTTCTCCCTTTTCTTTTAGCAAGCTGATTACACGCTGATTAAGCTCCTGGGTAATCAAGCCAATTTCTTTGGTAGGATGGGAGATTTTATCGTACCAGTGCTTCACGGCTTCTACAGAGGGCAGACCTTTTGTTTGCTGACAATCGGCATGGGTAAGGTTAAGCCCTTGTTCTTTAAAAACCTCAATTTCGGCTTCCTGCCACAAAGGCTCGGAGTTTACCAGCGTTCCATCCAGATCAAATAATATTCCTTGTATCATACTAAAACTAATATAAACATTAGAGTTTAACCCAACTTGCGGTTGATAAAAATTTATTCCTTTTACTTAGTTCGAATTATTTTAACTATTACAATGTTAAATATTGGCAACCCTTATAACATCAGCAAAAACCCCTGCTGCCGTAACATCGGCGCCAGCACCATAACCTCGTATCATCATAGGCGCATCTTTATAACGCTCAGTAGTTAAAAGCAGTATGTTGTTGCTGCCCTCTAGCGGATAAGCAGGATGAAACATATCTACTTCATGCAGCCCGACTTCAGCAACGCCACAATTAAGGCTTGCAATAAAGCGCCATTTAAGCCCTTTGGCCGATAATTCTTTTCGTTTGTTTTCAAATTCTTTGTCGAAATCGGCCACCTTGTGCCAAAAGGTATCAATTGAACCTTCAAAGCAATCGGCAGGCAAAAAAGCATTCACTTTTACATCGCGCTGCTCAATCGGGTAACCTGCTTCGCGGGCTAGAATTACGAGTTTGCGCACAACATCGATACCGCTCAGGTCGATTCGAGGGTCTGGTTCGCTATATCCCTTTTCTTTTGCCATGCGAATAGCTGCGCTTAAACTTACTTCTTCGCTGAGCACATTAAACAAGAAGTTGAGTGTGCCGGAAAGAACCGCTTCGAGCTTGAGAATTTTATCGCCACTACGAATGAGGTCGTTGATGGTATTAATGATAGGCAAACCTGCACCCACATTGGTTTCGTACATGAATTTAACATTGTTGTGCAGGGCGGTTTTTTTGAGCTCCTTGTATTCAGCATAGTCCGATGAGCAGGCTACCTTGTTGGCTGTGACCAGCGAAACGTAAGAGTCCAGTACTTTTTTGTACACTTTAGCCACATTTTCATCCGCAGTGCAATCGACAAACACACTGTTGCGTAGGTTCAGTTCACGTATGGCCTCCACAAATTTATTCAGGTTGGCTGTATCCCCCTGTTCAATTTCAGCGAGGTAATTCTCCAGATTAACACCTTCGGGGTTGATGACCATTTTGCGCGAGCGGCTGATACCAATTACATTCACCTTTAATTTGTGTTCTTGCAGCAAATGATTGCGCTGTTGTTTTATCTGTTGTAAAAAGCTACCTCCTACCGTGCCGGTGCCCACTACATAAAGATTAAGGTCTTTGAAATTACTCAGAAAAAATCCTTCGTGAATGACGTTGAGTGCTTTGCGAAGTAGCTTTTTGCGAATTACAACCGAAATATTCAATTCCGATGAGCCCTGCGCTGTGGCAATTACGCTAATACCATTGCGTCCAAGTGCATGAAAGAGGGTAGCCGAAACGCCGGGTACATTCTTCATACCCTCGCCTACAATGGCAATAATGGAAAGATCTTTTTCTACCAAAATATTCACCTCGTTTCGCAGGTGTATTTCCTTTTCGAATTCAATCTCAATTGATTTCACTGCCTTTTCGGTATCACGTGGCGATATGGAAAAAGTGATGGAATATTCGGACGAAGCTTGAGTGATAAGGATAATATTAATGTCGGCATGTGCCATGGCGCTGAACAGGCGAGAGGAAGTGCCTTTTGTTCCTACCATGCCTGGTCCCTGCAGGGTTATCAAGTCGATGTCGTCGATAGACGAAATTCCTTTCACCGGAGCGTCAATCAGGGGTGATTCTGGTTTATCAGAAATCAAAGTGCCAACAGATTCGGGATTGAATGTGTTTTTAATCAGTATGGGTATCTTCTTTTGGAAGGTTGGTTGAATGGTTGGAGCATAAATAACCTTGGCACCAAAATGCGATAACTCCATAGCTTCGGCATAAGTCATATGCTGAATGGGAAGTGCTTTACTAACTTTGCGTGGGTCGGCAGTCATAAACCCATCTACATCGGTCCATATCTCGAGCCTTTTTGCATGGAGGGCTGCAGCATAAATGGCAGCTGAAAAGTCAGAACCACCACGACCGATGGTAGTTGTGGCGCCCGATGCATCGGAGGCAATGAATCCAGGCACGATACACACTCCTTTAAATCCGGAAAATTCTTTTTGAATAAGAGTGAAAGTAGTCTCAAAATCAATACGTGCCGCACCAAACTGGCTATTGGTTTTAATTAGAGTACGTGAGTCGGAATAACTTGCATCACTGAACGATTTGCAGATAAGGGTGGATGAAAGTAATTCGCCAAAACTCAATATCCGGTCGTGTATTTTTGGTGTCAGATCGTTTAATCTGTATACGCCTTCTAAAAGGTTTTTTAGTTCGTCGAGCAGGGGCTGTAGGCTTAAAAGTACATGGTTTTGCTCTTTCGGGGCATGGTTTTGTTTGACGGAATTGTGGTATATTTCGGCAATCTGATTCAAAAGTTCGCTGTATCGAATATCTTTTGACGAGGCCAGACTGGTAGCTTCTTCGAGTAGATTAGTAACGTTATGAAAGGCCGAAACCACTATAATTATGGGTTTTGGATAAGATGCGATAATCTTTTCTATTTGCCTGAGACCTTCCGGCGACTCGACCGATGAACCACCGAACTTAAGTACAATCATGATGTGCGCTGTTAATATGGATTGGTATCGAAAAGGCTATAATTGATATTTATCATAAAGCTGCGAAAATACACAATATTGCCAAAAAACGCCCAGTCTAAATGAAAAATGGGGACATTGGCCCCCATTTCATGCTTTTCAATTCTAAAGTTTGCTAAGCGCTTTCGGCCGGGATGTTACGGTCTACTTTTTTAATGAGGCCTTGTAAGACTTTTCCAGGTCCCACCTCCGTGAACGAAGTAGCTCCATCGGATAACATGTTTTTTACTGTTTGTGTCCATTTTACCGGCGCTGTAAGCTGAGTTTTTAGGTTTTCCTTAATAGCTTCCCGCTCCGAAACGGCCGTAGCTGTTACGTTTTGGTAAATGGGGCATACAGGTTTTTTAAATTCTGTATTGTCAATGGCTGCAGCAAGTTCCACTTTTGCAGGGTCCATTAAGGGTGAATGGAAAGCACCACCTACGGGTAATTTCAATGCCCTTTTTGCCCCCAGAGCTGTAAGTTTTTCACATGCAATGTCTATGCCCGCATTGGTACCCGAAATTACAAGCTGACCCGGACTGTTGTAATTGGCACATACAACCACCTCGTCAATTTCTTCACATACTTTTTCAACAATTTCGTCATCGAGACCTAAAATCGCTGCCATTGTAGATGGGTTTAATTCGCAGGCTTTTTGCATGGCATAAGCACGGGCGGCCACCAGTTTTAATCCATCTTCGAAAGAAAGTGCTCCTGCGGCTACCAGGGCAGAAAATTCGCCCAGGGAGTGTCCTGCCACCATTTCGGGCCGAAAGCTGTCGCCTAGCGTTTTAGCCAGAATTACTGAATGAAGAAAGATTGCAGGTTGTGTTACCTTGGTTTGTTTGAGGTCTTCGTCGGTACCGGCAAACATAAGGTCGGTAATGTTAAATCCTAAAATTGAGTTGGCCTGATCAAACAATTTTTTGGCTAAAGGTGAAGATTCGTACAAATCTTTTCCCATACCTACAAATTGCGCTCCCTGTCCGGGAAAAACATATGCCTTCATATTTTTATGGTTATATATTAAGGTTGCAAAGGTAGAAAAGTAGTTCGAAGATAAAAGAAGATTCCTTCTGCAATTTTGAGAGAGGCATGTTGATGTGCCGGGCATTATAAAAAACACCCGCCTATTTAAAGATCAGGCGGGTGTTTCGATTGGCAAGGGCCTTGTGTTTATGCGATTTCGATTTCCTGTACCGGAATTTCAACTTTGGCTTTTTTCGGAATTGAAATACTAAGAATTCCATTCTGGTGCAGTGCTTCTATTTTGTCAGTTTCAACGTGTTCTGGCAAAAGAAAGCTGCGACTAAAAGTTCCTTTTTGGTACTCGTGGCGTAAATAGTTCAACTTATTTTCTGTGTTTTGTTCTTTGTTATCCAAAGAGGCTATAGTGAGTTCATTTTTATCTACCGAAACCTTTATTTCTGATTTTTCAAATCCAGGAACAAGGATTTCGATAAGATAATTTTTTTCGGTTTCGCTGATATTTACTTTTTGAGTAAAGTTTTCAGTCTTCCCTCCGCAATATTCATCGCGGTAAATGTTGCTCAGGAAAACGGGGTTACTACGGTAAGTTCTTACAATTGGTATCATGTGTATATGTATTAAATTGTTATTAAAATTGTTTGTTTTTAATCTGACGCACCTCTTATTGGCTTGTTGGTTAGTTAACTTTTATTTCAATGGCTTTTTTTACTTTTTCCTCGCTTTTAGGGAGGCTGATAGTGAGCACGCCATTTTTATGAACAGCTTTGATTTTCTCTGCATTGGTGCCTTCGGGGAGTCTGAAAGAACGGCTGAACGATGAATAGTTAAATTCTCTGCGAATGAAATCAGCATTCTTTTCTTCCCTTTTTCCCTCAAGAGTCGATGCAATGGTAAGTACGTCTTTGTCTACACTTACCTTAAAATCTTTTTTGTCTAAACCGGGTGCGGCTACTTCAATAAGGTATTCACGTTCGGTTTCTTCCACGTTCACAGCTGGCATGTTGCTATGCTTCTGCTCATTGTTCCAGCTTGTGTGCATTGGCCAGAAACTATCGTTGAAAAAGCTATTCAGAAAGTTTGCCGGCATGGTGGTGTTTTTTCGTGTGGCTAACATGGTTCTTTCCTCCTATTATTTTGTTTGTAATTTGTTTTTTGTTTCGTGACAAACATTTTTCAATTTGTATACCACTCTACAAAACAAGTCATTATGGCATATAAATATTTAAAATAACGCCATAATGGCATAAAAGATTCAATTATTTATCTGCTGAATACAGATTCGTCTTAAAAAAGAATGAAAAGTGACCGATTCATATCTCTGCCTATCGGCTTGTGATAAATAAAAAAGCAAGACCGGAACAAGCTGTTCCAAATCTTGCTTTTCGCAAAACTAAAAGTTTATGTACTGGCTGTTAGAGTGTTGTAATGGCTACATCGAGGGTAAATATATCGTCGATGGTATTGTCGCCAAGGTTATCGAAAAATTTTCCCGATCCATAGCGGATATCATACAGTGTGCGGTCTACATTCACAGTTGCGGTATAGGTCTTTCCCGATTGCTTTACATCAAAACTTACTGGGTGTGTCATTCCTTTTATGGTGAGTTTTCCTTTTACCTGAGCAACACCATTGCTAAATTTTGTTGCACTGGATATTACAAGAGTAGCAGTTTTAAAATTGCTTGTGCTGAAGAAATCATCGGAATTGAGGTGACCAACCAGTTTTTCGTTCCATTCGCCAGTAAGGTCGGTACAGGTAATTGTGGTCATATCAATGACAAATGTGCCACTGGTAATCTGATTTTCGGCAATTTTCATACTGCCATCTTTCAGGCTGATTTGCCCATTGTGGGCACCACCAATCTTTTTACCGGTCCATTTCAGACTCGATTTGGAGAGGTCAACTTTCAGGTCCTGGGCAAATGCGCTGGTTCCGATCAGGAATGCTGCCAATAAGATTGAATTTGCAAATGTTTTCATGTTCTTTAATTTTTGGTTTTTATTTATAAAAAGTGTATATCAGTCCGATTTCATCGGTATTTCCATGTTGATAATATATGCATCTGTTTCGGCCTCGATCCTGAAGCTTCCGGTATCCCATAATCCTAATCCATCGCGGCTTTCAAGAGGAATTTCTCCAAGCCTTACATTACCTTCCACGATAAAAAGGTAACAGCCATTTCGCGAACTGTTTAATTTATATTCAGAAGATTTTCCTGCCGACAGAAATGTGCGCGATATATACGCATTTTGATAAATATTTAAGGATTCTGACCCCATGGGTCCTACAAGACTTTGCCAGGTGTTTTTTGCCAATTCTGGATTAAAAGCACGTTGGTCATAGCGTGGAGCTATGTGATATTTATTGGGGTGAATCCAAAGCTGCAAAAAGTTGGATGCTGATTCGGAACTACCGTTGTATTCTTCATGAAACAATCCTTTCCCTGCGCTCATTACCTGAACTTCGCCGGCATGCAACACTTGCTCGTGACCCATTGAATCGCGGTGAAGCAGGTATCCCGTAATAGGAATGGTAATAATCTCCATGTTGTCATGCGGGTGTTTTCCAAATCCTTCCGAGGGTTGAACAATGTCATCGTTGAGCACCCTCAGGGCTCCGAAGCTAATGCGGTCGGGATTATAATAACGGGCAAAACTAAACGTATGCCTCGTATCGAGCCATCCGTAATTAAAGTGGCCTCTGCTGTCCGATTTGTGAAATACATGTTTCATTTTCATTTTTCTTTCAGAACAAAGGTATAGCCAAAACCAAATGGCATCAATGGAAAAATCGGAACAATAGATGTAAAAACCCCGACAACTTGAATTGAATCATTCTTTTAATTGGTGCCTGCCATGCTTTTTTCGAGCGAACTACGGAAATCGGAAAAAGACTCCCCATGGCTGGTACTGAAAAATTTACTAAAATGTGAAGGGTCATCGAAACCTAGTCTGAAAGCAATTTCTTTGTTACTTAGGTCGGTATGCAGACCCATGCGTTTGGCTTCAAGAATAATTCTTTCCTGAATAAACTCTTTGGCAGTTTTGCCAATCGATGCTTTTACCACATTATTCAGGTAGTCAGAAGTGATGTGGAGCTTTGAAGCATATTCCGAAACTTTGTGCCATTGATGAAAGTATTGCTCGACCAAAGCTTTAAACGATTTTAGAATGATACGCCCTGATTGCAGGGTTTGTGTATTGTTAGTAGCCAGTTGTGGTGCCATTTTATTGCATTCAATCAGAAATAGCTTAAGATAGGCGCCAAGACTTTCTGATTTGTAACGGTCATCGCTGTTAAAAGAATTTCTCATTTGGCTGGCAATCTCATGCAATCGGTTGGAAGAATTTTTATCCAGCTTAAGTGGCGGAGTATCGGCAGTTTCGGAAAACAAACCCAGGTTTGATATAAATTCTTCGGGTATGTTATTTTGTTGTAAAAATTCGCGAGTGAACATAATTACCAATCCTTCCGGCTCACCAAAGGTAATTACCTGGTGAACCTGTCCGGGGTTCACAAAAAAAATTAGGTGAGGGGTAATCAAGTGTTCGCGGTAGTCGATAAAATGCTGGCCGCAGGCTTTGCTGGCCCAAAGAATGGTGAAATAGTTGTGCCGGTGAGGTAAGTCTGGTTTATTCCCCTGGCGCGCATGAATTTCTTCCATTGTCCGCAGGGCAAAGTCTACTTTATGGTTTTCGTGCTGTAAGTCGAAAGCCGGAATCGAAATCTGGTTGTTCTGGTACATTTAGATTTATTTGCCAATACATTAACAAAAAATACAACGAATAGGTTGATTGCTTAAGTAGTTTTCTATTTTTCTTTCCGGATTTTATTTCCAATCATCAAAAAGCTGTTGTAATAAAAACTATAATTATCTAACTTACCACACCTTAAGGAATCTTACCAACACAAACCTACTTCAAAAAAAATGAACATTAAAAACATGATTGCCGACCTTGAATGGCATGCTACACGCCGTTGGTCGGTCAGAGAGCTCAGCCGTGTGAATAAAATAATCATTCACCAGGAGCTGGGCGAAAGCCCCATCGAGGCAGTAAACCGCTACCACATCCGGCCCAACCACATTTCGCCGCAAGGTTGCCCGCATTTCTGCTACCATTATGGTATCAGCAAAGAAGGCGAAGTGACTCAGGCGAATGAGCTTTCGGCCATTACCTGGCATACCAGTGGGCAAAATGCAGTTTCAATCGGTATTATGTTAGTTGGAAACTTTGCAGGACCCGGCCACTCGGTGGGTACTTCTGAACCCAAACCGGAGCAAATGAATGCTCTTGCTGAACTTGTGAGTTACCTTCAAAATGCCTTTAAACTAACGAATCAGGATGTGTACGGGCACTACCACTTCGGAAAGCCTGCCTGCCCGGGTTATATCGTACAGGAATGGATTGAGAGCTACCGCAACAACATAGCTGAAACGAACTCGACCCCACAAGTGGACAAAACAGTGAAAGAAATACAGAAACGTCTCAACCAGCTGGGCTATGCAAGTGGCAAGGCCGATGGAGTTATTGGAGTGAATACCCTTGCTGCTATCCGTAAATTTCAGTCCGATAATCAATTGGAGGTAGATGGCATTGTAGGGCCCCAAACCTGGAAACGCCTTTTAGTCCTCACAGCCTGAGCGAATGAAAAGGACCTGCAGATCGAATCGATATTAAAACAACTAAATCAACCAACATGCAACAAGAGAAAGAGTTTTATACCCTTGGAGAACAGGGCTTCTGGAACAAATTTTTGTCGAAATTCCTGTTTAGCATTATCAGTGTGAAAGTATGGGGTCTGGTTACCAGTATGGGAATTTCTACCTGGCTCTTACTTATTCATAAAAACAATGTACCTTACGAGATAGGCGAAAATGTGTTTGAGCGTGGTATTAACGGTGCGCAATGGGTTACTTTTAATACCACCATTTGGGCCCTTATTTTTGGCATGAAAGAAGTATACCGTATTACAGAACGAAAAGACAAAGCCGAAATAGAAGCTCTGGACAAACAAGCACAGAGCAAACAAGTACTTACAACCATTTTGGCCGATTCGAAGAATGCAACAACAAACAATTCGAGGTTTAGGCCCGATGGAACCGAAGTTGTAGGTGACGAACCCGACAGCAAATAATAAGGAGCAAAGCCATGTCGAAAACCGTAAAGTATATACTTATAATTGCCCTGATTCTGGGGGCTATGTCGCTTTTAGTTTTTAGCGACAAAATTGGGCTGGGGTCAATTGTGGCTGGTGCAGCTGGTTTCTTTGCTGCTGTAAAAGCCAAGCTGTTTCAGACCGAACCTCTCTCGCAACGTATCCAGAGCATAGAATCGGAGCATGCTGTAAAGCGGGCCGATTGGGACCAGGTAAAAGCTGATTTTGATAATCAGTTCCGGGCCATGAAAGCCCGCATGGATTACCTCGATTACCGCTCGGCCAAACTTACCGAGCAGATTAGCAAACTGGACGAATCGGAAAGGGAAGCACTTAAGAAGAACAGCAACCTATCCGATGCCGAAATACTCGACCGCCTGAATAACCTATAAATTCATTTCAATGAGAAATTTTATTCTGTTTTTCCTTCTATTACCCTTATGGAGCTTAAATGCGCAGCAACCCACTACGGGTAAGCTTAATCCGGGCGAGACATATACAAACCAGTCGGGCGAGGTAGTTTTTTACATGCCACGGGCTAAGGTTATTAAGTTG
Source organism: Bacteroidota bacterium (assembly GCA_016699695.1). Taxonomy (NCBI): domain Bacteria; kingdom Pseudomonadati; phylum Bacteroidota; species Bacteroidota bacterium. The sequence goes on from CP065006.1 coordinate 953,463, forward strand.
CTCGATTACCAAACCAAAGCAGAGTTCGACTCCATGCGCGTGGAACAATACAAAGAACTGGTTAAAAACATGCAGCTTAGAATTGTTGAAACTGACAGTGCAGTGAGCTTACGAAATTATGAAGCCAGTTATTGGAAAATGCAACTCGAAAACAACGACCGCGAACTGGAAAAAGTGCGCATTGATAAAGAAACTTTGCATTACGAAAACATGCAGCTAAGAAAATCGCGTTTTTATTTTTTATTGGGAGGAATAGTGGCGACAAGTGTATTGTTTGTTGTGGCCGGGCAATAGGCCAATAATAATAAATCTTTTTTGTAGTAAATTCGATATAAGGCTAGTCTGGCACCAACTTTGCTTAAGGATGCAAAAAATAAACCCTATGAAAAAGATTTATCTCGTGCTATTCTCCTTGTGCCTTGTTGGTCAATTGTCATCGCAAACCTACAAAAAAGCTGTAATTACCGCAGTACATTATAGTGTGCAGCAAAGTTCTGAGGCATCCATGGGAGAAGCCTTTCCTTTTTATTTTCAACACAAGGAGTTTACACAAGACATTTTTAGTGACATTGAAAAATATACCCAATCGAAGTTTAATGTCGATACAGTTGTTTTTTCCGAACCGATGCAGGTGCAAACTAGTTTCAATTCTTTTCGTCCTTCTTTAAACGCCAAGGAAATTGCTCTGACTGAGAAAAATCCGGAAACAGTTTACATCGAAGTGCTAACTTTTCTTAACCTGAGGCATATTACCAATGACATCCCGGTATATGGTTTTCATACTTTTGTAAAAGCCTTTAACTTCAAGGGGAAAGAGATTTATCAATCGAAAATTACCATTCCTTTCGAAACCATGCGCGGAGAAGAAATTGCCGACCAGGTAATGATGGGCGAGGAAGATTTTTATGCATTTTATTTCGAAGGATTGGAACAAGCATTTGCACATGAAGACAAAAAGATAGAGAAACGATTTGTAATGAAACCAACTGCAGGGTATTACAAAGATTTTGTCTCAGCCACCGAGAAATTCTATATGGTCCGCATTCCGAAGGGCTATGCCTATGGTCGGGATATGGTCGAAATGAAGGATGTGCTAACATTTAAAAACAATTTTTGGAATACCAGCGGAAGTAGTTACAATTTCGAGGGGGTTGTAAGTGGCAATTGGCTTAAAGAAGGATACCACATGATAAATCATTTAAACAATGAGGAGTATTTGGTAAAGTTAAAGGGTGGAGAAACCACTTTCTTCAACTTTGCTACAGCAGTCTCCTCTGTGGAAGTGATATTCCGGGATATGGAAAAAACAGAAATCGGAAATTTTACCTTTAACTGGGACGAAGCCCTTACTGGTCGGTTGCGGTCGAAAGAGTATCGGGTGCAATTTAATACCTTATACTTTTGCTCCGAAGTTTACTCGGGTAACCAAATGATAGCCCTGCTCAATTATTTGCCGGATCGCACCGCAATATATGTGCATCAAACAGCTACAGAGGAACAGCTTGCTGATTTATTTAGTTTAATTTTTATCTGGGACTTTTCGATTAATCTGCGTCAACAAGCCGAGGCAGAAAGGGAACAACAAAACTAAGCCCCTTTTTTACCAGGGCCATCAGATTATGCTTTCAATCCGCTTCTTTCCAGCAAGGCTTCAATGTCGGGTTGTTTGCCTTTGAAACGGATATACAAATCCATCGGATGCTCGGTTCCACCTCTCGAAAGGATATTTTCACGCAAACTTGTTGCAGTATCAGTGTCAAAGATTCCTTTTTCCACAAACAGGGCAAAGGCATCGGCATCCAATACTTCGGCCCATTTGTAGCTATAATAACCAGCTGCATAACCGCCGGAGAAAATATGACTAAAAGCCGGGCTCATTGCCGTACCTTCTATTGCAGGCAGCAGCCTGGTGGTGTGAGTGGCTTGTTTTTCAAAATCTTCCACGCTACCTTCAAAAGGGCTAGTAAGGGTGTGCCACCTCAAATCGGAAATTGCAAAACTTAACTGGCGTGCAGAAAAATAGCCTGTCTGGAAATTGCGGGCAGCAATAAGCTTATCAATGAGTTCGTTCGGAATTTTTTCACCTGTCTGGTAGTGCGATGCAATTTTATCGAGCCATTCTTTCTGGGTAGCCCAGTTTTCGAGAAGCTGTGAGGGAAGCTCTACAAAGTCGCGGTAGACATTGGTGCCGGCTAGTCCTTCGTATTTGCAGTTACTCAGCATACCATGCAGGGCATGACCAAATTCGTGCAAGAGAGTTGTTACTTCGTTAAAAGTAAGCAGGGAAGGTTTTGAAGGGGTAGGTTTTGTAAAATTGAATACCAGCGAAACATGAGGGCGGATATTGTTCCCAATGGCATCGATGTGTTGTTGCACATATTCAGTCATCCAGGCACCTCCTTTTTTGCTTTCGCGCGGAAAATAATCCATATAAAGCAGCGAAAGAAAAGAACCATCGCGGTCGAACACTTCATAAGCTATTACATCTGCATGGTAAACAGGAATCTTTTGGTTTCTTTTAAAGCTGAGACCAAATAACACTGTTGCCAGTTCAAATACTCCCTTTTCTACTTTATCGAGTTGAAAGTAAGGCCGGGTCATTTCGTCGTCGATGTCGAAATTTTGTTTACGTAATTTTTCGGAGTAGAACGACCAGTCCCACGCCTGAAGTTCGTCCTGCAATCCTTGCGCAGCAGCAAATTGTTTCATTTCGTCAAACTCTCTGCGGGCTACCGGCATGGTGGCCTCGAGTAGTTTTTGAAGAAACGACTCGACATTTTCGGTATTTTCGGCCATTCGGTTGCTCAACACAAAATCGGCATAGTGCTTAAAGCCCAGCATCATGGCCAGTTCCGAGCGAAGGCTTACTATTTGCTTAATAATGCCCGTATTGTTATGTGTATTGTCTTTTAAACATCGGGTCTGATAGGCCATATACATTTCGCGACGCAGTGTGCGGTTTTCGGCATGCTTCATAAAGGGACCGAAACTCGGAAATTGCAGTGTAAAAATCCAGCCTTCGAGTTGGCGGCTTTCGGCATCCATACGTGCCTGGGTAATCAGGTCGGCAGGCAGGCCGGCCAAATCGTCTTTATTGATTATATGCAATGTATAGTTGTTGGTTTCTGCCAGCACATTCTCACCAAAGTCCACAGTTTGGCTGGAAAGGGTACGTGTAATTTCGCGGTAGCGGTCTTTCTTTTCCTCCCCGAGAATAGCCCCGTTACGCACAAAATTTTTATAAGTTTTATCGAGTAATCGCCAATCTTCGGTGTCGTATTTACCGGCAGTTGCCTGTTCATGCACGGCTTTTATCCGGGCAAAAAGCCTGGAATTAAGGATGATATCATTCCGGTATTCTGCCAGCAAAGGAGATACATTGCGGGCAATATGCTGTATTTCTTTGTTGGTTTCGGCCACATTCAGGTTAAACAAAATGGTCGATGCCCTGCCAAGCTTTTCAGCTGAGCGCTCAAGCATGACAACTGTGTTTTCGAAGGTTGGAGGCGATTGATTTTCTGCAATTTGTATTATTTCATCGCGTGCTTCTTTGAGCAGTTCTTCAAATGCTGATTCGAAATGAAGGGGCTTGATTTGGTCGAAAGGAATGCACTGGTAAGGAGTGCTGAAAACCTGAAGGAGTGGATTGCTCATACTAATAATGGTGCAAATATTATGTGGTGCAAAAATATCGAAAAGACTTTTGCAAGAACGGACAATACTGATGAATGTTCATTAAAAAATTAAATGATTTTAGTGACCTTGAAATATTCTTCTTCAGAGCTATACTTATTGTTTTGTAAATCGTAGCGAAGGTTATAGTTTTACGCTCAAATTGAAAAATAATACGCATTGTATGAAAAAGATATTCTCAAACAACTTCGTTTTGGCTCTGTTTAGTGGTCTTTTGCTCATTCCGGGATGGTTCGAATGGGGAAGCGGCATTGTTGCCATGATAGCCTTTGTTCCCTTGTTATGGCTTATCGAAAAAATGGTAACTCAAAAGAATGGCGGGCGAAGGGTATTTCTTTTATCTACGCTGGCATTTTTGGTGTGGAACCTTGCTACAACCTGGTGGGTTAAAAATGCTTCCTTCCCCGGAATGCTGGCAGCCGTTTTTGTATCGACATTTTTTATGAGTATACCCATGTGGCTCACCTATAAGGTGCGCACCGCCTGGGGAATAAAGGCGGGTCTTTTTGCATTTGTAGTATTCTGGATAGCCTTTGAATTTGCCTATTTGCATGGCGAAATATCGTGGCCCTGGCTCACACTGGGTCATGGCTTTGCCTACGAAGTAAAGCTTATTCAGTGGTACGAACTAACCGGTGTGCTGGGTGGCTCACTCTGGATTTTGCTGGTGAATGTGTTTGTTTTTAGTGCCATTCAGCAATCAACCCTACAGAAAGTAAAATCAAAAAACTACACAATAGCCGCGGTACTTGTTTTTATCCTACCTCTGCTGGTTTCTCTTGTTTGGTATTACATTTATACCGAAAAGGAAAACCCACGCCGCATTGTGGTGGTGCAGCCTAATATGGATCCTTATCTCAAATTCAACGATATTGCACCCATTGAGCATGCCATGGTTCAGATTCAGGAGGCAACTAAGCATATCGATGGCGAAACCGATTTTGTGGTGACACCCGAGACTTCGCTATTAGGTAACTTTTGGATTGGCGAATTTGAGCAGGTAGAGGATGTACAACTCATCAGGCAGCTATTAACTCAATATCCCCAGTGTAATTATGTAGCCGGCATCGTGTGCCGCAAGCAGTATGGCCCTGGCGATAACATACCCACCACAGCGCGTCCTTTGGCACAACAAGGCTTTTATTACGATTATTTCAACTCGGCTATTCTGGTCGATACAACCCGGGAAATTCAGATTTATCATAAATCGCAACTGGTTACAGGGATCGAAAAAATGCCATATTCCAACCAGCTTAAGTTTCTGAAGAAAATTATGTTGAACCTTGGTGGAACCTTCAGGAGCAACGCCACCCAACCAGAGCGTTCAGTTTTACTGGCCAAAAACGACAGCATTCGAATTGCCCCGGTTATTTGCTGGGAATCGGTTTTTGGTGAATACGTTACCGATTATGTAAAACTTGGAGCGAACTACATTTTTGTGATTACCAACGATGGATGGTGGGGCAATACACCCGGTCATCGCCAGCACAACAGCCTTTCCTCAATAAGAGCCATCGAAACCCGAAGAAGCATTGCCCGCTCAGCAAACACCGGCATTTCATCATTTATTAATCAGCGGGGCGATGTATTGCAGCAACTAGGTTGGTGGAAACGCGGTGCACTTGTCGACACGCTCAATGCCAACGATAAAATAACCTTTTATGTTCGCTATGGCGATTACCTGGGCCGAATGGCATTCTTTACAGGTATTTTACTGGTTGTTTTACTCTTAAGCTTTAGAATGAAAGCCTGGCTTGGATTAGACAATAAAAAGTCATGATTAAAGGTTGAAAATTCAAAAAGTAGCTGCACCATGCAACCCTGCTATCGACCGCTTGTCATTAAGGACGAAAACTGAACCAAATTGGAGGTAGCCTATCAAGACATACATCGCGAAATAGTAGAGCTTAGTATAGCCGGAAACCGTAAGGCGCAATTCCAGCTGTATAAGCTCTACTCCAAAGCCATGTACAATATATGCTGCCGTATGCTTAACAGCCGGGAAGAAGCGGAAGACATACTCCAGGAGGCTTTTGCGGAAGCCTTTCTCCGGCTCGACAGTTTCAGGTTTGAATCTTCTTTCGGCGCCTGGTTAAAACGCATCGTCATCAACAGGTGCATTAATCACTTGAAAAAACGACGAGTAGAGCTGAATTACAGGGAAGAATTACCCGAAAGTTCTGAAAACGATGAAGACGATCCAACAGACATACAATACGAAGTCAATAAAATACTTGGGGCCATGGAGAAATTACCCGATGGATACAGGGTTATCTTCTCACTCTATCTTATTGAGGGTTACGACCACTCAGAAATAGCCCAGATAATGGGGATCAGCGAATCGACTTCAAAATCGCAGTTTTCCAGGGCAAGACAAAAAGTAAAAGAAATGCTAAATACACCATAAAGATGAACAAACGACTTGAAAACTTCGTGCGCGATCACCGGCAAGAGTTCGATGTATTCGAACCCGGCGAATCGGTATGGAAAGGCATCGAGCGACAAATAGTACTGCGGAAAAGAACTCGTCTGACTTACATTCTTACAAGGGTAGCCGCAGTGGCCGCAATTTTTATTCTTTCCTTCACGATTCAAAAGTACTTCTTTACAAATAATGAGGTAGTGATACCTGAATTACAGGAAGCAGAGGTCTACTATTCGGGGTTAATTCACATGAAAATGGAGCAACTCCAATCGGGACTTTCGGCTAATCCGGAGCTTGAAAAAGAGCTAAAAACCGATATGATGGAACTGGACAGTATTTATTCCAGTTTAAAAGAAGACCTTAAAGACAATATCGCCAACCAGGATGTGTTGGAGGCCATGATAGAAAACTACCGCCTCCGCATTGATATTCTGGAAGAAATGGTAATTTATTTAGATGTTGAACAGGATGATAGTAAGAGCAATAATAAAACAGAATATGAATTATAGGACACACTTGTTCGTCTGGATTCTCGCGCTAGTCCCGCTTTACCTTGGGGCGCAGGTTTACTCCGAGCAAATGGTCAGGAATTTCGCAATCTCAAGCAAATCGACCATAGAGGTAAACAATAAATATGGCAAGGTGCATGTGGTTACCTGGAGCAAAGACTCTGTAAAATTTGTGGTCGATATGCGGGTATCAGCCTCCGACCAGCAAAAACTGGAGAAACTGAAATCAAGTATCACTTTCGACTTTACCAGCACAAATTATTACATAGTGGCCCGGACTTTGTTTTCGAAGTCGGGGGGTATTTTTTCGGATATGGTGGAAACGGTGGTACCCTCGAACAATGTGAGTATCAATTATACCGTCTACCTGCCGGCCAATGCCAATCTGAAAATTGACAATAAATTTGGCGATGTGTACATCGACGATTTTAGTGGTAACCTTGGTTTAATACTTTCGAACGGAGCATTAAAGTCGAACCGGCTCGAAGGCAATACCTCCATTCAATTAAGCTCGGCCGATGCACTGATTAAAAGCATTGTCAATGGCACCATCACCTTAAGGTATTCCGATTTTGAACTTGCCAGTGCCAACCGGCTCGACCTCGATACCAAGTATTCCAACATTACCCTTGAAAAGGTGAATCAAATGAAGGTAATTTCGCGTCGCGACAATTATAAAATCGGACAGGTAAATGTATTGTCTGGTACAGGCGACTTTACCAAGCTCAGGGTTGGCGCCCTGCAGCGCGAGATGAATTTTTCCAATAAATATTATAGCCTGGTGGTGGAAGACATCAATACCCAGTTTAGTCTGGTGAATGTAGTTTCGGATCTTACCGATGTAGAGTTACGTTTTGCCAGGGGATCATCTTTTAACCTCGATGTAACCCATCATCCGGAAGTATACCTTACAGTGCCTACAATTAACTCGAAACTTCAGACCAAGGAACTGGGCGGAGAAGAGAAATTATTGCTAACTTATGGAACCCTTGGTACCAGCACTTCGGAGAATCTGCCAAAAGTTAAGATTTTAGCCGAACGTAAGTGTTACATTAACATCATACAAAAATGAAAGTTAACACAAGTAACAGAGCAATGAAAACTTTACAAAACAACTCTATTCTTACCAGGCTTGTCATTCTTTTTGTTGCAATATGGTTCTATTCCTGCGAAGCCTGGTTGCCTTGCCTTGATGGCAGTGGTGCGGTTGTAACCGAAGAAAGATTAGGAGGCTCCTTTAACGGAATTCAGGTCGACGGCGAGTTTAAAGTAATTGTAGAGTTTGGCCCCACTACATCGGTAAAAGTTACCACAGACGAAAACTTGCAGCAATACATTAAAACCATCGTAAAAGACCAGAAATTGGTAATTAGTAACGAACACGATGGATGCATCAATTTTAGCAATCAGACCCAGATTGTGGTTAGCTGTCCGGCATTAAACTATATCTCGCTGAATAGTACAGGCAACATCGAAGTCAATGGTTTTACCTCGGAGTATTTCAATGTGGTGCATTCTGCCTCGGGCAATATCACCATCCGTAACCTATCGGTAGCAAACACCCTCGATGTAAGTCTTATTGGTTCAGGAAATATCTGGTTAGGAGGTCGTTCCGAATATGCTAACATCAACCTTTCGGGTTCGGGAGTTATCAATGCCGAATCGATGCGGGTAAATTCCTGTTCCATCAATCATTCTGGCTCAGGCAATATTCATACCTATGTTTACGATACACTCGATGTGATTTTAAGCGGTTCTGGTTTTGTGTATTACTATGGAAATCCGGACACGGTCAATACCAGCATTACAGGTTCAGGTCAGGTAATCGATCAAACATATAGCGCACAGAACCAATGAAAGCAAGGGGAAAGACAAGGCGGATGGCGATAAGAATGCTGTGCCTGATTGGCATGTTGTTTTCCGGCAGTTTGCTTCACGCACAAAATTACACACGCGATGCGGGCATACGTTTTGGCGATGGAACCGTATTTGCTTACCGGCAGTTTGTGAAGGATGATTTAGCCCTTGAACTTTTTCTGGTTTTTCAGGATAGAGGTTTCCGCGTTGGTGGAATGAAGCAGCATTTCAAACCTGCTTTTGAACAATACTCCGAAAATTTCAGGCTTTATTATGGTTATGGCGTGCATACTGGAATTTCTTACACCAATAAGCACCAGCTGCTTAACCGAACTTATTATTACAATTGGACGCTCTCTCCCTTATTCGGGATGGATGGGATAATTGGTCTGGAATATTATTTTCCGGAAGTACCCATTATGGTTTCAAGCGAATTAAAACCTTTTTTTGAGTTTTCTATTAACCGGATATTCTTATTGCGTCCGGCTAACATGTCGATTTCTGTGAAATACCGATTCTAATCCTATTTGTATGAAAAAAATACTTGCCATTTTAAGTATCCTCTGGGCGATCACCCTTTCCGGACAGGAGGAACAGGAGTTTAAAACCATATTCGAGGGCCGTACCATTGGCGGATATGGAGCCTTTGGTGGGGGGTACTCACCCATTAATTACGACAACGCAATGGTTTTCAATGGTCGCGGGGGTATTATACTCGGGCACACCTTTGCCATGGGCATTGGCGGGGCCGGATTTGTAACCGAATATCAATACGACCCGATTTTTCAGAAAAAGGCCGGACTTGCCGGCGGCTATGGCGGTGTTTTTCTCGAACTAATAGCTTTTGGACGAAGCCCAGTGCACCTTTCCTTTCCGGTTTTAGTGGGTGTGGGCGGGGCAGCCTATTCTACCTGGGAAGATGAAGGAACCGACTATGAGCAGGAAAATATGGTAGAGCAAACAGCCACTTTTGGCGTGCTGGAACCAGGCGTTGAGCTGGAATTTAACCTTACCCATTTTTTTAGGATCGCAGCCTTTCTCAATTACCGATATACCAGTACCATAAGCCTTACAAAGCTTTACAACGGAGAGAATATAGCGCTCGTATCTCCAAATGCGCTTACCAGTTATTCGGCAGGATTAATTTTTAAGTTTGGCAAGTTTTAACTGACTTAAAAGCTCAATAGAAACATCGGTCATTATTTACCCTGGGCTTCATTGGGCAATACTTTATAGTTACCGACAGATAAAGCTTGTTTACCGATTTCACCTATACCCCGATAGATAGGTTGTATAAGTTTGTGTTGTTTTTATTACGTTAAATACCAATTGAAACCTTTTAACACCTTTCCTTACTCATGAAAAAAATTGTTTTAGTGCTCTTCCTTCTGCTTTTTGCATGGATTGTGCAGGCGCAGAAATTTACCATCAGCGGACATGTGTTCGATGAGGCCGGCGAAAGCCTTGTGGGTGCCAATGTAATTGTAAAAGAATTAACTCTTGGCACTGTCACCAACCCCTATGGTTTTTATTCCATTACGCTACCGAAGGGAACTTATACCCTTGAAATCAGCTACATGGGCTATGGGCAGCAGAATCAGGTTGTCGATCTCTCAAAAGATACCAAACTGGTTTTCAATCTTAAAGAAACCTCTGAAATGATCGAATCGGTAACTGTTACCGCCGAGCGGCGCGATGTGAATATACGCGATGTATCGATGAGTTCCGAAAAACTCGACATAAAAACCATCGAACGCATACCCACTTTTATGGGCGAAGCCGATGTGATAAAGGCTATACAATTGCAACCCGGCGTTTCTGTGGTAGGCGAAGGCACCTCTGGTTTCTATGTGCGCGGTGGGGCGGTAGACCAAAACCTGATTTTGCTCGACGAGGCAGTGGTTTACAATCCCTCGCACTTTGGCGGCTTCTTCTCGGTGTTTAATCCCGATGCCATAAAAAGCGTGGAACTCTTTAAGGGTGGAATACCTGCCAAGTATGGTGGCAGACAGTCTTCTGTACTCGATGTACAAATGCGGGACGGCAATGCTCAACGTTTTGCTGCCAAAGGCGGTGTAGGTACGCTTGCCAGCCGCGTTACGCTTGAAGCCCCCATTAATGAAAAATCTTCCTTCCTGGTATCGGGACGAAGAACCTATTATGATATGTTCTTCCCTCTCTTCAACGAGCCCGTATTGCAGGACACTAAAGTATTTTTTTGGGATGTCAATGTGAAAGGCAATTACCACATTAATGAAAATAACCGTGTTTTTCTCTCACTTTATTCGGGCAAAGATGTGGTGAAACTCGGAAGCTTTTTTCAGATGGGCTATGGAAATGCTACCGGCACCCTGCGCTGGAACCATGTATTTAATAGCCGCTTGTTTTCGAACTTTATGTTTATCGGGAGCCGGTACAATTATTCCCTTGGTCAGCCTACAGGTGGTTTTGCTTTCGACTGGACTTCACGCATCGACGATTATAGCTTTAAAAACGACTATACATACTACCTCAACCCCAACAACTCGGTGTGCTTTGGAGTGCAGTTGATGTACCATAAACTGTTACCCGGTAAGTTTGAACCACTGGGCGAAAGTACCTTCAACGAAATGGAGATTCCTACCGAATATTCCTACGAAAGTGCTGTGTATGTGTGCAACGAACAAAATATAAGCGACCGTTTTTCGCTTCAATATGGTTTGCGTTTTAGTATGTTTAATAATGCCGGCGGAGTAGCTAACAGGTACAACGAGGAAGGTGAATTTCTGGATAGTTTAGTGTATGAGCAAGGTAATATTTACAATACTTATTATGGTTTTGAGCCCCGCATCGGAGCAAGGTATACACTCAACGAAAAAAATTCGGTAAAGGCCAGTTACAACCGCATGATTCAATACCTGCATCTGGCCACCAACAGCCAAGCCCCAACCCCATTCGATATCTGGTTTACCAGCAACCAGAATATTCAGCCCCAGCTTACCGACCAGATAGCTGTGGGGTATTTTAGGAATTTTAACAACAACATGTTCGAAGCTTCGGTGGAGGGGTATTACAAATGGCTCAACAATACCATCGATTTTAAAGACCATTCGGTGATTTTTGGCAATGAGCAACTCGATGGAGAAGTGAGGCAGGGAGTGGGATATGCTTACGGGGCTGAGTTTTATGTGCGTAAAAGTCAGGGCAAACTAACAGGGTGGGTAAGCTATACATGGTCGCTCACACGTCGAAAAATTGAAGACATCAACCACGACAACGAATACCCTACCAACTACGACCGGCCCAACGATATTAAAATAGTACTTTCTTACGATGCAACCCGCCGTTTGAATGTGTCGGCCAACTGGGTGTATTATACTGCCATGCCTTTTACAGTAGCCACTTCTTACAGTCGCTACCAGAATTATTATCTCCCGAAATTCTCCGACCGGAATGCCTATCGCTTTCCGGGTACCGATTACCACCGGCTCGACCTGGCTGCCACCATTGACCTTAACAAGGTGCCCAACCGGAAGTACCAGCAAAGCCTTACGCTCTCGGTGTACAATGCCTACAACAGGCATAATCTTTATTCTGTGCTTTATGTCGATGATCCTGAAAGTGTTTCCGGAATTCAAATGAATAAAATGTACCTCTTTAAAGTGATACCGGCCATAACCTATAATTTCACCTTTTAATTCATAAGTAATCATGTATACCAGCATCAAAAAATACTTTCAAAATTTAAGCAGCCCTTTTGTTCCATTCTTGCTGCTTTCTGTTCCGGTTCTGTTTTTTCTTAATTCCTGCCAGGAGCCACTCGAGACGGAATTTAAGGGTGAGCTTGAAAACCTATTAGTGGTAGAAGGTAAAATTACTACCGATACAACCCGGCATTATGTGCTGCTTTCCAGAACCCAAACTATAGATAAATCGGATATTCTTTGGGAAACAGGTGCCGATGTGCGCATAGAACATCCGGGAGGAGAGTTTATCCTGCAAGAAGAAGTTCCAGGACATTATTATACCAACCCCGATGTCTATGGCATAATTGGTGCAAATTACACCTTGCACATCACATTAACTAGCGGTGAAACCTACCATGCCGAAACTTTTATTGCCAATATACCCGAAATCGATTCGGTGAAATTTATTTACGAGGAATTTGAAAACTATGAAATTTTCAGCCATAACCTCTATTACCACGGTTGGGAACTTGAAGAGCCGGGCAATGCCTATCTCTGGAACCTCTACATCAACGACAGCTTGTACAACGATTCGATCTTTAAAACCAACTTTGTGGACGATGAATTTGTAAATGGCAATTACATTGGTGCCACACCATTAACTGATAAAGATGGAAATGAATACCTAGAAAGTACGTTTGCTGTTTATATGTTAGAACCGGAAGAAATTAAAAGAGATACAAACAGGGTATTGGTAGAAATGGAATCGCTGCCAAAGCCATATTACGAATTCTGGACAACCTATATGCAAATGACTTACTGGACAGGCAGCCCCTTCGATGCCAACAAAGCCGATATACTCACGAACCTGTCGGGCGATGCCCTGGGTTATTTTTACGGAGCCTCTGTACGCCGCTATTCTTTTGTGTATATCAGGCCCGAAGGATCGGATAAACCAAATAGTCATCCATAATTGGCTCCTCCAAAGTAATATTGTTGAGATAATAGAAGTCGGTAAAAAAAGCATTTTATTTTTCCAAACCAGATGGCTGGTATATCTTTACCAAAAAGTAATGATATGGCAGTTATTCGTCCGGTGCGGGGTTTTACACCTCAATATGGAAAAGATTGTTTCTTTGCCGAAACAGCAGTGGTAGTAGGCGATGTAGTAATGGGAGATGGGTGCAGCATATGGTATGGTGCGGTATTGCGGGGCGATGTCAATTCCATACGAATGGGTAACAATGTAAATGTGCAGGATGGCGCCGTGTTGCATACCCTTTATCAGAAATCAACCATTGAGATTGGCGACAATGTAACCATAGCACATAATGCTGTGATTCATGGGGCTAAAATTCACCACAATGTATTAATCGGTATTGGCGCAGTAATTCTCGATTATGTCGAAATTGGAGAAAACTCCATTATAGCTGCTGGCGCTATCGTGTTGTCGGGCACAAAAATAGAACCCGGCAGCATTTATGGTGGCAACCCGGCAAAACGCCTTAAGGATGTCGATCCCCGGCAAGCCAGCGAAATGATCGAAGGCATAGCCCGGAACTATAAGATGTATGCGGACTGGTACAAAGAATAAAGTCTTAATTCCCCATCAATTTACTTATAAAGGTTCTGTTTTTTAGTTTAGGGCATTTTTTCGAAAATACAACGTTCGTCCAATCTGGCTGTGAATCAGAAAAATAAATGCATCTATTGGTAAAAATTGAAAATGCAGATTGTAGGCAAATAGAATTTTTATTTATCTTACACCCGCACATTTGAATTTTCTTCCATGTCAAGCGATGCCGGTTACGAAAATCTGAAACAGGAAAACACAGCCTTGCAGGCAAAGGTAGAGGCATTGCAGCACGAAATAGAGTTGCTACGCAAATCCTTTCTGCCGGGTGAGAATTTTTACAAAGACCGGTTTTATCGAATCAATGAGAATGTGAACGATGTGGTGTACCGGTTTCGATTCAAGGAAAGGCAATACGAGTACATTTCACCTCAAGTTCAGAAGCTATTTGGTTATACACCAGACGATTTCTATAAAAATCCCGCCATTATTCGTCACCTGATTCATCCCGATAGCATTAAAGATTATTTTTTTCACTGGCGTAATATCATTGTTGGCAGGATTCCGGAATATTTCGAAATGAAAATTATTCGGAAAAACGGCGAAGAACGTTGGGTATTGCAAAAAAACCTGGCCATTTATAACGAACGCAAAGAAATAATAGCCATTGAAGGAATCATAACTGACATCACCGAGCGGAAAATTACTGAGCAGGCTTTAATAGAAAGCGAGGCCCAAAAAAAGGCTATTCTCAACAACTTGCCTCATTTGGCCTGGATGAAGGATTTAAATGGAGTGTATGTGTCGGTGAATGAATCTTTTGCACGCAGGTACAAAAGATCTGTCGAAGAGATTATCGGTCGTACCGATTACGATCTTTATCCATACGACTTGGCACAACAATACCGCGATGGCGACCTTTATGTGGTAGTGAATAAAAATCAATTGCAGGTCGAGGAAAAAACAGACGACACATACTGGGAAACAATCAAGGCGCCAATTTTCGATAATTCTGGGGTAGTAATCGGCGTTACAGGTGTAGCACTGGATGTTACCGAGCACAAAAAGAAAGAAGAAACGGTGAAGGCTTTCAGCGAGAAACTCGCTGTTCAGAACGTAAAGTTAAAGCTTATCAACGACGAATTAAAACTGGCAAAGGACAAGGCCGAAGAAGCAGATCATCTGAAAACTGCATTTCTGGCTAACATGAGCCACGAAATCAGAACACCGATGAATGCTATTCTGGGATTTGCCAGTTTATTGCGCGACAGGAAAATCTCAGAATCCAAACAAGTTGAGTTTATCAACCTGATAAATTCCAATTGTAGACAATTGCTGCATATTATTTCTGACATCATCGATATTTCCAAAATTGAGTCTGACCAAATAAGCCTTTTCAACAAAAGTTTCCACGTTAACCGAACAATTCGCAGTCTGAAGCAGAATTTCGAAAATGCCATTAAGCAGCAAAATAAGGATATCGATTTTCAAGAGGTAATTGAATTGTCCGACGAGAATGATCTGATAATTAGCGATAAAGCCAGGCTGGAGCAAGTGCTTTCCAATTTGCTAAGTAATGCTATTAAATTTACGGAAAGCGGACAGGTACAGTTTGGTTATACCTGTAACTCGGAGAAGCAAGAGATAGTATTTTTTGTGAGTGATACCGGAATTGGAATATCGAACGAGGAGCAAAAGATTATTTTCGACCGATTCAGGCAGGTAAGCAGCTCGTACAATAAACTTTATGGCGGTACAGGTTTGGGACTTTCTATCTCAAAAGGCCTGGCAAAGCTTATGGGCGGGAGTATTCGGCTGCAATCAGAACTTAACAAGGGTTCTACCTTTTATTTTACATTGCCGCTTAAATCGGGCAACGTAGTGAAGCCGGAAAAAATAGCCTTCGATACTACCTACAACTGGGAGGGTTCTACTATTCTTATTGCTGAAGATGAGGTGGCGAATTATACTTTGTTAGAGAGCATCATTTTACCCACCAAGGCAAAAGTGTTGTGGGTGCGAAATGGAGTAGAAGCTGTGGATCAATGCCTGACGAATGCCAATATCGATCTGGTACTTATGGATATTAAAATGCCGGACATGAATGGTCTGGATGCCACCAAACAGATTCGTAAAAAGAATAATACCCTTCCTATTATTGCCCAAACTGCGTTTGCTATGCCTCAGGACGAGGAAAACTGCATCGCGGCAGGTTGCGACGATTACCTCTCAAAACCTGTGCAGATCGATGAAATTCTCAGCAAGCTAAATCATTATCTGCGTAATAAGAAAAGTATTACTCAGGTTCCACAAAAGGCATCTCACTAATTTTTCCGGGTTAAGCTGTTTGCATCTTATTCATCTACCTGAAGTTTAAAGCCTATATTGTGTACATTGCTTATGGTCACTCCCGGTTCTGCTTTGAGCAGTTTTCTGAGTTTAGTAATGTACACATCCATGCTGCGCCCCATGAAATAGTCATTCTCTCCCCAAATTTCGTTAAGGGCAACTTCGCGTTTGAGGGTTTTGTTTTTATAGTGGCATAACATACGCAACACATCTGCCTCCCGCTTAGTAAGTCGTTTTTTTCCAAGAACTGGCGAACTTAATTCGTATTCGTCGTAATTGAAGGTGAATGGGCCAATGGTGTAAATAGCCATTTCTTTGGGTTTATTTAAACCTGATTTTACCCGACGTAAAATGGCATCAACCCTTAATCGTAATTCTTCGGTACTAAAAGGTTTTGTAATGTAATCGTCAGCCCCCAGGTTGAAACCTTTAATACGGTCTTCTTTCATCGATCGGGCTGTGAGGAAAATGAGCGGAATATCTTTGTTGGATTTTCTTATCTTTTCTGCCACCGAAAACCCATCGACCTGCGGAAGCATCACGTCCAGAATAACCATATCGTAATTGTTCTCGGCAAAAAGTTCAAGACCCATGTGCCCATTGGTGGTGAGGGTAACCTCGTAATTTGCCATTTCCAGAAAATCTTTGGTAACTAAACCGAGATTCTCATCATCTTCTACCAGCAATATTTTATCTTTCATATTTCAGTTATTTACCGTAGATACTATTTATTGGGGTATGTAAATTTCCATCACCGATCCACTTCCGGGAGTGCTATGAACAGTCACCATACCCTGATGTGCCTCTACAATTGCTTTTACATAAAAAAGGCCGAGGCCAAAGCCTTTTACATTATGCACATTACCTTCAGGTACTCTATAAAACTTATCAAACACCTTGTTGATTGATTCTTTGGCTATGCCAATTCCCTTATCGGCCACTTTTATGAGCAGATAGCCTTCAGAATTTTGGGTAGAAATGGTAATTTCCGGGGCATCAACAGAATATTTGATAGCATTGTCCAGGAGGTTGTTAATCACATTTCGCATGTGCAAAGTATCTGCCAATACAATAGGCCGATCAGCCATAAGCTGATAATCGATCTTGACATCTTGTTTATTAGCCTCAAGGCAAAAGCTGTTCACAGTTTTACAAATAATAGTGTGCATGTTAACCTCCTCTATGTCGAGGTTTGGCTGAGTTTTATCGAGGGTGGCAATGTTAAGCACTTTATCCACCAACTTTCGCATACGTTGATTCTCATCAAAAATTATTTTGCTGTATTTTTTCAGACGCTTATCCAGATTAGTTTCTTCTAACTGCATGAGCACTTCAGAGGCAACAGAAATGGTCGATATGGGTGTCTTTAGCTCATGCGTCATGTTGTTGACAAAGTCGTTTTTTATTTCCGCAATTTTCTTTTGTCTAAAAACCGTAAAGAGTATTAAAATCAGCGCACCTATTGTGGCCAGTGTAAAAACGACTGAAAGCAACATCCAAATAATCAAGCTGCTAAGTATACTTTTGTCTTTATTCGGAAAAAACACTGAAAGATGAATGTATTCTTTCTTCCATATACACGATAAGCATACCATGTAGGACTCATTTTCGTGCCAATCTTCGAACCCTTCCGAACGATGTATAATTTCTGTAGATTCCGTTATTACCAGGGCATAATGAAACACCGTATCGAGGGTGTGATAGATGGCGTATTTTTGTATCAGATTTTTTAGTAAAAGGGTGTCAACAACATCGTAAAAATGAAGGTTTCCAGTCTGGTTGTGAATAGCAATTACCGAAGAAGTATCGGCATAGGTTTGAAGCTCGTTGACTACATCTTCGAGCATTTGATTAGCCCTGTGGTTGAATTGTTTTTGGGCTGCATCGTGAGTCTTCTTGAGCCAGGTTGCCTGTGTAATCAGAATTCCTAGAAGTGATATTCCGGCTGCGATACTAATTGTATGGAGTGCTTTGTTGGTCATTTTTTTACAATCTATGTCAGTAACAATCTTTATGGTACGATTGTTTTGTGTCACGGACAAGTTGAAAAAAGAGAGGACTACAATCGGGATGATTTTTTAAAAAAAAGTGGAGGATGGCGGTTTCAAATTTCCTTGACAATAAGTAATTTGATAAAAAAGAGGGTAGGTTCTATTTTTTGTTAAGCTTAGTCATGGTCAATTCCAGACCCTGTGTGCCAAAGCTTTTTATAATCTCAATGCAGTGATCTATAAGAAAAGGGAGTTCTTTGTTTTCTTCACCCGACCACTTTCCAAGTACATAATCGATCTGCTGGCCTTTGGAAAAATCGCTTCCGATACCAAATCTTAGTCTTGGATAATCAGTTGTTTCGAGTGTTTGTTGAATATGGCTTAACCCATTGTGGCCGCCATGGTTGCCTTTTGGTCTGATGCGAATACTGCCAAAAGGTAGGGCCAGGTCATCAACAATCACTAGTAAGTTTTCGAGTGGTATATTGGATTGCCTTAACCAGTAGTTTATGGCCAGACCACTGCGGTTCATATAAGTGGTGGGCTTGATAAGGATAAAGGTTCGCCCTTTGAACTTATATTCGG
Source organism: Bacteroidota bacterium (assembly GCA_016699695.1). Lineage (NCBI taxonomy): Bacteria > Pseudomonadati > Bacteroidota > Bacteroidota bacterium. Next base: position 972,110 of record CP065006.1, read on the forward strand.
CATAAGAAGCGTATCGCTTCTCTATAAAAGAAATATTGGATGCACTCGCTAGTGCATCCAATACATTAAATCCTATGTTGTGCCGGGTATTTTGGTACTCTGCACCAATGTTTCCCAGGCCTGCAATCAGGAATTTCAAAGGATCTTCTGGTTTATGCCTCGGCTTTAGCAGGTTCAGCAGCTTCATTTTCTGCAGTTTCTTCAGCTCCCTCAGCAGCTGTAGTGCCTTTGGCAGCAACCCTCGAAGTTACGATACCAACTACCATCGATTGTCCTGGCTCGAGAATTTCAAGCTTATCGAATTTGAGGTTGCTCACTTTAATAACTTCACCAATTTTTAATTCGGTAATATCAATAACGAGCTCTTCGGGTAAATTGTTGATTAAACCTTGTACTTTCAGGTAGCGTTTTTTCAGACGTAGTTTTCCACCTGCCAGAATACCTTTTGAGCTTCCGGTAAGTCTTATAGGCAATGAAACCACTGCCGGACGGTCTGCGAATACCTGAATAAAGTCGATATGTAAAACCTTATCTGTAACAGGGTGAAACTGAAGTTCGTGCATTACAGCCTTATACTTTTTACCATCTAAGTCAAGTTCGATTAGAAATACTTCGCTGCTGTAGATTAACTTTTTTACTTCGGCTTCGTCGGCAGTAAAATGGATGGTTTCTTCTCCACCATACATTACACAGGGAATCAGTCCCTGGCTGCGAAGCGTTTTTGTACTGGCTTTACCTAGATCGGTTCTTTTTTTTGAAATAATTGTAAATGTCTTCATTTTAAAACAATTTAAATTGTGCTACTTGGAATTGAATTCCCCATCACACTATTGTTTAGAACAATTCCCTGCGTGAAAAGGGCTGCAAATATAATGATTAATAAATGTTTAAAAAATAAAATTTGAACTTATCGATTTGTACTTGTAAACCTTGTTAATGACATCGGCAAAAAGGTCTGCCACCGAAATCACTTTTACTTTGTCGGAGTGTCCACGAAGTGGAATGGTATCGGAAACCACTACTTCTTTGATAACCGATTTATCGATGCGTTCATAGGCGGGGCCAGATAATACAGGGTGGGTAGCCATCACACGCACACTGGCTGCACCTTCGTTCATCATCATGTCGGCCGCAAGGCATACTGTTCCGGCTGTGTCAATCATATCGTCAACTATTACAATATTCCGGCCAGCCACATCGCCAATAATACGCATTTCGCCAATGACATTGGCTTTTTTGCGCGATTTGTAGCAAATAACCATGTCGCTGTTCAGAAAGCGGGCATAAGCATTGGCCCTTTTCGAGCCACCCATATCAGGTGCTGCAATTACAAGGTCTTGCTCAAGGCTTTTCAAATAGGGCACAAACAAAGAGGAGGCATAAAGGTGATCTACCGGCACATTAAAGAATCCTTGTATTTGGTCGGCATGCAAGTCCATAGTCATAATGCGGTCTACGCCGGCACTGGTAAGGAGGTCGGCAGCTAATTTGGCCCCAATCGAACAGCGAGGGCGGTCTTTTCTATCCTGACGTGCCAATCCAAGATAAGGCATTACAGCTACTACTTTGTAAGCGGAGGCCCTTTTGGCGGCATCAATCATCAATAGTAATTCCATCAGGTTGTCCTGAGGTGGAAAAGTTGATTGCACAATAAACACAATACACCCCCTTACCGACTCATCATAAGCAGGTTGAAACTCACCGTCGCTGAATTCCAGCACTGAACTTTTTCCAAGTTCTGATCCGAAACTATTGGCGATTTTTTCTGCCAGGTATGCTGAGGAACGACCGGCAAAGAACTTAATAGGGGCTTTGTTTTTCATTTCGCGAAGTGAATTTACGACAAGCTTTTTTGGCGCAGCAAAAGTAAAAAATATCTTATCAAAATCTAAAGTTAAGATTAAAAATACAGCATAATATTTATGCCCCGCTCGTAAAGTGGGTTTGATTGGCTTGTCCGATAAAATCAAGAATTTCTGAAAGGCCGGTTCCCTTTTCGGCTGAGGTAACAAAAATCCGAGGTAATTCCTCCCAGTTTTCTGTTAACTGCGCTTTGTATTCAGTCAAGGCTATTTCAAGCTGGTTGGCTGATAATTTATCTGATTTGGTAAACACCAATACAAATGGAACTCCTGTTTCAGCAAGCCATGTAATGAACTCCGTATCGGGCTTTAAGGGCGGGTGCCTGCTATCGATCAGCAAAAAGAGGCACATCAGGCTGGCACGTTCGAGCAGGTAATGGCGAATGAGCTTGTCGAATGCTTCGCGGTCTTTTTTCGATACCTGTGCATAACCATAGCCAGGTAAATCGACCAGGTACCAGGTGTTGTCGACATTGTAATGGTTGATAAGTCTTGTTTTTCCTGGTTTTGCTGAGGTAAGGGCAAGATTTTTTCGTCCGGTAAGCGCATTGATTAATGAGGACTTACCAACGTTTGACCGGCCCACAAAAGCATACTCGGGTTTACCGTCTTCGGGGCATTGTTCGGTTTTCGAACTGCTTTTCAGGAACTCAACACTGTTTATTTTCATTCTCCAGGATTTCCGATATAAACCTCCAGCAACTCGGCTGCCGGAGAAGCATAAATATAATAGTGGCCAATTTCGGCTGGCACCATCACGGTCTCGCCTTTTTCTATTGGGGTGCGTACTTTGTTATCGGTTACAATTTCGGCCTTGCCCGACACACAAAGGTAAATAACAAAAGAGTCTATTTCGTGCATGTCGCGCTCAAGGGCATCGTTCAGTTGAAGCAGATTAGTTTGGAAATAGGTGCAATCAACAAGTTCTGTGGCAGTGTTTGACTTCTTTTTATAAGGTGTTTTGTATTCCTTCGAAAACGAAAAATCGATGGCATCCAATGCCTGAGCAGTATGGAGTTCGCGTGCAATGCCTTTTTCGTCGCGCCGATCGAAATCGTAAATACGATAGGTGATATCGGAGGTCTGCTGTATCTCGGCTACCAGACAGCCCTTGCCTATTGCATGAATACGTCCGGCGGGTATAAAATACACATCGCCCAGCTGCACACTGTCACGATTCATAATATCGAGTACCTGGTTGTTTTGAAGCTTATCGAGGTAGATGGTTTTATCGACCGCCTGGTTAAATCCTACCAGCATACGTGCATCGCTGTCGGCCTGAACCACATACCACATCTCTGTTTTTCCAAACGATTGATGCCTTTCGGCTGCCAGGGCATCGTTGGGATGCACTTGAATCGATAAATCGTCACTGGCATCGATGTATTTAATCAGTAATGGAAACTGGTTGCCGAATTCCTCAAAAACCCTCTGGCCTACCAGGTCGCCCATATACACATCAATTAGTTCATCGAGGCTGTTGCCGGCCAGAAAACCGTTAGCTACCTCCGATATATCGCCTTCCACACCAGAAATTTCCCAGCTTTCGCCCGATTTTTCAGTAGCCTCCTTTTTATGCAATAAGTTTTTTAATTTTGATCCTCCCCATATCTTGTCTTTAATAATGGGGCGAAACCTTAATGGGTATAATTCATTCATTTGTATTTTTTCAAGGTTTTACTGAGAAAGTTCATGTTATCGTTTTCTGTAAATTTGCTCAAAAATAGCTAAAATAGACCAAACCAAACCCTTTAATTTCATGTACCAATCCATTCCGCTTAAGCAAATTCTTTTCATTGACATCGAAACTGTACCACTTTACGAAAATTATTCCGAAGCACCTGCCCGCTACAAGGAATTCTGGGAGAAGAAATCGAATCAATTCCGTGGAGACGAATCGCCGGAAACGGTCTATGCCCGTGCCGGTATATTTGCCGAGTTTGGGAAAATTGTGTGTATCTCAGTCGGCATTGTTACCGGCGAAACTCAAAATCCAGGATTCAAACTAAAGTCTTTTGCCGGCGATAATGAGGTAGATATTCTCAGTTCATTTATCGATTTACTCCTGCGCCTGGAAAAAAAACATCCGGTGTATCTGTGTGCGCACAATGGCAAGGAGTTCGATTACCCCTATCTTTCCAGGCGCCTGCTTATCAACGCCCTGCCTTTGCCCGAAACACTCAACAATGGCGGTAAAAAACCATGGGAAATAAAACATCTCGACACCTTGGAATTGTGGAAATTTGGCGATTATAAGCATTACACCTCGCTCGACCTGCTTACCTATGTATTTAATATCGATAGTCCCAAGGCCGAAATTGATGGAAGTCAGGTAGCGCGCGTATTTTATATCGAAAAAGATATTGAAAAAATAAAAAGGTATTGCGAAAACGATGTAATAGCCCTGATGCAGATTATGATGCGATACCAGGGCAGGCCTTTAATAGCTCCGGAGTTTATTCAGCGAAGCAATATCGAGGTCATTGAAGGAAATTCAGCACATCCTGAATAAATCTTTCCGGCTCCTCGGAATGAAGCCAATGCCCGCAATTTTCATAAGTAATTATTTGCGAACGGGGAAATACATCGCGTATGCTTTCTACATCTTCCTGCGAAATATAATCCGATTTACCTCCCCGAAGAAACAGGGTTGGAACATAGCTCTGCGCCCCCATTTTCACTGGTGGTGCTGCATCGATAATGCTTTCAAGAGCATCGGCTAGGGTTTTTACATTGTGTCTCCAGAAAAACGAATGGTTTTTACCACGCGCGAGGTTTTTAAGGAGAAATCGGCGTATGGAGGTGTCGGTAATTTTTTCAGCAAAATAGGCTTCAATCTCATCGCGTCGTGTTGCTTTGTCGATGGGGGCAGTGAGGTAGCGCTCCAGTACCATTTGATGAAAGGAAACATTCTTTTGGAAGGCTTCGAGTCCAAGATAAGAATAGGGAGAGATATCGACACAAATTAGTTTTTTTACCAACAAGCCATGTTGCAGGGTAAAAGTAATGGCAGTTTTGCCACCCATGGAATGACCAATCAGTACAAAATTTTCGAACTTCAGTTTGTCCGTAAATTCTTTCAGGTCGGCCGACATGGCATCGTAGTTGTGCAAGGGAGTGTGCGCTGAGTTACCATGGTTGCGCTGATCGACCAGGTAAACAGTAAATTGCTGCGATAGCGCCTGGGCAATGTTCATCCAGTTGTCGCCCATGCCATAAAGCCCGTGCAGTATCACAAGGGGTGGCCCCTGGCCAATGGATTTATAAGAAAGCTCCATTATTTCAGCTGCTGCAAATAGAGTTGAATAGTTTTTTCGAGCCCGTAGTACAAAGCATCGGAAATGAGCGCATGCCCGATCGAAACCTCAAGTAGACCAGAAATCTGCTCGCGAAAATATTTCAGGTTAATCAGACTCAGATCATGGCCTGCATTTAAGCCCAGGCCAAATTCGCGGGCTATTTGGGCTGCATTGATAAAGGGTGCCACTGCCCATTCCTTGTTCTTATCGAAATGCGATACATAAGGTTCGGTATAAAGTTCAACCCTTTGGGTGCCTGTTAGAGCAGCTCCTTCTATCATTTCAGGTTCGGTGCCAATAAAAATAGAAGTACGTATCTGGTTGCGCTGAAATTCTTCAATAACTTCCCGAAGAAACTCTTTGTTTTTTATCGTATCCCATCCCTGGTTAGACGTAAGTGCTTCAGGCGGATCGGGTACAAGTGTAACTTGCGTGGGTTTTACCTTTGTGACCATTTCAATAAAATCGCGCGAGGGGTAACCTTCTATATTGAATTCGGTAAGGACCACTTTTTTTAAATCCAACACATCTTGCCTGGTAATATGCCGGCCATCTGGCCTGGGGTGCACTGTGATTCCCTGAGCACCAAATTTTTCGCAATTGATAGCTGCTTCTACTACATTGGGTATGTTACCCCCTCTGGCATTCCGGATTGTGGCAATTTTGTTTATATTTACACTTAATCGGGTCATAGGAATAGATTGTGAAGAATTTGTAAAAGTACTAGTATTTTTTTTGATAACTTCGGTACATGCTGGCAAAAGATTTAATATCCGATATTGTTCCCGCCCTTAAAACCTCCGACAGTGGACAGAAAGCATTGTATTGGATGGATATTTTCCGTATTTCGCATTTGCCCATAGTCAACAACCAGGATTTTTTAGGGCTCATTTCTGACAAAGATATTTACGACCATAACATGGCCGAGGAGCCAATTGGCAATCACAGTCTTTCCTTATTCAGTCCCTTTGTGTTGGCGGGTCAGCATATTTACGAAGTAATGGAACTGGCCTCGGAATTGCAATTGACAGTGATTCCAGTGCTCGATGAGCAGAATAAATTTCTGGGGTTAATTACCCTTACCGATCTGCTGCATTATTTTGCCGATGTTTCAGCACTTAAACAGCCTGGAGGCATTATTGTGCTGGAGTTGAATGCGAACGATTACTCACTTTCGCAAATAGCTCAGATTGTAGAAGGTAACGATGCAAAGATACTTAGCTGTTACATTACAAGTTCCATTCAATCGACCCGTATGGAAGTAACATTAAAAATTAACCGAAAAGAAATAGGGGCCATTCTGCAAACATTTTTCCGCTATAATTACGAAGTAAAAGCTTCCTTTACAGACGAGAACGATTTGAATAGTCTTTATGAGAGCCGTTACAACCTTTTTATGAAATACCTGAGTATTTAACATTTTTTTTCAGACTCATGAAGATTGCCCTATTTGGAAAACAATACGAACCCTCCTTTCATCAGACTATTTGCGAATTGCTCCAAAGATTGCAGCACAACGGAGTTGAAATTTCAGTTTACGAACCCTTTTATCAATTTATCTTACAGCACGACAAGGGTTTGAATATACCTTGCTCTTTATTTTCCAGGCCTGAAGAGTCTCCGAATGAAGTTGATTTTTTTATCAGTATTGGAGGCGATGGTACTTTTCTTGAAAGTATGCTCTACCTGAAAAGTTCTACCATTCCGGTAATCGGGCTTAATTCCGGCCGGTTGGGTTTTCTTGCCAACATTAGTAAAGACGAGATTAGCAAAGCCCTCGATTGTATTTTAAATGGCGAATATAAAATAGAATACCGAAGTTTACTGAGGGTTGAATCGGAAATGGAATTATTTGGCGGCTATAATTTTGCCCTCAACGAGGTCACCATCCAGAAAAACGACTCCTCGCTTATTTCTATCGATGCATGGCTCGACGATGAGTTTTTAAACACCTACTGGACCGACGGCCTTATTGTTGCAACACCTACCGGATCAACAGCTTATTCATTAAGTGTGGGCGGTCCTGTTGTAGTGCCAGGTTCAGATAACTTCATTATTGCACCCATTGCCTCGCACAACCTTACAGTGAGGCCTATAGTGTTTCACGACAGCACACTTATAAGGCTGAATGTAAAAACCCGGGGAAATTCGTTTCTGGTTACGGTGGACAATCGTATACAAAAAATGACCTCAGACCAGGCAAGCATAATAGTGCGTAAATCGAAATTCGAATTGCAAATGTTACGTTTGCCCTTTAATAATTACTATTCAACCCTGCGTAACAAGCTGATGTGGGGAGCCGACAAGCGCAATTATGCAGGTTAATGCAGCTATATTTGGGTATTTTTTTGAAAATCAATGTGTATAAACTATTTTTAACCATTCAAACTGCCGTTGAAATTATGCGCATGCATTTTAAAAACCTATTGGCGATTTTATTTTTAGGCTTGTTATTGGCTACTCAAAATGCCGATGCACAGCGTTGGAAGCTTATGCGCTATCATGTAGGTGCAGGTTTTGGCCCCACACAAGTTTTTGGAGATATAGGAGGAGCTGCTGACGAAAACAACTGGTATGGTTTAAAAGACCTTAGTATAGACGAAACCAGTTTAGCCTATCATATCAATGCGGGATTTAAAATCGATAATCGTTTCGCAGTCAAATCGAACCTGACCTATGCCAGCGGCAAAGGCTCTGATGCAGGAACACCCAACGAACGTGGGCGGAGCTATAAGGTGAATTTTATTGAATTCAGTGGCCAGGCCGAATATTATTTTCTTTCCGAAGATCCTCGCTTGCGCAGTGCAGCGGTGTTCGACAAAAAGGGGATGATAAATAACTTTTCTACTATCAGCGCTTATGGTTTTGCAGGTTTGGGTCTTACTTATTCCATGGCCAGCCACGAAAAAGGAACATACATGCCCGATGCCGACAGCTACAAAGAAACAAACCTCGCACCTGTAATACCCTTTGGTGTTGGCGTAAAGTATGTAATCGACAAGCGTTGGTTTATCGGAGCCGAGTTTGGATACCGCTGGGCGATGAACGATTATATCGAAGGCTATAGCCAGTTAAAAGGCTCCAAACACAACGATATGTATTATTTCTTGTTATTGACTGCCAACTACCGCATAAAAACAAGCCGCAGGGGTATACCTACCATACTGGACCGAAAAGTAAGATATAGTTTGTAACGAAATATTGGAGATACTTCCAGCTTGGTTTTTCAATTTTCTTCCGCTCCCAAAAACTTCTTAGAGCTATTTATTTATAGGTGATCCGATGGATTCCTCATCTCAATCTTTCCTAAATACTATCCTTTAATCTTAAGAAAGCAAGAAGAATATGTATCAGGGGCACTTAACTTTTTTTATGATAAACAATGAAAATTATTGATCCTGAACGCTAAAAAGCCGGATAAAATCGTTTATAATTGCGCTAACTCTTGGCTTGGATGAAATAATTAAACTTTCGGCTTAAAAAAACGAAAAAACAAGAAAAATGCATTCATCCAATACCCAGGAATCAAACCATCTTGAATGAAAAGATATTTGTTTACCATTGTTTTTATTGTCTTGACAGCCAGTGCTTTTTCTCAAAGGAAGTCGGATATAGGTATTTATGGAGGAGCTACATTTTACCTTGGCGAAGTGAATCCGGAAAAGATTTTTTATAACCCCGGTTATACCTTTGGCGCGCTTTATAGGTACAATTTCAACCCAAGATATTCTCTTCGTATTAAAGCAGCCTATGCACACATGAGTGGCAGCGACAACGATTTTGATAAAGTTGTTGTAGGACGCAACCCTACGACCTTTTCAACCGGATTGATTAACCTGGCCTCTCAGGTAGAATTTAATTTTATCCCCTACCTCACTGGCGATAAGAATTACGACTGGACCCCTTATGTATTCGGGGGTGCCGGCTATTCGGTAATTTTATCCAGTTCAGCTACTACCAATGTTTCGGCGAACAGCCACTTGGTGATACCCTTTGGTGCAGGAGCCAAAATAAACTTTACTTCCAGACTGAGTGGTGGGGTGGAATGGACTTTCAACAAAACCTTTACAGACCGTATCGATGGCGTAATTCCACCCACCGGAACTTCAACTTTAAGTAAAAACGACTGGTATAATTTCGCGGGGCTTTTTATTACCTATAAGTTTTTTAAATTTGCAGCCGATTGTCCGGTATACGATTAGTGATGCAATTATGATAAATAAAGAAGAGCTTGAGAAGGAGAAATTGCCGGGCCATATAGCCATTATTATGGATGGCAATGGTAGGTGGGCACGCAAAAAAGGAAATCCACGGGTTTTTGGCCACAAAAATGGAGTAGCTGCTGTACGCGATACGGTAGAGGCTTGTGCCGAATTAGGTATCCAATACCTGACTTTATATGCCTTTTCAACAGAAAACTGGAACCGTCCCCGAACAGAAGTCGATGCACTCATGACCTTGTTGCTGACTACAATTAATAAAGAAACCAAGACCTTGCTTGAAAATAATGTTCAGTTGTTGGCCATTGGAGATTTAAGTGCGCTGCCTGCACGGGTATCCCGTCAACTGGAAGAGGCTATCGAAAAAACCAGGAACAACACTGGCTTAAGGCTCGTATTGGCGCTCAGTTACAGTGCACGTTGGGAAATTGTGGATGCAGTGAAGAAAATAGTCGAGAAAGCCAACAAGGGACTAATAAAAGCAAGCGATGTGACCAACGATTTATTTGCCAGACATCTTACAACCTCAGAAATCCCCGACCCCGAGCTGCTTATCCGCACAAGCGGCGAAACACGCATCAGTAACTTTTTATTGTGGCAACTTGCTTATTGCGAATTGTATTTCACTGAAACCCTCTGGCCCGATTTCAGAAGAGAGCATCTTTATAAAGCCATTGCCGATTTTCAATGCCGCGAGCGTCGTTTTGGAAAGACCAGCGAACAAATTATTCAGGGTGTTAATGCAAACAGTTAAGAATTAGAATGCTACGATTTATTTATCTCCTCTCATTGTGTTTTTTTGGTATAGCTATTTTTGCTCAGGAAGAACCTGGCGCAAATCTGAAGATTTTTGATTATAGCAGACCAACAGAGTATGTTATTGCCGAAATAAAGGTTACCGGTGTACAGTACCTCAATCCCAACCACCTTATTGGTATCTCCGGCTTACAGCGCGGACAAAAGATTACCATTCCAGGCACAGAAATTCAGGATGCCATTAACAAATACTGGCGACATGGACTTTTTTCCGATGTGCAGGTATATATCACCAAAATTGAAGGTGAAAATGCCTTTATAGAAATTAAACTTGTGGAACAACCCAGGCTTAATAACCTTAAAATTACAGGTTTAAACAAATCAGAAACCGACGACATCAAGGAAAAGATTAACCTTAACCGGGGTGTACAGTTAACCGACAATGTAATTAATAATGCGGTGACCATTATTAAGAAGCATTTTGTTAAGAAAGGTTATTTTAATATCGAGGTGAAACCCCGCCAGGTACCTGATACTACAGGCGATAACCGGGTAAACCTATGGCTCGAAATCGAAAAGAAATCGAAGGTTAAAATTGATGAAATTATTTTCGAAGGCAACGACATTTTTACTACAGAAAAGCTTCGAAAGGCATTTAAAAAGACCAAACAAAAAAGTGCCAATGTATTTAAAAGCACCAAATACAGCGAAGAAGATTATAAGGCAGATAAAATTTTGCTAATAGATTTTTATAACGAATCGGGTTACCGCGATGCAAAAATTGTGAAGGAAGAACTAATAACCCTCAGCGATAAGCGTATTGCTCTAAAAATTACAATTTACGAGGGAAGCCAGTATTATATCCGTTCCATTCGTTGGATTGGCAATACCATTTATCCGTCCGAACTACTTTCGCAGGCCTTGGGCGTGAAGGAAAAACAGGTTTATGACAAAAAACTCATTAACGACAGGCTTTCGGTAGATGAAGATGCTGTATCGAATCTTTACCTCGACAATGGCTATTTGTTTTTCACTGTCACTCCTTATGAGGTTAGAATCGACAACGATTCGGTCGACCTCGAATTCAGAATTAGAGAAGGTGAACCTGCCAACATCAATAAAATTATCATTAAAGGCAACACCAAAACCAACGAGCATGTAATACGGCGCGAATTGTACACACGCCCGGGAGAACTTTTTAGTAAAACCGACCTGATACGCTCTTATCGTGAGATTGCCAACCTGGGACATTTTAACCCCGAAAACATTGGACTTAATCCACTGCCCAATCCGGCAGATGGTACCGTGGATATTGAATACAACCTTGAAGAACGTGCCAACGACCAGCTCGAATTGTCCGGAGGCTGGGGCGGGGGCTACGGCTTTGTAGGTTCCATAGGTGTAAGGTTTACCAACATGGCGCTTGACCGCGCTCTGAACTTCGACGAATGGCGTCCGGTACCTACCGGAAACGGACAAACGCTATCGTTAAGGGCACAATCTAACCTCTATTACCATGGATTCAACATCTCTTTTATCGAACCCTGGCTCGGAGGACGCAAACCGAATTCTCTGAGTATCTCTTTTAACTACACAATTCAAAAAACCCAAGGCTCGTCGGTGAACCAGGTAGCTGCAGGAAGTTTTAAAACCCTGGGCGGGTCGGTGGGTTTTGGAAAAAGGTTAAAATGGCCCGACGACTATTTTAGCGTTTATACCGAATTTGCATACAATCTCTACAGATTAAAAAACTACCCCTATTTTGCCCTTGGCGATGGAGATTATAATATGCTCACCATAAAAGGAGTGCTTTCGCGCAGTTCGCAAGACCAGATGATTTATCCCCGCCAGGGATCGTCCTTCAGCTTAGGTTTGGAAATGACTCCACCTTACTCTGCCTTTAATGGGGTAGATTATGCAAACGATTCTACAATAAGCTCTTATGAGCGTTATCGTAATGTGGAATTTCATAAATGGACATTCAATGCCGCCTGGTACACTTCCATTGTGGGTAACCTGGTGTTGGCTTTAAAAGCCGAATTTGGTGCACTAGGATTTTATAACGAAGATCTTGGTTATCCTATTTTTGAGAAGTTTGATATGGGGGGTAGCGGTTTGTCGGGATACAACCTATATGGTACCGATGTGGTACCTTTAAGGGGCTATGAAGATAACTCACTTACGCCCAGAAAGTACGATGAAAACTCAAGAACGTATATTGACAACGGAAATATATACAGTCGCTTTTATGCCGAGTTGAGGTATCCGATTACACTCAATCCTTCTGCCACCCTTTACGGACATGTATTTATCGAAGGTGGAAATATCTGGCAACAGTGGGATGAAGTAAATCCATATTCAGTGAAGCGGGCTGCCGGATTGGGTATAAGGGCGTTTTTACCCATGTTCGGCTTACTAGGGTTTGATTGGGCTTTTGGTTTCGACCCAATATTCGATTCCAGTAACGGAAACGTGCTTTATGAGCCAAGCGGCCAATTCCATTTTATCATCGGCCAGCAACTTTAGTTTTGGAATAGTATTTGTTAAATTGTGACTCGATACAAAATTCCCATCAGTACAAACGAAAAATTGCAAATATGAAACGCACATTATTTTTACTGCTCGCACTAACAATAGGCATTACCCTCGAAGCACAAAAATTTGCTTTTGTCGATACCGAGTACATCTTAAACAATATACCCAATTACAAGGCAGCCCAGGATGAGCTTGACAAACAAGCCGCCGAATGGCAAACCGAGGTAGAAGCCAGGTACCAGGAAATTGATAAATTGTACCGCGAATACCAGGCCGAAAAAGTATTGCTGACTCAGGAGATGCGCAAGAAACGCGAAGAAGAGATTATCAATTCGGAGCGCGAAGTAAAAAAATTACAAAACGACTACTTTGGTGAAGAAGGCCTTTTGTTTAAAAAGCGTCAGGAAAAGATAAAACCTATACAAGATGAGGTTTTTAATGCACTGAAAGAAATATCGAATGAAAGTGGCTATGCCATAATTTTCGATTCGGCTGGTGGACCTACAGTATTGTATACCAATCCCCGCTTCGATATCAGCGACGAAGTGCTGATACGACTAGGTTATAAGAATTAATTTTATACATTTGCCCTCAATCAAATTATTAATAAATCGGAATGAAAACAACAACGAAAATTATTGCCGTCCTTTCCTGTCTTTTATTGGCTCACTCTGTGAGTGCACAGAAACTTGCACACATTAACAGCCAGGAGTTATTGGTTTCTATGCCAGAGACTGATAGTGCACAAAAGCAATTGGAAAAGATTGCCATGGAACATGATCTTGCGCTTGAAGAAATGTCGGTAGAGTTCAACAAAAAGATGGAAGACTATAATGCCAAATACAACGAAATGAGTGATTTGGTAAAGGCCAGCAAGGAAGCCGAACTTCAGGATTTACAAAAACGCGTGCAGGCTTTTCAGCAAACCGCCGAGCAGGATCTGCAAAATCAACGGATGAAGCTTTTTCAACCTATACAGGAGAAAGCTGTTAAAGCAGTGAACGATGTATCGAAAGAAAAAGGTTTCACCTATGTGTTCGATACTGCCACCGGAGTGGTTGTATACATGGGCGACGATGCAGTGGATATTCTGCCCCTCGTGAAAGCAAAGCTTGGCATTAATTAATATTTAAGATATTGCGCCATTTAAACGAGTTGTTTAGATGGCGCTTTTTTTATTTCAAATGAGCGACAAACGTCCTATTGGTATATTCGATTCGGGAGTTGGAGGTTTAACAGTGGCCAATGCCATACGGCATGCCTTGCCCAACGAGAACCTTATTTATTATGGCGATACTTCGCACTTGCCCTATGGCGACAAATCACCCGAAACCATTAGCCATTATTCGAAAGGCATTACCCGTTTTCTGCTCGAACAAGATTGCAAAGTCATTGTAATTGCCTGCAACACGGCTTCTGCCAACGCTTACAAGGTGGTATGCCAAACGGCCGGCGAGAATATTCCGGTGCTGAATGTGATTGATCCAATAATTCGTGAGGTCACTCAAAACTCCGGATACAAACATATTGGGGTAATAGGCACAAAAAGCACCATCAACAGCCGCACTTATGAAAAAAAGATTTCGGATTTAAGCAAAACCGTGCTGGTATCGTCAATGGCTACACCCTTGTTTGTTCCCATGATTGAGGAAGGATTTATTTTTGACGACATTAGCAATGCCATTATCCGCAATTACCTGTCGCGGCATGAAATAGCCGGAATCGATTCACTGATACTGGGTTGCACCCACTACCCCATTATTCGCAACCAGATTAATAAGTTTTACAATTTTGGAATCGATATCATCGACTCTTCGCGCATTGTGGCCCAAAGCCTTCATCAGCTGCTTCGGGAAAATAATCTATTGAACTTAGAAACAATTCCGGCACAAAGGAAGTTCTATGTTTCCGATGTAACCAAATCTTTCCGGATTATTTCCAAAATGTTTTTCGAAGAAGACGTCGACCTTGAACTCAACAACATCTGGGACTAACAGACCATTCTACTGCAACCGAAATTAATTCAGTCAAAGAGCAAAATGTTTTAAACCGATAGGGATTTTACCAATCGTTTGTCGATAAAATTCCAATTCAGATTATTCCAAACCGCTTGAAGATAAAGTTCTTTTGTAGAATAATCTGCCTGCCAGTTATGCTCCCAGCAATCGATAGCAATTAGCGGAAATCCTTGTTTATTGAGCGGAAGAGATGTGAGAAATGGATTGTCATTTTCCCTAGTAGTAACTACCTTAAGCTTACCCTCGCTCTGCACCAGCCAAAGCCATCCATCAGCATGCATTGAACTGAAAGTCTCTAAAAAAATTTTAAACAGAATCTCTTTGCTGCCAAACTGAGACTCTATCTGCGAATTAATTTTCAGATGGCCTGAGATGTTTTTATGCCTGCTCAATTGCTTAAAAAAAAGCTTGTGGTTGTAGTAGGCGCTTGCTTTTTCAACAAGTTTCTGGTTGTATTGCGAAGGAGAAATGAATAGCTGCCGTAGTGAGGTGGGGGCAAAACTTACCGACTTCAACAATCCCTGGGTTTGTTGAAAAGACTCCTGATAGTGCTGTTTATAGTGCAACAAAAAAGATACTTCGGAGAATAAATGCAAAAACGATTCACTACTGAAAGGCACAAACTGAATTTTGCTGCTGGATGCAACAGCCTGACTTAATCCATTCGATTTTAATTGAAGAGCGGCTCCAACACCAATCAAACCCAACACTCCCTTCTTGATAAAATCGCGCTTGTTCATGAAACCTTAAAGTGTAACCAGATTAGTAGGCAAACTTAACTAAAAAAAATTGTATAACGAAATCAACTTTCGGCCACTAGCTTATTAACAATTTCATTCAGTGATAGTTCAAATTGTTCGCCAAGAGCCATATTTTTCAAGGTCAGCCGGCCCGATTCTATCTCCTTTTGTCCGGCCAGCAGAACCCAGGGTATTTGTTTGTCATTTGCATACGACAGCTGCTTCTTTAGTTTGGCACTTTCGGGGTATAATTCGGCGCTGATATTCGATTCGCGTAAGAGCTTTAGTACTTTCAGGCAATAATTCTGTTCTGCTTCGCCAAAATTCACCAGCATTATCCGAGTGCCGGCTGCTGTTTCAGCCGGAAAACCATTGAGCTGGTTCATGACATCGTAAATGCGGTCGGCACCAAAACTAATGCCCACGCCCGAAATATCTTTTAGTCCGAAAATGCCGGTAAGGTCGTCGTAACGACCTCCACCGCAGATGCTTCCAATGGCAACGTCGTTGGCCTTTACTTCGAAAATAGCCCCGGTATAATAATTGAGCCCACGTGCAAGGGTAAGGTCGAGCTCTATAGGTGTTTTTACAGGTGCGTGACTCAAAAACGAAAATAGGGTATTGACTTCTTCAATGCCCTGCAGGCCAGTTTCGGAACCGGATAAAATGGTGTGAAGCTGAGCGAGTTTTTCCTGGTTGCTTCCTTTGAGCAACAGCACCGGTCTTAATTTTCTGATTACATCGCCGGAAAGGCCTTTGCTTTCGAGTTCGGCATTCACGGCTTCCAGTCCAATTTTATCGATTTTGTCGATGGCCACGGTAATGTCGGTAAGCAGGTGATTGGCCTGAAGATATTCGGCAATACCGGCTAAAATCTTGCGGTTATTTACTTTTATAGTAGTGGAAATTCCCAGGCGGTTAAATACCGTATCGATAATCGATATAAGTTCCACCTCGTTTAAAAGCGAGTCGCTCCCGATTACATCGGCATCGCATTGGTAAAATTCGCGGTAACGCCCTTTCTGGGGCCTGTCGGCACGCCATACGGGTTGAATCTGGTAACGTTTAAACGGAAAGGTAATCTCGTTTTGGTGTTGCACCACAAAACGCGCAAAAGGTACGGTAAGGTCGTAGCGCAAACCTTTTTCGCACAATTTCAGGGCAAGTGCATTGAGTTCTTTTTTTTCGAAATCCACATCAGTGGTCGATTTCAGGTAATCGCCCGAATTGAGAATTTTAAAGAGCAATTTATCACCTTCTTCGCCGTATTTGCCCAGCAGGGTGTCGAGGTTTTCCATGGCCGGAGTTTCAATGGGCAGGTAACCATAAAGCTGGAAAACCGATTTGATGGAATCGAATATATAGTTGCGCTTCACCATTTCTGATGGGCCAAAGTCGCGGGTTCCTTTCGGAATGGAAGGTTTCTGCATTTTATTGTTCTCTACAAATATTCGTTTGCAAAGGTATCAAATCATGTGTTTTTACATATTTTTTATTCAATTTCTTGTAAAAGATTAATACCATTGGTTTTTCCTGCATTCCGTTAGAAGTTGTCGATTATTAAAACCAAAAACAATCTGGCCTGGGCAAACATTTCTATGATACTATTGACAAGCATTTCAGCATCCTGAAAAAAACCTACCGCTCTTTTGCTTTCCGGTATGGCGATATACACTGTATGCCCATGAAAAAATTCCAATATTTGTTTCACTACAGGGTGTTGGAAAGTCAACAAGCCGTGAGCATTAAGACGGTTTTCTGCACATCAGACGACCCCGATAAATGGCAGCATAGGGTTGAATAAACCACCTTTACCTTAAAATATACTCTCTCATCCTCTACTGAACAAAAGAAAAACGGAGCCCCTAGAAGGAAGCTCCGTTCTTTTTATAAGAGTATTTAGGGTAATTACACTATTCCCTGGTCGATCATGGAGTTGGCCACTTTCAAAAATCCGGCAATATTGGCTCCACGCACATAATCCACATATCCATCAGGTCTTTTTCCATAATGCATCGAAGTTTGGTGTATGGCTTTCATAATGCTGTTAAGCCTGCTGTCTACCTCTTCTTTGCCCCAGTTGAGTTTCATGGCATTTTGAGTCATCTCAAGGCCTGAAGTAGCTACACCACCCGCATTGGATGCCTTGCCGGGTGCATAAAGCATTTTGTTGCCTTGTATTATTTCTATGGCTTCGGGGGTACAAGGCATATTGGCACCTTCGCACACACACTTACAACCATTTTTTACCAGGTTCTGGGCATCGGTTTTATCCAGCTCATTCTGGGTGGCACAGGGCATGGCTATATCGCATTTAACTTCCCAGGGGTGTTTGTTCGGAATAAACTGTGACCCTTTAAACTCAGTGGCATAGGGCTCTACAATGTCTTCGTTGCTGGCACGCAATTCGAGCATATACTCTATCTTTTCGCCCGAAATACCTGCTTCGTCGTAAATATATCCATCGGGTCCGGAAATGGTCACTACTTTTGCTCCGAGTTGATTCAGCTTAATGGCAGCACCCCAGGCAACGTTTCCAAAACCAGAAATTGCAACCTTTTTACCTTCGAGGCTTTCTTTTCGTGTATTTAACATTTCCTGGGCAAAATACACAGCACCAAAGCCGGTAGCCTCCGGACGTATCAAGCTACCGCCCCAGTTAATTCCTTTTCCGGTAAGCACACCCACATGATTGTGCGTAAGCTTTTTATACATGCCATACAAAAATCCGATTTCGCGTGCTCCAACACCTATATCACCTGCAGGCACGTCGGTATCCGGACCAATGATACGCCACAATTCTAGCATATAACTCTGGCAAAAGCGCATGATTTCATTGTTCGATTTCCCTTTTGGTTGAAAATCTGAACCTCCCTTTGCTCCACCCATAGGCAAGGTAGTAAGGGCATTTTTAAATATTTGCTCGAATCCAAGAAACTTAAGAATGCTCAGGTTCACACTCGGGTGAAACCTCAACCCACCCTTGTAGGGCCCAATGGCATTGTTAAACTGAATACGGTACCCACGGTTAACATGTACGTTTCCCTGATCGTCCATCCAGGGTACTTTAAAACTGAGAACCCGGTCGGGTTCAATTAAGCGCTCGATAATATTGGCTGTTTTAAAATGCGGATTTTGATTGTACACATCCACAATCGATTCCAGCACTTCGTGCACTGCCTGTAAGTATTCTTTCTCGCCTGGGTTACGTTGTTCAAGCGATTGCATTATTTTATTTACGTCCATAGTAAAAGTTTTTTTTGGTACGTGAGATATAAAGATTGAAAATACAATTTAATTCGATGTCTTAAGAATGATAACAGTCAGCCTTTGGCTGAACGACTTATGATTCTTTTCATCATTTACCGCCAGAAACTTGAAATAACTGAAGTCTTTCTAAACAAACTTTTATTTGATTCAGAAAAGGTGACAAACAGATCAATTTGTTTAAAATAACTAATTTTACCCCCATGGAAAAATGCCGGATCGATAAATTCCTCTGGACAGTGCGAATTTTTAAAACCCGCACCCTTGCCAGCGATGCCTGTGCCAAAGGCCGCGTACTTGTTGATGGACAGCAAGCAAAAGCGTCGAAGGAAATTAAAGGAAATGAGAGCATTACGGTTCGCAAACCACCTGTAGTATACAGTTATAAGGTATTAGCCTTGCCAGGTGGCCGACTTCCGGCTAAAACAGTACATGAATACCTCGAAGATTGCACCTCCATCGAAGAACTTAATAAGCTGAAAATAAACGAAACCTTCTTTATTAAAAGAGATCGGGGTATGGGTCGCCCAACCAAAAAAGAAAGGCGCGTAATAGACCGGCTGAATACCAATAATTCATAGGAATTATGATTGTTGCAAGAGAAAAACGTAAGAAGAATGTAGCCGAATATGTGCTTTATATGTGGCAGGTAGAAGATACCATCCGTGCATTCAACTTTAATATCAACACACTCGAAGAAAGGCTCCTTTCGCAGTTCAAACAACCCCCCCATGTGATGGATGAGATTCGCGACTGGTATACCAATCTTATACTGGCCATGCACGAAGAAGGTATCACACAAAGCGGGCATCTGCAAATTGTAAAAAGCTTGATTGACGAGATGTATCAGCTGCACCATCGATTGATGGAAACCATGATCGATCCTGGGTACATTCATACTTATAAGCTTGCCAAAGAGAATATAAACTCTTTCCGCACCAAGCTTGGTAAATCTGAATCGAACGAGATTGAACTCTGCTTTTTTGCATTGTATGGATTGTTATTATTGCGATTGAAAAAGAAAGAAGTTACCGAGGAAACATTGAAGGCCATGAATACTTTTAGCACCCTGCTTAGCCATCTGTCGGCTTCTTTTAAGAAAATGGAAGAAGGGAAAATTGAAATTTAATATGAGTGCAATTGTTCATCAGGTTACTTTCTAACTGGTTTTTTGTAGATTTACCGGCAATCGCTAACACAAATACCAATGGAAAATACAACAAAAGCTTCCGTCTTCAATACAAAAAAAGGCTTTCTGCATAAATTCAAAATGCCTGCAAAGATTAGTTTTATTGCATTAGGAATTCTTTCCACTGCCTGGTTCTTGTTTCGGGTTATTCCAAAACCTCAGCGAGCCAGCTATCCGTGCATGCAGGCTGCGGCACCCTGGGCTTCGGCTTTTGTGGTATATCTTCTAAGCATTACAGGTTCAGCCTTCTTTTTTAAAAAGTCGTTTGCAGCCCTGCAACAAAGAAAACTCGGCTGGGCACTCTTATTTCTGCCAGCTATGCTTTCTTTTAGTTTGTTGGCCATTTATAAAAATCCCGAAGTTGTTAAAGCGGCCGACATTATTGGCTACTCCGAAATTGTGTTTCCGGCTTCACCCATTGGAGAAGGTAAGGGCAAAAACCCCGGCAGGGTAGTTTGGGTGCATAACCCTCATGCTACCAATGCTAACATGACCAATGTGGAAGGGGACTATTGGTATATGGACAAAAACTCCAATGAAGATACTATCAAAAAAATGCTTGACCTTGCTGTAATCAACCTGCTCGGGGAAACTACGGTGACCAATGCATGGAACGAACTATTCAAGCATTACAACAACCAGATTGGCAAAGGGAATGTGGGATATACCGCTGGCGAAAAAATTGCCATTAAAATAAATCTTACCAACTCATGTTGTGGAATGTGGGATACCGAAAAGATCGAAGACAAAGAAAGGATGGATGCTACCCCTCAATTGGTAAATGCATTGTTAAAGACACTTGTCGAAGATTTAGGAATTGCCGAATCGAACATCTGGTGCGGAGATAATTACAGGCTTTTCCGCAATGAGTATTGGGATAAATGCCACACCAGCTTTCCGGATGTACATTATGTTGATGGTCATGGTATGAATGACCGCGAACAAACAGTACTTTCAAGTTCCAATGTGATGGTTTTCAGTGATGGGGAATATAGTTCAAAACTCCCGCAACATTACCTCAATGCCGCTTATTTTATTAATATTGCCTGCCTTAAATCACATGATCAGACTGGTATTAGTCTGTGTGCCAAAAACCACCAGGGCTCAATCGTGCAACCCGGGGGCAATGCGTCCAACCAGTATGCCGAATTTATGCATTACAGCATGCCTCTCGAAAGCCCCGGTTATGGCAAATACCGCCATTTAGTAGATTATATGGGCCATAAGCAAACCGGCGGTAAAACACTTCTATACCTTATCGATGGCATTTGGGGTGGCGATAACTGGGCCGGCAACATTTTCAAGTGGCAAATGAGCCCTTTCAACAACGACTATCCTAATTCACTTTTCGTCTCTCAGGACCCTGTTGCCATTGAGGCCGTATGTTTTGACTTTCTGCTGGAAGAATACAAAGACCACCCCGATAACGATGTGAAATACCCCTATTACAATGGCGTAAACGATTACCTCCTGCAGGCTGCCGACGAGTCATACTGGCCTTCGAACATTACCTACGACCCAGAAAATGATGGTGTAAAAATCGGGAGCCTTGGCGTGTATGAACATTGGAACAATGGCACCGATAAAGCTTACTCTGGGTCCGGTATCGATTTTGTGAAAGTTCCGTTTGGCGCTCAATACCCCAATGGTCTGCCTAATAATCTAGCCAATCAATCACTTAAGGTCTATCCTAATCCATTCAGCGATGTGCTAACTATTCCTACCCAAAATGGCCAGGTATCGCAACAGCTTATGGTATACGATGCCATTGGTAAACTAATCTACCAACAACAGGTGAACCCAAACAATGAAACTACCCAATGGTCGGGGACCGACAACCAGGGTAATCGCCTGGCAGTGGGTACTTACATTGTACAACTTCGCTCCAAAGGAGCCATCTATTCAACCCAGGTGGTGCTTCAATAACAAAGCTTCGAATGAAACAAGAAATAATACTGACCGCAGTTGTAGTATTCATGATTCTTACAGGCTGCAAAGAAGAAGATAGTGAATCAGAAGTGCTTCGGGTACTCCCTTCAAACCAGGTAAACGATTTGTACCTCGACAACCAGAACACTTTGTGGATAGCCACCAGCAATGGTTTGGCCAGCTACCGTCAAGGTGTATGGAAGACTTATGACTCGACAAGCTCCCTCGAGGGAAAAAACATTGCCAGCCTGGCTTACCAGTTTTCTGACTACAGTGGCGATGAGTTGTGGCTTGCCACCAACAATGGCCTTGGCGTATTCAGTTACGAGATCGATGCAGTTTCGTCGGCCACAAATTATACAAGTGAAAATTCCGAACTATTGAACAACATGGTTAGTGCGGTTGCTGTCGATACAGGAAGTGCGCGTTGGATTGGAACCAGCGAAGGGCTGATTGTATATCAAGGAAGTGATTGGTTCGAACCTTCTACCAACCATAAGTTTTCGGGCTATACGATTACCGATATAGAAACCGACGAAAACGGTTGGTGTTTTGTGTCTACCAGCGGCAGAGGGGTTTTGACCTTTCGAATGGATGTTGATGTAGTCTCTGGTGCGACTTTTGTTTCCGACTGGTCGCCGCTCGAAACCGATATGGTTCATTCTGTTTTCGTGGCTTCTGATTCTGTCCACTATTATGCCACCGACAGTGGTGCGGTATTTCACGAAGGTTATAATCGAACCGACTTGAAGTATTGGAAAAAATACCGAAAAAAGGATGGACTCATTTCCGATAAGGTGTTTGCCATAGTACTCGATAACGAGGGCATTCTCTGGTTTGGAACCGACTTGGGATTGTCTTCATTCGATGGTTCTGCCTGGCAATCGTATACTGCCAGCGACGGATTGGTTCACAACCAAGTCAACTGTCTGGAAGTAGACATTGATAATACTTTGTGGATTGGCACACCTGGAGGTCTTTCCTCCATGCAAAACGGAATTCTTACCAGTTACCTTCAGAAATAAAGGATCTCAGCGGGTGTAAACATTCAGGATTTCTCCATAATACACACGGTGATAATCCTGATTAGGATAAAAAACCTCATCAATATCATCGGGAAGAAAATAGACCGGCTTTAAATCGTCAAAATAGATTTTCCGGCATTCCAGAACAAGATTAGCTTGCTCGAAGCTTATGTTTCCTCTTTCTGTCAACACCGGCCTTAATCCACTTTCTTTTATTTTATTGGTGTCTCTCCCCGACTTGGACCCACATATTTTATGAATAGCTTCGCGGTTCTCTCCAATAAAACTGATGGTAAAAATGTCGGCCTCCTGCATAAACAAATAGGT
The DNA here is from genome assembly GCA_016699695.1 of Bacteroidota bacterium. NCBI lineage: Bacteria > Pseudomonadati > Bacteroidota > Bacteroidota bacterium. The sequence continues at coordinate 995,277 of CP065006.1, forward strand.
ATGGCGGGTTGGCCTGACATAGCTAACAAATATGGGCTTATTCCACAATATACCTGCCATACCCCAGCTGGCAGTCATAGTATTAAATTCCTTCTCAGTTCCCGCAGTTATAAGGAACCACTCCTTCCCGATTAGCGAGAAAATATTGGATTGAATTTCTTCGGGTTTTATGCTCCGAAATAGTTCCTGAATGTTTTTCATTTTCTTAATCTATTATTGATAAATATTTTTTTCCTTATCTTCAACCACCTAACTAAAACTTTTTATCATGAGGGAAGAACTATTGGCCCTGGATGCGGTCCGACTGAATTTTTCAACCGAAGGGGTCTTTTTCATTAACATTACCCTTGCTTTTATCATGTATGGGGTGGCACTTGGAATAAAGGTACAACACTTTCGCGATGTTTTTAAATCACCTAAACTGCCAATTATTGGTTTTTTATCTCAATTTTTAGCGTTACCAATCCTCACTTTTTTAATTATCATTCTGTTTAACAGTTTTATAACACCGACAGTGGCCATGGGTATGATTCTGGTAGCCGCCTGCCCTGGTGGAAACATTAGTAATTTCATTACTGCACTTGCCAAGGGCAATGCTGCTCTTTCAGTTTCGCTGACAGCCATTGCCACCATTGCCGCTATTATTATGACACCTCTGAACTTTAAAATTTGGGGCGGATTGTATAATGGCTATTTAAGTGCATCGAGCCATGGATTGCTTCAGCCGCTAAGCATAAATCCAAACCGCATGTTTCAGGCAGTGGTCATTCTTCTTGGAATTCCTTTGGTGCTAGGCATGCTCACCAATCATTTTCTGCCCAAATTCACTGCCCGCATCGATAGGCCGATCCGCATCAGCAGCATCATTATTTTCTTCCTGCTGGTAATAGCCATGCTTTCGAATAACATTGAGTATTTTCTGGCATATATTAAATTTGTTTTTATTATTGTTCTTATTCACAATGGCTTAGGTTATCTGGCTGGAAGTTACTTTTCCAGACTATTTGGAATTCACGGTGCAAACCGCCGGACTATCGCCATTGAAACAGGCATACAGAATTCGGGCTTAGGGCTAGCCCTTCTGTTTAACCCCAAAATATTTCCGGCAGAACTCAACAACGGAGGTATGGCATTTATTGCTGCCTGGTGGGGCATCTGGCACATTATTTCCGGACTTACCCTGGCCTGGTATTGGTCAAGAAAACCTTCAAAAATTAATTAAAACATAAAGAGGTAAACAATAAAAATATACCCTTCGTCTAATAAATTAAGAATGAAAAACTTTCGAACTTTCATCTTATATTTGCCGCCCATAAGCTGAATGATATGGCAAGAAGGGATATTGACAAGTGGTCGGTTTGGTATTGGATACTTCAAAAATTCTGGGTAAGAGTAAACTTCTACTTATACTATAAAAAGATTGGCATATTCAACGATCATCTTATTCCTTCGAATCGATCCATTATTATAGCTCCCAATCACCAGAATGCTCTGATGGATGCCATAGCTTTTGTAAGTCAACCTCCCAAACAAAGGATTTTTCTTACACGGGCCGATGTGTTCAACAAACCCTTTGTTGAACGCATTCTATATTTCATGAAAATGCTTCCGATTTTTCGAATCCGCGATGGGCGTTCGAGTTTGCAGAAAAACGAAGAAATTTTCGATACAGCCGTTGAGATCCTGCACAATAAAAGAAGCCCGCTTTTTATGTTCCCCGAAGGGAACCATGGCGATAAGCGCAGACTACGTCCGCTTGTAAAGGGTATCTTTCGAATTGCTTTTTTAGCACAGGAAAAATACAAAGACCAGCCCGGAATAGTTATCATGCCTGTAGGACTCGATTACGAACATTATCAGAAGTTCGGTAAGAACCTGCTTGTGAATTATGGCAAACCCATTGAGGTTGCTGAATTCTGGAAAGATTTCGAAGAAAACCCCAGTATAGCCACCAATAATCTGCGCGACAAACTGTCTGAGCATATGCGCCAATGCATGATCGATATACAATCGGAGGAGTATTACGACACCTACATGCACTTGCGCGAAATTTACCGGCCGAACCTCCTCAATCGGCTTAATCTCAAACAAGGAAACCTATTGCATCAATTCCAATCCGACAAAATCCTCATTGAGAAACTTGACCTTGTTTTGGCAGCAAATCCTCAAAAAATAGAAGCGATACATAAACTAACGCAAGAGTATGTATTTTTAAGAGATGACCTCCAGCTTCGGGAATGGGTTTTAAGAAAAAACGGGTATTCGTGGGCAGGAATTTTTTTAAGATCAATAGCCTCCTTGGTATTACTCCCGGTTTTTCTCTTTGGTATTCTGAATAACTGGCCTAACTTTTTTGTTCCCTTCTGGTACGTTAAAAAAATCAAAGACACCCAGTTTCGGAGCACAGCTGCATGGGGTGTAGGGTTAGTAATGCAAATTATCTATTACCCAATTCTTATCATGCTCGGTTTTGTTTTTCTTCCTGTACTATGGATGAAATTATTGTACATACCCTTAATTCCGCTAAGTGGGTTGGCCGCTTATCGTGTCTATACACTATTGGTAAAAAACAGGGCCAGAATTAAATTCAACCTGGCAAAGAATCATTCTTCAGATTTAAGGAAAGCAATTGTACTCCGAAAAAAAATAATTGAATCGTTGGATTCACTCACTATTTAATCCTTTTTATACCTAACCTCAACTATTCAATAAAAATACATCCATGAATTTTGAATCAAAAACCATTCTGATTACAGGTGCCTCATCGGGAATTGGTGAAGCCCTTTCGCTGGAATGGTCGAAATGCAGCACCAAGCTGATACTTGCTGGCCGAAATATAGAAAAGCTGCAGAAAGTAAAACAAAAATGCGAGTTAGCGGGTAGTCAATGTCAGGTTATTCCACTCGATTTAACAGATAAACTTTCCATTCAATCGGCTGTTCAGCAAATAATTCAAACAAATCAGCGTATCGACATTTTAGTGAACAATGGTGGCATCAGCCAGCGTTCTCGATCGTTAGAAACTCCCATTGAAGTAGACCGTACCGTGATGGAAACCAATTTCTTTGGTGCCATTAGCCTCACAAAACTAATACTACCAGTGATGGTGAAACAAGGTGGCGGACACATTGTAGTTATCAGCAGTGTGGTGGGTAAGTTTGGGTTTCCGCTACGTACAGCCTATTCGGCATCGAAGCATGCCCTGCAGGGTTACTTCGAAAGCCTGCGTGCAGAAATGACAGCAGAGCATATACGGGTAAGTATTGTAAGCCCGGGACGCATCCGCACCAGCATTTCCATTAATGCGGTGGATAAAAACGGAAACAAACATGGCGTAATGGATGCAGGCCAGGAAGATGGCATGCCGGCTGAATTATGCGCAAAAAAAATTATTTCGGCTGTAAGTAGAAATAAAAAAGATATACTTATTGGTCGTAAAGAAATTCTCATGGTGTATATCAGAAAATATTTTCCTGCACTTTATTATAAACTGGCGTCGAAAGTAAAACCCACCTAAACGCAAATGCAATGACAGATATTATTATCAGCGGTATTCAGCAAATCGGAATAGGCGTAAAGAATGTACACGAAGCATGGGCCTGGTACAAGAAATACTTTGGTATCGATATTCGCATTCTCGAAGAGTCGGCCCCGGCAGAATACATGCTGCCTTATACAGGAGGCAAACCCCGAAACAGACATGCCGCACTGGCCATAACCCTGCAAGGAGGAGGTGGATTCGAAATATGGAACCATACCGATTTTGAACCTAAAGGCCCTTCCTTTGAGGTGCAGCTGGGCGACCTGGGTATCTATGCAGCGAAAATAAAATGCGTGGATGTTGAGAAAGCCTACAATTGGTTTCTGGCTGAGAAACAAAATGTGGTAGGTAAAATTCAAGAGGTCGAAGGCCAAAAACAATTTTTCCTCAAAGACCCTTATGGAAATCTCTTTCACATGGTGCCTGCAAGCAATTGGTTTAAGGATGAGAAAAAATACACAGGCGGAGGTTATGGAGCCATTATTGGTTGCAGCCAAATGGAAAAATCGATGGAATTCTACAAAAACCTGCTTGGATACGATATCGTCGTTTACGATAAGCAGGGAGTTTTTGAAGATTTCTCTGTACTACCTGGTGGAAACATGGAGTTCAGAAGAGTGCTGCTAAGACACAGTAAACCCCGCCAGGGCGCTTTTAGCGAGCTTTTTGGAGCAAGCGAAATGGAGCTTGTGCAGGTATTAAATCGTCCTGCAAAAAAAATATTTGAGAACCGCTTCTGGGGCGAACTTGGCTTTATTCACCTTTGTTTTGATATCAGAGGGATGAACATCCTGCGCGAGAAATGCAGGAAATTTGGGTTCCCTCTTACGGTAGATACTGCCGAAATATTTAAAGACGCAAGTTTTGATATGGGAGATGCAGCAGGGCTCTTTGCCTACAACGAAGACCCAGATGGTGCCTTGATTGAATACGTCGAAACCCACAAAATACCTTTAAGTAAAAAACTAGGCCTCTCAATTGACCTGATGAAACGCCCGGCAGAGAAACCATTGCCCCGCTTACTTATAAAAGGACTAAAACTATTAAAAGCGAAGGATATCAAATAAGCGCCTTTTCCTGATATCGCAATAATAAGGTAAACGGGTTGTAAAAGTTATATACCCAAAAATACTTTGAGGTTGGAAATCACATAATAGGCCAAACCCCATATTAATGGAGCGAGTCTACGGCGGCAATCTCTTTTAAACAAACAAATTCGTCGAGTATTTCTTCACCCAGTTCACGCATCTCGGCATCGCCCCTTAGGTATTTCCAAGTAATTTTAACACGACAATTTTCGCGCCCATGTAGGTTACTCACTGTGTTGGCAATTTCAAACACCATTTTCGTAGCTGCCGTGTTGAGGTATTCAAAGTTTAACACAAATTCTGTGGCTGGTTGGGGTTGTTTTTGATAAAGCTCCAGCCATTCCCGAATTGGGGCAAACATCTCTTTTACATTCTCGGGAACAGCCATGCCACCCATCACAAGCTTTCCTGTAGTGTAATTAAAATTTACGAATGGCGTAACTTCATCGCCTTTAATAAGCAGGGGTTCAAGCATAAAAACTATATATTCTGTTCTCGGATCAGGCAATAGATCATAAGGGCTTAAATTATTAAAATCTGCGATAAATGGCAACCTTATCCTGCAATATTCTAACAACTTGATTTTGAAAGTTGCCAGCCATTAACAAATCTGAAATTGCTCTTACCTTATCCGTATCATATTGACAATGGCCTTTTAAATGCTTAACTTTAAGTAACAATACCTTTCGACACTTTAAGAACAACCGCATTTCTATTTAACAAGTTGATAAAGAATTACTTTCAATTACCTACCCTGCACGTTCAACATGTTGATGGCAGAAAAACTTTTTTATTATGGCAGAAAGTGTGTATAAAATTATCGAGCTGGTTGGCACCAGTACCGAATCGTGGGAAAAAGCCGCCCAGGCAGCTGTTACAAAAGCTGCAGAAACCTTACGCGATTTACGCATTGCCGAAGTAGAGATGCTCGACATGCAAATCAACAATGGTAAAATCGAACATTACCGGGCAAAGATTAAAGTCTCCTTTAAATTCGAAGGGCACCAATAAAACCTGGTGAATTTTGCATCGATGGGAGTTTGGGTTTTATTGGTATTTCTTGCCAATTAAATCCATAAACTCCTCGCGGGTTTTTGGGTTTTTCATAAATGCGCCCTTAAATGCCGAGGTGGTGATCACGGAGTTTTGCTTTTGCACCCCTCGCATGGTCATGCACAGGTGTTTGGCTTCAATTACCACGGCTACACCCAGAGGTTGAAGTGCCTCTTGTATGCAATCGCGAATCTGAATAGTCATTCGCTCCTGAACCTGCAAACGGCGAGAGAAACTATCGACAATACGGGCTATCTTACTTAGGCCGGTAATATAGCCGTTAGGTATATAGGCTATGTGGGCTTTACCAAAAAATGGCAACAGATGATGCTCACACATCGAATGCAATTCAATGTCCTTCACCAGGAGCATGTGGTTGTATTCTTCGCAGAACTTCGATTCTTCAAGCATCTTCACCGGATCTTCCTGCATGCCCTGTGTCAGAAACTGCATGGCACGAGCAACCCTTTGAGGGGTTTTAGTCATTCCCTCGCGATGAAGGTCTTCGCCCAGCAATTTCAGTATAGCCTCATAATGAGCGGCCAACTGCCGTGTTTTTTCGTTGTCGAAACTTTCTGGCAGCATGTAACCTTCTTTGGCAAGTTCTTCTAAAAACGATTTGTCCATTCCGGCAATTTTCAGTGTATTTTCATGATAGTTCTCGCAGAAAATGCCTATTTTTAATAGACACAATACACTTCAAAGTTAAAAGATATTCTTTCAAAAAAATAAAAATCGGGCAAATTGAGAATACTTATTGTTGCAGAGTCGCCAAGAGAGGTTTTAAAGCTGGTCGATGAATTGAAGTTTGTAAATCAGATTGAGCCTAATTTTAAAAGCTATAGCTGTTATAACCTGCATGTAGATATTCTGATTACAGGGCTGGGAAGCACCTTTATGGCTTACCACCTAACCAGGGCATTGAATATGATCAACTACGACCTGGCTATCAACATTGGCCTTGCTGGCAGTTTCGACCATTTTCTTGAACAGGGTTTTGTGGTGAATGTCATTCAGGAACAGTTTGCTGATTTGGGTGTAGTGCACAAAAACAACTTTTTTACCCTTGCCGATGAAGAGTTGATGGACGAAAACACTTTTCCTTTTGCCGAAGGAAAACTGCACAGCCTTGGTAATTTCGAGCTCGATGAGGTAGAATCGCTCATACCGGTGAAGGGTATTACGCTCAATACACTACATAGCGACCCAAAATGGCTTGCCAAACTGCGCGATAAATTCGACCCTGAAGTAGAAACCATGACCGGTGCCGCCTTTTTTTATGTTTGCCTGCAGGAAAAAATTCCCTTTCTGCAGATCAGGGCCATAAGTCATTTTGTGGAAATACGCCGTATCGAAAGCTGGAATATACCCAATGCAGTCGAAAGCCTTACGGCCACTGTAGTAAGCATTCTCAATGAGCTAAAGCTCGATTAGAACAGGAAAACCTGGAAAACCACTTATCGAAAAATTGAATTTGGTGCTTGCCTTATCCAAAAAACATGTAGGTTTGCGAGTAGAAACAAGACAAAATAACAAAGATTTATTATGATAGTTGTAACTGGGGCAGCCGGGTTTATTGGAAGTTGCATGGTAAATAAACTCAATCAGAATGGTTTTCAGAACCTGGTACTGGTTGATAAATTCACAAACCAGCAAAAGAATAAAAACCTCGAGGGCAAATCGTGGGATCAGCAGATTGACCGTGATGTGTTTATCGATTGGTTAGACAAAAATGCCGAAAAAATTACCTATGTATTTCATATTGGTGCCCGAACCGACACCACTGAGTTCGACTCCAAAGTGTTTGATGCACTCAACCTTAATTACTCCAAAGATATCTGGCGCATCTGCACCCGGAAAGGAATTCCATTCTTATATGCCTCTTCGGCAGCTACTTATGGCATGGGTGAGTATGGCTACATCGACGAGCACAGCATCATCGAAAAGCTGAAACCTCTTAATCCTTACGGCGAATCGAAAAATGACTTTGACAAATGGGTGCTGCAACAAAATAACACTCCCCCGTTCTGGTGTGGTTTCAAGTTTTTTAATGTATATGGCCCTAACGAATACCATAAATCGCGCATGGCCAGCGTCGTGTACCATGCCTACAACCAGATTAAAGAAAAAGGCAGCATGAAGCTTTTCCGTTCGCACAACCCTGGTTTTAAAGACGGGGAACAAAAACGCGACTTTATTTATGTGAAAGATCTGATCGATGTGCTTTTATTCTTCATGGAACATCAGCAGCACCCTGGCATTTATAACCTTGGTACAGGAACTGCCCGCACCTTTCTGAATCTAGCAAAGGCCACCTTTCATGCCATGAATATAACTGAAGATATCAGCTTTATTGATACTCCCGAAGACATCCGCGATAAATACCAATATTTTACCGAAGCCCGAATGACAAAGCTTCAGGCAGCTGGTTATACGAAAGCATTTACCAGTCTTGAACAAGGCATAGGCGACTATGTAAAAAATTATCTGCAACAAGACAAATACCTCTAGCCGGTTAACAGTTTGAGTTAATTCACAACAAAATGCAGCTACCCAAAGTTTATTAATGAAGTAATCCTCCTTTTGCAACCAGATTTGGCAAACACCAACAATTAAAAGGATTTTTGTAATATTGTCTCTCTGATTTTATTTGTTTTCAATGGAAAATGCCTTAGTTTTTTTGCGTAAACTGGTAGCTCTTGCACTTTTAGTGCTGGTATACCTGATTACACAGGATTTTGTGCCATTTCTTATCTCCATCCCAATTTTGCTGCTTGTTTTTGGTTTAATCGCTTCGCGTATTTTGCACGCTCAACCAAAAGAGTTATATAATTTTCAGCGCAGCGAAAAATATTTTGCCCAAGGCGGACTTCGTGACCTTGTTCGAATTCCAACCATGCTAATGGCCTTCGTCTACGATATTTTGGTGTGGGTTGTTTGGGGTCTTTATCAGATTGTACTGCTATTCACCGATCTTATCTATCTTGTTAAAGAGGGCCTCTTTTTTATCCTGCAACTGATTATTAAGCTTCTGAGAACTCTATGGCCCACATGGCGTATTTTATTCAAACTTGTGTTATTCTACTTCATAAAATGGCCATGGTGGATTTATCGGTATGCCTATAAATCAGTAGGTAAAACCTTTCGGATTAACCTACTGAAAACATCTGCCATTGGGGCATTTATTGCCTTGTTTGTGTTTCAATTGTTTTACTTTATCAGCATAATTACTGAAACACCAGGGCTTTATTATATTGGCATTGTTTTGTCGATACTACCAATTACCTGGGTTTTTGGTGAAATTGCTTCCATACGGGGACAGGAACTTTTAGACGCCCCTTTCAGCCAGATACGCGCCAAATTTCATAACGGTATGGAGAGTGTGCGGAGCCTGGTACTTTTTATTAGTTTTTTTGTGTTTCTGGTGCTTGCCCAAACAGGATTAAGTATGCTGGGATGGATTCAGGGTTCGGGCATCATCTTTCTGGGCTTAAGCATCAATATCAGCTTTCTGGTTAATGTGATTCTGCTTTTTGTAGCGGTATTAATTCTTTTCAGTAGTTTCGTTTTACCAACCTACAGGCTATACAATAGCTTCTCCGAAACCTCCCTGAAAGATTTAGCCCAATTGCTCTCCTATATCCTACGGCGTTGTTTTCAGCAGGCTTCCGGCATAATTCCTTCTGTGATATTTTCAATCATAAGCATTATTCCTGTTAGCCTTTTGGTGATTCTGGCCACTTTTGCTACCCTGAAAGTGAAAGAAAACATTTCGGAAATAAAAATTGATCAGCTCATGCTGAAGCAATCAAAAACTTCTGACCAAATCGAAGAGCACCGTATCGGACAAGAAATTAACCTTATGAAGCAGGTGGCAACTTTCCCAAGACAGTTTTTTCAGGATATCAACCACCGTGGACTAATCAGCAATGAGATCATACAATATCAGAATTTAAAAAAACAATACCTCATTGAGCTTGCAATCAACCAGGAAAAAGCTAATCAGGAAATAGAATCACTGAAAGAAGTGCTCAGGCAAGAGCAAAATAAACTTGCCCTTAATCAGACGCGTGTAGAGGAAGTGGAGCAAAAAGTTAAAACCATCGAAAAGCATTTCATGCAGTACAATTCGAAATTGAAATTAGAGGTGGAAAGAACAGATATTACCATCGAATACCTGCAACTTCAATTAAAACAATTTCCGGTACTTTTTTACCTGAGTGGTCTGTTTGTGGTAATAGCAGGTGGTTTTGTACTTACTTTTTTTCTTGCCTATTATGGCAATTTCTTTTACCGGGCTTACTTATTTCGCAACGATGGTACGCCAGCTCAATGGCGCCTAATTCTTGAGGAAGAAAGGAATGACGACAGTCGACAACCGCTATTAAGCATTTCTTTGAATATCATTCTTATTGTTCTATTGGCTTACTTCCTGAACCAAACCTCTGTTGGATACCTACCTGATTTATTGAAGCTGCGTTTTTAAAACAATTGCACCACTTCTGAACTTCCAGAACGGATTTTAACTGTTTTATTAATTGTATAAAGGGTCTGCTTGGCATTTTGTGCCCTGAAAACTACCCTGTAAGTGCCGGGTTGTAGCACAATAGATTCACTTTTCAAATTGTTGTTGATATTCAACACCCATTCTTCTTCGCCATTTCCCCGGCGTACATAAATACTACCATATCCCGCTGAATTTTTCGATAAATTGAGAATACCCGGATCGGGAATGGTGATGGTAGTAGTGGTACTTTGACTTATAATTACTTCGTCGATTAATATTTTGGGCAATACAGGTATTTCCAGAGAATATTTACCAACCAGATACTTTTCCGGCTGGTTCAGCGATTGGTAATTGAGTGACTCCATTTTACCCTTCTGTCGAATGATACATTGCAAATTGCGGTATTGAACCCCACCCTCCACATTAATGAGCAATTCGCCCTGTGGACAATCGGCAGCTACTACAGTATGTTTCCCAACAAATACCCTGAAACTATCAACAAAAACTGGCGGTATGGTGTTAACACGCAAATCGTAAGTTACCAAATGATCGAGGTAAAGTGTATCCGGATTTCCACGGTGATTGATGGTATGAATATAATTATTCATCACTTTACCTGAGAAGTGATCGTAAAAGGTCATGTTTACATTGGTTTCTGTGGGCAGGCCTTTGGAATCCAATAAATTAACCTGCATAGTGGTCGAATTCAATGCCTGAGAGATAACCACACCCAGTACCTCCTTGAAACTATTTTCGTTGGTAGCATTGAAATAATGCCCGATGCAATCAAAATTTTCCTGATAATCATCGCCAATGCCTATGCCTATGATAAAAGGCTTTAGCACTATGCCTTTTTTCTGCAATTCGTAAGACACAGCACAAGGATCGCCCTCACAGGCTTCTATGCCATCGGTAATAAGTATAATAATATTGCGGCAATCGTTGCAATCTTCCGGAAAGTCACTCCCGGCTTGCTGCAAGGAGTATGCGATAGGGGTAGTACCTTTCGGATTAATATAATGCAGTTCCTGTCTTATGCGCGGAGCATTGCCCGGGGCAAATGGAACTTCAAGGCGGGTATCTCCGCAATTCTGAGGTGGTACCGGACTTTGATGGCCATAAACCCTTAGTGCCATTTGCACATTCTTGAGTTGCTCGAGACTGTCGATGAGTGCTACAAGTGTTTTGCGGGCAATATTAATTTTACGGTCAGAGGCCCAATAGCCATTCATGCTCTGCGAAGCATCGAACACAAATAGAATACGGGTTTCAGGAGGGGTATACTTTAGGGGCGAATATACCTGAGCGGAAAGTGATACCGTAAAAAAAAGTAAAACTACAACTGGCAGGAAATTTCGAAGCATGAGATAATTTGTATTTCAAATTCCTATAACGGAATTTCTTATTGATTATTTTACAGAAAGATAGCCAAAAAAAAACGGACAACCTCTTTCCTGGTGTCCGCTTTATTCACATATTTCTCTGAGTGCTAATAGGCTAACAAATATTTTTTCACCTCGTTAAACACATTCTCGCCGGTAAATCCGAATTTTTCGTCCAATACCTGAAAGGGGGCAGAATAACCAAAAGCTTGCATGCCATATACCTTACCTTTTTGTCCAACCAATGGAGTAAATACAGATGGAAGTCCTGCGGTTAAACCAAAAACTGGAGCGTTTTCTGGAATAAGCTGTAGGCGGTATTTTTCATCCTGTTCAAAAAACAAGCCCAAAGATGGCACCGAAACCACCTGCACTTTTTTGTCCTCCCTGACTTCGAGTAAGGCTGCCCCTTCGATCAGGGTCGAAACCTCCGATCCATTTCCAACCAGTATCACATCAGGTTTTCCATTGGCTTTTTTCGCTATATAAGCGCCTTTTTCTGCCTGCATAGCCTCTTGAAGGCGGCTTTGGTTTTGTGCTGGCAAGTCTTTTATATTCTGACGCGAAAAAATTAAACCTGTTGGTGTTTTTGTGTTTTCTATTGCCATTTTCCATGCAACTAGCGACTCGGCCGAATCGGCCGGACGAAGTACCAGAAAACTGTTGCTACCCGAATGATTTTTCAATTGTTCCAATAGACGAACCTGCGCTTCCTGTTCGATTGGTTGATGAGTGGGCCCGTCCTCTCCTACCCTAAAGGCATCGTGCGACCAGATATAAATTACAGGTAATTCCATGAGTGCCGACATGCGCATGGCAGGTTTCATGTAGTCGCTGAATACAAAGAAAGTTCCGCAGGCAGCCCTCACGCCACCATGAAGGGCTATGCCATTGCATATTGCAGCCATGGTAAGTTCCGATACCCCTGCCTGCAAGAAGGCTCCTTTAAAATCATTCTTCTTAAGTACAGTAGTATTTTTCAAGAAGCCGTCCGTTTTATCGCTGTTGGCTAAATCTGCCGAAGCAACAATCATATTATCGAGGTTCTGCGCTAAATAAGTCAACACATTACTCGAAGCGTTTCTGGTAGGGCTGTTAGGCTTATTTTCAATAGAAGAAAAATTCAGATTTCTGTAGTCGAGGCTGAAAAACTGATCCCACTTTTTAGCAAGTTCGGGATTCTTTTCCGCCCAGTTTTTTTCTTCCACTTTACGTCTTTTCGCATTAGCCTTTTTCGAGTCAAGTACCTCGTTGAAATACTCTGCCACATCGGAGAAAATTGCAAATGGGTTCTGAGGATCGGCCCCCAGGTTAGCAAGGGTTTTTGGTACATCGGCCCCAGCAGCCGAAAGTGGCTGACCGTGTGTTGAAACCTGACGTTCAAAACTTGAGCCTTCCTTGTTAATTGCTCCCTTGCCCATTACAGTTTTACCAATGATGAGCGATGGCTTGTTGGTCTCGGCCAAGGCTGCTTTGAGGGCTTGACGTATCTGTTCAATATTGTTTCCTTCAATGGTCTGCACATGCCAATCCCACGCCTCGTATTTTTTGGCTGTATTCTCCGAAGAAGTTACATCGGTAGTATGGGAGAGTTGTATGTCATTAGCATCGTAAAACATCACAAGATTGCCTAAACCAAGATGACCTGCTATGCGACCCGCTCCCTGCGAAATTTCTTCTTGTATACCGCCATCTGAGATGAAAGTATAAATCTTATGGCTCATCCATTCGCCAAAGCGAGCTGCCAGAAAACGTTCAGCAATAGCAGCTCCCACGGCCATTACATGCCCCTGTCCGAGGGGTCCGGAAGTATTTTCCACACCACGGGCAAAATCCACTTCAGGGTGCCCGGGAGTCACGCTTCCCCATTGCCTGAACTGACGGATATCGTCCAGGGTATAATTTCCGGTAAGGGTTAATATAGAATACAACATGGGCGACATATGACCCGGATCTAGAAAGAAACGATCGCGGTTACGCCAAAGCATATCACTGGGGTCCCAATTCATAAACTCACTATACAAAACCGATACAAAATCGGCACCACCCATGGCACCACCGGGATGACCGCTGTTGGCCTTTTCTACCATTGCTACCGACAAGGCCCGAATATTATCGGCCGCACGGCGAAGTTTTTGGTCACTCATTGTAAAATTCTACTTTAATTTCTATTTAAGCGTGCAAATATAAAAAGTTCAGGGCAACTATCTTAATCGTATCAATTTTAAATGTAATTTTGCGCCTTATTTAATTTTAATTCATTCTGAATGGCTTTACAGTGCGGAATTGTAGGACTACCTAATGTGGGCAAGTCGACTCTTTTTAATTGCTTGTCGAATGCAAAGGCGCAATCGGCCAACTTCCCTTTTTGTACTATTGAACCCAACTTAGGGGTAATCAATGTACCCGACCCCAGGCTTGAGAAACTGGAAGATCTTGTAAAACCAGAACAGGTGCTCCCCGCTACAGTAGAGATTGTTGACATTGCAGGGCTTGTAAAAGGTGCCAGCAAAGGCGAAGGTCTTGGAAACAAGTTTCTGAGCAACATTCGCGACACCAATGCCATAATCCACCTTATCAGGTGTTTCGACGATGACAATGTCGTGCACGTCGATGGCTCGGTAAATCCTATACGCGACAAGGAAATTATCGATACCGAGTTACAACTGAAAGACCTCGAAACCATAGAAAAAAGAATTTCCGCCCTGGAAAAGGAATCGAAGAGTGGAGATAAAATGGTGCTTAAAAAAAAGGAACTTGTCGAAAACATCAAAAAAATTATTGAACAAGGCAAAAATGCCCGCACAATCGAATTCGATGAACAGGAAAGTTTTCTGATAAGAGACATGCATCTTCTTACAGCCAAACCTGTTTTGTATGTATGCAATGTCGACGAAGCTTCGGTGCGCACAGGAAATGCCTATGTAGAAAAGGTAAAAGAAATGGCAGCCAAGGAAAAGGCAGAAGTGCTTGTAATTGGTGCGGCCATTGAAGCCGATATTGCAGAGCTCGAAACTTATGAAGAAAGGAAAATTTTTCTCGAAGACCTGCAACTCGACGAACCAGGCGTAAACAAACTCATACGGGCAGCTTACAGAATATTAAAACTGCAAACCTATTTTACTGCCGGAAAAAAAGAAGTGCGCGCCTGGACTATCCCTGTGGGTGCCACTGCTCCGCAAGCTGCCGGTGTAATACACACCGATTTTGAGAAGGGTTTTATCCGAGCCGAGGTAATCAAATATAAGGACTTTATTGAACTAGGCTCTGAACAGGCATGTAAAGACAAAGGTAAAATGAGTGTCGAGGGCAAGGAATACATTGTCCAGGATGGCGACATCATGCATTTCAGGTTCAATGTTTAAAAATAGCATCCCTGTCAATACTTTCTTTAACCACCCGGAGTTATAATACTTAATTCCTTATACCAACAGATCATATGAATAATAAATCCCTGCGCCAGATTACGCTTACAGTTATCTTAATATCTTTTTATCTTTTATCCTCTGGACAGAAAAATGTGCTGGTGGTTCCGGAAAAACCAAAACTCATTGTAGTATTATCGGTTTCTCAATTCCGAAACGATTACATCTCGAGGTATTGGGATAAACTCTCTGAGAATGGATTGAAGAGGATGATAGAGCGGGGAACCTATTGTAAAAATACAAGTTACAATTACCTAATCAACGACAAGGGTGTCGGAACGGCTACACTGGTTACCGGTGCAAATCCTTCGTTGCATGGTATCATAGCCGACAGCTGGTATAGCGACCTAAAAGGTACTGTAATAAAAGCTGTGGATGATGAAACAATAAACACCATTGGAGGCTCCTTTGACCAGGGACGCTATTCTCCCCAGCACTTGCTATCGACTACTTTCAGCGATGAAATTAACCTTTCCAATCATTTCAATTCGCGCATTATTAGTGTTTCGCTTGAACCAATCTCTGCTGTAGTTAGCGCGGGACATACCGCTCAGGCTAGCTATTGGTTCGATAATCAGCAAGGTAATTTTATTACCTCGAGCTATTACATCGATTCGCTGCCTGCCTGGGTAAATGAATTCAATTCGAAAAAATTTGCTGATATCTACCTCGAACAAACATGGAACACCCTCTTGCCCATTGAACAATATACCGAAAGTATGAGCGACAGTAACCCATACGAAGAAGGGTTCAATGGCAATAAAGTTTTTCCTTACGAAATAAGCGACCTCACGAAAAACCTGAAAAAGAACGAACGCTTTGGCATTCTGAATTCTGTGCCCTACGGAAATACAATGGTGAAGGATTTTGCTATTCAAGTCCTTGCGAACGAAAATCTGGGTATGGATGATTTTACCGATGTGTTGTGTGTGAATTTTACTGCCCATGAACAGATCGGGCGTCTTTTTGGTCCGCTTTCCATCGAAATGCAGGATGCAGTGCTCCGCCTCGATAGCGAAATTGCCCATTTTATTAGTTTCATCGAAAGCACCGTGGGAATAGAAAATACCTTATTTATATTTTCTGCAGAGCATGGACTACCTTACAACCCCGAATACCTTACTGATCACAAAATCCCGGCAGGCTATTTCAATTCGGCCAGTGCCATTTCCTTGCTGAAAAGCTACCTGAATAATCTCTACGGCAAAGGAGAATGGATTAAGGAGTATCACGCCCAGCAGATTTACCTCAACCGCACTCTCATTGAATCGGCAGGACTTAACCTGAGCCAGGTGCAGGATAATGTGGCTGGTTTGCTTTTACAATTTCACGGAGTTGAAAACACCCTCACTTCCTATTCCCTTCAAAATACCAATTTTAGTAGCGGTGTATTTCTGAAAATTCAAAATGGCTATAACCAGAAACGTTCGGGAGATGTGATTTTTAGTTTAAAAAATGGATGGATTGAAAAAGAAGGAAGAAATATTGTTTCTTATGGCCACGATGCCCACATACCCTTAATCTGGTATGGATGGAAAATGAAAAGGAAAACCGTGTTGCAACCGGTTGATCTTACAGATGTAGCCCCTACCATTTCGGTTTTATTGGATATTTCTTTTCCGAATTCCTCCACAGGAATCCCAATTGAAGACGTAGTAAGGTAATTCCTTTCTCTAAATGCCCTTAGAAAAGGTGTTTGTTCCTTTGGCCAGCCAGCAGTATTTCAAGCAGGCCAGATAATGAATTGCATTGCTATTTCAGCGGTTCCTGCAGTTTCAATCTCAAAAAAAGACTTAAAAAAACCGGGGAGTAACCACACTCCCCGGTAAACCACAAAACTACTAACTAAACCAACTTGGGCAAAATCTTACCAGGATTTAACCCGTATTTTTTACAATTGATTTCTACCTGCTCTTACGCCTGATACCGAAAGGTAGTTATTAATATTCGATTAACCATGACTCAGATTTGACGAACGATTCAATTTTTTCAACAAAAGATTTCTCCTCTTCTGAAATTTTGATCTTGCTATTGCAATCCGAAAATGCTCTGTAAACAGGTAGATAAAGAAAAAACCTTTTCTAGTTTTTAAAGTTTTGGAGTACGCTTGCAATTTTATGCAAGTTCTCAATATTCTTTTCAACTACATTGCCAATCACTACCATATCGGCTCCACTCTCGAAACTGGCGGCTACCTTTTCTGGCGAATTAAGACCTCCGCCTACAATAACCGGAATATTCACAATCTTTTTAACCTCCGAAATAACCCGGGGTGGAACAGGGTTAAGTGCCCCACTACCTGCCTCAAGGTAAATAAGTCTGTGACCAAGCATCTCAGCGGCTATGCAGGTTGCAACTACCAGCTCAGGCTTATTCGAAGGTATGGGTCGGGTATTGCTTACATACTCTACTGAAGTAACTGTACCCCCATCAATCAATACATAGGCAGTAGGAATTACCTCCAAAGCCGATTGCCTTATAAATGGCGCAGCTTGCACATGGTTTCCTATTAAATAATCGGGGTTTCTTCCCGAAACCAGGCTTAAAAGCAATAAGGCATCGGCCATTCTGCTAAGCTGCAGCAGACTTCCCGGAAACAAAACAACCGGTATCCGGGTATGTTCTTTAATTGTTTGAATTACCTTATCGATGTGGGTACTCATCAGGCTTCCTCCAACCAGGATAAGGCTAACGGCATTTTCGTTGGCTGCATATACAGTAGCAATAATGCTTTGTAAACCCAACTTATCCGGATCGATTAACAGGGCAATTTTTTTTCCTGGCGAAGCTATGATATTATAACATTGCATTATTTCGAGCAATAGACAAGTACGTGTCCTTTAATGGTAAAATAGCGCATGAGAAACTTATCGTGCCAGAACTGGTTGTCGACCCAGCCATATATTTCGCCACATTCACTTGGCTCAAAGGGCTCAATGGTCAGGTTTCTTCTGAAATTAATGTCCTGTTTATCGCACAATTTATACAATGCCTCTTTAGCACACCAGTGTATATAAAGATGAAAATGCTGCATTTCCGGGTCGCTCACAATGTACTCGTCATTATTAACGAATTTGTGAGCTACTTTATGAATATCGTGCGACATGTATTCCACATCAATCCCTACTTTTTTATTCTTACTTAGTATTAAAGCTGTCAGGTCGCGCGAATGACTGATGCTGATGTTCATGTCTGAATTAAAAAGATAGGGTTTTCGCATTTCGTTATAGACTATCTGAGTTGGAACACCCCTGATTTCGCGTAACAACCGGCGCACACTAAGCCATTCTATCTGCCGGTTGGTACTTTTATAATCGGCCAGCTTTTGTTTTTCGCCAGCAAAAAAGTGAACCTTCGAATACAACTCCTCGTACGATTCGGTTATCTCCCATATTCCAACCTGACAATCGTCGTAAACGATTTGATTATAAACTAGAGGCATGCAATGCAAATATTTATTTCCAGGATAGAGATTCGGTTAAATGTACAACATCTTCCTGAAAAAATGTAACAGAAGGTGCAAGTGAATCTTTATTCGGCAATGCCGAAATATAGAGCGATCCGGTTAAAAAATGATTGACGCTGTCGGTGAGAAAAAAAACTGCCGACGATGCCGTATTTCCTTCGAGCATATAAATAACTCCAAAAACATCTTTTTCAGGACCCCACACGAGGTGCTCCACTATATCGTCGGCTTTAATTACATGCTTGTAAACAATTGTTCTGATGTCTTCGATATGTGTGCCCAGATTTTTATGTAAAGGTTTATAGGTAAGGTGGATTTTGGTGTGATAGCCCGGAAAGTCAATGTTATACCAACATGCTTCGGCATAAGCCGATTGAACTGATTCGATAACCCCATAAGTTGGGTACTCGAAACGGTATGGACAGGTACTATCGTAGAGCTGATATTCTTTTTCCGGAAAATCAATGCGAAAATAAGCACGTGGTTTAGGAGTGGCCGGCTGGGTGCAGGATATTAGAAAAAGCAAAAAAACCACAAAGAACAGAATCGAATATCTTAGCATGTTTATCTCTATCTTTTAATTGAAGCTTGAATAAACTTTATCCGGCGCTTATCGACCTCGAGCACCTCGAATGTAAAATTTTTATACGATAATACATCGTTCCGCTTTGGAATATCGCCTCTCAGCTCAAGAATCAGGCCTGCCAGGGTATCGGCATCGCCTTTTACCTGATCAAAAAAATCTGAATCGACATTGGCAACCTTACTAAAGTCATTCAGAAGTATTTTTCCTTCAAATATTATGGTGTTATCGTCAATTATTTTGTAAGGAAGTTCATCGTCATCTGTTTCGTCCGATATTTCTCCTACTATCTCTTCCAGAATATCCTCCAGGGTAACAATGCCCGAAGTGCCTCCGTAATCGTCCACCACAATCGCCATGTGAATGTGCATACGCTGAAACTTATTCAGCAAATCGTTAATTTTTTTGCTCTCCGGCACAAAGTATGGTTCCCTGATAAGTCTTTGCCAGACAAAATCATTGCCCTCGCTCATGTGTGGCAGTAAATCTTTGATGTATAAAATGCCATTAATTTTATCGAAGGACTCTTCGTACACAGGGATGCGTGAGTAACCCGATTCGTTGATTAGCAGCATCAGTTCTTCGAAACTTGCTAATTGATCAATACCAACCACATCTACCCTGGCCTGCATTATTTCACAAACTTCGATGTTGCCAAATTTTGCAATACCTTTTAACAGGCTTTTTTCCTGAGGCATGGTAACCTCGCCATCAGACAAAGCATCGCTTAATTGGTTAAAGGGCAATATTATTTTCTTCGCATTAAAGCGATTGCTAACAAGGGATGCTAAAAATATCAGCCCACTGCTAAATGGCCAGAATAATCGAGTAAAAAATAGCATTAGCCTTGAAGTACTTCTTAAAAAAGGCAGAGCCCGCTTTGAGGCAAAATTTTGAGCCACAAATCCAGAACTAAAAAGTATCAAAAAGCTAAAAAGAAGAACCTGCCATGCAAAAGGAATTGTATTCCAAACTGCATCTGGTCTGCTGTACTTTGTAAAAAAAACAAATAATACAACCATACCAACCTGCAAAAAGGTGATTAATACTATGGTTGTATTTAAAAAATGAAGGGGAAAAGCAAGTAGCTTTTTTATTCGGAGATCCGGCTTGTATATTGCTTCATGTATGCTTTCTTCCTCCTGCTCCGAAAGGGAAAGAAAAGCCAGCCGGCTACCCCAAACAATTGAAGTAATAATCAGCAATAAAACCACGAGTAAAAGTGCCGACACAAAAGCCAGGTCAATCACAGCACCTGGGAATATTTCCAAGTTAAACAAGCCCCATTGATAAGGTTCCGAATCTTCCAAAACAATACTTCACAATTAATTATTAAAATGGGAGATCGTCATCAGTTTCTTCCACTGATGAGGGAGCAGAGCTGATAACCTCCTGTTGATTTTTAGAAAAGCTTTGTACGGAACCAGAATTATCTGTCATCGTATCGGATTCCGATCGCTTGCCCAACATCTGCATGTTATCGGCAACTATTTCTGTAGTATAGCGTTTATTGCCATCTTTATCGTCCCAGGCACGTGTGCGGATTCGACCCTCTATGTAGAGTTGTTGTCCCTTTTTCACATATTTTTCTACTATTTCGGCTAGTCCACGCCATGCAACCACAGAGTGCCACTCTGTCTGAACTACACGCTCTCCATCGCGATTTTTATACGACTCAGAGGTTGCCAGCCGAAAATTTGCCACCGGCGTTCCGGCATCTAAATGCTTGACTTCTGGATCATTACCGACGTGACCAACGAGAATGACTTTGTTTACTGACATAGTTTGATTGTTTGGAGTAAAAGTACAATTTTTTTTTGATTATAAAATTTGAGGGGAAGCACACTGTCAGAATCCATTCCCTACTTTTAATCCATTGCCTGTTCGAGGTACCTCGTAATTAACCTGGGCATGGCAAATTTTGCCAGGTCTGCCGGTTGCACAAAAATAGAACCAGATTTGGACCATTCCTCTTCGAGGTCAACATGTACAAAACAACCTTGCAAAACCTGATGAGAGAGTATATGTTTGAATTCTGATGAGATAACACGGATCTTATAAGCAGAAAAGGTCTTGAAAATGGTCTTTTGCAGAAAATCAGAAAACTCTTCGGGCTGAACCTGTGCTTCGGATTCCACCAGAGGAAATTGATACAAACCTTTCCAGATATCGGTATTTTGACGTTTTTCAATGTAGGTGTTCTCCTTGTAATGCATCACAACAAAATATAAATACCGCACCCGTTGTTTCAACTTTCTTGACTTCACGGGGTAAGAGAAGGTGTTTTTTTGAGCCAATGACATGCACTTTAGCTGGAGTGGGCAATGAGTACAGATGGGATTTGCTGGCAAACAAACTGTTGCTCCAAGTTCCATCAATGCTTCGTTGTGGGCAGCCGGATTCTTTGTGTTTAAAACTGCTTGAGCCAGTTCTTTAAAATGTTTCTTCCCTGAAGTGCTGTCGATGGGAATTTCGCTGGCAAAATACCTGGACAATACCCGGTAAACATTGCCGTCGACCATGGCTTCGGGTTTATTAAAAGCGAGAGATGCGATGGCTGCAGCTGTGTAATCTCCAATACCTTTTAGTCCCTTTAGATCGCTCACCTCATCGGGGAACTTTCCTTTGTATTTACTCTGAACTATTTTGGCGGTTTCATGCAGATTGCGGGCTCTGGTGTAATAGCCAAGTCCCTGCCACAACATTAAAATTTCATCGATATCAGCGTCAGCAAGTTCCTTTATTGTCGGAAACCGGCTTATAAACCTATGATAATATCCAATACCCTGGTCAACACGGGTTTGCTGCAATATCACTTCCGAAATCCAGATAAGGTAAGGATCGCGGGTATACCGCCAGGGTAAATCACGGTTATTCACGTTAAACCAATGTATTAGCTCCTCCATTGTTAGTTTTACATAGTGGGTAAACAAATTCAAGAAGAAATAACAAAATATCTTAAATAGTGTTTCAATTATCGCCTAAAATGCTTTATATTTGCACTCCACAAATGAAAGAATCCGTAAATAACTGATAATTAAAGCGTTTAAAAAATGACCAAAGCAGATATCGTAAACGAAATTTCCAAGAACACTGGTATTGAAAAAATCACTGTACAGAAAGCAGTTGAATCATTTATGGAAGTGGTGAAAGATTCACTCACTCAGGAAAGAAATGTATATTTAAGAGGCTTTGGTAGCTTCATTGTGAAAAAAAGGGCTAAGAAAACTGCTCGCAACATTTCGAAAAACACTACTATTATTATCCCTGAGCATTTTATTCCTTCCTTCAAACCAGCAAAAACTTTTGTAGGAAAAGTAAAAAGCAACATTAAAAAATAATTAAAACATACTCAAATGCCAAGCGGAAAGAAAAGGAAAAGACATAAAATGGCGACGCATAAGCGTAAAAAACGTCTTAGAAAAAATCGTCATAAGAAAAAGAAATAGCTTAATTGTTTAAGCATTACCACCTTCTGAAAAACCTAAAGCCTTTGGCTTTAGGTTTTTCATCTATATTGTTATTTATCCCGCTACAAGTTTTTATTGTGCAAAATATCTCTACATTGTGAGCAAAGAACTGGTTATTGATGTTAAAGCCAATGAGATTGATATTGCTCTGCTTGAAGATAAAAAGCTTCTTGAATTAAGCAAGGAGAAAAGCAATCCGAAATTCTCTGTGGGTGATATCTATCTGGGTAGAGTAAAAAAAGTAATGCCCGGGTTAAATGCTGCCTTTGTGGATGTGGGGTATGAAAAAGATGCCTTTTTACACTACCTCGATCTTGGCCCTCAGTTTCGTACGCTTCATAAATACCTTAACGAAGCTTTAAGTCGCAAAACCAAGCTGGTACCACAACAAAAGTTTAAACGCGAACCCGATATTGATAAAAATGGCAAGATAAACCAGGTACTTACTGCAGGTCAGTTGGTATTGGTACAAATTGCCAAAGAACCCATCTCTACAAAAGGTCCAAGACTTACTTCGGAAATTGCCATTGCCGGGCGCAACATGGTACTGATGCCTTTTAGCGATAAAATTTCCATTTCGCAAAAGATTGAATCGGCCGACGAAAAGAAAAGACTTAAGACCCTAATTACCAGCATTAGACCTGCCAATTACGGATTAATAATACGCACTGCTGCCGAAGGTAAAATGGTGAAAACCCTCGACGAAGAGTTGCGTAATCTTCAGAAAAAATGGGAACTGGCATTCGAAAAACTTAGGGGAGCACAGCCACCAAAGCTTTTTTTGAGCGAATTAAATCGCACCTCTGTCATTCTTCGCGACATTCTGAATGTTGGCTTCAACAACATACATGTAAACGACGAAAGTCTTCACCGCGAAATAAGGGAGTATATTAGCACCATTGCCCCTGAAAAGGAAAAAATTGTAAACCTATATACTGGCGCAGCACCAATTTTTGAAAAATACGGGGTTCTTAAACAGATAAAAGCCGCTTTCGGAAAAACCGTATCGTTTAGAAGTGGCGCATACCTTATAATAGAGCATACCGAAGCCCTGCATGTGATCGATGTCAACAGCGGGAACAGGGCTAAAAATGTTGATAACCAGGAATCAACCGGCTTGGATGTGAACCTTGCTGCCTGCGATGAAATTGCCCGTCAGTTACGCTTGCGCGATATGGGCGGCATTATCGTTATTGATTTTATCGATATGCAATCGCAAGACAACAAAAATAAGGTTTTCGAACGCATGAAAGCTGCAATGGAAACGGACCGTACGAAGCATTCCATATTGCCATTGAGCCGTTTTGGATTGATGCAGATTACACGTCAGCGTGTGAGGCCCGAAATGCATATCAACACACGAGAAAAATGCCCCACATGCGAAGGTACTGGCGAAATTTCGCCCAGTGTGCTCATTATCGAACGAATAGAATCGCACCTGGTAGATGTGATTGAAAAATACAAACCTAAAAAGGTAAATGTGCGTGTACATCCCTTTATTGCAGCCTATATCAATAAGGGACTCTTTAACTCAGTAAAAGCACGTTGGAAAAGAAAATACAAACTCGGATTGAAGATTGTTCCTATCAGCTCTTTCGATTTCCTCGAATTTCATTTCTTTGACAAAGACAACGAAGAGTTTATTTAAATCTCTATCGAAAAAAATATTTTGAAAGCTGTCTGGGTTATCCTGGCAGCTTTTTTTATACCTTAAGCCCTCGATTTTTTCAATTGATTAACAAGAATTAACAAATCATTACATAAATATTTATTATATCTATATATCTTAATGTTTTAATTTTATTGCAACTGTTTTACTATGAAATTAAATTACAAGAATCTGACAACAAGCATCTTATTACTCATTAGCCTGGGTTTGTATGCCGATGTGATCAAGCCTGTGAAATGGGAACACAGCCTGAAACAAATAGACGATGAGACTTACGAAATTGTATTCAAAGCCTCCATTGATAAAGGCTGGCACCTTTATGGGCTTAACATTCCGGAAGGAGGCCCCATTGCCACCTCATTTACCTACAATAAACTTGTAGGGGCAGAGTTGATGGGGAATACACAAACATCCAAAAAGCCAGAGGTAAAATTCGACAACACTTTCGAGATGGAACTTGAGCTTTTTGATGGCACCGTTTCCTTTTCACAGAAAATAAAAAAAACAACGGAAGGTGCATCCATCAAAGGTTTTATCGAATTTATGGCTTGCGATGATTCCCGTTGCCTTCCACCTTCGGAAATTGAATTCAGTTATTCCCTTGCAAATACCCTGGCAGAGAAAACTTCTGCAACTCCTGCTCAAAAAGCATTACCCGGCATAGATACCCTGACTTTGGTGAACGAAGTGGCAAGCGCTCCAGATAAAAGTGAACAGAAAGTCGAAACCCTTTCAAACCTAAACTCTGACAATGAACCTGAACAGAATAGAAAATCTCGCTGGACGATATTCTGGGAGGCATTTACAAAAGGCCTTCTGGCAATTCTTACTCCCTGCGTTTTTCCAATTATACCTCTCACGGTGGCATTTTTCATGCGCGACAGTACCACCGGCAAAAGGATTTTTCAAGCTCTGTTTTTTGGGCTTTCTATAGTGGCCATCTATTCGATTGTTGGACTTGTGGCAGGATTACTCCAAATAGATATCACCGCCCTAACAAGACATTGGTTAGCAAACATAATTATAGCCGCTGTATTGTTAGCCTTTGCTGCTTCTTTTTTCGGTATGTTCGAACTGGTGCTGCCAGGCAGTCTATCGAACAAGCTCGATAACAAGGTAGACAAAGGCGGATTGCTTGCCCCATTTTTCCTGGCACTTGTTACTGCAGTAGTTTCCTTTTCGTGCGTAGGACCTATTGCCGGTGTGGCCATTGGCGCAGCCATGAATGGTGAAATAATCACACCTGTAATAGCCATGGCCGGGTTCTCTTCGGCCTTTGCACTCCCATTTGTATTGCTTGGAATTTTTCCTGGTATGCTGAAAAACATGCCAAAATCCGGAGGATGGCTCAATGCTGTAAAAGTGGTGTTTGCTTTTCTGATGCTAGTAGCGGCATATATTTTCCTTGGCAATACCCAATGGGCCTTATTTAACCGCGACACAATACTTGCGCTCAATATAGCCACATTTATACTTTTAGGCATTTACCTGCTTGGAAAAATAAAATTTGCCCACGACAGCGACCTGCCTTCCTTAAAAGTGCCGCGGCTTTTATTATCAATTGTTTCTTTCAGTCTTGCTCTGTACCTATTGCCCGGACTATTCGGAAGCCCACTGAAGGCTCTTTCCCCATTCCTTCCCGCAGAAGAAACTTCTGAAATGAATGTTCGGCAAGCTTTCACTTCCAATGTATCGTTGTTGGAAGTAAGTACAACAGCCCTATGCCACCCTAACCCGCGTTACTCAGACAAATTGCATCTGCCTCATAATCTGGCCGGTTATTTCGATTACGAAGAGGGGATGGCCTGTGCCCAGGAACTAAATAAGCCTGTGCTCCTTGACTTTGTTGGCCATTCGTGTAAAAACTGCAAAAAAATGTATGCCGATGTATGGTCCGACCCACAAATTCTTGCCAAACTCCAGGAGGAATTCATCATCATTGCCCTGTACACCGACGACCGCACTCCATTACCTGAAAGTGAATGGTATACTTCAACCTTAGATGGTAAAGAAAAAAATACCCTTGGAAAAAAGAACCTCGATTTTCAGATAAGTAAGTTTCAATCGAATGCTTTACCGCTATATGCCATTTTAGATACAAACGGTCGGGTTATTACAGAAGTCCCATATTTCACCTACAATACTAACAAGAAAGAGTTTTTAAACTACCTGAATGAAGGCATCTCCAACTTCCGAAAGGCAAAATTCTAATTGGCTCCAGATATGATTTAAGTCAGACTCAGCCTAGTTTAGAAGGAATCTCATGTTTTATTATGTGAAGTTTTTCTAACATTGCCTTCATGATAAATTTAGATAAGAGGGTATACTTCAAAAACAAGGATGAAATATGGCAAAAGTTAAACAAATAATCGAGCTCGATGATGTTGTTGTAAAATTTGCTGGTGATTCGGGCGATGGAATGCAGCTTTCGGGTAGCCAGTTCTCAGACACTTCAGCTTTTGTAGGCAACGACCTTTCGACTTTTCCCGATTACCCATCGGAAATCAGGGCACCACAGGGTACAATTGCCGGTGTTTCAGGGTTTCAGGTGCACATTGGGCACAAAGAAGTTCAAACGCCGGGCGACCTTGCTGATGTTTTGGTAGCGATGAACCCAGCTGCGTTGAAAGCCAATTTACGATGGACAAAACCAGGGGCTACCATTATAATCGATATCGATAATTTTGACAGCAACCACTATAAAAAGGCCGGATATACAGAAGATCCCCTTCAGGATGGCAGTCTTGAAGGTTTTAACCTGGTAAAAGCTCCAATTTCTACCTTGACCCGTTCGACAGTGGCCGAATTCGGCCTCGACAACCGCACAGCCGAAAAAACACGCAACCAGTTTGTGGCAGGTGTGTTGTATTGGCTGTTTAACCGCGACATGAAAATCGGAGAAAACTTTATCAGCGAACGATTTAAAAAACATCCGGAATATATTCAACCAAATATTGCGGTTTTAAGGGCGGGCTACAATTTTGCCGAAACAGTGGAGGCCATGGCTGTAAAATTTCAGGTGAACCCAGCATTAAAAGGTAAAGGTCTGTTTAGAAATATTACCGGAAATCAGGCTACTGCATGGGGTTTGCTTGCTGCATCGGAACGTTCGGGGCGAAAATTGTTTTTAGGATCTTATCCTATCACTCCAGCTACAGAAATTTTGCAGGAACTTTCGGTAATGAAACACCTAGACTGCATCACCTTTCAGGCCGAAGACGAAATTGCAGGTATTTGTTCAGCCATTGGCGCATCGTTTACTGGAAAACTGGGAGCTACCTCTACATCAGGTCCGGGACTTGCCCTTAAGGGCGAAGCCATTGGACTTGCTGTAATCACGGAACTACCACTCGTAATTGTAAATGTTCAACGTGGCGGACCATCGACGGGCCTACCGACAAAAACCGAACAGTCCGATTTAATGCAGGCACTATTCGGACGAAATGGTGAGAGTCCGGTGGCCGTTTTGGCTGCCTCCACACCAGCCAATTGTTTTTATTATGCTTACATGTCTGCAAAATTGGCCATTGAACATATGACCCCTGTTATTTTGTTAACCGATGGCTATCTGGCAAACGGTTCTGAACTTTGGCCTATTCCAAAAGTCGAAGACCTTGACCCAATTGAACCGCCTTTGGTTCAAGACAACGATATGGAATACAAACCCTATAAACGCGATATCGAAAGTCTTGCACGTCAATGGGCGCTTCCCGGTCAGGAAGGATTGCGCCACCGGGTTGGCGGGTTGGAAAAAGAAGACGTAACAGGCATTGTGTCGCACGATCCGGGCAACCACGAACTGATGGTGAGGAACCGCGCCGAAAAAATCGAACGCATTTCGAATTACATTCCAAAACAGGAAATAATGGGCAACAAAGCCTCCGATTTATTGGTTATCGGATGGGGTGGTACCTATGGCGCACTTTACACAGCAGTAAAAGAACTACAGGAAGAAGGTTATAGCATTAGTTTGGCTCAATTTACCTATATCAATCCTCTGCCAAAAAACACCAAAGAGGTGATGGAGAATCACAAAAAGCGGATTGTTTGCGAATTGAATATGGGACAATTTGCGACTTACCTTCGCTCGAAAATTCCGCAGTTCGACTACCTGCAGTTCAATAAAATACAAGGGCTACCCTTTATGATTTCAGAGTTAAAAACCAAGTTTAAAGAAATATTGGAGGAAATTTAAGATGATACCCGAATGCAATATACCATTGGCCAGTCCTCAGGATTTTTCTGTCGATTACGATGTAAAGTGGTGCCCAGGTTGTGGCGGCCATGCAGTACTTTCATCTATAAAAAAAACACTACCTGAACTTGGAATCCCAAAAGAGAAATTTGTTTTTGTTTCAGGAATAGGATGTTCCTCTAGGTTTCCTTATTATATCAATACTTATGGATTCCATAGTTTGCATGGCCGTGGGGCAGCAATAGCCTCCGGAATTAAAGTTTCCAACCCCGATTTGAGCGTTTGGCTGGCCACCGGCGATGGCGATTCGATGGCCATTGGCGGAAATCATTTCATTCATATTCTGCGCCGAAACATCGATGTCAACATTATTCTCTTCAACAATAAAATATATGGCCTGACCAAGGGGCAGTATTCGCCTACAACTCCTGCCGGCAGTATAACCAAAACATCGCCGGACGGCACCATCGAAAACCCATTTTTACCAGGAGAACTGGCCATGGGATCCAACGCTACTTTTTTTGCACGGGTTATAGATACCGACCCAAAAATGATGAAGGAGGTATTTATAAAAGCAGCCCAACACAAAGGAACCTCGCTCGTAGAAGTGTTGCAAAACTGCGTAATTTTTAACAACAAAGTGCACGAAGATATTACCGGAAAAGAAGTTCGCGATGAAAACCAGCTCTATCTCGAACATGGTAAGCCCATGCTTTTTGGCAAAAACAAAGAAAAGGGTATTGTAAGGGCCGGGTCGAAATTTATCGTTGGCGAGATAGGAAAAAATGGAGTGAGCCTGGCCGACGTGCTGGTACATGACGCGCACAACCTGGAAGGTACAAGGCATTACCAGCTTTCGCGTATGACATTACCCGACTACCCAGTGGCTTTGGGTGTAATCAGGCAATGCGAAACTGATGTGTACGAAACCTTGTTGGAAAAACAAATAGTAGCAGCCAAAGCCCGCAGCAGCGTAAAATGTGTAAACGATTTACTTATGAGCGGCAATACCTTCAAAATAAACTAACACTGTTAATTACATCAAATAGAAAGGCCGTGAGCATATGCAACGGCTTTTTTTATTCACACGCAAATGGTTTTTAGTTCCCGCTTTTCATTCTGCCTATAAAAAACTATATTTATTGAAAGAAAATGTTTGAGTTGAGCAACCGCGACGCCTATTATTTTTCCGATACCTCTTTCGGACTGCTGATGCAAAAACGCATTCAGAAAGTGCTTGTTTTATGCAGCAATTACGATTTTTTTACACTCGAAGAAGACGGACGCATCGACGAACAGATATTTAATGAATATGTCTCTTTAAACCTGCGTTACCCTCCAGTATTTCTTCACGCCGACTCAAGTATAAAAGCTTTAAAAATTCTTGAACGCGAAGAAATAGACTTAATAATTCCAATGCTGAGTATGGTAGACACCGATACTTTTGTGTTTGCCAAAAAACTCAAGGAGTTGTACCCTGAAAAGCCCATAGTAGTGCTCACTCACTTCTCGCGCGAGGTATCCTTGCGCCTGCAAAAAGTTGATCTTTCAAGCATAGACCATGTTTTTTGCTGGCTAGGCAATACCGATATTTTTCTGGCCATCATCAAACTTATCGAAGATAAGATGAACGCCAATAACGATATACTGGAAGTAGGCGTGCAGGCTGTTTTACTGGTGGAAGATTCGGTGAGGTACATCTCGTCTTACCTTCCCAGTCTTTATCACATTATTCTCGAACAGTCGAAAGAGTTTATGCTCGAAGCCCTGAACGAGCACCAGCAAATGTTGCGCAGGCGCGGACGACCTAAAATATTACTGGCCCGCAACTACGATGAAGCGTTTGGACTGTACCAAAAATTCAAGGGAAATATATTAGGAATTATCTCGGATGTAAGCTACAAATACACTCCTAACCGGCGCGATACCAAACAAAAAGCCGGCCTGAAATTATGTGCTGTTGTGAAAGCCGACGACCCCAATATGCCTTTTCTGCTTCAATCGTCGGACAACCAAAATAAAGAACTTGCCGAAAAGCTCCACGCAGGATTTATCAATAAATATTCCGATAATCTCCTGAGCGAACTGAAAGAATACATAATCAATAATTTTGGGTTTGGACCATTTCTGTTTACCGACCCCCAAACCGGAGAAAAAACCCACCAGGCACGCGATTTAAAAGAATTTCAGGAAATAATCCTGTCAGTGCCCGACCACATTATCGAATACCACTCGCGTAGAGACGATTTCTCGAAATGGCTCAATGCCAGGGCTCTTTACCCCATTGCACGGAAATTTAAAGAAGCACAGTTCGATGAGTTTGCCTCGCCCGAATCTTTGCGTAAATACATTTATACCACCATCTCTAGTTTCAGGGTAAGCAAAGCCCGAGGTATTATTGCCGAATTCGATCGCAGCAAATTCGATGCTTACCTCTTCTTTTCGCGTATAGGAAACGGTAACCTGGGTGGCAAGGCAAGAGGATTGGCATTTATGAATTCGGTAATTAAGAATGAAAAAATATTTAGTAAATATCCCGACGTAATTATCACCATTCCGGCTACAGTAGTGCTCACTACCGATATTTTTGAAGAATTTATGTTACAAAATAACTTGCAGGCTATTGCCCAGTCAAATGCAAGCGACGAAGAAATTCTGGAGCATTTTATACAAGCCTCACTGCCGGATAAGATTCACGAAGACCTCATCACCATCGCAAGCCTCACCAATACACCCCTTGCCATTCGTTCGTCGAGTAAATTGGAAGACTCTTTTTACCAACCCTTCGCCGGAATTTATTCGACCTATATGATTCCGTATATCCCTGATATCAAGCAAATGGTGGATATGATTGAAAAAGCCATTAAATCGGTGTATGCTTCAGTCTATTTTCGCACCAGTAAATCTTATATGTCGGCCACCTCTAACCTGATCGACGAAGAAAAAATGGGGGTTATCATTCAATCGGTGTGTGGAACCAACTACGGAGGGCGCTATTATCCAACCATTTCTGGAGTTGCCCGTTCGCTCAACTATTACCCTATACCACCTGAAAAGGCCGAAGATGGTGTAGTGGATCTTGCTTTTGGACTTGGCAAACACATTGTGGAAGGAAACACTTCCTTGCGCTTTTCTCCTGCCCATCCAAGGAGAATTATACAACTTTCGAACCCTGATTACGCCATTAAAAATACCCAGAAATACTTCTGCAGCCTCGACATGAACCCTGCCAGCTTTGTAACATCGGTTGTGGACAATATTAATATCCTGAAACTTTCGATACGGGAAGCTGAAAAAGACAGTGCACTGGCACATGTTGTTTCTACTTACGATTTTGAGAACAATAGCATCCGCGATGGACTGCATGCCGATGGAAAAAAGATTATTACTTTTTCGAATATTTTAAATCACAACTCGTTTCCGCTTGCTGAAATTATTACCGATTTGCTGAAGATTAGCAAAGAAGCCATGAGTAACGATGTGGAAATTGAATTTGCCGTGAACCTGGATACCCCGCCTGGAGAACCCAAAATATTCAACTATCTTCAGGTTAGACCAATCGTATCGTCGGTAAGCGAATTTTCGTCGGCGTGTGTCGAAACCGACATGAAAGATTCGCTCCTGTATTCTGAAAAAGCAATGGGAAATGGTATTATCAAAGAGATTACCGATATTGTATATGTAAAAACAGAAAAATTTAACCCTGCCCATAACAAACAAATCGCCACTGAGCTGGATACGCTGAATCAAAAATTCAGGGAAGCCGATGAGAATTATGTGTTAATTGGTCCCGGCCGCTGGGGGTCAAGCGACCACTGGCTTGGCATACCGGTAAAATGGGCCCAGATATCTTCGGCTCGTATCATTGTAGAGTCGGGTCTGGAACACTTTAGGGTAGATCCCAGCCAAGGCACCCACTTCTTCCATAATCTTACCAGTTTTGGGGTCGGATATTTTACCATCAACCCATACCTGAGCGACGGGCATTGCAATTTTCAGTACCTCGACCAACTGCCTGCCGAGTTCGAAACTGAATTTATCCGGCATGTTCGTATTCCCAGCGGTTTCGAGATACGCATCGATGGTAAAACCAACAAAGGAATTATTACTGTTTAAAAATGCAGTTTGTTATTTTCTTCATTTGACAGAGAAAGTAACAATTGCTACATTCGTAATACTTTAAAATAGCCATTGACGAATAACGACCCCATACTGCAACAAAAGTTCGAAAAGCTTTTCAAAGAGCATTTTACATCATTGTGCTATTTTGCAAAGAAATACCTGGGCGACCTCGACAGCAGCAAGGAAGTAGTGCATGCTGTGTTTATTAAAATATGGGAAAACCGGGCCGAATTTGATTTCGATAAGCCTGCCAAATCCTATCTTTTCACTTCGGTATACAATCGTAGTTTGAATATGCTCCGCGACAACAAAAAATTTAGCACAACAGACAATGAATATGCAAAAAATGCCGAACTCGATGGAGGCGAATTCCACGATACCATGGAATTGGCAGAGCTTGAAGGGCGAATCAAAAAGGCTCTTACCAAATTGCCCGATAAATGCCGCGAAGTGTTTGAACTAAACCGTTTTGAGAATAAAAAATACAACGAAATTGCGCTTCAACTGAATCTTTCTCTTAAAACTGTAGAAGCTCATATGTCCAAAGCACTTAAAATATTAAAAGAAGAATTAAAAGATTACATCTACCTGATTTTGTTTTTAATACTAAATAATAACGATATGCTCTAAGGGTAAAATCCTATTCAGGTGTGTTACCCACAGAAAGCCATGCAAAACAATACACGACATATTGCCCCCATCGAGCTAATCACCAAATACCTGGCCCGGGAATCGGGTGCCGGGGAGCGTGTTTTAGTAGAAAATTGGATAAAGGCTTCGGACGAAAATAAAAAAGAGTTCGAAGCTATTGAGAAATTATGGCTTGCAAGCCATACAGCTATTCAGCAACCTGAAATAAACCTTGAAGCCGAGTGGAGACGTATGGAAAACACCCTTGGCTTCGCAAAAAAGAAACAGCTTAACTTCCAGACTATTCTTAGAGTTGCCGCAGCCATATTTGTAATTTCTTCCCTGGCTGCAATTGGATTAAGGCAATCGATGATGGTAAAAGAAAAATCGGGTGCCAGCCAGCTCAGCAACCTGGTTCTGCCCGATGGCAGCACCATTAGTTTAAATGCCAACTCAAAAATAAGCTATTCAAAAAACTTTGGTAAAACAACCCGCGAACTTACACTCGAGGGCGAAGCCTTTTTTGAGGTAGCTCACGATAAAACCAAACCCTTTATTGTTATTGCCCACAATAGCCGGATTGAGGTTCTGGGTACCCAATTCAATGTAAAGGCTTATAAAAACCAGACAGAAGTGAAGGTATCGGTAACAGAGGGCACTGTTAAATTCTCAGACCGTAAAAAGCAAGCAAAAAGTGCCATACTTAAAGCCGGCGAATCGGCTACATACAACAAGACTAATCAGAAAATCATTCTTAAGCCAGTCGTGAATGTAAACGATATGGCCTGGAAAAGCAGACAAATGTATTTTGAACATACTCCTTTGCACGAAGTAGCCAGCGTACTTGAAAATACTTACCAGGTTGAAATTGAGGTGTCGGAAACTGTTCGAGAATGTTCCATCACCGTAAGCTTCGAAGACAGCGACCTGGCTTCGGTGTTAAGTGTGCTAAAATCGACCCTGTCCCTCAGGGTTCGTGTAGACAATGATAAAATTTTCTTATCGGGCCAAGGATGCCAAAATCCCTGATTATGCATTTATCCGGAGGCTTCTTCAAGCTAATAGTAAGCATCATTTGTTGGTTTGCGTTTTTGTCCGATGCCTTCAATCAAAATACTCTTCCCGAACAAAACCTGAGTTTACGGTTTGTAAATACTCCACTCGAACAGGTTTTGCAGCAAATTTCAGCCCAATCATCGGTCCGTTTTTCATACAGTCCCGATGCCATTCCGGTAAATAAGAGCATAAGCTATACCTGCACCAGCCGTAAACTATCTCTTGTTCTTGACGATATTTGCACCCTGGCCGGAATACAATATAAACTAGTGGGAGACCACCTGGTGCTTACCCAGACAGATATACCGATTCCACCTCCACCGATTGTAAAAAAATATACCATCAGCGGCTACATTACCGATGCACAAAACAAAGAATTTCTGATAGGCGCAGCTGTTTATAACCCCGAAACAGGTATTGGTGCCCTTACGAATAATTATGGGTATTTCTCGCTAACCCTACCAGAAGGCTCATATACTTTGGAAACATCGTTTCTGGGATATACTATTGGCAGTAAACAAATAGAGCTATACAGTAACCATAAATGGGATATTAGCCTCGAACCAGTATCCTCGATGGTTGAAGAAGTGATAATTAGCTCAGTAGTGCGCGAAGAAACAATTTTTAAAAGCCTTTCGGGGCAACAGAGTATTAATCCCGCGGCAGTAAAACAAGAAAATTCAGCCTTGGGCGAAACCGATATGCTTAAGTCATTCGATAATCTGCCAGGAATAAGCTTCCAGGGCGATGGCTCTAGTTATTTTTTCGTACGTGGCGGTGGTCGTGACCAAAACCTCATTCTGCTCGACGAAGCACCTCTGTATAACCCTAGTCACATGCTTGGGCTTTTTACTCCCATTATACCCGATGCCATAAAAACAAGCACACTTTATAAAGCCGATTTTCCGATTGAGTACGGCGGCCGTACATCTTCTATTATCGATGTGCGTACCCGCGATGGCAACAAGGAGGAAGTAAATGTGAATGCCTCCCTGAGTCTGGTGTCGATGCGCCTTAGTGTAGAAGGACCTATTAAAAAAGAAGCCAGTTCGTATTTTATTTCCCTGCGCCGCTCTTACTTTGGGTGGATGTTTAAAGCTGCCAACCCAGCTGTGCAAGATTTCTATTTTAACGACATCACCACCAAGTTTAATCTAAAGATCTCAGAACGTGACCGGTTATTTGTAACCATGTATTATGGTCGCGACAAGTTTCTGGCCGATGAACAAACTGACCTTACCTCCGGGATCGAATGGGGCAATACTTCACTTACCTTGCGATGGAATCATATTTTTGGTCCCCGCCTGTTTGCCAATACAACCATTTATTCCAGCAACTACGATTACTTTCTGCATACCAATTACGATGCACAGACATATTGGAATTCGAGAATTACGGGTACCCACCTGCAGTCGGATTTTAACTGGTACTTCAATCCAAAAAACCATATCAAGTTTGGGATAAAAGTGGGCGGTTATTTCTTTAACCCAGGCAACTACAACAGTTCCGATTTGCCTACCGACAAAACAGTTTCGGAACTCAATGCTTCAGAATTAATTATTTTTGCAGGCAACGAACACATGATTAGCCATCGTATAAACCTTCATTACGGACTCCGTTTAACCAGATGGGCCGATATTGGCGAAGCCTATGTGGTTTCGTACCAGAATTACGAGCCAACAGCGATCACACAATACCCGAAAGGCACAGCTTACTTTAACAGCATTCACCTTGAGCCGCGTCTTTCGATTTCATTTAAAACCAGCACCTATTCTTCGTTGAAAGCAAGCTACAACCGTAGTCTTCAGAATATTCACCTAATCAATAACAGCATCAGTCCATTTAATTCGCTCGAAGTCTGGTTGCCCTCGGGGCCAAATATCAAGGCACAGAAGGCAGATATTTTCAATGTAGGATTGGTTCAATTCTGGCCTAAAAAGAGTGTGGAATTCAGTGCCGATATTTTTTACAAAAAAATGCACAACCAGATTGGTTATGCCTACCATGCCGAAATGCTACTGAATCGCTATATCGAAGGGCAAATTAGGCAGGGGCCTGGAACAGCCTATGGTTTTGAGGTATATGCCACAAAAACCATGGGCCGTTTGAAAGGCCATTTGGGTTATTCGTTTACCCGCAGTTTGGTTAACCTGCCCACACTAAATGCCGGAAGAACATTCAAAGCAAGGCAGGATAAACCGCTCGATTTTTCGGTTGGGTTCAATTACGCCTTAAAACCCCGGTGGACCCTAACGGGCAATTACACCCTCAGTTCAGGGCTGATGACAACCACGCCCACAGGATTTTACAGCTACCGCGGAACACAGGTGCCCATTTATACAGAACAGAATAACGGCAGGCTACCCAACTATTCGCGCTTTGATGTTGGCAGCGACTTTAGGTTTAACAAGCTGAAAACAAGTAAGTTCGAACATCACCTGATTGTTTCGTTCTATAACTTCTTTGCCAATAGAAATGCTGCATTTCTGTATTTCAGCAAAACAGTCGATAGCGAAGGTATCTATGTAATTCCGGCCGATAAGTTAAATCGTCAGGAGCAAGTGGCTACCTACCGCTACGTTTTTCGCATTATTCCTTCAGTAACATACACCCTGCGATTCTGATGGCAGTAATTAAAAAATATATAACTCTTTTTATGCTTGCCGCGGTAGTAGTCTCTTGCGAATACACTGCTCAATGGGAAATTAACCCGTCGGAAAGACGATTTGTAGTGGATGCCCTGATCACAAGCGAAAACAAACCCCAGCTTGTGACAATGTTTTATTCCTCTACGGAACTAAATGCGGATCCTGAGCCACTCTCTGGCGCCCAAATTCAACTAAAAGGGCCTTCAGGTATAGTTCAATTTACCGAATCGAACGAAAAACCTGGATATTATTATTCACCTGCCATTTTAGTTTTAACCGGAATAGAGTATACCCTTGTAGTTGAAAACGCTGGATTGACAGACTCCGCCAAAGCGATAATGCAGGCTGTAAGCCCGCTTGAGCCTTATCAGATCGTACCCGGCGACAGTCTGTTCCGCGGCGAAAGCCTTTTCCGCTACGAGTATATCGAAAGTGCCCAGCCCTCGATGATGGAGATTACTTACGACTGGTCGGTCGATCTGGATTTTTGTCAACATTATGGTGCTTGCCTAGCTGCAGAAACATACTACACGCTCGAATCTATAGATATTGGAGAGGAGTTTGGCCCACCCCGGCAGGTGATTTGGTTTCCGGCTGGCACAAAAATTATCCGAAAAAACTACTCCCTTTCCGATGCTCATCAGCAATTTGTACGGTCGCTTTTAATTGAAACCGAATGGCGCGGAGGCCTATTCGATACCGAACAGGGAAATGTACCCTCTAATTTCGAACACGGAACCCTGGGATGGTTTGCCCTCTGCCAAGTTGTTTCAGACAGCATCCAGCTGGGTTTATAATTACTTGTGTATCGCCCCCATGGTATGGTGTCGTGCGGGATTACGAAGCGATTTCCTATCAGTTTACACCGAACTTTTTTACGAGCCACAACCCTTCGAAAACCGCTGAACCGACCAAAGGGAGCTCAGCGAACCGAACGAAGTGAGTTCACGACCACAGGGAGTAACAAAGCTAAACCCGCATGCACTATACCATGTGTTGGCGCAAGTTATTTTTTATAATCTAATCGAAAAATCTAATTGTCCCCCCAATCCTAAGTGAACAATCTTTTGCAAAGTAGAAAGTCTAACTTCTTTTATATTATTCTCAATCTTCGAAATATATGATTTTGTTGTGCCAACTTTTTCAGCCAATTCAGCTTGGGTAAGACCTTTTTCAAGTCTTGCCGCATGCAAAAGCGTCCCCAATTTAAAGTTTTCATAACCATTGTCAAGTTCGTTTCTTGATTTGGTTCCTTTTACTCCGTAATGTTTATTCTTGAATTCATCAAGAGTCATTTTGTTATTTGTTTTCATTTTCGTACTCCTCCATAATTTTAAGTGCTCGCTCAATTTCTTTTGTCGGTGTCTTCTGCGATTTCTTTTGAAATCCGTTTGCTAAAATTATCAGCTTTCCATGGTCAAAGAAACAAAAGATTCTAAAAATATCACTTCCTAGCTTTACTCGAATTTCATACAGTCCGTCTGTTGATTCTATATGTTTAAAATAAACATCAGGAATCCTATCTAATTCTTCAATTAGTTCAATAGTCCAAATAATTTTCGCTTTTACTTTTTCCGTTTGTTGAATAAAAAAACTTTCAAAGTAATCTTTGTAGAAAATTGCTGTCCTATATTTTCTTTTTGAATCCATGCAACAAAAATATGCAATGTTTCACTATCGTGCAACTTTTTCTTTAATTTGCGCTAACTGTACAGTATTCTCTCCTTCCCATCCAGGATCCGACACTTTCTATAATACAATCTTTCTGCCAGAAATAGTACTTTACTCCTGAAAGGTGCGTATACCGAAGCATTCAAGAATATTTCAAAAAAAAATAAATTTCTGCTAAGGGTAAATACCGGCAGGTGTGTGTTAAAGTTGTTCAACACAAAAAACACTTTAACCTTTAAAAAATAGTATTATGAAAAACACAAAAAAAATTCTCTTCGGAATGCTTGCAGCAAGCGCTCTTTTTCTTTTTTCGGCATGCGACGAAAACAAC
Organism: Bacteroidota bacterium; assembly: GCA_016699695.1. Lineage (NCBI taxonomy): Bacteria > Pseudomonadati > Bacteroidota > Bacteroidota bacterium. The sequence continues at coordinate 1,034,114 of CP065006.1, forward strand.
GTTAAACCAGGTGACGATTACGGCATCCTTCCCTCTAATTTTAAAGTCGATGTGCCTGCCTCTCTTACCACCAACACAACTATGAAAAGTGCACAGGGAGACACCTTGAGTGGAAACGACATTTATGGCCATCTGGCTAATTTTATTGCCATCGGCGAAGGTTCAGCCGAAATTGTAGAGGCCATCATCTTCCATATCAGACTTTACAATATCGAAAGCGTAATCGACCTTACTTACACCAGCGACGAAGACTTCAGAGTGAAGCACCTGGCAGTAGAAGCCGATGCTGAATTCGACGGAAGAACCTGGGAATACCAGCTTACCATCACCGATGTATTGTCGGAAGGTAATGCCGACGGAGGCAAGGGTATGCAGGTTTTCTGGAACAACAACCCAATCGAAGGTATTTCTATCATTAAACCTTATAACCTCAACCGCACCGAGAACGAAAATGCTGCTGATGCCATCTTCCGTATCGATTACTCAGAGGTTGAAATGGGTGGCTATGAATCGCACATGATAGTAAGTATTGTAGACCTTCCGGTTACAGGTGAAAATGCTGACCCATTTAGTGTAAATAACCTTAAAATGTTTGTAGGTAAAAAAGGCGATATCGTCGATGTGTATGGAAACTCGAACCACCCCAATGCACAATTCTTTACCGACAATACTGGTTTTAACTGGGCTTTTGTTGCCTCTGGTTCAGAATCGGCCAACATTGGAGTTGCTGAGGTAGGTTTGCCAGCCAGTACTTTAGACAGTGATGACAGAAGCGTATTGCTTGAAGAATATTCGATACTGAATGTACTTACCGCCGAAATCAACCAATGGTTTTTGGATGAAATTGGAATAAGACCAAGCGAAGAAGATCTGGCCAATTATTTACAAAACGCCGAGGCTCCCGGATATTTTAACAAGGATGGTTTTGTGCAAGCCGGCAACGCTCCTGCAGAAGGTTACGATGCATTGGAATCAAGTATTCTCGAACTTGCACCTTTCAATCCTAAATACGTTAGCGAACTTGCTGTAAGCTTTAAATAAGCAGCTCAGGTTAGCATTTTAAAGAACCACTGGGGATTTGCCTCGGTGGTTTTTTATTTTATCAAAGTGCAAGTAATTTCTATCCGCAATTTTCCAGTCCTGAAATTCATAATTATTTAGAACTATTATTGATAAAAGCACTTAACGATTTCTTTACACAGTATCTTTATAGGATTCACCTAAAGAGTTTATTTATGCATTAGGAATTTCCCCTCATTCTTAAGTCACTGTTAAATGAAACTTGTTTGGGAAGAAACGTTTAAAATACGCTTCCACGATACCGATATTCACAGCAATTGCCGCATACAGGAACTATTCAGTTTCCTGTCCGAAACCTGTTGGGAACATGCCAACCAACTTGGGCTAGGTTACGATTTTATGCAACCAAAAGGCCTGGTTTGGGCCTATGCCCGTAAAAGATTACAGGTGAACCGATATCCGCGATGGGGCGAAACGGTAACCGTAAAAACATGGCCACGAGATTACAACCGTTTGTACATTCACCGTGAGTTTCAGATTATCGACCAGCACAATCAGCCACTGGTAAATTGCTCGGCTATATACTTTGCTTTCGACCGATTGAACAGCAAGGCAGTGTCTACCGACCTGCTCTGTGCACAGCACAAGAACTTTGTGCTTTGCGAAAAAACCACCGAAGGAACATTGAACCGGATACCTTCCTATACCAGCAACGACCTTACAACCTATCCTTATGTGGTCGATTTTTCTGATCTGGATATGCACAGGCATGTAAATAATGTAAAATACGTCGACTGGATTCTGAAAAGCCTGCCTACTGCTTTTCGAAAAAAGAATCTCCTGCTGCAGCTTGACATCAATTATTTTGCAGAGGCACGGAGCGGTGATGGCGTTCACATTATCACTTCCGAAGAGGTTAGAAATATTGTATTCAGGCATTCAATTGTTCGCAATATCGACAACAAGGAATTGGTTAGAGCCGAAACCCATTGGAAAAGCATACAGGATATTGCTCTGAATTAACTTCAACTTTTCCGAATCGTTAAAAATTGAATTGACGGGAATATTAAAAAAACCAGTCGGTTTATGGGTGCACTCTTTCGCGAAATGATATTTTTGCTGTTCAAAACGAACCATCACTCATAACATGATTAAAGTAAATAACTATTTCGAAGGTCGTGTAGCTTCATTGGCTTTCGAAAGCAGCGAAGGAAAAGCCACCGTAGGAGTAATGAAAAAAGGTAGCTATGAATTTGGCACCAGTTCCAAAGAAATTATGACCGTACTTTCCGGAAGTATGAAAGCCCAGTTGCCGGGAAGCCAGGAATGGAAAACCTACAAGAAGTACGAATCGTTCGAAGTTGCTGCCCATGTAAAATTTCAGGTAGAAGTAAGCGAAGATACTCCCTACCTTTGCTTTTACGAATAAATACCCCTAAGAACGATTTACCTTAAAAAGATCTTCGGCAGGCATTAAACCCAATTTAATCAATAGAAGGCGAAGAATAGCCTGTCCAGCATGGCGGGAAGCCGAACTATTTGATTTAGTTGGGTTAATCCCGATTTATCAAATCTAAGATTAGCAAAATTTTAAGTATTAATAATCTGTATATTTGATTACATCGATTGCGTTAATACGCAATTTGGATTAAACCAAATGCCGGCAGAATTGTCAAAATTGCCTCGAGCAAAATGCAACAAGTAGGTAAATCATATTCCGATGCCGAACTGGTATCTCTTTTTCAATCGGGCCAAAAAGAATTTGCTTTTAACCTGATAGTAAAAAAGTACCAGCAGAGGTTGTATTGGCATATCCGTAAACTTGTTATCAGTCACGACGATACGGATGATTGCATTCAAAACGCTTTTGTAAACGTGTGGAAGAGCCTGGATGGTTTCCGCTCCGACTCTCAGTTGTTTACATGGCTTTACCGCATTGCCACCAACGAGGCGCTCAACCATCTGAAACAACAAAAACGACGAACACTAGTGCCCATGGAGGGAAAAGACTACAACTTGTCCGAAACCCTTATGGCCGATGAATACCTTAATGCCGATAAAGCCCAGCAGAAATTACAGTATGCTCTTTTGCAATTGCCCGAGAAACAACGGGTAGTTTTTAACCTGAAGTATTTCGAGGAAATGAAATACGAGGATATGGCCCTTATACTCGACACCTCGGTAGGGGCATTAAAGGCCTCCTACCACCATGCAGTGAAAAAGATTGAGAATTTGCTCGACGACGATTAAACCTTTTCTATTTTTATATATCCAACAAAGGTATGGCAGAAAAAAATACAAATTTAAACAAGCTTGAACAGCTCAGAAGAAATGAGCAATTCCAAGTTCCTGAAGGCTATTTCGATACCCTATCAGGTAGAATAATGGACCGGATCAGGGAATCTGAAACCAGCCATGAGGCCAGCCAGTACAAAACACATAAAATTGTTCAATGGCGCAAATTTGTTGCAGTAGCTGCTTCTGTAGCTGCCATCGTAGTGCTGAGCTTTACAATGATAAGAGTATTTTTAAACAGCGAAAGCAATAAAGAGCTTTCCGAACCAGAATTGATTGCCTTTATCGAAAACGAAATCATGAGTTTTGACGATACTGAATTGTACGATCTCACTCAAACAGCCCAGCAAATACCCGCCAACGAGGAAATTAAGCTTACCAGGGAGGAGATATTGGAATATCTTTCGCAGGAAGGTTCTGATTTTGATTTATCCGATCTTGAATTTTAAGCCCAATGTTATGAGAACAGCAATAATCATACTAATTAGTCTGCTAAATATTGTGCCACTGATCGCACAGAATCAACCTTCTGATAAGGTTCAGGCAGCCAGGGTAAAATTTTTCAACGAAAAATTGGAACTTACTCCCGATGAGTCAAAAAAATTCTGGCCCATTTACAATGACTATCAAAGTCGCAAAAACAAACTTACGACTGAGCGAAAAAACCTTATGAGCTTTTTTAGCAGCAACCAGAGCAACATGAGCGAAAAGGAAATAGCTGAAACACTCGACAGGTATGTGGCCATTGAAAAAGAAGAAACTCAACTGCTGGAAACATACAATCAAAAATTCAGGCAGGTATTGCCCGACGAAAAAGTGCTTAAGATTTACCTTACCGAAATTCAATTCAGAAATTACCTCTTAAAACAATTGCGAACCCAGCAACAGGAAATAAAGCCACGAAACTGAATTTGTAAAAATATTTTCTGCCTACTATAAAAGAATGCCGGTGCGAATGAAAATTTTGCCCGGTTTTTTTGCAATTATCAGTTGTTATTACCTAAATCTTTTACCTTTGCAGAAGCATCAAGAATTTTGTTCTGCAATTGTAGAACAGGATACCAACCGAGTTGCGAACACCACGGTGGTAGATCGATGTGGGCCTGTCTGGTCAAAAAATAGTTCGGTAAACCCGTATACTCAGACTCCCCGATTAAATCTTGATGGCTGATGTTGATTTACTGTTTGTTGTATGCTTTTTTGCATCCGACAGGCCGATAAAAAAATGTAAGCCAATGGAAGACTTGAAAAAACAACTTGAACTTATTCCGAATCTTTCGGTTGACAAGAAATTGTTGATTGAAGAAAAAGCTGAAAAGCTAAAGTCCCAGTCGCACGCTGAGATTTGTATCGACTCTGTTAATCGAGGAGTCATTCAATTGAGTGTGAAACCATTGAAATATCACGGTGCAGGCAGGTACGAACTATTGCGGATTGCTTACCAGTTGTTTTCAGAAAACATTCCCGACCAATACAGGCTCGTGATTCTACTATAAAAAAAGACCGCGCTTTTTATTGAAAAACACGGTCGGGTAATAGGATAACGGCAAACTCTACCCTCTAAATATCAAAGCTTTTATGATGTGTGTAATCATTCTGGGGTTCTCTTTCAGCCTTCGGGTGGAATAACCATACCAATGCGTGCCATAGGGCACATACACCCGCATGTCGTGCCCTTCTTTTACCAGCTTATTGCGCAAAGCAGGCCGAACACCATAGAGCATCTGAAATTCGTATGCTTCGCCATCAATCGCTTTTTGCTTCAGCATTTGCTTTGCAGAGGCAATGATACGCTTATCATGTGTTGCTATTGCCGAGTAAAATCCATTGTCGAGCATATAGGCGATACAGGCTTCAAAGTTTTTATTGACGGCCTGATAGCCCTGGTAGGCAATTTCTTCCGGTTCGATATAAATACCTTTGCAAATTCGCACATTAATAGGATATTCCGGTAGCATGATGCTTTTTAGCCATTGCAGGTCATTTAGTGTTCGATGCAGGTATGCCTGCAAAACAATACTCACTGTGCCAGGAAATTCCTTGTAGAGTTTTTCAAACAGATTCAACTCCATCTGGGTACAGGATGAGTCTTCCATATCCATGCACACCGATAGGCCTGCTTCACCAGCCTTCTTCATCACTTCCTTAAGCTGCTGATAACAAAACTCTTCGTCGAGCAGCAAGCCAAACATAGAAGGTTTAACTGAAAGGGTAGCGTCGATTCCTTCCTTTTTAAGCATTTCGATGGTATGCAGGTAACCGCGTTTGTATTCGATTGCCTCGTCTGTTTTTTGAATATATTCGCCCAGCACATCAATGGTCGATTTTATCTGAACAGCATTGAGTTCCCGGCTAACCCGCAGGGCATCTTTCAACTCCTTTCCAGCGATGTACCGTTTAGAAAATATCCACACAAGGTTTTGAGGAAGTAAAGCAATTATTTTTGCAAGAAACCTGTTCAACATAATACAGCAATATTATTGTGATAAATAAAAAATTAAGGTACAGGTTGTGTGCAGCTGAAAACAGGACAATTGTCAGAACCTGAGAAAAGTCTTATTCTCTGCAGATAGCGGAATTACAATTCTTAGAGCATAAAAAAAGCCGGCAGATAGCCGGCTTTTTTCTTCTAGTGTCTTAAAATTAATTAACAATCAGACGTTGAACAAAACTGAACTCCTCGTTACTTAACCGTAGAAGGTAGATACCCCTGTTGAGTTCACCGATATCGACTGTTCGCTGATATTGTCCCAAACCATCGTGCTGGTCTTTCCATATTAACTGGTTGGTGATGGAATAAAACTCAATTGCAACAGCTTTGCCATTCAGCACCTCAGCCTCGATGGTAAAGAAGCTGTTTGCCGGATTGGGATAAATTTTCAGATTAAGTTTCTCCGAAACATCTGGCCCGCTGGACATTGAGGGCTCAACAAATACCGATTTTGTGGTGATACAACTATTACCCACATCGGTAACCGTAACGGTATAGAGGTAATTCTCCGGGCGTACGTTGTAGTAACGTCCATCGAAATTATCCTGCCATTGATAGGTGTTATGCGGGCCAGCATCGAGCACATAGGGCATCGAAACCTGAATGGTATCGCCACCAAAATCAACAATGGGTGAAGGATCCACTGTAGTAGTGCGTGTAATCGTATCGTTGGAACGGACCATATCGCCATCATGAGTCACATACACATCTATGGTTTTTGCTCCGGTGGAATTAAACTCAACAGGGTTTGAAAGATTAATAAGACGTGCATTGGAAGCCCCTGGTAACCAGATGCCACTTACAGTAACATCTTCGTTCACAGGAGTTTCTCCCGGTATAAGGTAACCCACACGAATCACAGTATTGCTTCGGGGCTGATTACCCAGGTTTGCCACTTGCACAGCCAGGTTAATCTCCTCGCCCTGGCAAACCCTTGCCAACAATCCGTTTACGTTAAGCACCGAATAGTCTACAATGTCGAACACCAGGTAAGTAGTATCGCTACCGGAACATCCGGTATTGGTATCAGTAACCATTACGCTGTATTCACCTGTAGCCAAGGCCGTATAGGTTTGTGTTCGGGTCACATTATCCTGCCATATGTAATCGTATGGGCCCGTTCCGGCATTTAGCTCGAATGAAAGAGAAAGTATGGCATCGGGATAGTCGCCCAGATCCACCACAGGATTAGCAAAAGTGGCAAGGTTGGCGGTGAGTGTATCGTTGGCAGGGCGTAAATCACCCACCGCTGAAGTAGATAAAAACAAAGTATAACTTTGAATGGCCCCGAAATTTTCGCTGTTACTAAACGTATGCGTATATTGCTGTCCTGGCCTTATTTGTGATGTAGGCGATGCAGTTTCTGTAACGGTTGTTCCGGAACCAATACGGTAAGAGTAATTAATACTATCTCCAGGTTGAATGGTATCCGTGCCTATGTTAACCAACCTAACCTCCACGGGCAGGGTGCGACCATCGTTGCAGGAGGTGGTAGGAGAAATCAGCCTGTCGGCGCGCACATCACGTATTTTAAAGAAAAGCGTGATGGAATCGCTTGAAGCACAACCATTGGGGTCAACGGCATCGACATAATACTGACCCGAACGGTTGCCCACCGAAGCATCGATAAACTTGGTCTGGGTTGTTTCGCCTGTATTCCAATGGTAGCTTACAAAATCTGTTCCTGCATCAAGTGTATACTCCAACGCCTTGATGGTCGTATCGCCACCGATATTAATTGGGGTATAGCCATATGTGGTGAAGTCTTTTCTGGTGCTATCGTTGGTATCATCCACATCGCCACCCAAGTAATAAGCCCATGCACTGATAGAGTAGTCATCAAAAGCAGAAAAATCGTACGGATAGGTTGTGAATGTGTGTAAAATAGATCTGCCTGACCGTATTGGATCTAATATCTTGATGGTATCTGCAAAAATATTTGCATCGCCAATTACCTGGTAGGCAACCACCAGTCGGGCAGTATCGCCGGAAATAGTATAAACACTATCCGTACCAAAGTTTCGTATTCGAACCTGAATAAATTCAGAATTTGTTAACTCACATGTGGAAGATGGTGACAAAATGCTATCAACACCCACATCAGAGTATAGAAGGTATACAAGAGCACTATCTAGTGTCTGACAACCATGCAGAGGTTCAGTAACCAAGACTTTATAGATTGTGTCGCCAAAACCATGTAATGATACATCGTAAATACTATCGGTTACAGCACCAGGATCCCAAAGGTAAGTATAACCCGGTACCCAGTCTACATATTCCGGTACCACTGTTAAGGTATCAGGCTGACGCGAACCAAGCGTATCGGCAAGGTTAATTATCGGGTTGGGCCACACTGTAAAAGAATAGTGTGCCGTATCGTTGTTGGCAAGGTAATAGAAGGGGTCACTTTCAATTAAAGTATACGCACTTAAGTTATAGCTTCCTGCGGCAGCAATGTCGATATCGGTATTTATTACAAGGTCAACCGAATCGCCCGGCAACAGGTCGGAACTTAACAAGAGGGTATCGATAAAGGGCACGCTTTCAAAATCGACACCAACTATAATGGTATCGTTGGTATGCAGGGCATTGTAACCAAAGTTCCGCACCCTCACAGATACTGTAGTGGCATTCGCACCCTGACAGGCATCGTATGGAGCCAGTATGGATGTGACACCAATATCATGCGGAGCAGGGAAGATGGATAAATCGTCGAAAGCAAAGCCCTGGGCTTGCGTGTTCGCAGCATCGGAACGATAGAATACCCTGAAGCGTGCTTTCTCGATGGTATCGATATCGAGCGGCAGAAGAGCTTTTGCTGTTCGCCATTCGTATGTGCCGGTCCACCCGCGAGATTGGAGTGCCCATACTGTATCGGGCATCCATCCCCATCCATTGCCATAAACAGGATCAGTAAGTGTTTGCCAGTTTGCACCATCGTCTTTCGAATATTCGAGACGGCCGCCGTCGCGTTCATTCTCCGAATCGGTCCACACTTTAAATTGAAGAATATTGCGTGTTACATTACTTAAATCGTAACAACCACTGCTGACCCACGATGTATCATCATTCGCGTAGTTACCCGTGGGCGAGAGTACCCACATAACAGGCGAGGCCGGATCGGTAGTGATGGTTCCAAGCATCTCGGTAGCCTGCCAGGTCGATCCTTCTTTACTCAGCCAGATACCTCCCTTGTATTCGAAATTTTCGAAATGGACGGGTTCGTAATTGTTCTGTATTACCAGTGATTTGATCAAGGTATCGTTCACAGGGTCCTGATCGCCGGTAAGGTTAACGCCCACCGTAAAATGGGTATAAAAATCACCTATCGGAAAATCGGCCAAACGGGTGAACACAAACTCTACACTATCATCCTTTGCGATACCCCCATAAATGGTGTCGTACACACGAATAGTATCGGGGCCCCAAAGGGCAAAATAAACCGGAATCTCATTGGGCGCATCGCCATCGGCGTAATTCCTGAACCATGCCCTAACCGTATCGTTTCCACAGTCGAGGCAATCGCTATAAGGGGTAATAATGCGGGTAACGCCCACATCGGTATAAAGTTTTTCGGCAACGATGGCAAAGTTATCAATGCCAAAACCCGGATAGGGTGAACTGCCAATAGATTCTGCTATTCCTACCCTGAACTGAAATGTTTCCTGGCGGTTGGCTATCGAATCGATTGATTGGTTATAAATCTCGCGCCAAAACGAGCTGTTTTCAGAAAAACTACTCTGCCATACGTTATGCCAGGTGGCACCACTGTCGACCGAAATATCCATTCTGCCCTGATCGACTCCATTAATATTGGTATAAGAATGCATGTAAATCGAAGGCCTGACATAATATTTTAAGTTGAGAATAGGTGAGTAGGCATAGTAGGCCGTTCCAGCGTCAATGCCAAGCGTGTAGGAACCATCCAAATCGGTAGCCAGAATGTTGGTGCCATTAAAGGGCGATTCGGGATTGTTGTAAGATCCTATGAAATTGCCATCCGGCCAGCCTACTTCGAAATTACTTTGCAGGGTCCAATCAGGTGCACCTGTTTCAAAATTGTCGTAAAATATGGACTCTTTTACGAGATGGGTTTCGGTTAAAAGTTGATTCGAAGCAGGGAACAGAGTGTCGTTGACATTGATTCCATAGGCCGGAATCTGAAACCGCACTGTGGTTTGGCCCTGCAACGTATTTTTGAAACTGGCTGTAAACCACAAGTGGTTGTCGCCTATATCGAGGTAGCGATTCATGTTGGAAAACACTATCTGGCCGGCAACCAGACTGGCAGTAGCAATTAAGGTAGAAGTATCGGCCACAAAGGGTGCAAAAGTATTACCTACAGAATAGAATAGCTTAAAACTGTTGGGCTCAAGCTCGCTAACTCCTGGTCCTGTGGGCACGATGGTGAGCGAATCGAGAATGGCATTTCCTTCGTTCCCCAGTATTCTAATTACAATTTCTTCGAGTGGCACATCCGTAGCCCCGGCAGGGATTACCTCGTAATCGAGAGATTTGTAGGTTGTCCGTTTTACGTACTTATTCACCACCGTATCTTCGCGTATTGTCACACTATCGACATACACCCCATAGCCATTGCCCACGATGCCCTGAAAAGCAAACTGAAATTCGTCGGTTAAATAAGCGGGGTTGAGATTCTTGATATCAAAGATATCTTCTTCCCAATTATTAATTTCCCCTGTATAATTTCTGATAAGAGTCCATGGAAAAGCTTCGCTTTGCCGAAAAAACAATTTTAGAATATCCGGACCAAAAAAGCTTGTATACTGGCAATGAAAGAATCGAAGCGTTGGTTTTTGCGCACCAGCCAGCTCAAGCTTCGGAGAAATGAGCATAATGGTATCTCTGGTTATATTACCCCAGTATAAACCTGCATTGTAGTTGCCCTGCACGGGTATTTCGGGGTTCGTTTCACCAGCACCCGATTGCCCCCCATAGGTAAATTCCCACTGCGGGTCAATTTTTATAGGACTTTGGGTCCAACGGCTTATTAGGGCAGGGTCTTCCCAGTCCTCAACCAGGTAAAACAACTCCTGCGGATAGGCAGAAATTATACTTATAAATAAAAACAATAAAGTGGTTAAGTGTTTCATGGTTTGCCTAATAGTATAAGTAGTTTCTTATTTCCATTCTTTAAAACATAACTTTCTGTAACAATAATTCACAGCCAAATGTTTTTTTCTACGAGCTAAGCACATATAAAGTTAGCATCTTGTTATTAAAACTACATGCAAAAAAAACCTTTACTTTCATATTTGCGTATATTTAGGGCACTAAACTATTAACACCATGCGTTTATCACAGGTTTTTATAATAATCTTTCTTCTGATTGCTCCTCTTACCAGGGGGCAAATTGGAACCCAGTTTTGGTTTGCTGCACCCGATATTTCTCAGTCGCACGCCAACAACAGCATCCCCCTAAGGCTGCATATTACTGCGATGTATAACACCACGGTCACCATTTCGCGGCCTGCCGATCCTACTTTTATACCCTATACTTTTAACCTGGCTCAGCAACAAACGCAGGAAATCAGATTAGATGCCAATCCGGCCATCAATAACTTAACCGTACCCAGTATCGAAACCTATGCCCGTGCCGCTGCAGCTCCCGATTTTATTCAAAATAAAGGTTTCTTAATTTCGGCATACCCTGGCGAGATTACTGCCTATTACGAACCATCAGCTCTGCCCAACTCCGACATTATTGCCCTTAAAGCCCATAATGCCCTGGGCAAAGATTTCTGGGTTTCGACACAACGCAAATACAAGAATCACTTTTACAGTGCTCCAAACCCAAATGACTGTTTTAGTGGGTTTACAATAGTAGCCACAAAGGACAATACTACCGTGAACATCAACCCCAACGGAAACAACCTGGATTTTCATGGCACCACTCCTTTTTCAGTAATCCTCAACAAAGGTCAATCCATTGCTTTAAAGGCACAAGGCCAAGCCCCGGCGCAACACATTCACGGTATACGCGTCACCTCGAACAACGATGTGACCATCCTGATATTCGACGACTCGATGCAGATAGACGATGGCGCGGGTAACTGGGATATCTTTGCCGACCAGATTGTGCCCACCTCATTGGTTGGGCTTGAATACGTGGTGCTGCATGGCTGGGTACAAGATGCCCCTGCAAACCTCAAAGACGGGGAAGCCATCTTCATTACCCCAACCCAAAACGGCACTGATATCTATATCGATGGCGTGCTGGTAGCTGCCGGATTAAATGCCGGGGCCTATTTTGACCGGGTAATCACAAAAACGGTTCCACCCTATGTAACCCATGTAAGGGCCACAAAACCCATTTACCTAAACCATGTTTCTGGTTTCTCTACAAACCCAATAACTACTGCAGCCCGTGAACTTGGAGGTGCCATCTTACCCCCCATTGACCGATGTACCGGATCTCACTCAGTCACAGTGAAACGAACACCGGCTACCGGCTGGCGGTATTTCCATAACCTGATGGTTCGCAACGATACCCTTACAGGCAGCCCTACCCGCAACCAGGCCATTCATAATTTCACCTATTCCATCAATGGTGGGCCGGTACAGACCATGAACCCCAATCACTTTACCTACATTATGGACTCTGCTTTTGCGGTATACGACCGTACCAAAGCCGGAGGGGGTGCCTATTACAATGCTGTTACCGACGGACAAACCATTCGGGTAGAAAACAACCTGGCACGCTTTCATTTGGGCACCATGCAGGCCATCAACAGTCCTGGTTGCCGCTATGGGTACTTTTCCGATTTTGCTGCCAGCGATGCCGGCGCAGGTATCGGGGGGTTTACCCAGGGTAATTCCGGAATCTTTTGCGGCCTGGATCCTATTCAGATAGTAGCCGGCGGTGGAACTTCATACCGTTGGTATGCCCCCTACGACCCTCTTCTTGTGAATCAACTCGATTACGATACCATTGCAGCTCCCTATTTTACGCCCGATACAACCGGTATATTTAACTTCAATGTTGTTGTTACCGGCGAATGCCAGTCGAGGGACACCCTGCCGGTTCAGATACTTGTTATGAACAACACTTCGGCGAGTTTCTCCTTTTCATCGGATATTGGTTGTTCTCCTTTTGCACCTACCCTTAACAACCAATCGGATACCGTATATGGTGTGAACCAGGTATGGACAGTAAAACCCGCCGTGGGAAGTGCCTATCAAATAAACCAGGACACAATACCCCGCAGCTTCGATTTGCTTCTGCCTGAAAATCATACCGACTCGATACAGCTACATAAAGTAGAGCTGGTTGTAAAAGGTCCCTTTAACTCATGCCCCAGTAAACAGACTAAAGACATTAAGGTATTGCCACAAATAGAGGCTGGTTTTATTCCGAGCGATACCATTGGCTGTCACCCACTGCTGGTGAGTTTTGCCAATACCTCGTCGGGTAACCTCGATACTAACAGTTATTATTGGGATTTTGGCGACTATTCGCAGTCCTTCGACAGTATACCCACGAAAAACTACACCAATTATACACCCGACAATGTGATTTTCCCTGTGAGACTGGTAACTATTTCGCCCTTTGGATGTACCGATACAGCGCGACAAAATATTACCGTGCACCCTCGCATTGCAGTGAACCTGGCGGTCGCCAACACCGAATCGTGTTCACCCCTTGTGTCGGTGCTAAACCCGGGTGCATCGGTGGGTGCAGATACCCTCTGGTGGCATATCGATTACCATTATGGCGATAGTACTTTTCAAACAACCTCAAATATTTCAAGAACCATCACCCACTACGATACATCCACTGCAGCAGGGCCCGATACTCTTTGGGTAAACCTGGTAGGGATGAATCGCATGGGGTGTTCCGATACCGCTCCAACCCGAAGACTCATCGCTTACCCTGATGTAATTGCTGATTTTACTGTTAGCGAAAGTGTAGTTTGCGACTCGGTGCCTATCGTGTTTACCAACAACTCCTTTGGTTACAAACTTTTTTACGACTGGGATTTTGGTAACAGCACTTTCAGTCAGGATACCACAGGAATTCCGTATACCAAGATCTTTTTCAACCGCTCCAACATGGATACTGTGTACAATGTGAGGTTAAGAGCTGTTTCGAGCTATTTCTGTTCGGATGAAATGGATACCAACATCACAGTGCACCCATACATTAAGGCCGACTTTGGGCTAAGCTTCCAAAACAATTGCTCTCCTCTGCCTACCTTAATCACCAACACCAGTGTGCGCTCGCAAGTTAATCAATGGGATTTTGGAACCGGTACGCCAGTGATAGACAACAACCCAACCATAAACCGTACTTTTATAAACCCCTACTCGAATACCGACACCACCATTATGATTAAGCTGGTGGTTCGGAACCCTGAATTATGCTTCGACAGCATTACAAGGCCCCTGCTCTTATTTCCTCAGGTAGTGGCCAATTTCGATTTTACTTCAGACAGTGTAGGCTGTGCCCCTTTAAATGTTGGACTTCAGAACCTTTCAACCGGAGGAAGTTTGACCTACACCTGGGATTTTGGCGACAACTCTTCGTCGACCACCACCGCAGTTAATTTCGATAAATTATTTAATAACGTAACCGACTCCGACACTACTTATATTGTGCAGCTCAGAGCCCGTAACCTTTTGGGCTGCGACAGTGTTGTTACTCGTCCGGTAGAGGTTTTTGCATTTATCGATGCCGAATTCAGCCTGCCGGTAGCCGATAGTTGTTCTCCCTTTACCATTCGTCCCGAGAATCTTTCGTCGGCAGGGGCACAAGTGTTTCACTGGGATTTTGGAAACAGCACCACCAGCACCGATTTTGAACCCATAGTACCGGCCTATGTGGAACAGGACGAAACTGTAAGACCTTATGTGGTTGAACTAGTAGCAGCCGGAGCAGCCGATGCAGCCCACCTGGCCTGCGCCGATACCCACCAGATTACAGTAACTGTTTATCCCGAACTAGAGGCAGGTATTCTGATGAGCGACACCATTGGTTGTCAGCCGTTGGTTTCGACAATCTCCAACACTACCAACCTGATACCCGGGACCAGCTTTGCCTGGTACATCGATGAGAATTTTTATAGTTCGAACGACAATCCGCCAACACTTACTCAAAACAATTATCAGAATTACGACACCAGCTTTACCGTTTTCCTTTATGGACGGAGCCAATATGGTTGCCGCGATACTGCTGCACAGCAGATTTATATCCACTCGCTGGTCGATGCGTTTTTTTCAGTGGCCCCTTCCTCCATCTGTTCGAACGACAGTGTTAGGATCGATCAGACATACACCAATGGTGGAATCTCATACCGTCACTGGGATTTCAATGGCGAAGATACCAGCAATGTTACCACCAACCGTTTTTACCATGTGTTTGAAAACCTCACCAGTTCAGTTCCCTTAGAAAAAGAAATAAGCCTGACGGTATTCAACAAACACAACTGCGCTTCGACTTGGCGCGACACAGTTACCGTGTACCCAAAAGTAACCGCTGCCTTCGATCCCGACTTTACAGCCATATGTTTCCCGCATAATACGGTCTTTACCAACAATTCGGTAAACGCCAACCGGGCCAACTGGGTTTTCGGAGATGGATCGAGCAGCATTGAAACCAGTCCGGTGCACTTGTACAATAACTTTAATCCGATAATCGACCAGACTTACAGTGTGAAATTAACAGCTACCTCGAACTATAACTGTTTCGATACGCTTACCAAACAGGTTACCATTTATGCCAAACCCAATGCCGATTTTTACTTTCCGGTTTCGGTGGCATGCCCACCATTTTTGGCGCAAATGGTAGATAATTCCATGGGATCGAACCTGACTTACAACTGGGATTTTGCCGGAGAAGCTGCCAGCACAGAACAAAGCCCTTCGCACACATTCAGCAACAGTACCAGTGCATTGATTGATAAACCTATTACCTTGATTGTGCGTTCCGACAAAGCCTGTTCCGATACCCTAGTAAAACCTGTATCGGTTTACCCGGATGTAAATGTCGATTTTGCCTACACTGTTAACCAGGGTTGCAGCCCCCTCGAAGTTAGCTTTATTGGCGATACAAGCAATGTACTGCAGATGATCTGGTACATCGACGGAAGAGCTTTTAGTACTATCAAAGACCCTGTTTACCGCTTTGTGAACGAAACACCGGATAACAAAACATACGACGTACGCTTCTCAGCCTTGTCGTTTTATGAGTGTTCGGCCGATACCACCAAACAGGTAACTGTATTTCCTTCGCCCATCGCTGAGTACATACCCAGCCCATTGCCGGCCGATTATGGAACTGCAGCCGACCAGACACCCATTACTTTCTTTAACGAAACACCTTTCCAGGACAACTGGAATTATGAATGGAATTACGGCGATGGTAATTTCGATAACCAGAGTTTAGGCCAATTTGTATACAATTATGGCGCTTTCTTCTGGGGCCAGAACGAAAATGACAACATTATTCCTGTTCGTCTTGTGGCCTGGAACAATGCGAACCCCGAATGCCGCGATACTGTTTTGCACGATGTAATTATCTACCCGCCGCTGCCACAAATAGACCTGGCCGAAGATCTTTCAGGATGCCAGCCATTTACGGTAGATTTTAGCGCCACCACTAAATACATCGACGAAAACGATTATCAGTGGGAATTTGGAATAGAGGGCGAAACATCGACCGAACCAACCCCATCGTATACATTCCTGAATCCGGGAACTTATACTGTAAAACTGGTGGTGCATGGTGAAGGTGGTACCAACTGGGATTATAAAATAATACAGGTTGACCCCAAACCAGAGGCCGCATTTTTCTTTAACGATTCGGTGGTATTCGACTCGAGCCAGACCAAAGGCTATGATTGGATTAACTTCTTTAACCAATCGACCTATGCTACTTCGTACCGCTGGTATTTCGATTCCGAACGCAATCTGGGTGGCATGCCCGATTCAGAGGAAAGAGATCCATCGTGGTATTACACCGAAGTTGGCGAATACTATGTAGGTCTGATTGCCGAATCAGGTGTAGGATGCCTCGATACGCTTTTACATCCGACCCCAATAATCGTACTTGCCGAAGGATACCTGCAATATCCAACAGCCTTTCTGGTAAGTCCCGATGGGCCTGCCGATGAATACGATACCCGTGGGCGTAATAAATATGTCTTTTTCCCACTTAGTGGCGGTGTGGAAGAATATCATCTCGAAATATACAACCGCTGGGGAGTAAGGGTATTTGAAAGTAAAAATGTAAACCAAGGCTGGAATGGTTACGTGGATGGCATCCCTGCCAAACAAGACGTATACATCTGGCGCGTGAGAGGAAGGTATGCCAATGGCCAGGCTTATGACATGAGTGGTGATGTAACACTGATTCATGGAAAAGACGAAGCTGCACCTCAATAATAATTCATTCTGATTGGGGAGGGTTTAAATCAATTGTTCATAAAATTTAAACCCTCCCATTCACTTTTAAATTATTTTAGTTCGAATTTAAACCTTATGCCAAAACTGGCGTAAAAGGAAGTTTTTAGATTGAACCTTTGAAAAAGTATATTCTTATCATTCTACTTATAGGCAATGCGGCTGGTTTAAGGGCACAGGACCCACACTTTTCGCAGTTTTATGCCAATCCGCTTTACCTGGGGCCATCCTTTGCAGGGGCTGTGGAAGGCAGCAGAATTACTGCGCAGTACCGCAATCAATGGTACGATCAGCCTTCGAAGTTTATTACCTACAGTGCTTCGTACGATCACTATTTCAGTACATTCAACAGCGGAATTGGAATAAACTTTTTGCAGGATGTGGCTGGAACAAGCAAGCTGGGCAGCCTTCAGACAGGATTGCACTATTCTTACAATGTGCAGGTTTTTAACATCTGGCACATACGCCCGGGTATCTCCTTTTCCTACCTCGAACATGGTATTTTTGGTGATGTTACTTTTATTGACCAGATAGACCGACCTGACAATCCAGGCTCGACACCACCACCTGCCCTGCAAAGTGCGCGCGACATCGATGCAGGAGCTTCATTGATTACTTACACACAAGGTTTCTGGTTAGGTGCCACAGTCGACCACCTTTTAAGTCCCAATGTTTCGCTCTATTCTACCGAAGCTGTGATACCCTATAAAATCTCGGTTTATGGTGGTATCGATTTACGCCGTAGAGGTAAATTGCTAAAGCCCAGCGACGATGTGATGACTTTTGCTTTTTTATACAAACAACAGGAAGCGGTAAAGCAGCTCGATTTGGGTATTTATTGGTACAACCACCCAATTGTACTGGGTATATGGTATAGAGGAATACCCGGATTTAATTCAGAGGTGGGCGATGCAATAATTTTTCTGGCTGGCATAAAAACCCGAAGTGTGAACGTTGGATACAGCTACGATTTTACTATTTCGAGCTTGCTGCCCTACACCAGAGGTTCACATGAGATCTCACTGGCCTATAAATTTTTGCTGCCAAAACGTGTGTCTAAGACAGCAGTGCCCTGCCCGCAATTCTAGAAATAATGATTAGTTATAGTATAAGCTAATCTGTCTCACTTCTCATTTATTTCGAAGTTGTGTGACACAAAATCTCTTTTATTCCGTGCAAGCCCTTTTATCGTGACCCGAAAATTATATTTTTGTAGCCGCAAACAAAATTAAAACCTATACTCGTGAAAAAAGCACCTATCATTCTTAATGTTGTGTTAATCCTGTCGGTAGCTGTATTGTATTTTTTACATTTCAGCACAGGAAAAAGCCAGAACCATAAAATTGCCCTGAGCGACTCTACCATGGCTGCCAGCAATGGTTCGGGAGGCATTGTGTATATCAACATCGATTCGGTTCTTGCAAATTATAACATGTACAAAGATGTGATGGCCGATTTGCAAAATACCCTTAGCACAAAAGATGCTGAACTGCAAACCAAGCAGCGTAAGTTCGAGGCCAGCGTAAACGATTACCAGAATAAAGCCAATAAAGGACTGGTTACCCGCAGCGAAGCCGCATCGATTGAACAAAACCTGCAGGCAGAACAACAGTCGTTGATGCAATTGCAGCAAACGATGCAATACGAACTGGCAGAAAAAGAGCAAGTGGCCCAACGTAAGGTGCTTAATTCAATTATGGAGTATTTAAAAAGTCTCGAAAGCGAACAACACTTTCAATTTGTACTCGGAACTACTTTTGGTGGCAATGTATTGTATGCCAACGATCAATTGAACATTACCGAGGCAGTGATAACAGGGCTGAATGCTGAATATGCTGCCACATTAGAAAAATAAGCCTCCCCCAGGTGGGACCAGCGCAAAAATATCTTGAAAAACATCAGTTTTTAAAACTTGATCTGTCAGAAGTCCCGAATCCCACGGGACTCTTGAAGTATATTGTCGTTATACCTGCCTTTTGCGAACCAGACCTTTGCAAGACTCTGGATTCAATTAAAAGCTGCCACCTTCCGGTTGTGCATACAGAGGTTTTTATTTTAATAAATTATGCGCAGGGTACATTAGATGTGTTGAAGGTAGAGAATCAAAAGGATTTCGATTTACTCAGGGAATGGGCAGATAAAAATAGCTTCGAATCGTTACGGTTTATTCCGATGCTCGCAAAAAACCTGCCTGATAAACATGCAGGTGCAGGCCTGGCCAGAAAAATACTTATGGATGAAGCCTGCCATCGGTTTTTGCAGGCCGGTCAGGAGAACGGGATCATACTTTCGCTCGATGCCGACACGAAAGTTCCGGTTAACTATTTTACCAGAATTCATGAGCAGGAGACCTTAAACCCTCAAACAGCCTGTTTCATCTTTAATCCCTGCCACCCTGTTGTGGGGGAAGAATTTCCTTCAATGGTATATCATGCTGCGGCGCAATACGAATTGCACCTGCGCTACTACAAAAGCCAGCTGCAAAAAATAGCTTTCCCTTTTTATCATTATACCCTGGGGTCGTGTTTTGCTGTAAAAGCCAGCACCTACATCAAAGCAGGTGGAATGAGTCGCCGTAAGGCCGGAGAGGATTTTTATTTTTTACAAAAAGTGATGCCTGTAGCCCCCACCCAATTCTTACCGCAAGTACAAATTCAACCCTCACCGCGCCCATCCTGGCGAGTACCTTTTGGCACAGGCCCTGCTATACAAAAAATTCTTGAAGATAAAGATCAACTTTATTATACCTACCACCCTGATTCCTTCAGAGACCTGAAACCCCTTTTTCAAAGTTTTGAGAAAATGTACGATGGAGTGAATGAAATGCAGAGCATAGTCAAATCCCTTCCAGAATCGGTTCAAAATTTCCTTCAACATACTGAACTAATTTCAAAAGTGGAAGAGGCCAGAAAAAACAGTGCTTCAATCGAAACTTTCTTAAAGCGTTTGTTTGTCTGGTTCGATGGATTGATGGTAGTAAAGTACCTGAATTATGTCCGTCAGAGTTTTTATCCCCCAGTAGAAATTTGCAAGGCGGCATCAAAACAATTGAACACGAAAGAAAGGGATGTATTCTTACTACTCGACGCCTACCGCAAATTGGACGCTAGGGAATAATTAGGAAATACTCACGAATTTAGTCGTAAACAATCACAAATACATCTTCGTCGTCGCGTTTCATCAGGTATTGTTCGCGCGCAAATTTCTCAAGATTTTGTGTATTGGTTTTTAGCTCTTTCAAACGAGCTGCATCGTGCTGAATTTTTTCGAGATAATATTCCCTTTCGTTATCCATGCGCATTAACTCACGTTTGATCTGGATGCGTTCCATGAGGTTGTTCTGATCGAAAAAACTCACCCAAAACACAAAGGCTATAATCGCAATCATGTACTTATTCTTAAGCCTGACAGCCCATTTCTTTCCGGGGCCTTCGAGAAAGGATTTTACAAATTGCAGTTTCATGCTGTAAAATTAGTTAAGTGTTTTTCTCTCCTTGCTGGTATACCTTAAAAGTTATTGACATGGAACTTACACGATTCGTGATTTAAATCATGCAAACCCCTAAAGTCGTGTAAGAAATGTCATTTTTTAGCCCTGGGTGTTGATCTATTTTTAACGCAAAACAAATAAACTATGAGCAACGGACGATATCTGATTCCGAATCCGGTTAACGAAACTGTTCTGACCTATGCCCCTGGCACCGCCGAGCGTGCTGCATTAAAGGCTGCCCTAAAAGAATGGAGGTCGAAAGAAGTCGATATCCCTATGGTAATTGACGGCAAGGAGATAAGAACCAACAACAAGCATCGTATCTGCCCCCCTCACGATATTCATCATACACTAGGTTATTACCATCAGGGAGACGAAAGCCATGTGAAAATGGCCATCGATGCAGCTTTGAGAGCTAAAGACAAATGGATGAATATGCCCTGGCAGCACAGAGCTGCTATCTTTTTAAAAGCAGCAGACTTGCTGGCCGGACCTTACAGGGCAAAAATGAATGCAGCCACCATGTTGGGGCAATCGAAAAATGCTTACCAGGCGGAAATTGATTCGGCATGCGAACTCGTAGATTTTTACCGCTTCAACGTAAAGTTTATGGAGCAGATTTATGAAATGCAGCCACGTTCGGTGCCCAACAACTGGAACCGCACCGAATGGCGCCCGCTGGAAGGTTTTGTGTTTGCGCTTACACCTTTTAATTTTACAGCCATTGCCGGCAACCTTCAGACTTCTCCGGCTATGATGGGCAATACGGTGGTTTGGAAACCATCGAAAACACAAATCTATTCAGCAGCTGTTATTATGGAAGTGCTTCAACGGGCAGGACTGCCCGATGGGGTTATAAACCTGGTTTTCGCGGCAGGGCCTGCCGCTGCCGAAGTAGTGATGAGCCACCCCGATTTTGCCGGTTTCCACTTTACAGGTTCCACCGGAGTTTTTCATAGTATCTGGGAAAAAATTGGTAAAAACATTCAGATTTATAAATCGTACCCGCGCATTGTGGGCGAAACCGGAGGAAAAGACTTTGTGTTTGCCCACAAGAGTGCCGTGCCGGCCGAAGTAGCTACCGCACTGGCAAGGGGTGCATTTGAATACCAGGGGCAGAAATGTTCGGCGGCAAGCAGGGCTTATATTCCAAAAGAAATATGGAACGAAGTAAGAAGCATACTTCAGAAACAATTGAGCTCGATGAAAATGGGTGGTCCGGAAGATTTTGGCAATTTTATCAATGCTGTTATCGACGAAAGTGCCTTTAAAAAACTAAGTGCTTCGATTGATAAAGCCCGTTCGGCTTCTGATGCCGAAGTGATTATGGGTGGTAAATACGATATGACTGTGGGTTATTTTATTGAACCCACAGTGATACTCACGACGAATCCGAAGTTCTTTAGCATGGAAGAAGAGCTCTTTGGACCGATACTGACCATTTATGTATACGATGGCGACAAATTCGAAGAAACCCTCGAATTGTGCGATAAAACTTCTATCTACGCCTTAACCGGAGCAATATTTGCCAAAGACCGCGAGGCCATCATCACCGCACAGGATAAACTGCGCTTTGCAGCAGGTAACTTTTACATTAACGATAAACCTACTGGCGCCGTGGTAAGCCAACAACCGTTTGGAGGTGCAAGAGGTTCTGGCACCAACGATAAAGCAGGTTCGCTCGTAAACCTGATGCGCTGGGTATCGCCACGGTCAATAAAGGAAACCTTTGTTTCTCCGGTTGATTACCGCTATCCATTCCTTGATAATGAATGAATAATTGATTGACGAAAAAAAGAGCAGGCCTGAAAACCTGCTCTTTTTGTTTATGGGCATAAGGTGTCACAATGTTAGCGGACATTAAAAAATCGGCAAAGCGTCGATAAACTGTTCATATGAAAAATTTCGTATCTTTACCTAGATTACTTTGAATATCAATATTATATGGATGATCTATTTGACAAAGAACGAATAATTAATCATTGGATTGAGAGTTCTGATAAGGACTTTAAAACAATGATGGATTTATACAATACTCAAAACAACAGCTGGGCTCTCTTTATGGGGCATCTTGTGATTGAAAAACTCCTTAAAGCTTTATTTGTCAAATGCAATGAAGAGTTTCCTCCTTTGATTCATGACTTAAGGAGGTTGTATGAAAAGTCAAATAATAATTTGGATAATAACCAACAAATTTTGCTTGATAGCATTTCAAGATTTAATATAAATGCCAGGTATGATGATTATAAACAAAGTTTTCATAGACTGTGTACAGATAGCTTCACATCTGAATGGATTGATAAAATAAAAGACTGTAGATTATGGATAAAAACGATGCTTTAAGGATAAGTAGAGAATATTTAAATAGACTTAAAAATTCAAATATTGGATTTTCTGATGCTTATTTGTTTGGTTCGTTTGCCAATGGCAATCAACATGAAAATAGTGATATTGATATTGCTATTGTGCTTAAAGAAAACGTGATTCACACATTTGATACGGATGTGCAATTGATGTTAAATAGAAAGGGAGAAGAGACCATAATTGAACCACATGCTTTTTCTAAGGATGAATTCAATTATAACCAGCCTATTGTTAATCAAATAATTAAATACGGAATAAAAATAGAAATATAACCCTCATCAACAAGGTATTTTAGCTGCTGGTTTCCTGCGATTATGCAATGTATTGGTACCTCAAAATAATTTATTCAAACCCCTCCTGCTTTTTCTTCTGCTCAAGTATTTGTTTTATAAGGTTGTTGTCTTCGTTTTTATCATACTCCTTTATTTCCATTCCTGTCGATAAGAGACCATAGCCTACTAACCTGTCATTCCTTTCCCCGGGTTGGCGGTAATACAGAAAAGCCTGATAGCTGTTGCCCGTTTCGTAGTGGTTACCCTCGGTCAAATCGGAATACACCAGTTGATTGTTGTATTCTTTGGTAACATATCGGTAGTTGTAAATTCCCTGTTTAAGCAAAAGGTTTAGTTCATAAATACCTCTTTCGCTGTTGTAGGTCATGTTGTTTCGATCGTATTGCCACAAACTAAAACTGCCATCGACATATACTTCTGCAGGAAAGGGATAGCCTGTTTCGAGTGTAAAATGCACCCAGGCATAGTCGGCATCGAGCATTTCGTCGTCGTGCGATTCCTGATTCCAGATATAAAAATTACCATCGAAATCGACTTTTGCAAAATACCCCTCTTGCCCTCGCAAACCATCGGTCTTTAAATACACGTTGTAAAAGGGCGGCTTGTATTCGATACCTGCCATGCTGGCCGAAGGAGTGCGCAGCGATTTGGTGTCGAAGTATCTAAACTCATTTAAGCCTTCGAATTTTAGTTCCTGGCGGGAGGTGTAGAGAAAACCCTGTTGATCGTCGATATGGTAATTCTCAAGGTACCGGAGGTTGTACCAGTTCGCATTCTGCATCACAGCCAATTTCATGTTACCGGCAAGCTGATTGAAGGAAAGCGATTGAGGGTTCACCTTCACTTCTATTGCCTGAATGCCGGAATAGGGTTCTGCCAAAAGTTTATCGAGATTCACAGTAAGACCGGCCCCCGACTCATATACCACAAACCGGCGTTGAAGAAGAACTTCATCCTTGCTGTTGAACACAGTAATTAAATAATTTCCACTTAGTCTGAAATGCACCTCCTCATTGGGCAATTGAAGCCTGTATTGCAGATAATCTAAAGTGGTATTGAATGAAGCGGAGTATACATCCATTGTGTTTTCTTCGAAACCAGCTATGAACTCCGAATAATCGAGGGCAGATAAACTCCAGTCGGCAAGGCAAAGATCGATTTCATACCGCAAAGCTTCGCTTTCAGTGGTCAGCAGATCGAACTGCAGCAACAAAGCTTGCGCATCGTACAAATTGATCGCTGGAAAAGACAAAGGACTGCCAATTGGATGAAAGACCACATTGCCTATAGAGGAATGATGCACCTCAGGTATTCCGGAAACATGGCTTAGAGTCTGGGCCTTTAATGAGGAACCAGGAAAAACCAGTAGCAATATCAAAAAAACAAATATTCTCATAGGGTATTTTACCTTCTAAAACGCTGATCTATTCTAAAAATTAGTGCAAATTAAAAAAAATAAAGCCCTTTGCTAAACATCTGTTGGTTTTAAGGGTTTATGAGGAATAAAAAGTAATTCCTGAATCTCGCTTTTAGCATCAAATTGCAAACCTGAACTAATGATTCGGAAAGTTGGTATACTGTGAATTTTACTTATTTTTGCACCTCTAAAAGCTTTATCAAGCATGTCAAAAGTAATAAAGATTAAAAAGGGGCTTCGAATCAATCTTGCCGGTAAAGCTGGCAAGACAATGGCCAATATTCCGACGGCTGCGTTGTATGCCCTTAAACCCTCTGATTTTATTGGGGTGGTTCCAAAACTACTCGTAAAAGAAGGTGATGAAGTAAAAGCTGGCAGCCCGCTTTTTTGCGACAAAGTCAAACCCGAAATTCTTTTTACTTCTCCGGTTAGCGGAACAGTAAAAGAAATTTTAAGGGGCGACCGCAGGAAAATTCTTTCCATTACGGTTGAACCAGACGGAAAAGGGCAATACAAAAGTTTTACCCGTGGAGCAGCAAACAGTTTGAACAGAGAAACAATAGTTGAAAACTTACTGAAAAGTGGGTTATGGCCATCGCTGAAAATGAGGCCATACGGAATTATAGCTCGCCCTCAGGATAAACCAAAATCCATTTTTATTTCCGGAATGGACAGTGCCCCGCTTGGTGTCGATTACAACTTCATCATGAAGGGCCTCGAAAGAGAATTTCAGGCAGGTATTGATATTCTTTCGAAACTCACCGATGGCAAAATTCACCTGGGAGTAGATGCCAAAGCCGAAACCTGCGCAGCATTTACCGGCGCACAAAATCTCGTACTTACATCTTACCAGGGCCCTCACCCTGCAGGCAATGTAGGCACCCATATCCATAAACTCGACCCTATAAACAAAGGCGAAGTGGTATGGACCCTCGACCCACAGCAGGTTGTAGCCATTGGCCACCTATTTACAGAAGGTCGCTACGATGCCACAAGAATAATAGCATTAACCGGTTCGGAAGTGAAAAACACCGGTTATTTTAAAATGGTTTCGGGAGCACATCTTTCTACAATTCTTGCGAACAATGTAAAAGGAAGTAACGTGCGAATAATTGGTGGCAATGTGCTGACAGGAAGCCTCCTCGATTCGGATGATTTCCTTGGTTACTATGAACCACAGATTACCGTAATTCCGGAAGGTAACCATTACGAATTCATGGGATGGATTGCTCCAGGTTTCAACAAATTCAGCTTCTCGCACACATTCTTCTCGTGGCTCACACCCAATAAGGAATACATCGTCGATACCAACATAAAAGGTGGCCACCGTGCACTAATGATTACAGGTAACTTCGAAAAAGTATTCCCCTTCAACATATTACCAATGCAATTGCTTAAAGCCATCATCATCGAAGACATCGATTTGATGGAGCAATTGGGAATTTACGAAGTAACAGAAGAAGATTTTGCATTGTGCGAGTTTATCGATACTTCTAAAACCGAAATCCAGTCCATTGTAAGAAAAGGATTGGATTTGATGGTGAAGGAAATGAGTTAGTAAAGAACCGATATTTTTAAAACAGAGATTTGAATGAAAGGTCTTAGAAATTATCTCAACAAAATAAAACCGAATTTTGAAAAGGGAGGCAAGTTGGAAAAATTCCATTCACTTTTCGATTCGGTCGAAACCCTGCTTTTTGTGCCCAACAAGGTTACCTATAGCGGGTCTCACATACGCGATGCCATCGATATGAAGCGTACCATGATTATGGTAGTGTTGGCCATGGTTCCTGCACTTCTTTTTGGTATGTGGAATGTAGGTTACCACCATTTTTTATCAATAGGTACCTATGCCGATAAAAGCTTTGGCGAAGTATTCTTCTTTGGATTCCTGAAAGTGCTTCCCATTATACTGGTATCTTATGGCACGGGATTAACCATCGAAATTATCTTTGCCCAAATAAAACATCACGATGTTCCAGAAGGTTTCTTTGTAACAGGAATGCTGATTCCACTTATACTTCCTGTAAATATTCCCCTTTGGATGGTAGCTCTTGCTACTGCATTTGCGGTTATCATTGGAGTTGAAGCTTTTGGTGGCACTGGAATGAACATCTTTAACCCTGCACTTTTAGCCCGTGCATTTCTTTTCTTTGCCTATCCCTCCGAAATGTCTGGAGATAAGGTGTGGGTAGCTGGCTTGCCGGAAGGTACCGGTGTAGTGGATGGATTCTCCGGAGCAACACCCCTGGCTCATCTGGCACAAAACGAGGCCTCGAAACTTGCCGACTTTTCTGATATGTTTTTTGGTTTTATACCTGGTTCTATTGGCGAAACATCGGTGCTGGCCATTTTAATCGGTGCGTTTATTCTTGTTTTTACAGGCATTGGAAGTTGGAAGATTATGCTTTCCGGGGTGCTGGGAGCATTAGCCATGGGACTTACCTTTCAGTTGGTTGGTATCATGAACCCATCGATAGAAAATGCTTACATGCATATTCCGGCCTATTATCACTTGGTAATGGGAGGTTTCGCATTTGGAATAGTATTTATGGCAACCGACCCTGTTTCTGCCTCACAAACCGAAAAAGGAAAGTGGATTTATGGATTCCTGATAGGCATCATAGCCGTGCTGATTAGAGTTGTTAATCCAGCCTATCCTGAAGGTGTTATGTTGGCAATTCTTCTTGGCAATGCCTGGGCTTCCCTCATCGACCATTATGTAATCGAAGCCAACATTAAAAAACGCCTGAAACGCGTGAAAGTAAAATCAACTATCTAATTGCAAAAAAAGATGAAAGAGTTCAGCAATACGTATATATTCACCTTTTCCTCCATCATGGTAATCGTTGTGGCACTGCTGCTTGCATTGGCTGCATTGCAACTTAAACCTTTGCAGGATAAAAATATCGAAATTGAGAAAAAACAAAATATTCTCGCTTCGATTAATGTTCCGGCTACTGCAGAAAATGCAGAAGAACTCTATGATAAATACATTACAGAAAGTTACGTAGTGAACACAACAGGATTGCGGGTTGATGGCATTGATGCCTTCGGAGTAGATATGAAAGCAGAACTTTCAAAACCTTCTATTGAGAGAGCACTCCCGGTTTATGTAAGCACACTTAGCAATGGTGAAAATGCTTTTGTTCTTCCCCTAAGAGGTAAAGGGCTTTGGGGTCCGATTTGGGGCTATATTTCGCTGAATAAAGACTTAAACACCATTTATGGAGTCAGTTTCGACCATCAGGGAGAAACCCCTGGTTTGGGTGCAGAAATTAAAGAAAGCTGGTATCAGCAGAAATTTATCGGAAAAAAAATATTTCAAGATTCGACCACTTTTGTGTCGATAAAAGTGCTTAAAGGAATTGTCGATCCTGCAAATCCTCATGCTGTAGATGGCATTTCGGGTGGAACCATCACCAGTAAAGGCCTTGAGGCAATGATTGATTCCTGTCTTGTGCTTTACAAAGAGTATTATTTTATAAACAGAAAATAACCATCATATAAGCTGATATGAGTACATCATCGAAAAATTTAAAACTGTTTACTGCTCCCTTCAATCTGCACAACCCAATTAC
Source organism: Bacteroidota bacterium (assembly GCA_016699695.1). NCBI lineage: Bacteria > Pseudomonadati > Bacteroidota > Bacteroidota bacterium. The sequence continues at coordinate 1,062,486 of CP065006.1, forward strand.
AGTGCAGGTTCTTGGAATCTGTTCGGCACTTGCGGTAACAGTTAAACTGAAACCTGCAATTGTGATGGGTGTTTCAGTAATGGTAGTAACTGCCTTTTCTAACCTTCTCATATCGCTCATGAGAGACTATATACCGCCCCGTATCAGAATCATAGTGCAGCTGGTAGTGGTGGCTGCTCTCGTTATATTGGTTGACCAGGTTCTGCGCGCATTTGTTTACGACGTCAGTAAGCAATTATCGGTATATGTCGGCCTTATTATTACCAACTGTATCATCATGGGAAGATTGGAAGCCTATGCGATGGCTAATAAACCCTGGCCCTCCTTTGTTGATGGTGTAGGAAATGGAGCAGGCTATGCAGTTATTCTGATCATGATTGGTTTTACCAGAGAACTACTTGGTTCTGGAAGCCTGCTTGGTTACAATGTGGTACCCCAGTCATTCTACGAAGCTGGGTATATGAATAACGGTATGATGATTATGCCCCCAATGGCACTGATAGTAGTTGGCCTCATCATCTGGGTGCAACGTAGCAAATTCCCTGAACTGAACGAAACGCATTAAAATTATAAAAGCACTACCATGCAGGAGTATATCAATATAATAGTTAAGGCCATTTTTAGCGAGAACATGATTTTCGCTTTTTTCCTCGGCATGTGTTCATACCTTGCCGTGTCGAAAACAGTAAAAACATCGCTGGGGCTTGGAATCGCCGTAATTTTCGTGCAAATGGTTACCGTACCGGTTAACTACCTTTTGCTGGAAAATGTTTTAAAACCCGGAGCCTTAACCTGGCTCGGAGGTTCTTTTTCTGAAATTGATCTGTCGTTTCTAAGTTTTATGATTTACATTGCCACTATTGCTGCAATGGTTCAGTTAGTAGAGATGATAGTAGAGAAATTTTCACCCAGCCTATACAATTCTTTAGGAATATTTCTTCCGTTGATCGCTGTGAACTGTGCAATCCTTGCAGGATCGTTGTTTATGGAGCAGCGTGAATATCAAAATATGGGTGAGGTATTATCCTTTTCATTCGGATCGGGATTTGGCTGGGCTCTGGCAATTGTTACACTTGCCGCAATACGCGAAAGAATAAGGTATTCAAACATTCCGGCCCCCTTGCGTGGTTTGGGTATCACCTTTATAATTACAGGTTTGCTTGGAATAGCATTTATGAGTTTTATGGGCATCAAACTTTAACGATTTTTAACCAGTTAGAACATGATTATAGCGGCTACAACTTCGATGGTAATTCTGATAAGCATCTTATCTTTCTGGATTATCATTCTGCTACTTGTTACAAGTTTAATTATAGCACGTAACAGACTTGCTCCGCAAGGTAAGGTGGTGATTAACATCAACGATGGCAACACCGTAGAGGTTAGTCCGGGATCGACTCTATTAAGTACTCTATCGGCTCAAAATATATTTTTACCTTCGGCATGTGGTGGCGGTGGAACCTGCGGCATGTGCCGTTGTCAGGTAATTGAGGGCGGGGGATCGATCCTATCGACAGAAACAGGATACTTTACACGTAAGGAACAAGCCAATCACTGGCGCCTGGGTTGTCAGGTAAAAGTGCGTAACGACCTTAAAATACATGTGCCTGAAGAAATTTTAGGCATCAAAAAATGGGAATGCGAGGTGGTTTCGAACCACAATGTTGCCACTTTTATTAAAGAATTTGTAGTAAAACTTCCGCCGGGCGAAACCCTCGATTTTAAATCGGGGGGATACATTCAGATAGATGTTCCCAAATATGAAATGGACTTTAAAGATTTGGAGGTTGAAGCTGAGTACCGCGATGAGTGGGACAAATTCAAACTGTGGGATTTGAAAATGAAGAATTCCGAAGAAACTTATCGGGCTTATTCGATGGCCAACCACCCTGCAGAAGGAAATATTGTTATGCTCAACATACGTATAGCCACTCCACCCTGGGATGCCAAAACCGGAAGTTGGGCAAAGGTTAACCCTGGTATTTGTTCATCGTACATCTTTTCGCGCAAACCCGGCGATAAAGTAACCATCTCGGGCCCTTATGGCGAATTCTTTATTCAAGACACCAACAACGAAATGCTCTATATTGGTGGTGGGGCTGGTATGGCCCCTTTGCGTTCTCATCTTTTCCATCTGTTTCATACTGCAAAATCTGGCCGGAAAGTAAGTTATTGGTACGGAGCTCGCTCGCGCCGTGAAATATTTTACGAAGATCAATTCCGTGCCATTGAAAAAGAATTTCCCAACTTTAAATTTGTAATTGCTTTAAGCGATCCACAGCCCAACGACAACTGGGACGGCCCTGTTGGCTTTATTCACCAGGTGATTTATGACAATTACCTCAGCAAACACGAAGCCCCGGAAGATATTGAGTATTACATGTGCGGCCCCGGCCCTATGGTTGGAGCAGTGAAAAAAATGTTGTACAACCTGGGTGTAGCTGATGAAAGTATCTATTTCGACGACTTTGGAAATTAATTCATACCAAACAAACCAATTTTAAAGGAGGCTTATCTAGCCTCCTTTTTTTATTTTTAGATATCAATTCTTAAGTCTATTTTCTGAGTAGGCCGTAGTTTTTTTGACAGTTTATTCCACTTCAATTTTATTCAGAATAGCATGAGTTGCGCTACTTTTTGATTATTTAGATTCTTACCTTCGCATGAAAATCCCATACAATGAATTCACTATTCAAAAAACTAACATCACTATTTTTTCTCTTTATCGCTTTATTGCCTTTATCCTGCAAACAGGAACCTGTCTATAAAAAAATACAAGGCGAAACCCAGGGTACTACCTATCATATTACCTATCAAAGCCATCCGCGAAATAATTTTCAACCCGAAATTGAAAAACTGCTGGCCGACTTCGATCTTTCATTGTCGGCCTATGTGCAGGAATCGATACTATCGAGAGTAAACCGAAACGAAACAAACGTAATGCTAGATGATTACTTTATTACGGTTTTCAATAAATCGAAAGAGATTTATACCCTCACCGATGGAGCCTTTGATATTACAGTAGCCCCCCTGGTAAATGCCTGGGGATTTGGTCCCGATCCGGCACAGAACGCCGACAGCGCGTTGATTGACAGCCTACGGCAATATGTGGGTATGCCGCTTGTGAAGGTGGAAGGAAGGACATTGATTAAAAATCATCCAGCGGTGAAAATCGATGTAAATGCCATTGCACAAGGTTATTCGGCAGATGTAATCGCAGATTTCCTCGTTAGCAAAAGAGTGGTAAACCTTATGGTTGAAATTGGAGGAGAGATTGTAACCAAAGGTTTAAATCCGAAAGGCGAAGAATGGAAAATTGGCGTTGACAAACCCACCGACAATAACTTTTCGCCCGGGCAGAACCTTCAGGCAATCTTAAAAATTTCTGGTAAGGCGCTTGCAACCTCGGGTAATTACAGGAAGTTTTATGAAAAAGACGGCCAGAAATACGTGCACAGCATCGACCCGCATACCGGTTACCCCGTTGTAAGTAATTTACTGAGCACTACTGTGGTTGCTTCCGATTGCATGACTGCCGATGCTATGGCTACTGCCTTTATGGTAATGGGTCTTGAAAATAGCATAGCATGGCTAACTAAGCACCCCGAATTGGATGCCTTCCTCATTTATGCCGATGAAGATGGTAATTATAAAACTTTTATTACGGAGGGAATGAAAAACTCAATGGTGCAATAGGAGTCATTGTCTAGGAAAAATTATATTCTTTCTACTGGGGTGCTTTTAAGAAAAGTGCATTCTATTCAGCAGATTTTTTCGACCCGAGGCCCGACACATCGACTTTTAAGTACAAAGGATTAATGTTTTTTGCGGCTCTTTTCCGAACGGCTTCACGGTATCTCTTGTTTTCATCGCATTTCACACAGGTAATTCCCAAATGCCGCATATTTCTGTTTGTGCCTACCTCCGTTTCCGGAAAGTTACCCCCCTTCACAAAGAAAATCCTCACACCAAGAATTAAAAAGGAAATACCCACCAGCACAATCGCAATTAATACTACTTCCATGTTTCAATTTTTTACAAAATTAATCAATCCTGTCATTCTATATCTTAGTTTGCAAAACAACACAAACGTATATTCAAGCTCTATTGTTGCTATATTTGTTAAACAACAAGCCTGCTCGATTGTTCCATACTTGATAAAAAAATAATATGACCAAGAGCGCACATTCACTTCCTGCAACCAAAGACCAAATTCTTCGCGATTATAAAACCGGATGGCAAAGCCGCTATTTGAGCATGGCTGGCCGTAAAGAAGTACTTACCGGAAAGGCAAAATTTGGAATTTTTGGCGATGGCAAAGAAATTCCTCAGCTGGTGCTGGCACATTTTTTCGAAAAAGGCGACTGGCGATCGGGTTACTACCGCGACCAGACGCTGATGCTCGCCACAGAAATGTTTACGCTCGAAGAATTTTTTTACCAACTCTACGGGGCTACCAACATCGAGCAAAACCCTTCCAATGGTGGTCGTTCGTTTAACAACCATTTTGGTTCGCGCATCCTTAAAGAAAATGGCGAATGGATCGACCTGATGGCGCAAAAGAACTCTGCTGCCGATTTATCCCCTACAGCCGGCCAGATGCCCCGTTCGATTGGCCTGGCACTGGCATCGAAAATTTATAGACACAATAAAACCCTGCATGACGAAACTACTTTTTCGAACAAAGGAAACGAGGTTGTTTTTGCCACTATTGGTGATGCAAGCACTTCCGAGGGACACTTTTTTGAAATACTGAACGCAGCAGGTGTGTTGCAAGTACCCTTGGTAACCTGCGTGTGGGATGATGGCTATGGCATTTCGGTAGAAAAAGAAAAACAAACCATAAAAGGCAGCATCTCGGAAGCACTCAGCGGTTTTGAGAAAAAAGATAAGTCGAACGGATTGCTCATTTACCGCGGTAAAGGCTGGGATTATGAAGGGCTCTTCGATATCTTTAGCGAAGGTATAGCCCAGGCTCGCAAGCACCATGTGCCGGTGCTGTTTCATATCGACGAAATTACCCAACCCCTTGGGCATTCTACTTCGGGCTCGCATGAACGCTACAAATCGGCCGAACGGCTCGAATGGGAAAAGGAATATGACGGTCTTGCAAAATTGCGCGAATTGATTCTTCAAAAGAAACTCGCAACAGCAGCACAACTCAACGCCATTGAAGCTGAAGCCAGCACAGAAGTGAATAAAGCACGTGAAATTGCATGGAAAGGTTTCCGGAAGCCCATCAATCAGCACAAGCAGGAGCTGATGGCGATTATTAAAAACCGAAGATGTGCGTGTAGGAACGAAGGAATTGATAAACTTTCAATCTTGGTTCGTAACCTCGAACACACCGAAACCCCATTAAGAAAAGACATTACTTCTGCCGCCAGAAAACTTTTAAGGTTCGTGTGCAGCGATTGTCCAGAGCGCGAGGACCTACAGGAAAAAATTAAGTCCTGGCTGGCACAAAACAGGTCGATGAATTTTGAACAATACAGCTCAGGAGTCTATTCGGAGAATGAAAAATCGGTACTTCACCAGGAAGGAGTACCACCCCTATACCCAGAAAAACCTGAAGAGGTGCCAGGCAGGCTGATTATTCGCGACAACTTCGACAAACTGTTTGCCAAATACCCCAAACTGGTTGCCTTTGGCGAAGATGTAGGTAAGATTGGCGGTGTTAACCAAACTTACGAAGGCTTGCAGGAAAAATATGGCATAAGCCGCATTTTCGATACTGGCATTCGCGAAACAAGCATTATGGGCAAAGGTATAGGATTAGCCCTGAGGGGATTCAGGCCCATTGCCGAAATCCAATACCTCGATTACCTGCTTTACGGCCTGCAAACCCTCAGCGATGATCTGGCAACCCTTCACTGGCGCACTACCGCCGGCCAATCGGCACCCCTTATTGTAAGTACCCGTGGGCACAGGCTCGAAGGAATCTGGCATGCCGGTTCGCCCATAGGCATGATAATAAATGCCCTGCGCGGAATATATTTATGTGTGCCCCGCAACATGACTCAGGCGGCAGGATTTTACAATATGCTGCTCGAAGGACAAGACCCGGCCATCATCATTGAGCCACTCAATGCCTATCGCCTGAAGGAGCCCATGCCCCAAAACCTTGGCGAATTTAAAATCGCCCTCGGAGTGCCTGAATTTATCTGCAATGGCGACGACATTACCGTGGTAACCTATGGTTCGAGCGTACGTGTGGCACATGAGGCAGCCTTGCAACTCGAAGAATTTGGCATATTTATCGATTTGATAGATGCACAAACACTACTTCCCTTCGATATCAACCATTCGATTGTAGAATCATTGAAACGAACCCACAAGATTATTTTTATGGACGAAGATGTACCCGGAGGTGCTTCGGCTTACATGATGCAGAAAGTGCTCGAAGAGCAAGGCGGCTTTGATTACCTCGAAATGGCACCTCGTACCCTCTCCGGTCGCGACCACCGGCCGGCTTATACTTCCGATGGCGATTATTATTCGAACCCCATTGCCGACGACCTTTTTGAAATGGCGTATGAGATAATGTGCAAGGTCAACCCAAATAAGTTCAAACCACTTCAATAATACAGCCTTCGCTAACATTTCCTTCGCCATAGCATCAGAACCTGCCCATACTCTTGACTGATGTATTGCAATTATTTAATTTTAAAGGCTGTAATGCTTTACTTTTATTAATATACACTTCACAATTTACTAATATGCAGGTTGTACCTTCGCCAGGTACTAAAAATTAATCTATGTATCTGAAAACCCTTCAGGATAAAAATAGTAACTACAACCAAAGTACCATTCCCCAGTTTATCATTGAAGATGAACTATACATTACCAGACTTGCCAGAACCCCGATTGAACTCGACGAAGCCTTAAAACTTCGCTTCGAAGTGTTTAACCTTGAAATGGGAGAAGGCTTGCAATCTTCTTTTCAAACCCTGCGCGACGAAGATGATTTCGACCAGCAGTGCCACCATTTAATTATTATTGAAAAAGCTAGCCAAAAAATTATTGGCACCTACCGGATGCAGTCTTACGATATTGCTAAAGAAGGTAAAGGTTTTTATTCCAACGATGAGTTTGTGCTTGATTCATTGCCGGTTTCGATAATTGAAAATGCAGCAGAATTAGGCCGTGCCTGTATTGCACGCGATTTTCGTAACAAAAAAACATTGTACCTGCTCTGGTGTGGTATTGCACGTTATGCCCAGTACACCGAAAAACGGTATCTATTTGGTTGCTGCTCGCTAAAAAGCCAAGATGACCTGGAAGGTATAAAACTCTGGCAACAGCTTAAAGATGCAGGTCACCTCGATAAAAACTTCCTGATAGGCACCCAGCCAGAGTATACCATTCGTGCCAACAAACTAATAGCCAACCAGCCCGAGATAGAAATGCCCCCGCTACTGGGCATGTACCTGCGCTATGGTGCTACTGTAATAAGTTACCCAGCCATCGACAGGGCCTTTAAAACCATCGATTATCTGGTACTACTCGACACCCATCAGTTATCTCCTGTGGCAAGACGAATGTTCTTTGGTGAATAAATACTTTGATGCTATAATTCAGGGTTCCTTGTCTTATAAGGCTTAAAAAGAAATAAGTAACAATTACTTAACGCAAAATTAAATCAGAAAGCTTTATATTTTTATTCCTTAGCGTTGGCATTAAGAGAAGGGAATTAGGTTACAGAGATAAAAGAATTTTGTACCTTGAATTGTGGAATTTGGACTCATTACCTTCCATTCATAAAAGCTGCATGAATAAAACACGTCGAAAAGTTGAGATCGCAGTTATTTCCGATGTTCACTTGGGAACCTATGGATGCCATGCCCGAGAACTCAACCGGTACCTGAAAAGTATCCATCCCGAAACCCTAATTCTCAATGGCGATATAATCGACATCTGGCAGTTTTCGAAGCGATACTGGCCCAACCCTCACATGAAGGTGATAAAGCAAATTTTAAATCTGTCTGCCAAAGGTACCAAAGTATATTACGTCACCGGAAACCACGATGAAACCTTGCGCAAATTTGCCGGATTAAGCATGGGAAATTTTCACATTGTCAATAAACTCGAACTCGAACTAGATGGCAAAAAAGCCTGGATTTTCCATGGCGATGTGTTTGATGTGATCATGCAATATTCGCGGTGGCTTGCCAAACTAGGTGCGATTAGTTACGATGCCCTGATTCTCTTGAATATTTTCATTAATAAAACCAGCAGTCTCTTTGGCAGAGGCAAAGTATCGCTCTCGAAAAAAATCAAAGACAATGTAAAATCGGCCGTAAAATACATTAATAATTTCGAGGAAACTGCCGCGCAGCTGGCCATTCAGAAAGGTTTCGATTACATTATATGCGGGCACATCCATCACCCCGATGACCGCATTGTGAAGGATAATCACGGGAAAACAATCCGTTACCTCAACTCGGGCGACTGGATTGAAAACCTTACTGCCCTTGAATATAAAAAGGGTAAGTGGAAAATATACCGGTACCTCGACGACAACAAGCTGCTAACCAACAATGGCGGGGTAGACGAGGATTTTTCTTCTCCTGCTGATCTCGATAACAAAGAGTTGTTCAACCAGATGTTAAAGGAGTTTCAGAATTAAACACACAAATCGATGAGAAGACAAAATGTACTCCAACGCTACTTACCTTCTCATTGTTCCCAACGAATAAAAACGAATTCCCTACTCAAGTGAAAATACTCTATGCCATACAAGGTACCGGAAACGGACATCTGAGCCGGGCACGCGATGTTGTGCCAGCCTTAAAAAAGTTTTGTGAAGTTGACATTCTTGTGTCTGGCTACCAGGCCGATGTAAAACTGCCATTCGAAGTAAAATACAATTACCGTGGATTAAGTTTTATTTTTGGCAAAAAGGGTGGGGTCGATATGTGGAATACCTATGTCAAAGCCAACATCAAAAAATTGCGCGAAGAGATTAAGAGTGTTCCTGTTGAAGATTATGATTTTGTAATCAACGATTTCGAACCCGTTTCGGCATGGGCCTGCTATAAAAAGAAAGTGCCTTGTGTGGCGTTTAGTCACCAGTCGGCTGTGCTCAATCCGAATGCGCCGAAACCAAAAACTACCGACTTAATGGGCAGGTTTATTCTGAAAAATTATGCTCCCTCGAACATGCAATTCGGATTGCACTTCAGCCGTTATTCGCCTACTATTTTTACACCCATCATACGCAGCGAAATACGCCAGGCCAAACTTAGTAACAAAGGGCATTACACTGTATATCTTCCTGCTTACGGCGACGATAAACTGGTTACACTTCTTTCAGAAGTAAAGGGTACGAAATGGCATATTTTTTCGAAGCATACAAAGAAAAGCTCTGAGCATGGCGATATAAAGGTTTTTCCGATAACCAACGAATTGTATATCGAAAGTCTGCGAAAAAGTGCAGGCCTTTTATGTGGAGCTGGGTTCGAGGGCCCGGCTGAAGCCTTGCACATGGGCAAAAAATTAATGGTAGTGCCTATGAAAGGACAATATGAGCAGCAATGCAATGCGGCTGCTCTGAAAAGTATGGGGGTGCCGGTTATTAAAAAACTAAATGAAAGCAAAATTGGAAAAATACAAAACTGGGTCGACTCCGATTACCGGGTAGAGGTTGATTACCCGGATGTTACTGAACTAATTATCAAACAAATTTTCGAGTCGCATGTACTCGAACTCATAAAAAAAAACAACTGGAATACCACTTTCAGTCTGAAATTCGACAAAAAAGACCTTACTGGAAAAGAATCTTCAAAAAATAAAAAGAAGAAAAATAAACCCTAAAAATAGTAATACTCGATTAATCAAACGATTAACCTCTCTTTTGCTGCCCACTATTCATTCTTCTTTTCAGCAGTACTTCCTTTGTCTATGTGCCGTATTTTATAACCAAGGTACCCGATGGTTATAGCCACCAAAGGATTAACCAGGTTAAAAAAGCAATACGGCAAATAAGTCCATGTCGATACACCCAAAACCTTAGCCTGGGTAGCCCCGCATGTATTCCATGGAACCAGCACGGAGGTGAGGGTACCCCCATCTTCGAGGGTGCGGCTTAGCACTTCTGGCTTCAACCCTCTCTTCTTGTAACTTTCGGCAAACATCTCACCCGGCACAAGAATAGAAATATACTGGTCGCTGGCAGTGATATTAAAGAAGATTGAAGATCCGATGGTAGAGGCGATCAATGAGCCTGTAGATTTGGCCCGTTTAATTATTGCAGAAGTAATTCGTGCCAGCATACCTCCAGCTTGCATGGTGCCTCCATAAACCATCGCAGATATTATCAGCCATACGGTATTTAACATGCCGGCCATACCTGTGGTTGTAAACAACTCTTTTACGATTTCATTATCCGATTCAATGTGCAAATTTCCAAACATGGCCTGCATAAATGACTTATACGATGCAAAAAAATAGGTGCCATCGGCATGAGGAAACAGACTGCCAAAGAAATTTTTAATTCCTTCTATAGAATTATTGCCATCGATAGAGCCTATTTCCAACACAATACCTCGTTGAAAAATGAGTGCAAATACACCACCCAGAAGGGTTCCGGCCATTAAGGCAGGTAGCGGGGGTACTTTTTTTAAAATCACTACCATGAGAATAACAGGTACTAAAAGTAAAACAGGCGAGATAAAAAAGGAATCACTGATGGCTTTCGTTACCTGTGCAACATTGGCTTCGGTGTTTTGTAATTCAATATTAAATCCAATTATTGTAAAAATTAAGATAGCAATAAGAATCGAAGGAATAGTTGTAATTGTCATGTAGCGCACATGCGTAAACAAATCGGTACCTGCAACGGCCGGGGCAAGGTTGGTGGTATCGGACAAGGGAGACATTTTATCGCCAAAATAGGCACCCGAAATAACCGCGCCTGCCACCAGGCCCTCATGAAAACCCAGAGCATTGCCGATACCCAGAAAGGCGACCCCAATTGTGGCTACAGTAGACCAAGACGATCCAGTGGCCAACGACACCATGCAGCATACCACAATCACCGTGAGTAAAAAAACTTTGGGGTGTATAATCTCCAACCCATAAAAAATCATGGCTGGTATTACCCCACTCAATAACCAGGTACCCGCCAGGGAACCAATAAGCAGTAAAATCAACATGGCTGGCATAGCTTTGTCGATACTGTGAAGGATGCGCGATTTAATCTGGGTCCACTGCACGCCATGCCGGTAAGCAATGACCGAAGCTAAGACGGAGGCCAATAAAAGGATAATCTGATTCGACCCCGAAAGGGTATCGTCGCCAAAGAGCAGTACGTTAAGGGTTAAAAAAACAACGAGGAACAATACTGGCACCATGGCCGAAAAAAAAGAAATTTGCTTGGTTGCCTTTGCACTCATACTGTTTTTTTAAGTGGTAATCACCGCTTGTTTTGTAAAATAAGGGAATATTAACAATTTGGTAAAGTTCTTTTGTTCTTTTTCGTCTATTTTTACCAAATAATTGCGAATGCACCATGGCGGGTCGTTCAAAACCAAGCTGAGAATGATTTTAAATTACAATTTCTTCGAACCCGACAACAGACAGGAACCGCAGAAAGGTAAAGTGCTCATATCAGAACCTTTCTTAACGGACAACTATTTCAAGCGATCCATTGTGCTGATTACAGAGCATTCGGAATCGGAAGGAACAGTTGGATTTGTGCTGAATAAACCTGTGGACATTGCTATCAGCGAAATTGTAGAGAATTTTCCTAAAACCAACGCATCACTCTCATTGGGTGGTCCAGTGAATACCAATACACTGCATTACATACACACTCTGGGCGATATTATTCCCAACAGCAACAGGGTCATTGGAAATGTTTTCTGGGGGGGCGATTTTGAGGTGGTAGAGAAGCTTATTGCATCGGGTAATATTTCCAACAGCCAGATAAAGTTCTTCCTTGGATATTCGGGTTGGTCGGCTAACCAGCTCGAAGAGGAACTTGAACAAAGTGCATGGTTAATATCCGAACTCAGCCCGGAAGAAATTATGGCTCCCATGAACCGCAATTACTGGAAACGCCACCTGCAAAGCAAAGGAAAAAAATACGAGATGTGGTCGAACTTCCCGGAAGACCCCGAGATGAACTAGTAAACCTTCTCTACCCTGCTATTTAAAGTCCAGCCAATTCGTTTAGCCGGTGGGTAAGCATCTCAGCCATGCGATGAAAGTATCGCCTGTTCCGAAAGGCTCCAACATGTCTGATGCCTTGTATGGCATTGGTAAGCCACAACTCATCGGCTTCGAGTATATGGTTGATACCGAAGCCTTCAACCTCTTTAACAGGCAGCTTTTGATTGTGAGCTAGTTCGAGAATGGTTTCCCTCATGGTTCCTGCTACACAGCCACATTCGGCTGTTGTTGCATAAATTATTCGATTTTTTACCAAAAACAAATTCGACGATAAACCTTCGATAAGCTTATCCTCCTCATTCAATAGCAGGCAATCGTCCAATGCATTTTCATTTTTCCAGATACCTGCCATTACGTAAAACATGGCACTGCTATGTTTAAAAGCCGAAAGCTTGTTGATGGGTTTCTTAATCTCCTCATACACCTCTACATTTAACCCTTTTTCTGGTAGTTGAAACTTCTCCTGACTTAGCGGCTCGCAAGTGATAAGGTATTGGACATCCTTTAATGCAGGAGCATAAAAGCCCCCCGGAACGCGAAATAAGACAAGCCTGATGCGGGCTGCCTTGTAAATGCGGTTCTTTTGCAACAACCTGTGTATTTGAAATCGAAAATACTCTGCAGTAAAATCAGCAGGCATTTGCATGTTTAATAAGGCCAGAGTTCGAAGAATGCGTGCGTAATGCCTGTGAAAAAACAATGGTTCTGAATTGGCACACCGGATTGTTTCGAAAAAGCCATCGCCATAGCAAAATGCCCTGTTATCGGCAAACAACAAGGGCTTATCTGCCGCCACCATATCTCCCTGATAGCAAAGGTATTTAGGCATACATGAGCAATTTGGATATAAAATGCCTGATCAGCTCAAGTTCAAGAAATAAGGGGAACACAAAACCAAATACAGCACCCAATAAATGCGCATCGTGGGCAATATTGTCGCCACCTCGTTTCGACTGGTAATGCGAATAGGCTACATAAAGCACGGCGAAAATAATTCCGGGTACCGGGATAAAATAAACCCCAATCATGTTCCAAGGATCGAAAAAGATACTGAAAAAAAGTACAGCCGATACAGCTCCTGAAGCCCCCACAGAATTGTACCACGGATCGTCACGATGACGATACAGCGACATGGAGGCTGCAAATACTATCGCCAAAAGATAAAACACAATAAAAATCAGCACCGGGTAACGGATGATTCCATTGGCAGCCAGCTGGCCAAGATAGAGTTCGACCGTGCTGCCAAAAAAATACAACACAAACATGTTTACAAATAGGTGCCACCAGTTGGCATGAATAAAACCATGCGACAAAATCCGGTAGTATTCTCTGCGATGAAATACCTGGTAGGGGTTGAACTGAAGCCGGATAAACATGCTTCTGTTCTGAAAAGCCAGAACCGATATTGCAACGGTGATAATGATTAATACAATAGTCATGTGCTAATGTGTTACAGTATACTAATTAAGAATTTTAAAGGCCAGCTCCTTCAATAAATCTCCGGGCGAGGCAGAAATATTTCCAACGCCCTTCGATTTCAGGTCGTACTGGCGAAGTTGCGAGATAATTTCTGCCGATTTCTCAAAAGAGAACCTACTGGCAGCCTTCTGGTATTCGGGTACGAAATAGGGATTTATTTTTAGTGCTGCCGCCACCGATAGCTTGGATTTATCGGAAAGTTTATGGTAGACAATTACCTTATTAAAAAAACTATATAATATGGCAAGGGTAACCACGAGAGGATTGTCGCGCTGATTGCGTGCAAAATGGTCGACAATACGGTAAACCTTCAGGTGATCGCGACGCACCAAAGCATTCTGAAGTTCAATGTTGTTAAAATCTTTGCTAATGCCAATATTTTCTTCGATATGTACCGAGGTGATGAGCTTTTCGCCAGCCGCAAGGGTAATGGTAAGTTTATCGATTTCCATGGCAATCTTATTGAGATCTGACCCCAGAAATTCGGTGAGCAACAAGGCTGCGGTAGGCTGAATGGAGAATCCTCCCGACTGGCAGTATTTTGTAATCCAATCGGGCACTTTATCGTCATAAAGTTTTTTCGACTCGAACAATACCGCATCCTTTTCGAGTATTTTAAAGAGTTTTTTGCGCTTGTCGAGTGTTTTATATTTGTAATTAAGTACCAGGAGGGTCGATTTCAAAGGATGTTCGGCATAATACACCAAATCGTCGATAGAGTTAATGTTTTGGGCCTCTTTCACAATTATTACCTGGTGTTGCGCCATCATCGGGTAACGCTTGGCCGCATTGATTACACTCACTATGTCAACATCTTTTCCATAAAGCACCGTCTGATTAAAGGCTTTTTCTTCTTCTTTTAATACATTGGCTGCAATGTAATCGGTTATCTTATCAATAAAATAAGACTCCTCACCCATGAGAAAATAAATGGGGGCATACTTCTTTTGTTTCAGATCGGAAAGTATAGACTCAAAAGTCATTTCGAAGTTTTATGGCTGCTAAAATAGGAAAAAGATTAGTATTTTTCGGGCATTCGAACCGAATGATCACCTAAGGATATGCAGGCACTAAATCTTCCGTTGTATAGCTTTAATATTCAAAATAAAGGCTCAAAAAAGGAAATATTCGACGAAATCCGAAGGTGTTTTGTAGTGCTTACCCCTGAAGAGTGGGTGAGACAAAATATTTTAAAGTACCTGGTAACTGAGAAAGGCTTTCCGAATGGATTGATTTCTATTGAGGCGGGCTTGCGGGTAAACCGCCTCAAAAGACGGTATGACGGTTTGATCTATTCTCGCCAGAATTTACCGCTGGTATTGCTCGAATGCAAGGCTCCGGCCGTAAGTATCAATCAGGCAGTGTTCGACCAGATTTTTGCATACAACACCAGCGTTTCAGCCCCCTATCTGCTTATTACAAATGGAATGAACCATTTTTTCTTAAAACGAAATGCAGAGGGAAAGATGGAGTTCATGAATACAATACCAGAATACCGCGAACTGCAATAGTTTGTTTATACCCGGTCGCGGGGATTAATCTTTTGCAATATCCATTCATCAACATAGCCTTCAGGGGTTTTTATCCATTCTTTTTTATTGCCAGTTTGTTCAAAACCAAGTTGTTGAAAAAGCTTCAGGCTTGCCTCATTATTGGCCATAATGTTGCAATATACCTGGTGCAGTTGCATAACCTCGAAGGCATATTCACAAAGCTTCTTAAGCGATTCCTGCGCATAACCTTTCCCACGCTCTGCAGCTTCGCCAATAAGTATCCCCGCCCCTACCCTCAAATGCAGAGGTTCGAAATCGAACAGGTCAATGGCGCCTACAGTTTTTGTAAGGGAATCTTCCTTTACATCTATCATAAGCCTGAGCTGCCGGGTTTGAAAAATATCGAGGTGGGCATTCTCGATATAGCGATTTAGCACACTGCGTGAAAAAGGGGAAATGGTATTGCTGACTTTCCAGGTTTGAGGGTCGTTTTCCCAACGATAAAGGTATTCGATGTCTTCAGGCTCCAGGGCCCTTAAAATAATCTGAAAAGGCTGATTGACTGGCATCGCTATTTCAACTTTTCAATTTCCTGGGTGCTTCGAATAAATGCATCTTTGTATCCCTTCGTGAAATACAAACGCAAGTCCGAAATAGCTTCTTCCTGTGAAGAATAATGCCCAACCAGATAGCGCGTATAGCCATCTTTGCAGTGTACAACTGCCAAAGAACCCTTGTCCACACCCTTTAGTTTTTCTACTTCTACAGGATGTGTCAATGCCAGTATTTGAATAGCATAATTTCCGGATAGTGGCTTTACAACCGGCTCTACCACTTTATTTTCTGCACTCTTAGCAGGGGTAGGTTTTTTCGGTAGTTCTGGTTCTGTCTTTTTAACCTGAACAGTAGATTCTGTTTTCGAAGGTTCGGAGGTTACCTTTACTGCTACGACAGGTTCGGCTTTTTTCTCCTCCGCAACTGGAGTTGCAACAGCAAGCACAGCAGCAGTAGCTACTACAGGAATTGTCTTCTCTGTTGGTTCTTTAGATTGTTGCGCAACTGGCGAAGTAGTAACCTCTGCTTTTTTTGTTTCAGTTTCCTTTGGCTTTTGCGATTTTATATAGTCGGCCATTTCGCGCTGGCGGTCAGCACCACTTTGAATCAGGTATATATCCAGTTTCCCAAATCCTCCCGGTAAATCCCGAGCCAGATAGCCCTTATTGTATTGATTGTAAAAGCGAAAAGCTATATCGTCTTCGACTGAGTTATAAGGCATACCCAGGTTTTCTGGAGCGGTCCAGTTATCACCATTGCCTTCGCGAGTTGAAAGGTATATATCCATACGGCCAATAGACCCAGATCGATCGGAACTAAAGTAAAGTGCATTGCCACTCTCGGTGATAAAAGGAGATTCTTCGTTCGATTTTGAATTCACTACTTCTCCTATTCCCTGAGCCTTATCCCATTTTCCTTCTGCCTTAGTGGAATAATAAAGGTCAAAACCACCCACCCCTCCAGCACGGTCGCTGGCAAAAAAGAGAGTATTTCCATCTGCACTTATACTGGCACTGCTCTCGATGTACTTCGAGTTTACATTACGACCCAAATTGCTTGCCATACTCCACTTACCATCTGTTAGGGTAGAAACATACAAGTCAGCATCAAATTCTGTTAGCATTACTGCATAAAGTTCCTGGCCATTGTAAGATAGAGCTGTTACATACATATCACCCTGTGAATTTATCTGCGAACTAATATCCATGGGTTCGGTCCATTGGCCATTGCGCAAGAAAGACACAAAAATGACGTCTTTGCGCTTATCGTAACGCGTAAAAGCCATCGTTTTCATATCTCCACTATAAACAATATTGTATTCTGAGGCTGCAGTATTAATCTTGTCGCCCATATTCGTGAGCAATACCTCACGCGAATTTTGATTTTCTTCCGACTCAGTAATGCCAAGCGCTCGAATCTGCTCATCGACAATAGCCAGTTGCTGGGGATTGTTTAATACATAATTCCGATAGTCCTGATAAGCTTTTGCAGCTTCTACTGTCATTTCCTCCCGCATATAAGATTCGCCCAGCAGAAGTAATGCTTCAGGATGAGCAGCATCGCTAGTAAAGCTTCCGGGGATATAGTTTTCATCGATGCTTTTCTCCGCTTTCTGAAGGTAAGAAAGTGCATTTCTCTCCTGACCAAGCAAATTCATATAACATTGCCCAATCCGATAATTTACATTTGCGTTGCTCACTTGCGCAGGAAGCAATAATAAATACTGTTCGAGTGCAAAGGAGTAATCTTTTTCTTCGAGAAATTTTTCGGCTTTTACAAAAATCTTCTTTTCCGCATCGGAATACTGTGCATTGCCTGAAAGAGAAATAAATAAAGAACAGGCAATAAATCCTTGTATTATTCTAAAATCCTTCATTCACTATGGATATAATCCAGGAATCGACAATGTCGACTTCAATTCGATGAGAAAAATATCCGATACACCTGATTCCTGGTCTATGATTGAATAATATCCCGTATTGCATTTCCCGTTTACTATAAAGTTTAAATTGTCGCGGGTAGTGTTCAATGGATATCCTACATTTCGTGGGATAGACCATTGGTTATTCTTCTTGTGCGAATAAAATATATCGAAACCTCCCATGTTGTAATGCCCTTGCGAACTAAAAAACAGAGCTCCTGTTTCGTGGCAGTAAACAGGCGACTCTTCTTCGAGCTTGGTGTTAACAGTTTTACCCAAATTTTTGGGTTTACTCCATTCGCCAGATTCAGATAGTGAGCTTATCCAGATATCTTTTCCGCCTCTTCCCCCATTTCGGTTGCTGACTAAATATATAGTTTTATCGTCTGCACCAAAACTTGCAAACGACTCGTTGGCTATAGAATTCACCTTACCAGGTAGCTTCTGCAACTTGCTCCAGGTTTGACCATCGAATTGTGAGAAGAAGATGTCGGAATTATCGGTGTTAACCTGAACAAACAAAATCATAGTACCATTGCTGTTGATTCCGGTAGGATAATACTCTCCGTCGGAGCCTATTTCAGGATTAATGTTCACTGGTTCTGACCATTGGTTATCAACCAAACGGGATACAAATACAGCATCGTAGAACTTTAGCCCCCTCACAAATACAAAGGTTTGGTTATCGAAAGAAATGACCGGATTAAACTCGCTGGAAGAACTACTTATGGGTTCACCCATTTGTGTGCGGACCATGTCGATGGGTGAATCTTGAATAATTTTAGCCCGTTCGCACGACTTTATTTCTTGCTCTACCACTGCCAGATTATAATTGCCATAAAAATAGGGCGAATCGATAAACTTGTTGTAGGCTTTTAATGCCGATTCCAGCTGTTCGGCCATACGGTATGCATTGCCCAAATAGTAATAGGCATGTAAGGGGGCTTTGCTTTCGTTATAATCGCGATCTTTGTATTGGTTTTTAGGCACTGTATGCAGGCACGCTTTTTCGAAATAAGGCACAGCCAGATGTTCCTGCCCGGGGATATTTAAATAGCATTCGCCGGCCTTAAAATTAAAATTTGCATTGTTCGGTTTTACCTCAAGTAGTTTTTTAAAGAAAAATACTGCTTCCTTGTAATCTTTTCTATTAAAAAAGTATTGGGCATCGTCGAATAACTCCTCAGGCGAAGAAGTTTCCTGTGCTCTAAGCGAAGAAAATATAACCAAAATGGTTGCGAAAAGTAAAAAACCTCTCATGGATACATATGTTATGAATACCTAAATTTAGTGAAAATAGGACATATCTTTCCACTGTCAATAGCAAGTAGAACACTTTAAATAATAAACAATGGCCTTTTACAGTGGAATAAAATTCCTAATAAATTGTAATACAATATATTAGATGACCATATTTGACGCTCCTTAAATTAGTGGCTTGTTGATAAGATGTTGTAGATAAGTCTTTTCAGACAAAGACTTATCCCTCAAACTCTCACAATAAGTTCATAGAAAATAATGAAGCTCCCTGAAGCAAGCTGACGGGTTATCTGCAAAGGATTTTACTTTATTCGCCTCATGGGGCGGGTATTTACCAGCGCACCCGCTTTCAGTCCCGATTGATTTAAATCGGAATTCGACTATAAAATTTCATTTCGTGAACTCATGAAATTTAAGTCATACGAATAAACAGCCTACCTCCTAGACAAAAGTGCATGTTTGATGTAGAAAGAGGTAGGCTGTTTATTTCTTAGGGTTTCGCTAGTCGGTAATTATCGGGCACGATATTGATGCTCTTAACCAGGTATTTGTCTGTAGGGTACTGAATTAACTCTAATTCAACCCGCCGGTTGTATTTTCTTCCTTCAGGGTTATCGTCACCACTGCTGGTTGTGTTTTGCGCAACAAAACTTTTTTCGCCCATTCCAATAACCTCTAACTGTTTAGATGAAACACCTTTGCCAATAAAATAATTAGCAATGGTTTTGGCCCTGCGCTCCGATAGATATTGGTTGTAAGTTTCAGAGCCAAGCGCATCGGTATGTCCGCTCAGACGCATCTTCATTTGCGGATTGTCTAATAGCAATTGGGCAAGAAACGCCAGTCCACTCAAGGTATCGTTTTGTATTACCGATCGGTCGAAACCAAATAGAATAGGTCGGAGTTCAATTACAGCAGGCTCTGGCTTGATTACAGAATCGGTTTTTATTTCGGTTGGTTCAACAACAAGAGCAATGGGTTCAGATACCGGCTCAATAAGTTCAGGTTCCTCTTTTTGTTCTACCAGTGTTACCTCATAGATATCGTAAACCCCATAGCCATTTTCGAGAATTTTGTATACATATCCAATTTCTCCATTCTTAAATGGGTAAAAAAACATGTCCTCGTCGGTTGTAGAAAATGGGTAATTTAGGTTCTGAGGGTTGGTCCAGGAAGTATCGTTCCACTCTGCAAAGTACAGGTCATATCCACCCATACCGCGATGCCCCTGCGAGGCAAAATAAAGTCTTTTACCATCGGCAGTTACAAATGGAGAAGCTTCGTTGAGTGGAGTGTTCACACCTTCTCCCAGGTTCACCGGCATACCCCAGTCGCCATCAGTACCCAGAACCGATTTATAGAGGTCCATGGTACCATCGCCTTTTCGGTTGCTGCTAAAGTAAATAACCTTACCATCAGCAGAAAAACTGGCTTCTGTCTCCCAGAATTTTGTATTGATATTTTTACTAATGGATTTGGATTTCGACCACTGTCCTTCAACAAATTCGCTGTAATAAATATCGCTGTCGAATACATCAGCCTTAGCCAATAATATAGTCTTTCCATCATAAGAAATACCTGTTATTGTCTGGTCTCCATCAGACATCAATTGGGGGGTGATATTGACAGGTCGCGACCAGTTTTTACCACGTTTCTGCGACATAAAAACCGCTTCGTAAAAAGGCAGTTTAATCATGTACACGAGTGTATTGCCATCGCCCGATAAAACAGGGTTATAATTGGAACTGCTGGTGTTAATAAGACTTCCCATGTTATTAAAGGAAACCGGAACGGGGTTATCCATGTATTCTTTGGCTATCAGACACGATTCTATTTGCTTGTTGACATAGTCCTTCTCAACTTGCGATTTCTCAGAAATCAAGCCCAGGTATGTTTTGTAACGGGCTATGGCTGTATCTAATTGATTATCTATACGATAGGCGTTGCCAAGGTACAAATAGGCATCCAGAGGTGCATAAACTTCGTTTAATGTCGATTCGCGGTATTTTAAGGATGCATTTAGTGTAGCCTTTTCAAGATAAGGTATGGATTTAAATTTCTGCCCTGGGATATTTAAATAACACACTCCGATATGATAATTGATATTCGCATTGTTCTCATAACCCATGGCGTAAACCTGCTGATAATCGCTCAAAGCATCGATATAGGCTTCCTGTGTAAAGAAGAATTGTGCATCGGCAAAGTATTCTTTTAACGAAATCTCTTTCTTTTGTGCATCGACAGTGCTTAAACAAAGACTGAATAATAGCAGAAACAATGTTCTTTTCATAGGATTTAGTTTTATCTGGTAGCCGACCAAAACACCTTACTATGGCTAATCTTTTAGAAATGACAGACAAAAAGGTGTAAATGTTTTGGCTCGAAAACAAATTTAAATAAAAAGCCTGCAGAAAATACCCATTAGGGTCTAAAGTATTTTTAGCAGGTGTACAGAATACAAAATGCTTATGATCTCTGATCACAATAGAAAACACTCAAGCTTCTATTTAACCAATAATTCGGTGGGTACAATATTGACCCGACGAATTACAAACTTAGCCTGATTAGTATCCAATTGCAGGTTCACCCGCCTGTTGTATTTTCGACCTTCTGGATTATCAGAGCCATCGTCATTTGTATTAATCGCAACAGGGTTCACTGGGCCTTTACCCTGGATGGATATTCTGCTGTCAGCCACACCATTTTTCACGAAGTATTCTTTCACAGTTTGTGCCCGCTTTAGCGACAAAATTTCGTTATACTCCTTTTTGCCAATCACATCGCTGTATCCTTCGATAATGATTTGAATTGTTTGATCTTTCTGGAGTTCCATCAAGAGGGAGTCGAGCATAGGCCTATACCGGTAATCGAGTTTTGTACTGTTAAATTCAAAAAGAATATCCTGCAAAACTATTTCGGTGATTTCTAATTTTAAATTCATGTATTCCCATACGGGAGGTTCCGGATTGAGCTCATCTGCCGGAAAATCAGGTGTAATCACAACTTTTTGTCGTGCAATCAGTTCGTCATTGTATACAAAGGAGTATAGATAAGTACCTTCGGTAAGAATGTTGGTGGTTGCACCCAGAAGATCGGTTTGCGATTGCTTCACTAATTCTCCGTTGGCTGTGTTGGTAATCGAATACTGCACAGCTTTAGGCTCCATTTGTCCGGTAAAATCGAGCTGTGAATTCACTATAACTTTTCGCAAGTCAGCACCTGATGTTGGAGTAGCCCTGTAAATACCTTGCTTACCAGCCATCTCAGCGCTGTAGCGACTCAAATACAAATCGCCTGACGGAGAAGGTGAAAGAAAGTTATCGAAATCGGTTGTAGACACAGGTAAGCCCAAATTAACGGGTACATTCCAGTTTCCGTTGTCATCTTTGGTTGTAACAAAATAATCCGATTCTCCTATATTGATAGATCCTTCGGAATTAATAAACAAGGTATTTCCGTCTGGTGACACATAACAAAGTTCCTCGTCGTAAGGAGTATTCACTATTGGGCCAAGGTTTTGCACCTTGTCAAATATTTTGTTTTCGTCTGGGAGTGCCATGTAAATATCGCTACCTCCAACCCCTCCCGGGCGGTTGCTGCTAAAATAAAGAATATCACAAGCCGCAGAAAGGGATGCAAAGTTTTCGTTCGATGGACTATTTATCGGGTCGGAAAAGGCAGTAGCAGTAGTCCATTTTTCATCTACCTTCTGGCTGTAATACAATTCGTTTCCTTTACCCGGAACATAAGCCACAAAAATCAATTGATCACCAGAATAAGAGGCACTTGTGAGTATCAAATCCTCATCGGTACCGATCATGGGAGAAAGATTCTCACTCTCAATAAGCACATTGTCGAGTATAGCGCCTGAAAGCACAGCTTCATAAAATGGACGGGACTCCATATAAAACACCTGTTTATCAGACAAAACAATGGGGTTATAGACCGAATAGGCACTGTTATCGTTTATATCCACAAGTCTTGCACTGCCAGGTTGCGAAGTAAAAAGGCGTGCATACTGGACTTGCTGTAAATAATGCTTCGCCTTAAGGTCAAGCTCCTCGTTGATATGTGCATCAAACATTTGTTGCAGGCACTCTTCTGCTTTATCAAAGCGATTGTCGGCACGATAGGCTCGTCCTAAATAGATTAAAGCCTCATAGGGAGCTTTTGTTTGATAAATGGACGAACTATAGTCTTTAGTAAGATTTGCAACGGCACTCTCGAAATAAGGAATAGATTGCCTCGACAGGCCTTCTTGCATAAAATAACATAAGCCCATTTTGTAGCTTATGTTTGAATTGGAAATTCCCTTCTTTTCAATCAATTTATAAAGAGAAAGAGCCTCTTCCGGTTCCTTGCCTTCGAGATATCCTTCAGCTTCCTCGTAGATCGATTCCTGATCGATCCATATCTGAGCATAAAGCCCATTGATATGGAAAGATATAACGCACAGCAGAATCGATATCTTTGAATTAATTGCCATTTTGCATACTATCTTTTTTCTTCTTACGACGACGAGCAAACAATATTAAGAATATAACAATAAGGCCATTTACGAGTATGATAGTAGTTATCATCCTTCTGCGCATGATGAGTTTTTCGCTTTTCTTCTCCTGTTCAGTTTCGAGGTAATTGCTTATGCCTTTCTCGAGCAGCATGCGTAGCAATAAATTGTTGATATCCGATTCAGTATAATCGTACTCACCCGAATGCGCAAGTAAATATTGAATAAGCTCAAGCTGAGAGGAGAATTGTTTTAAATCAACCGACTTAAAGACCTCATTCAACTGACCGTTTGATGAGGAATTCATAGCTACAGCCAATTCTTCAACAGTGGCATATTCAAGCATGCTTAACATCAGATCGTAAACTTCGCTGGAAGAATACCCTTCGGTTTTTGATTTGGCAAGCAATACGTTAAACAATTCTTCATAGGTGTTTATATCATCTGCTTCCAGATCTAGTTCCTCAATAACGCTTTTTAGTTTGCCTGTACTTGCAGCAGCTAGGGCATTTTGGAAATCAACCAGGTTTATATCCTGTTGGTTTTGTGCTTTCTCCAGGTTGTCGATTAATTCGCTGTTACCAATGCCATATTGAGGAGAAACTGCCATAAGGT
Source organism: Bacteroidota bacterium (assembly GCA_016699695.1). NCBI lineage: Bacteria > Pseudomonadati > Bacteroidota > Bacteroidota bacterium. Next base: position 1,086,490 of record CP065006.1, read on the forward strand.
GATTCACCAAATCAATTGAATTAATCAGATTGTTCGTTTTAAAATCAATGGCTTTTAGCATCTCCAGCATTTTTCCATCACTGCTCGCAAGAATATTCTGATAATAGTAATTAAGCTCTTGCGTGGATGAAGCCAGGTTTACAGCATAGGAAGCACCTTCGGCACCATCCATTGTTTGCAGCATTGTCCATGCTTCGGCATCGTTTGCAGGCACTGAATAACTTCCGGCAGTAAAAACTGAATCACTAAACGAAAGAAGGTAATCAAACTCTTTGTCGCTCGATGCAGTATAAGGTACAATGCTTATTAAACCTACGTGTATTTCATTTCCCGAAGCAGGGAATGTTTGAAGGCTTGTCAATGAAATAGCTAAAGGCATCTCAAGGGGTTCTATGACAGAATCGGCCAACTGAAGCTCTGTAAAAGGATCGGCGACAGTGTATTGAGAAAGGTACTCCTCTTTATTACGTTGAGTGAGCATTATGGCGAAAAGTTCATTTACATCCTCAACTGTATAATTGTTTTCATCAGCATTGGCAATAAGCATTTCGTACAATTCGGCTTTGGAATCATAATCAGCATCGCCAAGAGAAAGTAAATAGGTTTGTAAACCACCTGCTGCTGCTATCAAAGCTACTTCTGGCAGGGCAGTAGATTTTTCAGATACGCTTGCATCGGCAATTGGCTCAATCACTTCCGGATTATAATTAACAACTACTCTTTGCTCACTGGTATTGCCTTGCTTATCGGTTATAGTAAACACAACAATATTTTCGCCTGGTTCGGGCGTAAAATTGTAGGTAAATTCATCTTTGGCAAGATAGAATTTTTCGGAATTCACCAATTCTCCATTGACAAAGTGTTCGGCTGTTAAATCGCTTCCTTTCTCAACTTTAAGTGCAATGGCTACTGGAGCAGTTGTGGCTACTATATTGTTCCCGCCCACTACTTTCAGTTCTGGTTTTGAGTCCGTTGTAGCAAATACTTCGCCTTTACTGGCTGCAGTGGCGGTTATCAGACCAAGTGCGATTAATGATTTATCGCTATTCACATCCAGCTCAACAGGTGAACTTACAGGATTAATTCCCTGCCCGTCGATGACAAGCTGATAGCTTCCCTGAGTGGCAACCATGTTAAAGGCTCCTGTGGAATCGACAGGAACCTGGGCTACTATTTTGCCTGTAGCATCATCCACCAGTGTTGCTGTAATGCCCGCGTTTGAACTCAATCCGGCAGGCATGGCTACATTACCTTTCAGGGTAAAAGAACGCGGTAAAATGGAGTTATACACTTCGGCCCAATATATATCTTTCAGTCCATAACTACTGTTCTGATCGAAGTATGCATAAATACCGGTAATTTCATTTTTGCTTACCGGACAAAACATCATTTCATCGCCGGTTGTGTTAACCGGATATCCAATATTAACTGGTTTACTCCATTTATTATCGCCTGTTTTAGCTGAAATAAAGATATCATAGCCTCCCATTCCATCGTGGCCCAGAGAAGTAAAATACAACATATCACCCTTGGGCGAAAGAAAAGGAGCATCATCGTTATATGGAGAATTCACAATTGGCCCGAGGTTAACAGGTGCTCGCCATTGTCCATCGGATCCCTTTGTGGACCGGTAAATATCGAGACCTCCAAAACCATCCTTACGGTTGGATGTAAAATAAAGTTGTGTGCCATCTGGTGAGGGTGAGGCAGAAGATTCCCAATACTTGGTGTTGATATGCTCGTTAAGCCTGACTAATGCTTGCCAATGAATGCCAATCCGCTTGCTAGAATAGATATTGCCATCAAAATTGTCGCTGCGGTAAACAAATATTTCATCGCCGTTGTAAGTAATTCCGGTAACATAAGAATTTCCGTCGAGGCCAAAATCAGGTGTAAGGTTATAGGGCTCAGACCACTGCCCTGCAGAGTCGAGTGTGGAAATGAATACTGCATCGTAAAATTGCAGTTTGCGGTTAAAAACAAGGGAGCGGCCATCGCCTGAAAGTACAGGGTTAATGTCGGCAAAACGCGAATTAATTGGCTCGCCCACACTGAATCGGTTGGCGTATACCGACGACTTTATCATTTTTTTTGCCACATGGCAGGATGCAATTTCCGAATCAATGATGGAAAAATCAAACTCTTCCGGATCGGCAATATCTTTAAAATTATTATAAGACTCAATGGCTTTATCGAGTTGTCGGGTGGCCCTGTATGCCTGTCCAAGGTAATACAAGACTTCCGGTGGCGCCATTCGTTCTTTAATGGAATTTGGCTTGTAATCGGTGCTTATATGGTTAGAGGCATCGAGCAGGTACTTGACGGACTTTTCTTTTTGATAAGGATCGTTCAGATAACAGATACCAACCTTATAGACAATGTTGTAATTCTCAGGGTCGACACTTAAGATGCGCTGATAGAGTGGCAGAGCATCGGAGTATTCTTCGAAAAGGAAGAAGGATTCCGCCTCTACAAAAAACTCCTTCACATTAATTGTTTGCTGAGAAAAAGCGATACTGGAAAGAAAAACTAAAAGAAATGATAACTTCGACAGACCTGCTTGTATGTGTTTCATTGAAAGAGTTAAGGTTGGTTTTTAAACAAAAATAAAAATAAAAACCTTATCTGAAAGGGTTTGCTTTCAATATGTTGATAAAAGAGGTCTGAAGGGTTATTTTAATTACTTCTCTCTAGATTAAAACCCTGAATAATCTGCCCTATTCTTGATAGGAAAGCTCCTCCCAGAGCACCATCGATAATACGATGGTCATAACTGAGCGATAAAGTAACAATATCGCGAATGCCAATACCCGGTGTACCCTGATTGTAGATAACCCATGGTTTCTTTTGTATAGCACCAACAGCCAGTATGGCAGATTCAGGTTGGTTAATAATAGGCGTACCCGATACATTGCCAAATGAACCGAGGTTGGTAATGGTAAAGGTTCCTCCGGTTGTTTCGCCAGGCAACAATTTGCCTTCGCGAGCCCTGCTGGTCATATCGTTAATACCGGCAGCAAGCGATGCAAGGTTAAGTCTGTCGGCATTCTTTAACACAGGCACTATCAGGTTTCCATCGGGCAGTGCAGTAGCAATTCCAATGTTGATATTCTTTTTTACTACCATTTTCTCAATCCCCAATAGTGAAACGTTAATCCCTGGAAATTCTTTCAGAGCCTGAATTACAGCCTCGACAATCAAGGGAGTGTATGTTAAGTTGGTATTGTTCTGTTGCTGAAATTGTTTTTTTATCTTTTCTCGCCAAAGCACCATGCTGGTGATATCTGCCTCTACCAAAGAAGTAACATGAGGTGCCGTTTGCACAGATTTTACCATATGCTGGGCAATAAGAATACGGGTTCGGTCCAGATCAATTACTTCTTCGCCCTCTTTGGGTGTGTATTCTATTTCGCTTTTAGGTTCTGCTTTTATATTGGGCGAATAAAAATCTTCGGTATGTCGGAAAAATCTTCCCTCTCTGATGTATTGCAATACATCTTCGGTGCCAGGCTTACGGGGTTGAACCGACAAAGCAATTTGATTGAGTTCGGCTGAACTAACCCCTCTTGATTGGGCAAAGAAACGAATGAATGGTGAAACAGAGGCTTGTTGCAGGTTGACAACGGGTTTAGCAGAAGGCATCTTTTTTTCAAGACTGCTTTTTTGAATGGATTTTCCTTTAGGTATTTTCTCTTCTGGTTTATCAACAATTCCAGGGCTTGAAGTCACTTCTTTCCCATCGTCTATTATTGCAATCACATCTCCTACGCGGGGAACTTCACCTTCAGAAAAGAAGTGCTTTATAACTAATCCCGATACCGGTGCCGGTAATTCAGAATCAACTTTATCGGTAGCAATCTCTACAAGCGGATTATCCAACTCTACTCTATTGTTAACTGCTACAAGCCAGCGGGTTATGGTAGCCTCGATAATACCTTCGCCCATTTGGGGCAATATCACTTCAACTTTTGCCATTTATTCCTTTTTACAAATTCCTTCCAAGTTCCCGAATGTTACGTGCTACTAATTTAACGTCGTGGATTACCCGGTAATCTTTTGCATAATTTATATTCAACCTTTCCTTTACCGAATCGGACATAGACTTAGATTTAAAGCCGTCTGCCGGATTTAATACTCCTTTCTTTATTTCGTTGTGGTTGACCATAAGGCTGGAGTTTGAAATCCTGATGCCAACCCACGAAACCTTTCCGGTTACCACCTTGAGTGCATTTCTTAAAAATCCCTTGTAACTCTTTATGAAAGGAAATAAAAATGGACTCAAGAACAAAAGGAGGCTTGCTGACGCCAGATCAAACAACCTTTTTTTTCTTTTGTTCATTCCTTTGTTAAGCGAATTTAAATCGATTACATACAAATCGCCTGTGGTGTGTATTGAATTACTTCCGATAACTGAAATACTTTCGGGTGGGGCTATTTTAAATGCCGTGGCTGTACTGGAAGTGGTAAGCATGGCATTGATAATATGACTGGCTGCAATATCGGCAGAACAAAAGATAATTTCGTCTACTTTATTAATTGCAATAATCTCATCAAGCTGGTCAATACTCCCAATAACGTCGTCATCAGGGACTCTTTGATGAAGTCCAATTCGACCGGTATATTCGAAATAAAGTCCCGATTCCTTTAAAATGGTAAGTACCCTGTTTGCTTCATTGTGCTCACCCACAATAGCAATCTGCCTGCTTAATGCTGCCAGCTCAAGTTTTCTGTTTTTTGGAAAAACAAAAGTACCTAACACCCTTACCATAAATACAATAATAAGAGCCCAAATGGTTCCACCCAAAATCAGAAAGCGCGAAAACCTGAGACTCTCGGGCAATAAAGCATATATGAAAATTATTGCCAGACTTCCCCAACCAATCCCTTTGATTAGGTTAATGGGTTTAATTTTCTTTTCGTAACCACCTGCAATAAACAGACTAAAAATCCATGTAAAAATGTACAATGGGATAATAAAGGTAAAATAATGCCTGGGGAAGTAATGATTGTATCCGCCCTTCACCATTTCCCAATAGGAGGCAATAAGGTAAAATCCAAAATAGAGAAAGACAAAATCGAGCACCGGCTCAAACAGATTCAGCACTATCCGCCGTATGATTCCCAGAGCTGCCCTGAAATAAATGGCAAAATGAATTAGCAAAGCGTACAATCTGGCGTTTTTAGCGGTAAAATGCTTGCGGGCAAAAATGTTCATGGCCTTATAAAAAACCATAACATAGTTTATACTCCCTTTTTTCGTACTCTCGCCTTTATAATGAATGATTGTAGTTTCAGGAAAATAATAGTTCTTATAACCAGCCTGTGTAATTCGATATGAAAGGTCAATATCCTCGCCGTACATGAAAAAACTCTCATCGAGTAAACCAATCTTTTCCAGCACAGTTTGGCGTACCATCATAAATGCTCCGGCTAAAATCTGAACCGAATGTGTCTGGTGGGCATCGAGGTAACCTAGATGGTATTTACCAAACACTTTCGAGCGAGGAAAAAGGGCCGACAAGCCAAATATTTTATAAAAGGCTACTGCAGGGGTAGGCAATGATCGTTTCGACTCGGGTAGAAATTCGCCGCGTCCATCAATCATTTTAACCCCTAAGCCTCCTGCATCAGGATGACTGTCGCAAAAATTGATGCATTTTACAAAAGTGTCTTCCTGTACAAAAGTGTCGGGATTGAGCAACAAAGAATACCTTCCTGTAGCCATCCTGAGAGCTTGATTGTTGGCTTTTGAAAAACCAAGATTCTCATTATTCTCTATTAATTTAACCCATGGAAATTTTTCTCTTACCATCTGGCATGAACCATCGACTGAGTTGTTATCTACCACAAAAACTTCAGCCTCCAAGGAATGAACTGCACGATAAACAGAATGCAGGCATTGCTCGAGAAAATGCTTTACGTTATAATTAACAATGACGATGGAAATATCCATACAAATAAGGCTGTTGAAGCCAGGATAGTTGAATTAGTTTATGCTATTCGGAACATTCTACCACATAGATTTTACACCCATTGGAATGTTTTAAATTGCAGGATCGATTGAAATTGTAGCAGGCGTTTTTCTTATCGCCAGTTTTAAAATACGACATACCAAGGTTGTAATAAAGGATGGCGTTATCGTCTTGAAATTGAATTGCTTTATTAAAATATTTAATTGCGTCTTCATACAATTGCTCCTCGTATTTTAACATGCCCCAGCTATGGTATGCAGTGGCACTTCGCGGGTTAATTTCCACAGCTTGCTTAAAGTCCTCCTCGGCCTGTGGGAATTCATCGTTATAAAAATAAGCCTTTCCGCGATTGATATACATTTTTTCGAGATATGGTTGGGGCATCTGGTAGTATTCGGCACTGATTAAATCTTCAATTGCTTTGGCTCCTCTTTGATTATAAAGGTACAAAACGGAGCGTAGGTAATAATACTCTGGTTGTTGCGGATATGCTTCAATAAGCGAGTTGATCTCTTTGGTGATTTCTTTCTCTTTCCCCGCAAGAATCATTAGGTTGACTTTTCTTTCAAGTGCTGGCAAATTCAAGGGATCATTTTTTACTACAGCCTCCACAACCACCAGAGCTTCGGTGTAACTACCTTCCTTTGCAAGTTTATCGGCTTGTTTTAGCTCCATTTCAAACGGGGTAGTTTGTGCCTGACATAAACTTGTAAGCAACAATAACACAGTATAAACTGAAAGACGAAACATTTTGATCATATTTAAAGCAATATAAGCAATAATCAGAGCTTGCCGAATAAAAATTACCAACAGGAATGAAAAACCATTCCTGTGGTTGGGGCATTATTTTGCCATTTTCTCGAAATCAGCATCTAAAAGCCCATCTGGCTTTTTTTCGCTGATTTTGTGATAGTCGAAATAATAGAAATTCGCATCGGCAGCACCAATAATTACCTTGTAACAACGGGCATCTATTTTAGTACCTTCCGGACCTACTTTGTGCAGAAAAACAATTTCTTCGTTTCTGTCTTTAATGGCAGCAGTAATTTCTTCTTTTGTAACTATCTGAAATTTATGAGGATAAATTTTGCGGATGCGCGCTGCAGAATTCACTTCTTTCGATAATTCCTCTTCAAGCACATAAAGCGTTTTCGAATGGATATCTTTAATGTTGTTGTTATAGTATTTAAATACGTTAGCCGATACAATTTCCGGTTTATCCTTAATCAGCTTCGCGTGATTTTGCATAAAACGCACCAATATGGCTAATTTATAGATATAATTATCCTCTTCGACACTGAAATAGGATAAGGGTACAGAGGCAATATCGGGCATCTGGTTTGTTCTGAAATAATCTCCACCAAGGGATAAATGCAAAAACCTGTAACGGGCATCCGTTTTATCGTTGTCGAACATTACCTGCGACATGTACAAAAAAGAATACTGCGGATCGAAACGCTTTTCTTCGAATTCTTTGTAACTGATAAATTCAAATTCGGTGATGGTCCATTCCTGTTTCATTACATCCTGAATTACCTGATTGTACTCAAGAAGCGGATTATCTTGCAGTACCACAAGGGTTTTTGTATTAAAGAAGGCCTGGATATCATCGCGGCTCGGAATATAGTCCTGCGAATAGGAAGATGGCCCTATAAGAATATAAATCAAAGCGGAAAAGAATAGCTTTTTCATGGTTTTTTATTTTAGTTTTAATAAATATAAAGGATTTCTCTCGTTATATTTTCTGATAAACATAAATTTTAACTGATTCTTCTTTTTCGACGATAAGAGCATGTATTCGTCATAAAGCTCCTGGTCGTTCATTAAAATCACTTCCAGCCCGGCTACGGAATACTCGAGAATATTTCCGGTTTTAAAATCGAGCATGTATTGTCTCATTTCGCTCTGTGTTGTAGTAGGCTGCGGATAAGTGGAATAGGGATATTGATAACTATTGTAATATGGAGAGGAATTGGTGGTTACCTGGTAGGTTTTATATGCCAAAAAGTGACAGCAACTACCAACCAGTGTGATCCGGTAAAAACCATCGTCGACGCGGATGTATAAGAAGCCATTGCGCGAGTACCCCCATATTTTATTAGTAGGCACTACTATCTGATTACCCAACTTATCAAGGTATACTATTTTGGGCTTTTGCAGTACATTTTCAAAAAACTCGGGGTGACTGTAATCCACATCTGCCAGTATGCGACCCTTTGGAACTGGGTTGTTGTAGGTAACATCGGCAAAAGAAAGAAAGATTCCCTCCTGAAATTTAAACGAGGCAGAATAGGGTATTAGGGAATCAGCCTGTGCCCGGGAATACCCGCTTATAAATAACAAACAGTACAGAGCAATTCCGATACGGGAGTATTTGATCCATACGTTATTGGTTAAAATTTGCTTCATTGTATACTAATAAGATAAAACGGACTGCTGCCTCATTTACTAAATTACAAAAATTAACGTACTCGCAAGTCCTGTGATACAAGCTATTTTCATGCCAAAGGTAAACAGTAACTGTTTTTTAATTATATTTAACATGCCCAAAATAACCAAGCTAAAAAACTACATACAAGAATGAGGGGTTTAAGTTTGCTCGCGAATTACCTGAAAACGAAGGCTGGAAATACTCTTGATACCGAGCACCAGAATGTTGCTGTTCTGGTGGGTATATACAGTTTATCTCTTATTTTACTGTTAATTGGTTTTATGCTTTCAAGAATAATCGAAGCGGATTACAAGACTGCAAGTATTTTGATGGCATTCTGCGTGATGATTTTTATTAATTACAAGCTCCTTTTCCAAATTGAGCGATTTGCACCTTCGGTGAATATTTTTATTCTCCTTTCGGCCATACTGCTTCTTTATCTTTATGTTTTCGAAAGCATTGATAGTTGGGGCTTTTTGTGGTCGCTGATTTTTCCTTTGCTGGCAATAAGCATAAAAGGTTTCGAAAAGGGTAACTTGTTTTCTCTGCTTTTTCTTTCAACACTAGCTTTGGTTACCCTTTTAGGATTCTATTTGCCTAATCTCTCACTAATTTCAATCTCGCTTACAATAAGGTTTTTTATTGCCTATGTTGCCTTGCACACTATGTTCTTGGTTTATGAATTCATAAAAAAATCGGGGTCCTTGCAACTGAAAAAAGAGATCGAGCAAAACAGTGCGGAAATTAAAAAGAAAGATGATTTTCTTTCTCAATTGTCGCATCAGATACGGACTCCACTGAATAATATTACTTTAATAAGCACCCTTGTTAACCAATCAAAATTCGACCCCGAACAGCGCGACTTATTCGAAACCATTATTACTTCAACCAACAACCTGGTGAATGTAGTGAATAACATTGTAAAAGTTTCGACTACTGATTTTGACGAAAAACAGAGAGCCTCTGTCGGTTTTAACCTGAACAACGCTGTTGAAAATACTATAAAACTGTTTGAAAACCAGAACAAAGATTTATTAAAAATCAGCCTCAACAATCCCATCAAGGAAGACTTTATAGGTGATCCGGTGCTGATAAAACAGTTATTCCTTACACTAATTGAAAATTTCATTAAAACAAACATCAACAACCAAAAACGTGATCTGGATATCGCAATGACTTTGGTTCACAAGGACGCACAAGCTGCCACCATCTCTTTTAGTTTTACTTGCCCCGACATGAAGCTTATAGATCACAATAATTCTTATTATGCCCTCGATGCATTTCAATCGCCTGATGAATTAAAAGAAAACCCTGCACTTGTTTTTGATTTTGCTATTGCAGAAAAAATTATTCGACTCCATTCGGGCTCACTTAGTATCAATACCGACGATTTACTATTTGAATTCAAGCTCACCCTTCAAAAGGCCTCAAAAAAAACAGCTGTATCTGAAGCCGAGGTGGTAGAAGTGGTGCATAAACACAAAGCTGTATCGTTAAGCGATGCCAACATTCTATTGGTGGAAGATAATTCGATTAACCAAAAAATTGTACTGTTGAGCTTGAAAGGAAAAGTCAGGAATATAGACCTTGCCAGCAATGGCAAAGAGGCTCTCGATAAATTTGGTTCTACACGCTATGATTTGGTGCTAATGGATATTCAAATGCCTGTGATGAATGGAATTGTAGCAACAAAAAAGATTCGCGGACTGGAGACGAGCACCAACATGCATACGCCCATTATTGCCATTACAGCCAATGCCCTATCGGGCGATAAGGAGGCATGTATTGCAGCCGGAATGAACGACTATATCAGCAAACCATTTCAGGTTGAAGTATTGTTAAAGAAAATGGAAAATCTACTGAAGGCTGAAGAAATCTGATCCCAGCTCTTTTCTGACAATATTTTGCGAAACAACAATGATTACTCAGCGGCTATTTTGGGGTGAATTCTGATTCCCATCACCAGAATATCATCGACCTGTTCCAGGTCACCTTTCCATTCGAGAATACTCTTGCGTAAGTATTCCATTTGCATTTCAACAGGCAATTGATGCAATGCCAGTAAAAGTAAGCGGAACCTGCGATATTTGTATTTTTTTTGCTCAGGTCCACCAAACTGGTCAACAAACCCATCGGTAAAAATATAAAGCATATCCCCTTCCTGTAAATTCAATAAATGTGGATTAAAAGAGGGCACATTGTCATCTTCGTCATAAACACCCACCGAATGCCGGTCTCCCTTCACCTCCATTATGGAATTGTTGCGAATGATATACAAGGGGTTGAAAGCCCCTGCAAATTCAAGTTTCGTGTGCGATTCGTCAATGGCGCAGAACGAGAGATCCATCCCATCACGGAGTTTCATTTCGTTTACATCGCCAAAGACTCTTTCGAAATTTCGACTCAATCGGTTTAGTATCTCTGCAGGCTCAGAGATGCCTTCAATTTCGGTAATACGTCGGAATAATTCTACCCCGATAATAGACATAAAGGCTCCTGGTACGCCGTGTCCGGTACAATCTACTGCCGAGAAAAATATTTTCTTCCCTACTTTATTAACCCAATAAAAATCGCCACTCACAATATCCTTAGGCATATGCAGAATAAAAGAGTCGGGGAAGTAATTCGAAAACAGTTTTACAGTAGGCATCATTGCCAGCTGAATTCGTCGTGCATAATTAATACTGTCGGTAATACTCTTATTTTTTAGCGCCAGTTCTTCCTTTTGCCCCTCAATTTTTTTTGCTATACGCTCCTTTTCTTTATACTCACGGTTCATTTGCAGCAGTGAGCTGGTGCGAAAACGTATAATCAGTAACACCATAAATACCAATATCAGTAAATAAAGCCCGAAAGCCCATTTGGTTTGATACCAGGGAGCCTTTACAAGTACCACATAATTGGCTGGGTTGCTTATCACTCCATGACTGTTAATTGCCTTGATACTCAGTAAATAATTACCCGAATTAAGACGGCCAATCAGCAATCGGTTCCCTTCTTCGATCTTTTGCCAACTCGCTGGTTTCGACGCAGGTTCGAGCGAATATTCGTAGCGTGTATTGCGTGGCGAAAAAAAATCATAGGTTGATAAATCGAGCCGTAAAAGACTGATGTCTGGATGAATGACAATCGTGTCGGAAATAAACAAAAACTTCTTTATCTGTCTGCTTGAAATATACTCTGCCTGGGAAATTTTTACTTCTGGTACTTTTCGGTCTCTATAAACTAATTCTGGACGAAAACTCAGATATCCCTCTTGGGTGCCAAAACATAGTCCGCCGTCTTTATTGAAAAACACGATACCTTTCAGAAAGTTAAGTTGCGTCAACCCATCTTCCCTGCTAATAATCATTTGATGTTCGGTTCGGTAGTTGATGGCGCCTAAACCTTCGTCCGTGCTAAACCAAATTTCGGGTAGTTCTTCGGCTTCGATGATTGCATAAACCCTATTTTGGTAATAGTTTGTAAACTTCTTTTCCTGACTGGAATCACTATCCTGATTGTAAAGGTATAGGCCATTGTCAGTGGCTATCCATATTTTCCCATCAAAAGATAGCAGCATGTCGTTGATTTTAGATTTCGCATACAAACTTCTATCCCTAACTAAAAATTCTATCTCCTGGGTGCCGGACTTTAAAATACCAAAGCCTTCTTCTAACAGCAGATAGACACCGTTCTCTTTCACCAAAAAATCGCGAACAGCTCGGTTGGAAATCTGCAAAAGGCTGTCGGACCCGAATAGAAACAAGCCTTCCTGTGCAGCTACATAAATCTTTTGATTAAATTGCCGTATGCTGTTGACGTGAATACCTTTCTTGATAATTTTTGGGGGTTCAGATACCGAAACATTGAGCAATAAAAGCTGATTTTCGTTTGCTGTTAATAGCCTGTCATCAACCAGACATGATGCCTTGCAAGAATCAAAAGGGATGCTGATCGATTTTTCATTTACGGCATGGTAATAAAACAATCTGTTGTTTTCAGTGCGGTAGATAAATCCATTTCGCGACGATTCTAAGTGCACGTATTGCTTAAAAACATTACCATTAAGTGCATCAAGCTTTTTCTGTTCAAACCCACGGATAAATGGATTAAATTGAATTATCGACTGGCTGGAAGCAATCCAAATCATTTGGTTGCGATCGAACAATATGTTTTGAACGGCAATATCCTGAATTTTTCCAACAAGGTTTGGTCGGGTAGATAAACCTAAGGTGGGAGATTCGAAAAAGTAAAGCTGGTTGTTGGCGGTAAATGCAAGAGTACCCTTAATGCTAACGGCCAGGCTTGAGATCGGGAAGGACTGATTAAGAACATCATTAAACTGTCCGGATGGTAAATAATAGCGTAAGATTCTTCCTCCATTCACAACAAGGAGGTTGTTATTATCCAGTACTTTTAAGTGAGATATTTTAGCATTTGCACCCGGTATTGGTATTTCCTTTTGTATACTGCCTGAATGAATATCAATTTCAACAATCGATTTGGAATTGGCAAAATAAATCGTTCTGCCAATTCTGCAAGCAAGTGGGGTAGTAACTACAGAATTCTTGTACAATAATTTATAATCTCCTGTTGCTGTCTTCAAGCTGTAGATCGATTCACCTGCTACAAAAAGAAGAATTTCTGTGTCGTTTTGATTTTCGAAACCAATTATTTGATGCGCATCTGATATTTCGAGTATGCTACCAATAATTCCGGTTGCTAATTCGATGCGTTCAATTCCATATTGGTTAATCACATAGATATTACCCTTACTATCCTGGCTTATATCGAGTATCCTGTCGTCGTGAAGGCTGTTCTGACCAAAAAAAGCTGTACTGATCTTCTGATATTTGTATCCATTAAAATAGTACAATCCGTTATTGGTTCCAATCCACATTAAGCCAGCCTGGTCAAAGAAAATTTTTGAAATTCCGGAAAGAGGTATATTGGCACTTACAAGAATCTGCCCGGATGTGATTTCTTGTTGCGCCATGGAAGAGAATAAAAATACCAAGCAGAAAGTTAACGTCAGAAAACTTTTAATCATGCATCTATTATGGGTCTAGTATCTACTTTAAAGTTAATGAACAAAAACGTAACAAACAATTGCAACAAGATTCTTTTGTTTGCTGCCTGGGGCAGGTTAGCGAAGAAGATCCGGAGAATTTTGTTCGAATCGAAATATAATAAAAAAGCCTGTCCGCAATGAACAGGCATGAGAATAGTTTTTTTTTCAATTTGCTTAATTAACTTTTCCTTTTCGAGCCATAGCCTCAAGCATATCTGTTGTAATCGACTTGGGTCTTTCGATTGGAAATCCAAGCGCCCTGCCCCATATAATATTGGCACACACTCCTATGGCACGTCCAATTCCAAACAATACTGTATAAAACTCATACTCACGCACGCCATAATGCCATTGTATTATTCCTGAATGCGCATCTACGTTTGGCCATGGGTTTTTTGCTTTCCCATGCTCCTGCAGAATGGGTGGCACGATATGATACAACATGTCGACATATTTGAAAAGAAGATCGTCGGTAAGGTACTTTAAACTAAAATCGCGCTGAAGCATGTACCTTGGGTCGGTCTTGCGTAAAACGGCATGGCCAAACCCGGGTATAACCTGTCCGGAATTAAGCGTGTCCCAAACAAACTGTTTCATTGACTCTTCGGTAGGTTCTTTATCGCCCATGCGCTCTTTGAGTGCTTGCAACCAGCGCAATACTTCCTGATTGGCCAAACCGTGCAAGGGACCCGCCAGGGCGTTAATCATGGCAGAGGTAGAAAGATAAATATCGGAAAGTGAACTTGCAACAAGGTGACCCGCATGGGCACTAAGGTTTCCACTCTCGTGATCGGCATGAATTATAAAATGAAGCCGGGCTACATCGTCATAGGGTTTAGCAATTCCCATCATATTGGCAAAGTTACCGGCCATATCCAGGTTAGGGTTGTTGTGGATAAAATTGCCATTCTTGTATAATTTAGCATAAATATACGCTGCAATGGTGGGCAGTTTGGCAAGCATATTAAGGGAGTCTTCAAAAGTTGGGTCCCAGTAATTCTGTTTGGCAATGCCATTGCGGTATTTCATATTAAAAAACGACTCCCTTGACATGGTAAGGATTGCGGTAGAGAAAATTGTCATGGGATGACTGTTGGGCGGAAAAGCATCGATTACCTCGTAAACATATTTTGGAAGTATGCGCCTTTTTCGAAATTCGTCGGTTAATTCATTGACTTCGTCCACTGTGGGCACATCGCCAGTAAGAAGCAGGAAAAGCAAACCTTCCACAAGTGGCATCTCACTATTTTCTGCCTTGGGCAGGAGTCTGAACACTTCTTCGAGGGTATAGCCTCTATAACGTATCCCCTCGTTTGGATCGAGGTAAGAAATGTCGGTAACAAGACTTTTAATACCCCGCATACCACCTATTATTTGCGATACGGTTACCTGATCGACAACGACATCACCATAATTTTCCTGCAAATCCTTAATTCGCGGACGCCATTCTTCGATTTTTTGAATTAACCTATTCTTTAAACTTGACATTTATTTTCTGTATTTAGTTATTAGCCGTTTTCTAAATATATGAATTTAATATTTTATCACTAGTATTCTACTCCAATTGTCAGAAAGAAAATAGTGAATCTTTAAATATGATTTTACAATAGTTTAGCTGAGTAACAGCCAATGATAAGTTTGGTTTATTCACTAACTAAAAAAGATGGCAAAACTAAGCCGGAAAAAGCAAATAAAATATTTTAACTCTCGAGCAACCATACCAAGTGTAGCGCAGCTCAATGTTCTCTTCTAGAATACTATGAAACAAAAAAGCCATTCGTTTGCACGAATGGCTTTTTTAAATGGTATCTGATTCGAATTACTTTTTATAACCATAGATGGCCAAATTTCCTAATTCTTCTTCGATACGAAGCAATTGGTTGTATTTAGCGATCCTGTCAGACCTCGACATAGAGCCTGTTTTAATTTGACCTGAGTTGGTAGCTACCGCAATGTCTGCAATGGTTGCATCTTCGGTTTCGCCTGAACGGTGCGATGTTACAGAGGTATAACCTGCACGGTGAGCCATTTCAATGGCATCCAGGGTTTCGGTTAATGTACCAATCTGGTTTACTTTTATTAGTATTGAGTTGGCACAGCCCAGTTTGATACCTTTGCTAAGGAAATCAACATTGGTCACGAACAAATCGTCGCCTACCAATTGTATTTTTTTACCCAATTTATCGGTCAGTATTTTCCAACCATCCCAGTCGTTTTCGTCGCATCCGTCTTCGATTGAATCGATGGGATATTTGGTGCTTAATTCGGCCAGGTAATCGGCTTGTTGTGCTGAATTACGTTTTGCACCTTTAGCACCTTCAAATTTGGTATAATCGTACACACCATCTTTAAAGAACTCAGATGCAGCGCAGTCAAGAGCGATGGTAACATCTTTACCGGCTTTGTAACCTGCTTTTTCGATGGCAGCAAGAATGCTGTCAAGCGCTTCTTCTGTACCACCTGCAAAATTAGGGGCAAAACCGCCTTCGTCGCCAACGGCAGTGCTTAAGCCTTTTGATTTAAGTATTGCTTTGAGGGAGTGAAAAACCTCAGCACCCATACGCAAGCCTTCGCGGAAACTGGTTGCACCCACAGGGCGAATCATAAACTCCTGAAATGCAATAGGGGCATCGGAGTGAGAACCACCATTGATGATGTTCATCATAGGCACAGGAAGGGTTTTAGCGTTGGTGCCGCCTATGTAACGATACAATGGCATACCATGATAATCGGCAGCAGCCTTGGCAGTGGCCAGTGAAACGCCTAAAATAGCGTTAGCTCCAAGTTTTGCCTTTGTTTTGGTACCATCGAGTGCAAGCATTTTCTTGTCAACTGCTACCTGATCCAGGGCATTCATTCCAATAAGTTCTGGAGCAATAATATCGTTGACATTCTTCACCGCCTTCAGAACCCCTTTACCGAGGTAGCGGCTTTTATCGCCATCGCGCAACTCAAGGGCTTCGTGTTCGCCAGTCGAAGCTCCGGAAGGCACTGCGGCACGACCTACAAAACCGCTGGCAAGTGTAACTTCAACCTCTATGGTTGGGTTACCACGAGAATCGATGATCTCGCGTGCATGTACATTAGCTATTTGTCCCATTAGTAAATATATTTTGAGGGTTAATTAAACTTATTCTTAAAATAAAAAAAGGGATTTAGTAAACAAGCACTAATCCCCCCTGGAAATATCATAATAAATTCAAAAACTGCAGACTACTCATTTTTTTTGTTTTCATCCAAACTAACTTCGCTCTCTGCTTTGGTTTCTTCTATTACATCAACCACTTCTTCCTCCTTCACTTCCTTTACAGCTTTGGCTTTAGGAGCTACTGCTGCGGCAGCTGTTTCTTCTTTGGCTTTTCCGGTGGTTTTTCTTCTGCGGCGAGTAGATTTACCTGCTGCTTCGCCTTTAGTGGAAAGCATATTTTCGTTATAATCTACCAATTCAATGATGCACATGTCGGCATTGTCTCCAAGTCGTGCCCCTGTTTTTAGAATACGGGTATAGCCGCCGGGACGCTCAGCAATCTTTGGTGAAATTTCACGAAACAATTCAGAAACAGCCTCTTTGCTTTGCAGGTAGCTGAAAACCATACGGCGTGAATGTGTTGAATCGTCTTTCGATTTGGTAATCAATGGCTCCACGTACATGCGTAGTTCTTTGGCTTTTGCAGTAGTGGTGCTAATTCTTTTATGCAGAATTAAAGAAGCAGCCATATTGGCCAGCATCGCTTTACGGTGACTGGCGGTTCTTCCTAAATGATTAATTGTCTTCCTGTGTCGCATCGTTCATCAATATTTTGCTCCCTGTAAAAGAGAATACTTATTCTTTGTCTAACTTGTATTTAAGAATGTCCATACCGAAATTAAGGCTCATATTTTCAAGCAACTCATCGAGTTCGGTAAGTGACTTTTTACCAAAATTACGGAACTTTAAAAGGTCGTTTTTGTTGAATTTTACCAAGTCGCCAAGTGTTTCCACCTCTGCAGCTTTCAAGCAATTCAAAGCACGCACTGAAAGATCCAGATCAACCAGTTTGGTTTTTAAAAGCTGGCGCATGTGCAGGATCTCCTCGTCAAATTCTTCGTTCGAGGCTTCCCCTTCGGCATCCAAAGTAATTTTTTCGTCAGAAAACAGCATAAAGTGATAAATCAGAATTTTTGCTGCTTCTTTCAGAGCTTCTTTCGGATGAATAGACCCATCGGTGGTTATTTCGAGTACCAGTTTTTCATAATCGGTCTTTTGTTCAACCCGGTAATTTTCTACCGCATATTTTACGTTCTTAACCGGAGTAAAAATGGCATCGATTGGAATTAGTCCGAATTCAGCATCAAGGGGTTTATTTTCTTCTGCCGGAACATAACCACGACCTTTGTTAATAGTCAATTCCATCTGAAGTTCCACGCTGGGTTCCATGTGACAGATTTGAATATCAGGATTGAGTACTTCAAAACCACTCAGGTAACGATTAAGGTCTCCAGCTTTAAAAACTTCCTGACCACTGATATTGATGGTGATCTTTTCATGATCTACATCGTCAATAAGTTGCTTAAATCTTACTTGTTTAAAATTCAGAATGATTTCAGTAACATCCTCGATAACGCCGGTTATGGAACTAAATTCGTGTTCTACGCCTTCTACTTTGATAGTAGTAATGGCATAACCTTCAAGTGACGACAATAAAATCCG
The DNA here is from genome assembly GCA_016699695.1 of Bacteroidota bacterium. Classification (NCBI taxonomy): domain Bacteria; kingdom Pseudomonadati; phylum Bacteroidota; species Bacteroidota bacterium. The sequence continues at coordinate 1,104,636 of CP065006.1, forward strand.
ACGGATTGAATTACCCACGGTAATTCCATATCCTGGCTCTAAGGGACGAAATTCAAATCTTCCGAATTTATCGTCCGCTTCAAGCATTATAACTTTATCGGGTTTCTGAAACGCTAAAATTGCCATAATAAAGTATATAAAAATTATTTAGAGTACAATTCAACTATAAGCTGTTCCTTGATGTTTTCAGGAATCTCATCGCGCTGTGGTGCGCTCATCACGCGTCCACGCATCAACGAACGATCCCATTCCATCCAGGAAACATTCACACCGCGTGATTCAAGTGAATCGGTAATGGTTTGCAACGATTTTGATTTCTCGCGTACACCAATAATATCTCCAGGCTTGGTGGTATAGGAAGGTATGCTTACTACTTCACCGTTTACGGTAATATGACGGTGCGATACGAGCTGACGGCCACCATCGCGAGAAGGGGCAATTCCTAAGCGATACACCACATTGTCGAGACGAAGCTCAAGCAATTGCAGCAAGACTTCACCGGTAACTCCTTTTTTCGATACTGCAGTTCTGAAAAGATTCGAAAACTGTCTTTCTAAAACACCATAGGTATATTTAGCTTTTTGCTTTTCTTTCAATTGCAGACCGTATTCAGAGGTTTTTCTTCTCTTTTTAGTGGCGCCATGAAATCCTGGAGGATAATTTTTTCTTTCGAAACTTTTGTCTGCTCCGAAAATTGCATCACCAAACTTCCTGGCAATTTTTGTTTTTGGTCCTGTATATCTAGCCATTTTTCAATTAAAGTTGTCGGTTATACTCTTCTTCTCTTAGGTGGACGACATCCATTGTGTGGCAATGGAGTAACATCTACAATTTCTGTGACCTCAATACCTGAATTGTGTATTGAACGCATTGCTGATTCGCGTCCGGCACCGGGTCCCTTCACAAAGGCTTTTACTTTGCGTAAACCCATTTCGTGGGCAACTTTAGCAGCATTTTCAGCTGCTTGTTGGGCTGCATAAGGGGTGTTCTTTTTCGAACCTCTAAAACCCATTTTTCCGGCTGAGGCCCAGGAAATTACCTGACCCTGAGCATTTGTCAAAGAAATAATGATATTGTTGAAAGAAGCATGAATATGCGCCTGACCCACTGGTTCAACCTTAACAACCTTTTTCTTTGCTGTACCTGTTTTCTTAGCCATTTTCTAATTATTTTGTAGCTTTCTTCTTATTCGCAACTGTTTTTCTTCTTCCCTTACGGGTACGAGCATTGTTTTTTGTGCTCTGACCCCTTACAGGAAGACCAATACGATGTCGAACTCCACGATAACAACCGATATCCATCAATCGTTTAATGTTTAGTTGCACCTGTGAGCGAAGTTCACCCTCTGTCTTGATCTCTTCGTTAACAATCTTACGGATGGAAGCAATATCTTTATCATCCCAATCCTGTACCTTCTTATCTAAAGAGATTCCGGACCTGGTTAAAATTTCACGGGCGGTACTACGACCAATGCCGTATATATAGGTTAACCCTATTTCGCCTCTCTTGTTTTTAGGTAAATCGACACCTACAATCCTAGCCATATAGTAATAACTATTTAATTAATTACTGTTTTGTTTAACCCTGACGCGTTTTATGCTTAGGGTTCTTTTTGTTAATAATGTAAAGACGACCTTTACGCTTTACGATCTTATCGTCTTCTGTCCGCTTCTTTAAAGATGCTCTAACTTTCATCGTTAATCTCTTTATTTATACCTGAATGATATTCTACCTTTTGTTAAATCGTAAGGCGACATTTCAACTTTTACTTTATCGCCGGGCAATATTTTAATATAGTGCATCCGCATTTTTCCAGAGATATGAGCGGTAATGATATGCCCGTTTTCCAGTTCCACGCGAAACATTGCGTTCGAAAGGGCTTCTTTTATTACTCCATCCTGCTCTATGGAAGGTTGTTTTGCCATGTACTATTTTATCTGTTTAATACCTCTTCAATAAATCTAAATGTCGACAATATGTCAGCTTCTCCTTTGCGTATTGCTATTGCCAATTCAAAGTGTGCCGATGGTTTATTGTCGCGTGTTCGTATTGTCCATCCATCGTTATCCTGCGAAATCTCTTTTCTTCCCAGGTTGATCATAGGCTCAATACAGATCACCATTCCTTCCACCAATTTGGTTCCTTTTCCGGGTTTTCCATAGTTAGGAACTTCAGGTGCTTCGTGAAGGCTTTTCCCTAAACCGTGCCCTACCAGTTCTCGTACTACCGAATAACCTGCCTTTTCACAATAGGTTTGAATCGATGAACCTATATCACCAGTTCGTCTTCCGTGCAAAGCTTCTTTTATTCCTTCGAAGAGTGACATTTTTGTTACACTTAAAAGCTTTTCTACTTCGCTGTCTATCCTGCCCACTGGAAATGTATAGGCGGTATCGCCATAATATCCATTTTTAAGCACTCCGCAATCGACCGAAACAATATCACCTTCTTTAAGCGGTTCGTCTGAAGGTATCCCATGCACAACCTGGCTATTGACCGAGGTGCACAATGTTTTCGGATAACCCTGGTATCCAAGAAACCCTGGAACTGCCTGGTGGTCGCGGATGAACATTTCTGCGATCTTGTCCAGCTTGTTGGTTGAAACTCCGGGTTTAATTTCTTTCGCTACTTCTGCAAGCGCTTTGGAAACCAGCATATTGCTTTCCCTTATGAGTTCAATTTCTTCAGCTGTACGTATATAAACCATCAAAGAACCTTATAATATTCAATTAAATGGAAGCCACTCCACTTCCAATACGCCCTTTTACTTTGCCTGATTTCATCAGCCCATCGTAATGACGCATTAAAAGGTGACTTTCTATTTGCTGCAGTGTATCCATGATCACTCCAACAAGAATGAGCAGGGATGTGCCACCGTAAAACTGTGCAAATCCACTGGTAACACCCGCCAGCATGGCAAATGCAGGCAGAATGGCAACCAATGCCAGGAACAATGAACCGGGCAGTGTTATTTTCGATAAGATATTGTCGAAATATTCAACTGTTTTTTTGCCAGGTTTAATGCCAGGTATAAAACCTCCGTTCTTACGGATATCTTCTGCCAATCGTTGCGGATTGATGGTGATAGCCGTATAAAAGTATGTAAACGCAACAATAAGTAAAGCAAACACAAAGTTATACCAGAATCCGGTATAGTTCGACATAGCAATAATCCATCCTGGCACTTCTTCGCCCTGACTAAAACCAGCAAAAGTAAGCGGAAGGAACATAATGGCCTGGGCAAAAATGATAGGCATAACCCCTGCTGAATTCACTTTAAGCGGTATATATTGTCTTACACCACCATATTGCTTGTTTCCTACTATTCGTTTGGCATATTGCACCGGTATTTTTCGGGTACCTTGTACGAGTAAGATTGTCAATACAAAAACAAGGAAAAGGAAAACCAGCTCAATGATTACCATTATAGGCCCACCGGCACCACGTTCAAAACGTGCGGTAACCTCACCAAATAAGGAAAAGGGCATTCTGGCAATGATGCCAACCATAATAATCAGTGAGATTCCATTGCCAATACCTTTGTCGGTAATGCGCTCACCAAGCCACATCACAAACATAGTTCCTGTTGCAAGGATAATCATGGAGCTTATGATAAAGAATGTACCTGGCAATACCCTTGCTTCGAGAGGAATCTGGGTAAGGTAACTTGGTGCCTGAAAAACTAAAATCGCTAAAGTGAGATACCTTGTCAGCTGGTTAATTTTTCTACGTCCACTTTCGCCTTCGCGCTGTAAACGCTGAAAGTATGGCACGGCGATTCCCAACAGCTGTATTACAATTGAGGCTGAGATGTATGGCATGATACCCAAGGCAAAAACTGAGGCAGAGGAGAAAGCACCACCCGAAAACATATCGAGAATGCCTAACACACCGCTGGCAGTTTTAGCCTGAAGAGCGCCCAACATGTTGGGATTCACACCAGGTAATACAATGGTAGATCCAAGTCGGTAAATGAGCAGTATACCAAGAGTATAAAGTATCCTGGTACGCAGCTCGTCGATCTTGTATATATTCTTTAGCGTTTCTATTAACCTCTTCATTCAATTAGATTTTTTCGGCAGTTCCTTTTACAGATTCGATTGCTTCGATGGCCTTTTTTGAAAAAGCGTGGGCTTTCACATTTAATTTGGCTTTTAATTCGCCTTTAGCCAAAATCTTCACCAAGTCGTTTTTCGAAGCTAACCCAGCATCAATAAGCACTTTTATATCAATTTCGCTGAGGCTTTTCTTTTCAGAAAGACGTTGCAATGTTGAAAGATTAATGCCTTTGTATTCGACGCGGTTAAAATTATTGAAGCCGTTTTTAGGTATGCGGCGTTGCAATGGCATTTGGCCTCCTTCGAATCCGATTTTTCTGGAATAACCCGAACGAGATTGAGCCCCCTTATGACCACGTGTACTAGTACCGCCATGTCCGGAGCCTTGTCCTCTGGCAATTCTTTTTTCGGAATGAACTGAACCTTCGGCGGGTTTTAAATTACTTAAATCCATCTCGTATCGATATTTTATATTTCTTCTACTTTTACTAAATGATTCACCTTTACAATCATTCCCTTTACCTGGGGAGTGGCCTCGAGTGTAACACTGCTGTTTACTTTGCCAAGGCCAAGAGCCTCTAATGTAGCTTTTTGACGCTGTGGACTACCAATTTTGCTACGTATCTGGGTAATTTTCAATTTGCTCATGTATGCAATATTTTATCCGTTAAATACTTTGTCAAGACTTACCGAACGCTGCTGTGCCACAGCATAGGCATCGCGAAGTTCAAGAAGTGCTTCGAAAGTAGCCTTAACAAGGTTGTGCGGGTTTGAAGATCCTTTTGATTTAGCAAGCACATCGTGTATTCCAACACTTTCTAATACGGCACGCATCGCACCACCTGCTTTAACTCCTGTACCACTTGAGGCTGGTTTCAGAAATACTGAAGCTCCCCCATATTTGGCTACCTGCTCGTGGGGAATGGTTCCTCTGAGGATGGGTACTTTAATCAGGTTTTTCTTAGCATCTTCCACACCCTTTGAAATAGCGGTGGTAACCTCGCTGGCCTTTCCCAGTCCGTATCCAACTACTCCATTTTCGTTTCCAACCACTACAATAGCTGAGAAGCTAAATGTGCGACCCCCTTTTGTAACCTTGGTAACACGTTGTATGCTAACTAATCTATCCTTTAATTCAAGATCTGTCGTCTTAACCTTTCTGATTGTGCTTGCCATAATATGCTTAGAATTTTAATCCTCCTTCACGCGCAGCATCTGCAAATGCTTTCACTCTACCGTGATAAAGATATCCGTTTCTGTCAAATACTACCTGTGAAATGCCTGCTGCTTTCGATGCTTCGGCAGCAAGTTTACCTACTTCTTTGGCCTGATCGATTTTAGTCATCTTTTTGCCTTCAAGGGCTTTGTCTCGCGAAGAAACATAAGCCAAAGTAGCACCAGTCAGGTCGTTAATGAATTGGGCGTAAAATTGTTTGTTGCTGCGAAAAACCGATAAGCGTGGCAACTCCTGGTTTCCCGATATTTTTTTACGTATTCTTCTTTTAATACGAAGTCTACGGTCTGTTTTAGTCAATGCCATTTTAATTCCTGTTTAGCGATTATTTCGATGCAGACTTACCTGCTTTCCTTCTTAATTCTTCGTTCACAAACTTGATACCTTTACCTTTGTAAGGCTCCGGTGCCCGCATGGACCGAATTTTTGCTGCTACGTGACCGATAAGTTGTTTGTCGGCACTTTTTAGGGTAACAATAGGATTGCTACGACGTTCTGTAAGAGCCTCTACTTTAACTTCTTTTGGAAGTTTAAAGTGTATATCGTGCGAATAACCTAAACTTAGTTCCAGTACCTGCCCCTTCACTTCAGCTTTGTAACCCACACCAACCAACTCCTGCTTGATGGTGAACCCAGTTGAAACACCTTCTACCATACCTGCCAGCAATGAACGGTACAATCCGTGCATGGCTTTATGGCGCTTCTGGTCAGTAGGACGCTCCACTGTAAGTGTGGTATCATTCATTACTACTTTCAGATCGGGATCAACCTTGCGACTCAATTCTCCCTGAGGTCCTTTTACAATTACAGTATTGTCTTTTTCAATTGTAATTGTAACACCTTTGGGTATTTCTATGGGCAATTTTCCTATACGTGACATGCTTTTGCCTCCTGATTAATAAACGTAACACAATACTTCACCGCCAATGTTTTTGGCACGGGCTTCTTTATCTGTCATGATTCCCTGCGAAGTGGAAACCACTGCTATACCAAGGCCATTCAATACCCTTGGAATTTCTTTCGAGCCAGCATATTTGCGCAAACCCGGACGACTTGCCCGTTGTATACTCTTGATGGCTGACAGCTTTGTTTCGGGATGGTACTTCAATGCAATTTTAATAATTCCCTGAGGCCCTTCTGAAACAAATTTATAGTTGAGAATATACCCTTTGTCGTGAAGAATCCGGGTAATGTCTTTTTTCACGCTTGATGCTGGTATTTCAACCACTTTATGACGTGCACTCACCGCATTGCGAATTCTGGTAAGATAATCTGCTATTGAATCGGTAATCATAATTTCTTAATTTTTCTTTATCAATTTTTTACCAGCTGGCTTTTTTAACTCCCGGTATTAATCCTGAAGAGGCCATTTCTCTGAAAGTAATACGGCTTATTCCAAACTGACGCATGTAACCTTTTGGTCTACCTGTAAGTTTACACCGGTTGTGCATACGAATTGGGTTCGAGTTCCTGGGCAATAGTGCCAAGGCCTGATAATCGCCTTCAGCTTTAAGTTTTGCCCTTTTATCGGCATATTTGGCTACAAGTTTGGCTCGCTTTACTTCGCGTGCCTTCATTGATTCCTTTGCCATATCTTAGTTCTTTTTAATATTTTTAAATGGTAATCCGAATTCTCTTAACAGAGCAAATGCTTCCTGGTCGCTATTGGCTGAGGTTACAAAGGTAATCTCCATTCCAAGAATTTTGTTGATCTTGTCGATGTCTATTTCCGGAAAGATAATCTGCTCTGTAATACCGAGCGTATAATTTCCACGACCGTCTAATTTAGGTTCAACACCTTTAAAATCGCGGATACGGGGAAGAGCAATACAAATCAGCCTTTCGAGAAACTCGTACATTTTGTCGCGACGAAGGGTAACTTTGGTTCCAATCGGAACTTTTTTCCTCAATTTGAAATTCGAGATATCCTTTTTCGAAAGTGTTTGAATTGCTTTCTGACCGGTAATGGTTGTTAACTCGAGTGAGGCCTGGTCGATAATTTTCTTGTCAGCAACAGCAGCACCAATACCCTGATTGATAACAATTTTTTGGAGTTTAGGCACCTGCATTACAGATTTATAACTAAACTCTTTTGTCAAGGTAGGAATAATCTCTTCCTTGTATTTTTTCTTAAGTGTTACTTCGTAAGCCATTACTTAATCTCCTCTCCAGACTTTTTAGAATACCTGACTAGTTTGCCTTTTTCGCTGATTTTTCGTCCAACTCGCGTTGGAGTTCCGGTAGATGGATCGACCAGCATAAGGTTTGAAATATGGATGGGGGCTTCTTTTTCAATGATTCCACCATTCGGACTTTTAGCATTGGGTTTGGTATGCTTTTTAATCAGATTGATACCCTCTACAAAAATCCTTTCAGTATCTCTGTTTACCTCGAGCACGCGACCTTTCTGTCCTTTGTACTCACCGGCGTTCACAAAGACTGTATCGCCCTTTTTAATTTTTAATTTCTTTTGCATCGGACTTAATGTTTATTATAATACCTCGGGTGCCAGGGAAACAATTTTCATGTACTCTTCGCGAAGTTCTTTTGCCACAGGACCGAAGATCCGTGTTCCGCGAATTTCACCTGCCTGGTTAAGCAATACTACTGCATTGTCATCGAACCGGATATAAGAACCGTCGGCACGACGAATTTCTTTCTTGGTGCGCACAATTACCGCTTTGCTTACAGCTCCCTTTTTTACGTCGCCAGATGGGATAGCACTTTTTACGGCTACCACAATTTTATCGCCAATACTCGCATATTTTTTTCTGGTGCCGCCCAATACCCTGATACAGAGTACTTCTTTGGCACCGCTGTTATCGGCCACAGATAATCTTGATTCTTGTTGTATCATGACTATTTCGCTCTTTCAATAATTTCTACTAATCTCCAACATTTGTTTTTACTCAGTGGACGAGTTTCCATAATACGCACCAAGTCACCAATGTTGCATTCATTTTTCTCGTCGTGAGCTGCAAGTTTCGTTGTTTTATTAACGAACTTATGGTATATAGGGTGTTTTTCTTTGTGCTTTACGGCAATGGTAATAGTTTTTTGCATTTTGTTGCTAACTACCACTCCCACACGTTCTTTTCTTAAATTCCTGTTTTCCATCCTGTGCAGTGCTTTACTTATTTTCTTCTTGTATCTCTTTGGCGCGTAATGCGGTGCTGATACGTGCTATATTTTTACGTGCTTCCTTAATTTTTAAAGGATTGTCGAGCTGCGATACAGCATGATTCAACCTCTGTTTGGCAAGAAAACCTTTTTCAGTATCCAGCTTTTCCTGCAGTTCCTTTATTGTAAGCTCACGAAGTTCAGATGCTTTCATTGTTCAATTATTCAATCGTTTAATTTTCAACATAATCGCGACGTACAACAAACTTGGTTGTAACCGGCAATTTTTGGGCTGCCAGACGCAATGCTTCTTTGGCTACTTCATAGGGTACTCCTTCAGCCTCGATGATAATGCGGCCTGGTGTTACCGGGAATACAAAGCCTTCTGGTGCTCCTTTACCTTTACCCATCCGAACCTCTGCAGGTTTCTTAGTAATAGGTTTATCGGGAAATACACGAATCCAGATTTGACCTTCCCTTTTCATGTAACGGGTTACTGCCTGACGCGCAGCTTCAATCTGACGACCTGTTAACCAATGGTTTTCGAGGGCTTTGATGCCGAAGGAACCAAAAGCTAACTGATGACCGCGTTGAGCGTTGCCCTTCATGCGTCCTTTCTGCCTTCTTCTGAATTTAACTCTTTTAGGCTGTAACATTTTATTTCGTTTTAAGCAGTGATCTTAATTTATTTCTTTCTACGTTGTTGCTTTCCGGCAGAAGGCTTTGGCGACGGATTACCACCACCCATTGGACGTGGAGATTTTGCCTCGAGATTGGGAGAAAGATCGCGCTTTCCATAAACCTCTCCTTTGCAAATCCATACTTTAATGCCAATGAGACCTACTTTGGTATTAGCCTCGGCAAGTGCATAATCTATGTCAGACCGGAGTGTGTGAAGTGGGGTACGTCCTTCTTTGTACATTTCAGAACGTGCCATCTCAGCGCCTCCTAACCTACCAGAAACCATAACTTTTATTCCTTCTGCACCCATGCGCATGGTAGCAGCAATAGACATTTTTGTGGCTCGGCGGTAAGATATACGGCCTTCGACCTGACGTGCAATGTTATTGGCTACAATGGTGGCATCCAGTTCAGGGCGTTTTACTTCGAAGATGTTGATCTGAACATCTTTATTAGTCACCTTTTTCAGCTCTTCTTTTAGCTTATCAACTTCCTGACCCCCTTTACCAATGATAATACCTGGTCTTGCTGTGCTAACAGTAACTGTAATGAGCTTTAAGGTACGCTCGATAATAATCTTTGCGATGCTGGCTTTTGCCAGACGTGCGTTCAAGTATTTACGTATCTGATAGTCTTCGACAATCTTATCGGCGTAATTTCTTCCTCCGTACCAGTTCGAATCCCAACCTTTGATAATTCCAAGTCGGTTGCTTATCGGATTAACTTTTTGTCCCATTAATCTATTTTGTTTGAGTTTTTTCAGCTACTGCAGCTGTTTCTACTTTTTCTTTTACTTCAGCAGGGCTACCAATTACCACGGTTACATGGTTCGACCGCTTGCGTACCCGGTATGCTCTACCTTGCGGGGCAGGTCTTACACGTTTGAGCTGACGGGCTGAATCAACAAATATTTCTTTGATGATCAGGCTGTTGTCTTCTAAACGCTGGCCTTCGTTTTTAACTCTCCAGTTTGCTACTGCCGAAAGAACAAGTTTCTCGAGCCTGCGAGAAGCATCTTTCGGACTAAAACGCAGCATATCCAAAGCGTGGTTTAATTCTTGTCCACGTACCATGTCGGCTACCAGACGCATTTTTCGTGGAGAGGTAGGGCAATTCCTTAAAATAGCAAATGCCTTGTTTTTCCTTTCCTCTTTGAGCTCTTCTGCTCTATTTCTTTTTCTAGCTCCCATTTCTGAATACTTTATCCGTGTTTGCGGCTATTATTTCTGTTTACCTCCATGACCTCTGAATACGCGGGTAGGAGAAAATTCTCCAAGTTTATGGCCCACCATATTCTCGGTTACATAAACAGGAATAAATTTATTTCCGTTATGTACTGCAATTGTATTACCAACAAAATCAGGCGATATGACTGACCTGCGAGACCAGGTTTTCATCACTTGCTTTTTTCCTGATTCGTTCATCGCTAACACTCTTTTCTCGAGTTTTGAATCGATGAATGGTCCTTTTTTTAGCGAACGACTCATATGCTATTCTTAATTTTTCGTTTTCCTTCTTTCAATAATATACTTATCCGATGCCTTTTTAGGAGCACGTGTTTTGTAACCCTTTGCAGGAATACCATTTCTGCTGCGCGGATGACCTCCAGAAGCTCGGCCCTCACCACCACCCATGGGGTGATCAACAGGGTTCATAACCACACCTCTTACACGTGGACGACGACCCATCCAACGGCTTCGACCAGCTTTACCTGATTTTTCAAGGCCATGGTCTGAGTTCGAAAGCGTTCCAACAGTGGCACGACAAGTAGTAAGTATCATGCGCGATTCACCGGAAGGCAATTTCACCACTGCAAACTTTCCATCTCTTGAAGTAAGTTGAGCGTAGGATCCAGCACTACGGGCTAATACTCCACCTTGTCCCGGATAAAGTTCAATGTTGTGCACCAGGGTACCCAGTGGTATTTCACCAAGGGTAAGAGCGTTACCTACTTCTGGAGCAACTCCTTTTCCAGAGCGAATTACTTGTCCTACTTTAATTCCGTTTGGAGCGAGTATGTAGTTTCTTTCACCATCTTCATACACAACCAAAGCAATAAGAGCAGTGCGGTTTGGATCATACTGAATGGATTCTACTGTGGCAGAAATTCCATCTTTTGAACGGAAAAAGTCAATCGCACGGTATTTGCGCTTGTGACCACCACCAATGTAGCGCATGGTCATTTTTCCGGTATTGTTACGTCCACCGCTTCTTTTGATCGGCGTTAACAATGACTTCTCTGGAGTACTAGACGTAATTTCGTCGTATGTACTGATAATTTTATGTCTCTGACCTGGTGTTACAGGTTTAAATTTTTTAACTGCCATAATTTCTTAGATGTTACTATAGAAATCGATTGAATCGCCTTCGGCTAATGTAACCAAAGCCTTTTTAAAAGAATTTTTACGTCCGGAAATGACACCTGTTTTAGTAAAACGTGATTTATTCTTTCCAGCATAAATCATGGTGTTGACGGTTTCGACTGTAACTCCGTACATTTCCTCAATGGCTTTTTTAATCTGAATTTTGTTGGCTTTCCTTTCTACCAGAAATCCATACTGATTCAGCTTGTCGCCAAGGGCAGTCATTTTTTCCGTTACTATGGGCTTAAGTAAGATATCCATCTGTTCGTATATCTATTATTCGACTAATTATTCTACTGTTTGCAATTTCTTAAGTGCTCCTTCAGAAAATACGATACTGTTGCACTTCATAATATCGTATGTATTCAGCTCGTTCACAGGCACTACCATGTGATTTTGCAGGTTACGTGATGAAAGATATACGTTGCTATCGGTGCCATCGAGAACCACAAGTGATTTCTTTTCGCTGATTTTTAAGCTGTTAAGAATAGCAAAATAGTTCTTTGTTTTTGGAGTTTCGAAATTAAAATCTTCGATTACCAGAATAGCATTGTCTTTTGCTTTATAGGCAAGTGCCGATTTACGGGCCAGTTGCTTTACTTTTTTGTTCAACTTAAAATCGTAGTTACGGGGACGTGGACCAAACATACGGCCTCCTCCGCGAAAAACAGGCGATTTGATGCTACCGGCACGTGCTGTACCAGTACCTTTCTGACGTTTAATTTTGCGTGTACTGCCTGATACTTCTCCACGCTCTTTCGATTTGTGGGTTCCCTGACGGTTAGCTGCCAGGTATTGTTTCACATCGAGGTAGATAGCATGATCATTTGGTTCGATGCCAAATATTTCAGCCTCAAGCGATACTTTTTTACCGGTTTCTTTTCCTGCGGTATTTAATACTGCTAGTTCCATTACTTCTCAATTATTACGTACGATCCGGTTGCTCCCGGAATAGAACCTTTCAACATTAATAAATTTTGTTCGGACAGAATTTTCACCACTTTAAGGTTAATCACCTTTACTGCCGTGTTACCTGTCTGGCCTGCCATGCGCATTCCTTTGAATACCCTTGAAGGATAAGAAGATGCACCCAATGATCCGGGAGCACGACCTCTGTTGTGCTGACCGTGAGTAGCATCGTTTACTCCGGAAAATCCATGACGTTTTACCACACCCTGAAATCCTTTTCCTTTCGAATTGGCTTTAACATCGAGCCAGGTATCATCTTTAAAATAATCTACAGTGATTATATCACCAGGTTTCCAGTCGCGCACAAAACCTTTTAGCTCTACTACTTTACGTTTAGGCGTTGTTCCGGCTTTTTTGAAATGGCCTAACATAGCCTTAGGAGTATTTTTCTCCTTTTTATCGTCGTATGCAAGTTGCACCGCATTGTAACCATCGGTTTCGATAGTCTTGATTTGGGTAACAACACAAGGTCCTACTTCAATTACCGTACAAGGTATATTGTTACCGTTTTCATCGAAAACAGAAGTCATTCCAACTTTTTTTCCTATTAATCCAGGCATTGTATAAAGTTTTTACTTCGTTCACACTTTGATTTCTACTTCCACACCGCTCGGCAACTCCAGCTTCATCAACGCATCGATAGTTTTGGGTGTCGAACTGTAAATGTCAAGCAAACGCTTGTACGATGACAACTCGAATTGCTCGCGCGACTTTTTGTTTACAAAAGTAGCCCGCAATACTGTATAGATGCGTTTATGGGTAGGCAGTGGAATTGGTCCGCTCACTACAGCACCTGTTGTCTTTACAGTTTTTACGATCTTCTCGGCCGACTTGTCAACCAAGTTGTGATCGTATGATTTTAGTTTTATTCTGATTTTCTGGCTCATTACTAAACCCGATATATGTGTTAACTTATTTCGTTCCTTTTAAATTTTCAATTATGTCTTTCGCAAGGCCCTCCGATACAACATCGTAGTGCGAAAATTCCATAGTAGAGGTTGCTCTTCCTGATGAAATGGTACGTAACACGGTTACGTATCCAAATTGTTCTGAAAGAGGTACTTTAGCTTTAATTACCCTTGCTCCGGCGCGGCTTTCCATGCCTTCTACCTGTCCACGACGACGGTTAAAATCGCCTATAATATCACCCATATACTCTTCAGGGGTCACTACTTCTACTGACATAATGGGCTCGAGTAATACGTTCTTTCCTTTACGAAGAGCTGTTTTAAAGGCCTGACGGGCGCATATCTCGAATGATAATTGATCAGAGTCAACAGCGTGGTATGATCCGTCTTTGAGTTTCACTTTAAGGCTTTCTAGAGGATATCCTGCCAACACACCATTTTTAAGTGCACCCTCAAATCCTTTTTGTACTGATGGTATGTATTCGCGGGGTATGTTACCGCCTTTAATTTCGTCTATAAACTGCAGACCTATTACACCCTCATCAGCTGGGCCAACTTCCACTTGTATGTCGGCAAACTTACCACGACCACCCGATTGCTTTTTGAACACTTCGCGGTGAAGAACGGTAGAAACAAAGCGCTCTTTGTATGCTACCTGTGGTGCTCCAACGTTACATTCTACTTTGAACTCACGTTTCATACGGTCTATCAGGATTTCGAGGTGCAATTCACCCATACCACTTATAATGGTTTGTCCTGAATCTTCGTCTGTTTTTATGCGGAAAGTAGGATCTTCTTCTGCTAATTTCTGAAGGGCATTACCCATCTTTTCAATATCACCCTTCGTTTTAGGCTCAATAGCTATACCAATAACAGGCTCTGGGAAAGTCATCGATTCGAGAGCAATGGGGTGTTTTAAATCGCAAAGCGTATCTCCGGTAATCAGATCTTTAAATCCTACACCGGCACAGATATCACCCGCTTCAATTTTTTCTTTTGGATTTTGTTTGTTGGCATGCATCTGATAGAGCCTGTTGATGCGCTCTTTTTTATCGGTACGTGTATTGTATACCTGATCGCCACCATTAAGAGTTCCTGAATAGATGCGTAAAAATACAAGACGACCAACAAAGGGATCTGTTGCAATTTTAAAGGCAAGTGCCGATAAAGGTTCTTTTGGATCGGGCTTGCGTGTTATTTCTTCGCCAGTATGCGGATGGGTACCTTTTACATCGCCAATATCCAGTGGGCTTGGCAATAATGCACATACTGCATCGAGCAGGCGCTGAATACCTTTATTTTTGAAGGCAGCACCACACATTACCGGCACAATTTTACGATGTACAACAGCCTTGCGGGTGTATTCCATAAACTCTTCGACCGAGATTGATGAACGGTCTTCGAGGAATCTTTCAAGTAAATCATCGTTCGTTTCGCAAACAGACTCGATGAGTTTTTCGCGCCATTCTTCAACTGTATCGATATATTCGGCAGGTATTTCGGTATAAACATACTTCATACCCATTTCCGGATCTTCTATCCATACAATAGCACGGCGTTCAATAAGATCAATTACGCCTTCGAATTTTTCTTCTGCACCAATAGGAATTTGCATAGGGATAGCATTTGCTCCCAGGCGTTCTTGCATTTGATGCAATACGCTGAAGAAATCGGCACCTGTACGGTCCATTTTGTTGATAAAGGCAATACGGGGAACTTCGTATTTGTCGGCCTGACGCCAAACAGTTTCAGATTGGGGTTCCACGCCGCCTACAGCGCAAAACACTGCAACTGCACCATCAAGCACACGTAACGAACGCTCTACCTCAACGGTAAAGTCAACGTGGCCAGGGGTGTCGATTATATTGATTTTGTATTCCTGATCGTGGTATTTCCAAAAGGTAGTAGTGGCAGCAGAGGTGATGGTAATTCCACGCTCCTGCTCCTGAACCATCCAGTCCATGGTAGCAGCACCGTCGTGTACCTCTCCGATGCGGTGGGTAAGGCCTGTATAAAACAAGATGCGTTCGGTAGTGGTGGTCTTACCGGCATCTATGTGGGCCATGATCCCTATATTTCTTGTATTGTTAAGAATTGAACTCATACTAATTATCAGCTAGTAACTATAATTTAATTTAACCCTTAATGTCAAAAAACCTAACCGCTTAGTTTAGAAGCGGAAGTGTGCGAAGGCCTTGTTAGCTTCGGCCATTCTGTGAGTATCCTCTTTTTTCTTGTAGGCACCACCTTCTTCGTTGAAAGCAGCTAAAATTTCGTCGGCAAGTTTATCGGACATTGAACGACCGCTGCGCTTTTTGGCAAAAAGAATAAGATTTTTCATGCCATAAGATACTTTACGTTCCGGACGAATTTCCATTGGCACCTGGAAGGTTGCACCGCCGACCCGACGGCTTTTTACCTCTACCTGAGGGGTAATATTTTCCAATGCTTTTTTCCATACTTCCAGCGGAGTAGCACCTTCGATGTTTTTTCCTTTTACGGCCACTTTATCCAGTGCTTCGTAGAAAATATCGTATGCAATACTTTTCTTTCCGTTTTGCATCATATTGTTTACAAACCTGGTTACAAATGGGTCATTAAACTTTGGATCCGGTAAAAGAATTCGCCGTTTTGGTTTTGCTTTTCTCATCCTTATCTAATAATACTTCAATTATTACTTCTTAGGTCTTTTTGTTCCGTATTTCGAACGTCTTTGCGAACGGCCATTTACACCAGCTGCATCGAGCGCACCACGAATAAGGTGGTAACGAACACCAGGAAGATCCTTTACCCTGCCACCACGAATAAGCACAATTGAGTGCTCCTGAAGGTTATGACCTTCGCCTGGAATATAAGCATTAACCTCTTTTTGGTTGGTTAATCTTACCCTGGCAACCTTACGCATTGCTGAATTAGGTTTTTTAGGTGTGGTGGTGTATACACGCACACATACTCCCCTGCGTTGTGGACAGGAATCAAGTGCGGGTGCTTTACTTTTATCAAGTATCTTTTTTCTTCCCTTTCTAACTAACTGTTGTATAGTTGGCATACTATATTCTTTAGTGTTTTTTCAAATTCGGCTTGCAAAGGTAGAGTTTATTTTTTCAAAAACAACATCCATCGAAAATTTTTTATACGATTTTCCGGAGTTTTTTATCCCCCTACCTTTTGGGCGCGCAAACATACGAAATCTAAATTAATTTCCATCCTATCAGAATTAATTTGTTTCGGGTTTTTCTGAATAATTGTATGGGGAGTGCTTTTAAAGGTTGTGTTGCTGCCAATACAAGCAGTAAAAACTACTGTATGTTAATTTATTAGGAATTTGTCTGCCGACAAAACAGTAATATACCCGCCTGGTCTTATTTAAAAAAATGTGTTGTAAATAACCGCCTACCTTTAATAAAGTGCAACCTATTGGGTGGTTTTGAAGAAAGCCCATATAAAGGACAATAATAAGTAATAGCCCATTATAAATATAAGCGACGATGAACCAAACAAAATATAAAATACAAGGCTTCCAAGTATTAAAAGGTAACTCCATCGGTTTTCGGCAAAGCCAAGCCCCTTGAATTTTAAGGAGAGCATCGGAATTTTACTGATCATTAAATATGACAATAATACCAGTATGAAAACCAACACCCATGGATTTAAGATGAGGTCAAGCATAATTTCATTGTCGGTCTGGTGAAATTCAATCCACACCGAAACCACTGAAAGCGCAGCAGCCGGAACAGGCAAGCCAATAAAAAAATTGCCAGAATGACTGGTGATGTTGAATCGTGCCAAACGCAAGGCTGCAAACAAGACCAGTGACAAAGAGGCACCCAGTAATAAAATTTCTCCAATACCTGCCTGATCCAATGCAAAAGTCGAAGATTCTGACTGATCGACAAAAGACAGAAACAAAAGCTTATACATCATAATAGAAGGTGCCAGCCCAAAGCTTACCAAATCCGAAAGCGAATCGAGTTGTTTGCCAAAATCAGATGTCGCTTTCAAAAGGCGGGCTACCAGTCCGTCGGCCAAATCGAAAATAGCCGCCAAGGCTAACAGCACAACAGGCCTGAAGGGATGTTCCAGCTGACCCTCGAACATTGTAATTATGGCTAACGATCCACATAATAAATTAAGAAGGGTAATACTGTTCGGCCATAGGTATCGCGAAATGCTCATATAGTTTGGATGTGTAGGAGATGTAAAAATACAATTAACGAATTATAAAAAAAAACGATAATTATTCGCCTTGCATTTTTTAGATACCCTTAGAATGTAATTTGGTGTTTGTATATTTGCCCCTCAAAAGATGGCGCCAGCCTTTATCGGACATAATAAATGTGACTTATGAAAATTGCTGTTGATTTTGACGGTACCATTGTGGAACACAGATATCCGCTTATCGGAGAAGAGAAACTCTTTGCTTTCGAAACACTCAAACAACTTCAGAAATTAGGGCATCAGCTTCTGCTGTGGACTTTTCGGCATGGATCGGAATTGGACGAGGCTGTAGAGTATTGCCGGAAGCATGGCGTAGAATTTTATGCTGTCAACAAAAGCTATCCGGAAGAAGAGTTTGATTTTGACAAGATGAGCCGAAAGATTGATGCAGATGTGTTTATCGACGACCGCAACATTGGCGGATTCATTGGCTGGAGCGAAATTTGGCAGATACTAAACCCCGACTCGGTCGATTCGGAATACAACGAAATTAGTGGCCTTTTAAATAAAAGTCAGAAGAATGTGGGTAGCCGGTTAAAAAAACTCTTTAAATAATGAATCATACCTTTTCAAATTTCAAACCAGCGGTTTTACCAGCCCAAATAATGGCCGTTTTACTTGGCTTTATCTTAATGTTTTCTTGTTGCTCTGGAAATAAAACTCCAAAAGAAAAAACAAAACCAGCAACTGCTTTGATTGAGCAAAAGATTTACAAAATTAATTCTCCTACTCAGGGACAGATTGTAAAACCAGATGAAGACTT
This sequence comes from Bacteroidota bacterium, assembly GCA_016699695.1. NCBI lineage: Bacteria > Pseudomonadati > Bacteroidota > Bacteroidota bacterium. The sequence continues at coordinate 1,122,950 of CP065006.1, forward strand.
TTCTATAAACCTTGATGGGGGTGCTCAACCTGATAGTGTTATAATAATGGTAAATCAGCGCAGGCAAAAGTTAAATGAAACCGGAACCATGAGCTTTAAAGCCCAGATTACAGACAAGCTTGTCGGAACTCGCGAATTCCAGTTAAAAGTTCATTATTCCGACAGCCTTTCGGAAACACATTTTATTAAATTGCTTGTGGTATCCCAGACCGCTCCCGTGCAGTATAAATACAAACTGATCCGCAGCTTTCCTCATGATGCAGCAGCCTATACACAAGGACTAATCTACCATAACAATATTCTTTATGAGAGCACGGGTAGAAAAACCCAATCATCGGTTCGGAAAATAGACCCAAAAACAGGCGATGTTTTAAAGAAGAAATTAATCGAACCTGAATATTTTGGCGAAGGAATAGCGATAATAGACAATGAACTATTCATGCTAACATACGTGTCGCAAATAGGATTTGTGTTCGATGCAAGTAGTTTCGACCTAATCCGCAAATTCAACTTGCAAACCCGCGAAGGTTGGGGACTTACAAGCATGAACAGGCAATTGGTGCTAAGCGATGGTAGTGCCAACTTGTATTTTTACGATCCGTCTTATTTTAGTCTGATGCGTCAGGTAGAAGTATGCGACCAGAGAGGCAGAGTTACCAATTTAAATGAGTTGGAATATACACAGCATGGGATTTTTGCCAATGTCTATGGCGAAAACTTTATAGTGCTCATTGATCCTGAAACCGGAATTTTAAAAGGGAAAGTAGACCTTTCCAATCTTTTCCCACCGAATGTTCCGGAAACTTACGACTATGTATTAAACGGTATCGCCTATAACCAAACCAGCAATACATACTATGTCACTGGAAAACAATGGCCTGTTATGCATGAAATACAAATACTGATTGAATAACAGATACTTACCAAATTGTTAATAACACCAACAGGCTCTTATGCTAGCGCAGTAAGCATTCCGAAGTTTATTGTTAATAACTTGTTTATAAAGTAGCCTTAAAATGTTTACAAACATAAAACCAGTGTAAGCTTGAGCATGGTTTTAAGTAACTATTTTTGGCACGAAAAGCATTAAATCAAATCTGATAAAGAATATTTCCATGGGAAAAATAATTGCATTAGCCAATCAAAAAGGTGGGGTTGGCAAAACCACTACAGCCATTAACCTGGCAGCAAGCCTTGCCGTGCTGGAGAGGAAGGTGCTTATTGTCGATGCCGATCCTCAAGCCAATGCTACATCAGGTATTGGACTGGATGTGCGCAACATAGAAGGCAGTATTTATGAATGCCTCATAGACGGTGCCAATCCAAAGGAGTTGATCATTAAGTCCGAAATTGATGGGCTCGACATTATTCCTTCGCACATTGACCTGGTGGGTGCCGAAATCGAGATGCTCAATATGGAAAGCCGCGAGTATATGCTGAAAAAAATCTGTCAGCCACTGGCTCAAGAATACGACTACATATTAATCGACTGTTCACCTTCTCTGGGTTTAATTACCGTAAATGCACTTACAGCAGCCAATTCGGTAATGATCCCTGTTCAATGCGAATATTTTGCACTGGAAGGTTTAGGTAAGCTGCTGAATACCATTAAAATTATTCAAAGCAAGCTCAATACCGAACTTGAAATCGAAGGCTTTGTGCTTACCATGCACGATCCCAGACTTCGCCTCTCGAACCAGGTAGTAGACGAAGTGAAAAAACACTTTCAGCAAATGGTTTTTGAAACATTGGTGCACCGCAACATCAAGCTAAGCGAAGCTCCAAGTTTTGGAAAACCTGTGGTGCTTTACGATGCCGAATCGAAAGGGTCGGTAAATTATCTGAACCTGGCCCGTGAGCTTATTACTAAAAATGAACAAGTTGAAGTTTAATTAAACTATGGAGATGGCGAAAAAGAATTCATTAGGAAGAGGATTAGGGGCTTTGATTGAAAGTCAGGAAACGGCACCACGTCCGCTAAACCATACAAGTTATAACAAACCCAGTGGAGTGGCCGAAATTGATTTGGATGAAATAGATGCCAACCCATACCAGCCGCGTACTATATTCGACGAAGAAGCCTTACAGGAACTAGCCTCTTCCATAATAGAAATTGGTATTATCCAGCCCGTTACAGTGCGCGAGAAAAGCGATGGCAGATACCAGCTTATTTCTGGTGAACGCCGCCTGCGCGCCTCAAAAATGGCTGGTCTGAAAAAAATACCCGCATACATTCGCAAGGCCAACGACCAGAACATGCTAGAAATGGCACTGGTGGAAAACATACAACGCGAAGACCTCGATGCCATCGAAATAGCTATCAGTTACCAACGCTTAATCGATGAGTGTAGCCTAACGCAAGAACTCATGAGCCAGCGCGTAGGAAAAAAGAGAGCTACTGTAAGTAATTACCTTCGTCTGTTAAAATTACCTGCCGACATTCAGTTGGGTATTAAAGAAAGAAAGGTCACCATGGGCCATGCACGTGCCCTGGTAAATATTGAAAAACCACAAGACCAATTACGAATTTTCAACAAAATTATAGAGCAGGAACTTTCGGTGCGCAAGGTAGAAGAACTGGTAAGGTTACATAACATGCCTACCGAAGATCCAAAGCCGAAAGCCCAGGTGGTAAAGGAATACGAAAGCCTGAAGCAGGATCTGGTTCGGTACTTTAATTCGCGAGTAGAGTTTAAACGCGACAATAATGGCACAGGTAAAATCGTTATCCCATTTCAATCAGACGAGGATTTGGAGCGAATTATTGCTATTTTTGACAAGCTTAATACCTGAGAATAGACTTAAATGTACAGCGGTACGCTAAAAACATACTTCATTTTAAGCATCCTTATGGGTGCTTTCTTTGTTTTTTGTTCAGAGGCAAAAGCGCAAAGTGATACTCTCCAGAAGAATGAAACCCTGCTGACACAAGAAACTACTACTGCTGAGGACGATACGGCAAAAAAGCCCCGCAAACACTCACCCAAAATAGCTACATTTTCTTCCATGCTGGTACCCGGTCTGGGGCAAGCATACAACCAGAAATATTGGAAAATACCAATTATATGGGGTGGCGGATTAGCACTTTATTCTTATTACGATTACAACAATGCTTATTACCATCGGTTTAAATTAGCCGACGAGCAAGTGGCTGAAGGCCTTCCGGTAACCGACCCAGACATACAAAAATTAGAGGATAACCCCGATGCAATTGAACAATATAAAAACTCCTTTCGCCGGCATCGCGACCGAGCCTTAATTTTTGCGGGGCTGCTCTATACTGCGAACGTGGTAGATGCTTTGGTTGATGCACATCTGCTCAGCTACGATATTAGCAAAGACTTGTCGATGCAATGGCAGCCTGCTTACATACCTCTCGATCCTGAAACTTATACACAGGGTGTATGGGGTGTAAACTTTCAAATCAGATTTTAGCAAAACACAAAACATGAGAACACTACTAACCACTTTACTGATTTTTTCTGCATTTACCTTTGCCCAGGCCAGCAACGATACAACACAGGTAGATCCTGACTCTGCCCTTTACTACCTCGAAATGCCCGATACAGCAGAATTCGATGCTGCCTTCGATGCCAATGTCGATACCATGCTAAACCTCTATTATGTAGATGAAAGCCTGAAAGAAAATGATCTGCTCTCAGAGTCAAAAACTATCCCTGTGTTTCCTGACAGTGTGTATGCTGAACGTTTGGAAAAACTTCCAGTAATGGCCGAAATGACTTACAACAACATAGTACGCCGGTACATTGATGTGTATACCGTAAAAAAGCGGAGCTCCGTGGAAGTAATGCTGGGTCTCTCGGAACACTATTTTCCGCTATTCGATGAAATTTTCGATTATTACGGGGTACCCAACGAACTGAAATACATGGCGATTATTGAATCTGCGCTCAATCCAAGAGCCTATTCAAGGGCAAGAGCCGTAGGGCTTTGGCAGTTTATGTATGGAACCGGCCGGGTTTATGGGCTCGAAATCAATTCGCTGGTCGATGAACGTATGGATCCGATTAAATCGACACATGCAGCAGCCCGCTTTATCCGCGATTTGTATGGGATGTATGGCGACTGGCTGATGGCCATTGCAGCCTATAATTGTGGGCCTGGCAATGTCAACAAGGCTATACGCCGATCGGGTGGAAAGAAAACATTTTGGGAGATATATTATTACCTGCCCCGCGAAACCAGAGGTCATGTGCCGGCTTTTATTGCTGCCACTTATACCATGAACTACTACCACGAACACGATCTGGAACCTAAGAATATCGATTTTCCGCACAATACTGATACAATTATGGTATCCGAAAAACTCCATCTTTCGCAGGTATCAGAAGTAATGGGGCTTCCGCTGAAACAATTGCAAGACTTGAACCCACAGTATCGCTACAATATTATTCCGGGGCAGATAAAGCCATATGCTTTAAGACTACCCAACGAACAGGCTTTGGTCTTTATCGACCTGCAGGATTCTATTTTTCATTACAAAGATTCGGTCTATTTTAACTCGAAGCAAACTGCGGAACCACAACAATATACTGCTCACGCCCCGCAGGCTCCGGGACCAGATTATATAAAACTTAACTATACCGTGAAATCCGGCGATGCTATTGGCCTGATTGCACAATGGTACAATGTGCGTACTTCCGACATTGCCTATTGGAACAATATCAGAGGGAATGTCATTCGTGCCGGACAAAAGCTTGCCATATACAAACACAAAAACAGTGCTGGCAATTATGCCGATCTGAACGATATGACCTATGCGCAGAAACAAGCCAGAATAGGTAAAACAGTTAGTCCTTCAACTGCTGCTGTTAGCCAGCCAGCGAATGACGATAAGGGAGACTATGAAATTTACACCGTCCGATCAGGCGATACTCTTTGGGATATTGCCAAGCAGTATCCGGGGGTAAGCGATACCGACATTATGCGCTGGAACAACATCAGCAATGCCAGTTCGCTGAAACCGGGACAAAAACTTCGCATAAAGCCCAAATCATAAACTGACCATTTCCAGTTTTTCATGCTTGTCAGACCCCATATAACCCTCTTGTTTTTGCTCACTGTATTTACCTTAATGCTGGTAGCCTCAGTTCTAATTCCTGAGGATGGAATACACCTTAGCGAAGATTTTACTATACGGTTTTATCCGGCCAAAGACCTTTTTGCCAAACAGGAAGAATATGCCGATATCAGTAAAATAATTGAGCAAAACCTTGTGCAAGAAGATTCCCTGCTCGTGAAAATCAGCACCGACAGCATGCAAGTAGCTATTGACACGCTAAGGGCCAATGCCGACAGTTTGAATGAATCGGTGCATAAAATCCAATTCCCAAACCACGACAGGTCTATACTTTATCCTGTATTCGATGCCCTCGAAAAGGCTATTGAGCAAGAAAAAGTTGTGCGCATTATGCATTTTGGCGATTCGCAAATCGAAGGAGACAGAATGACCGCTCTGCTGCGCAACAAGATGCAAAATAAATTTGGAGGTTCCGGCGTGGGATTACTGCCTGCAAGCCAGCCATATGACTTTAGTTTTTCGGTATTTCACCGGTCAAGCGAAAATTGGAACCGTTATACACTTTACGGCATACGCGATACTCTGATAAAACATAACCGTTATGGTATACTGGCTGGCTTCAGTAGTTTTACACCCCAACCTGCTGTCCTTAAGAAAAACAAAACCTCAAAAGAATCTGCCTGGATTTCCATACAAAAATCGCCCTATGCTTATAGGAATACCACAGAATTTGAGCAGTGCCGACTATTGTATGGCCATGGAGAAGAGGCATTCTCGGTAAAAGTTATAGTAAACAAGGAAGTAGCCGATACAGGTACCTACCCTCCTTCCGATGGACTTAAGCAAATACAGTGGTACTTCAATAGCCCTGTAAATAACCTATACATCGAACTAAGTGGATCGAGCAGTCCTGAAGTATATGGCATAGCCCTCGATGCAAAAAGCGGTGTTGCCGTCGACAACATTTCCATGCGCGGTTCAGCAGGACTTGTTTTTTCAAACAACAACGGAGAGTTGTTCAGAGCGATGGTCGAAAAACTTGATGTAAAACTCATTATTTTACAATTTGGAGGCAACATTGTGCCTAACATACGAAAGGATTACAGCTATTACGAGCGTTGGTTCTACGCGCAACTAAGGTTTATCCGAGAGAATGCTCCCGGAGTGGAGATTATTGTAATCGGGCTTTCCGATATGTCGCAAAAGGTTAACAACCGCTACGAATCGTATCCTAATATCGAAGCCATACGCGACGCAATGAAAAAAGCCAGTTTCAGGGCAGGTGCTGCCTATTGGGATATGTACGAAGCCATGGGCGGAAAAAACTCTATGCCAAGCTGGGTGTTTGCAAAACCAGCACTGGCTTCGAGCGATTTTGTTCATTTTACACCCAGGGGTGCTAACATCATTGCTACTATGTTTTACAATGCCCTCCTTTACGAATATCAACTCTATAGTAGAAAGATGAAAGCCTCCACGCAATGAAACAGTACCTGATAGTAATATTGCTTTTCATTCTTAACACAAAAGCCCAGACTCAGCAGACAGGCTATTTCATGGACCCTGCTGCAAACCCTATTGTTCAATTAAACCAAAATCGACTGGTATCTCCTGCAGACAGTGTCTATTTCGAGCCGTTTTTCAGAAAACTCGATAGCCTGGTATGTTTTGGCAGCGGAAAAATCAACATTGTGCATGTGGGAGGTTCGCACATTCAGGCCGATATTTATACCCACCAGGTGCGCAAAAGCCTGCAGTCGATTCAGTACGACATGAATGGCGGCCGGGGACTTATCTTCCCATTTTCAATGGCGCAAACCAACAATCCTTCGAATTACAAGGTAAGCTATACTGGCAGCTGGCGGTTTTGTAAAAGCACTAAAATTATGCTGGGATGCCCACTAGGACTGACAGGTATGTCTGTGATCACAGAAGGGAATGCTACGATACAAATTGATATTAATGCAGATTCAAGTATTGCTTATCGTTTCGACAGACTAAGGGTGTATCACCTGCCAAGCGATTTTAGGCTGTACCTCCAATCGGGCGATTCTTTGCTTTCAGGTCAATACATACCCGAACAGGGATATTCGCTGTTTTATGCCCCAAACTCTGATAAAATAAAGTTAGTAATTGAGCGGCCAGACAGTACTGTGCACAATTTTACATTACTGGGCCTCTGGCCCGAAACCGATGGCCCCGGATTGGTATACCATGCAGTTGGGGTCAACGGTGCCAGTTTGAGTTCTTACCTTGCTTGCGATTTGTTTGCTCTAAACCTTGCAAGTCTCAACCCCGACCTGATTATTTTTTCAATTGGCACCAACGATGCCAATACACGTAGTTTCGATGGTGAAAAATATTACCTTGAATATTCTCAACTTCTAAGTAAGTGCATGGAAGCCTGTCCCGGAGCCAGCATCCTGCTTACGGTACCAAACGATGCCTTTTACCATGCACGTTATGTGAATCAGAATGTGCCTTTGCTAAGGAAGGAAATATACAGGTTAGCTACATCCAACAATTATGGGGTTTGGGATTTCTTTGCTATCATGGGTGGAATTGGTTCTTCTCAAGTCTGGTATAACCAGCAATTGATGCGCTACGATCGTGTTCATTTCACAAAAGAGGGTTACTATCTGAAAGGCAACCTACTTACTTCTGCCTTGCTCAATGGATGGGAAAAAAATCTAGAAACGAGATATCACGAAAACAATTTGCAAAGTACTGCCCCGCTGGCAGTAAAAATAAAGCCATAAACCAAAGCAATGAAAGAGTTTCTTCAATCTGTCTTTCTCTTCGATCCCGCTAATCCGCTAATCTTTACGCGGTTTTTCTTCTGGGGTTTTTTTGCGGTGGTGTTGGTTTTTTATTCCCTGATATATAAAAACAAAAGCCTGCGTAATGTCTATTTATTTGCCATAAGTCTTTTCTTTTATTACAAAACCGGGGGATTTTTCTTATTTATTCTTATTTTTTCTACCCTAACCGATTACGGAATTGGAATAGCCATTGGCAGTTCTGCCAGAGAAGTCAATAAAAAATTATGGCTGGCATTGAGCATCTTTTTAAATTTGGGCGTACTGGTCTTTTTTAAATACGATTACTTTTTTACCGAAACCTTTAACTCTGTTTTTAAAACCAACCTCGAAGTAGTAAACCATGCTGCCAGTTGGTCAAATGCCTTGTTCGGTACTCATTTCGATCTGGGAAAAATGCTTCCTCCGGTTGGTATTTCATTCTTTACATTTCAAACCATCAGCTATTCTGTTGATGTGTATCGCGGATTAGTTAAACCTGTGAAAAACCTGGCCGATTTTGGTTTCTACGTTTCGTTCTTTCCACAACTGGTGGCAGGACCCATTGTAAGAGCCGCAGAGTTTATTCCTCAACTTTATAAGGATTACAAGCTTACTTATTATGAATTTGGCTTGGCTTTCTATTTCATATTAAAAGGCCTTACCAAGAAAATGCTGATTGGTGATTATCTGGCTGTGAACCTAATTGACAGGGTATTTTCTAATCCGGCATCGTATTCAGGCTTCGAAAACCTGTCGGCCTTATTTGGTTATTCCATGCAGGTTTATTGCGATTTCTCGGGCTATACCGATATCGCAATTGGTGTAGCCCTGCTGATGGGCTTTCATCTGCCGGTAAACTTCAACTCGCCCTACAAGGCCAGAAATGTCGGCGATTTCTGGAAACATTGGCACATGTCGCTCTCCTCATGGCTAAAAGATTACCTATATATTCCCATGGGGGGAAATCGTTCGGCCACCGGGTTTACTTACATCAGCCTGACGGTGGTTCTTATGTTCGTGATTTTGCTTACTGCTAAGCTAATCGTGATCCCGATTATCCTTGTTGCTGTAGCTGGGGTGTGGCTTCTTACCCGTGTGTTCCCCTCCATCAAAACAGGTGTCACAACCAACATTAACCTGATGATGACCATGCTGTTAGGTGGACTTTGGCATGGCTCGAGCTGGATGTTTGTGGTCTGGGGAGGACTCAATGGTTTGGGCTTATTGGTATACAAAGGCTGGAAGAAAATAAGCCCCTATGAACACAGTACCCATTGGCTGGTCAACGCATGGCGTATTGCACTTACTTTTACCTTTATCACCTTTACACGTATCTGGTTTAGGGGAGAATCGATGCAGGGTACTTTCGATTTGTTGAGGCAGATAGGTACCAATTTTGGATGGGAGGCTTTGCCGGAAATGGTAACAAACTATTGGAAATCACTCTCGATGCTGGCTTTCGGACTGGTACTGCATTGGCTGCCCGAGCCTATAAAAAATATAGGTCGCAATTGGTTTATCCGTTGTCCGCTCTATCAAAAAATAATAGTGAGTTTTCTGATTGTATTTATTATTTACCAATCTGTGTCGGCCAGTTTAACACCCTTTATTTATTTTCAGTTTTAAGCGACTTCTCTTTTTCTGAATATCCCTCTTGTTGTAAATCAAAATTCGGTTTATTCAAACCATTAATAAAGATTGCTTCGGCAAAATACGCATTTTTAGTCCATGGTAATTGTGCGTTGCCTCGCAATGACGGAACATAGCAACGTTATTGCCAGGAGGTACGACAAACCATAGCAGCGTCATTGCGAGGAGGTACGAAGCAATCTGTATATCTTAGTAAAGGTAAGCTACTAAATCATTCAAGGTCCTCGTTAAACAAATCATTCCAATCGGGGTTGAATCCAATAATTAATTCAATTTTTTTTGCTCTTGAACCACCTTTGATCTGCTTTTCTCTTGCAATGGCCTCTACAATTGAGGTATATCCTTCGAAATAAACCAACTTTGCAATGTTATATCTTGAAGTAAATGAGTTAGAATACCTATTCATCCTATGCTCCATAATTCTATTACGCAATTGACTTGTAACCCCAACATAAAGCACTGTATTGTTTCTATTTGTCATTATATATACATAGCCACCTCGCTGCATAATATTGTAATACTTAGATCGTGTAAATGAAACTAATTTGGTAAAGATTGCTTCGGCAACCTACCTATTATTAGTCAACGAAGTTTGAGCATTGCCTCGCAATGACGGGACATAGCAACGTTATTGCGAAGAGGTACGACGAAGCAATCTGTTAAAGACCGAGTAAATTGAATATTTAAAAATTATCCACAAAGACACTATCGAACCAGCCCATTGAGGGTATACTCAATTAATTGCATCATCTTGTTTTTATACTCTTTAAGCACTTCTTTACCCACACGGTTGGCAAGCGCCAGACAAATAGTGGCAGCTTCATGTCCGAGTAATTTCGAATAACCATAAAGGGCTGAGGTTTCCATCTCGTAGTTGGTAATTTTCTGCCCGCGATAAGCATAGTGTTCCAATTTATCGTTGAAGCCTGGCATGGCCAGATCCATACGCAAAACCCGACCCTGGCTGCCATAAAAACCGGGTGCTGTAACAGTAATTCCCTGATGGATGTCCGGATTTTTTAATTTCTCCAACAAAAGGGAGGACCCATCTACAGCATAGGGTAATACTATCTTTCTTAATTCCGGAAAGTGATTTAAAAAATCTTCTTCCATTTCCAGGTCGCATACTGCATTCCGATTCTCAAGAAAATTCATCAGGCCATCGAAGCCAATCGCCTGGTTCGAAAGTATATAGCTTCCTATAGGAATATCGCTTTGCAATGCTCCTGAGGTACCAATGCGCACCAGGTTAAGTGCTTTTTTATCTTCACGCACATACCGCTTCTCAAAGTCGATGTTTGCAAGTGCATCAAGTTCGTTGAGCACAATGTCGACATTGCCAATTCCAATACCAGTTGAAATTACTGAAATAGCCTGACCTTTGTAAAAGCCGGTGATGGTGTTAAACTCGCGGTTTTTTTGTGCAAATTCAATCGAGTCGAAAAAGCTTGCTACCACTTCAACCCGATCGGGGTCACCAACCAGAATAATATCTTCGGCCAGTTGATGAGGTTTAAGCCGAAGGTGATAAATGGAACCATCGGAAGTTAAGAGTAATTCGGATGCTGGTATCATACTGATAATATTTTAATTCGTTTTTTTCAATTATTAAAAAGAAGTCTCATTCGGCTTGTTTGAGCAATTACACTGTGCCAAAAATACGGTCACCTGCATCGCCCAAGCCAGGAACAATGTATCCGTGTTCGTTGAGTCTTTCGTCGAGGGCAGCCAACCAAATTTCCACATCGGGATGTTGCTTCTCAACCCGGCTCAATCCTTCCGGAGCACCGACAATGCTAACCAGTTTTATTATATTGGCCCCTCTTTTTTTCAAGGCAGTAATCGCTGCTGCAGCGCTACCTCCGGTGGCCAGCATGGGATCCAACACCATCACCACAGCCCGCGGGAGGTTTTCGGGGAACTTGGCATAATATTCATGGGGCTCAAGGGTATCGTGGTCGCGGTAAAGACCAATATGCCCAACCTTTGCAGTAGGTATCAAACGAGTTATGCCATCGACCATTCCAAGCCCGGCTCGCAGAACAGGAATTAATACAATTTCTTTCGAAAGTTCAAAGGTAGAACAAGCCCCAACAGGAGTCTCAAGATCGATAGGCTTTAGCGGAAGGTTTCGGGTAATCTCATAAGCCATTAGTCCGGCAATTTCGTCGAGATTTTGCCTGAAATCTTTGGTGCCTGTCTCTTTGCGACGGATCTGAGCCAATTTATGCGTAATGAGCGGATGATTGAGGATGGTGTGCATGAAATTCTGTTTTTTTAAAGGTAAAAAAAAGTATCAGTTTTTTATATGTATAGGAAGCAATGATTGAGCGGCTTGCATAGGAATTAACAATATGAGACAAGCAGTTTTCAATTTTATCAATTGATTTTGGATAATTCTTTTTGTACTTTCGTTATGTACACCAAAACCTAACGCTATGATGCCTGAAATTAAAATCGAAAACCGTATCTGGATCGAAAAGAATGGCTTCCCCTTTATTGGTAGCGGCCGAATCAGCCTACTCGAATACATTCACGAAACAGGATCTATTGCACAGGCTGCCAAAAAACTTGGTATGTCTTACAAAAAAGCCTGGGAACTGGTGAAATCGATGAACGAACAGTCGCATACCCCATTGGTGAAAAAAGAAAGCGGCGGTAAAAATGGTGGTGGCACCCTGCTTACTGAGGCAGGACTAAAAGTAGTGACACAGTTTAGGGAACTGGAAGAAAAAAGCCGGAACTTTTTACTCAACGAATTTGAAAAGTGTTGTTTTAATTAATGAAAGAAATTCATTTGAAATATTACGGCCAATTGGCTGAGATTAGAGGTGTAGAAAAAGAAACTCTCCGTACTGAAAGAAGCTCACTCCACGAGCTACTGAACGATTTGTACGATCAATGGCCACAACTGCAGCTAGAATTGTTTGCGGTTTTTATCAATAACAAAAAAAACACAGACCTTGCATACAAGCTTATTTCACAAGACAAAATAAGCCTCTTGCCCCCTTTTGCGGGTGGTTGAGTGCATAATAAAGCGAACCTGTAATTCGAAAAGAGTAAGAATAGGAAATGATCGATTGTTATTTTATCCGGGGACCAATTTCCAAATCAAGTATAGGTATTAGACAGAACGATACCGGTGCAATTGCCATTTTCGAAGGTCATGTACGGGCTGATGTTCTGCAGAATAAAAGAGTTGAAGCCATTGATTTTACACTCGAACCCTTAATGGCCAAACCCATTGCCATCGATTTGTTGAATAAGCTGGTTGCCAATTATTATCTTCATTTAGCCATAATCTGGCACAGCCAGGGCTTGGTTCAGGCGAATGATTGCTGCTTCAGAGTGGAAATCCATGGTGCCCATCGTAAAGAAGTATTTGGCGCCCTGCCCGAAATTGTGGATGCCTTTAAACGAGAGGTTCCGGTTTTTGGTAAAGAAATTTTTAATGACCACACTTATGGCTGGAAGCGAAACCGGGATTAAGAAAAAAGAGCTCATCGATAGCTTTGGAAGGGCACACAGCTACCTGCGTCTATCCATCACCGATGACTGCAATTTTTCTTGCAGCTATTGTAAACCAGAAAATAAAACCTGCGAAAATAAAAGAGGGTTAATGTTGCCCGAAGAGATTATTCAGCTGGCAAAGGAATTTATTCTGTTGGGTATAAAGAAAATCCGCTTCACAGGTGGCGAGCCACTTGTATATCCTCAATTCGAATACCTTATAAAAGCGCTAAAAGATTGTGGGGCAGAACTAGCCCTCACAACCAATGGATACCTGCTCGACCGACATTTTAGTACTCTTCAGGCTGCAGGTGTGAAAAAAATCAACATCAGCCTCGACAGCCTTAAACCCGATCGCTTTAAAAACATTACAGGACGAAATGCCTTCGAAAGGGTGTATGCCAACCTTTTACTTGCCATAAAACTTCGATTCGATGTAAAAGTAAATGCAGTTATCATTCGAGGGGTCAACGATGATGAGCTTATTGATTTTGCCCGTTTAGCAATGAAATACCCTATTGCAGTGCGATTCATTGAGTTCATGCCGTTTAGAGACAATAACTGGAGTTTTGGAAAGACCCTTACCCAGGAAAAAATACTCAAAGTGCTTCTATCGGAATTTACCCTGCAAGAGGAAGAAACTCCTGTTGGTCAAACGTCGGTATATTACAAAGTCGAAGGAGCCAAGGGTAAAATTGGAATGATTGGAACGCTAAGCCACCCCTTTTGCGAAAATTGTAACCGCATCCGTATCATGGCCGATGGTAAAATTAAAAATTGCCTGTTTGGAACCGAAGAATACGACCTCATCGGTCCTTACCGGCAGGGGCAGGATTTGCAGACCATCATCCACAAAGCCCTTTGCCAGAAAGAATTGGAGCACGGAGGTCAACACCTGATGGCTTATCAAGCCAATTCGAAAAAGGATAACCGGAATATGTTTGCCATTGGCGGTTAGGTAAGTATTACTAAAATTCTATTGGAAAAATTCAATTCTAGAAAAATAACCGAGTTAAGTATAATATATCAAGTAAACTGAGGGTATTAATACCTGTTCTAAACTATGACTGCCACCTTTTGCCCCTTTTGTTCCCCAGCCTCCAACGAGGCATGTTTTGCCCAAAGCATGCACTTCAATGCTCTTTATAACCTCGCACCCATTCTGCCCGGGCATTGCCTCATCGTTCCAAAGGAGCATTGGGAATCAATAATGAATCTGGAGGAATCAGTACTCACCGAACTGGTCTCATTTTGCCGCAGGGTAATAAAAACCCTTCAGACAGCCTTCCAAACTAATGCCTTCGATTGGACACTGCAAGAAGGTGAGGCTGCCGGGCAAACCATCGCCCACCTGCACATTCACATTATTCCGCGCAACCTGAACGACCTGCCAGAGCCAGGAGACTGGTACCCTAAACTGGAGGCTAGCCAATCCAACTTACTTGATAGTTTTTCGCGTCCTCGCCATTCATCTGATGAACTGGCCAAAATTGCAGCACATTTAAAGGAGATCTACCAGTTACAAAACCCAAAGTCCTTATAAACTCCGCAGAAAATTTAAACTTTTTAGTGTTGGTTATCAGCTCTGCATGATTTATCAACAGCCGCTACATTTAAGGTCGCTGTTCTTGGTCAATATTAAAAAATTGTTACATTTGTTAGGCTCTCATTAAAAGTGAAACGAATACTCTATTGTAATAGAACCAAAGTTTAATTCTAACCACTATTTGAAAACATGAAGACATACACAACAGATCAAATCAAAAACATTGTGCTGGTCGGCAGTTCAGGGGCAGGTAAAACCACGCTTGCCGAGGCCATGCTTTACGAGGGTAAAGTTATCGACAGACGTGGTGACGTTCAATCGAAAAATACAGCTTCTGATTACCGCGATATTGAGCATGCCAATGGCAACTCTGTATTCTCGTCGGTATTGTACACCGAGTACAACAACAAAAAAGTAAACATCATCGATGCCCCAGGCCTTGACGACTTTGTAGGTGGTGTTGTATCATCGCTTTATGCAGCCGATACAGCCGTATTGCTTTTGAATACCCAAAACGGCATAGAAGTAGGTACAGAAATTAACTTCCGTAACCTGCAAAACTATGGCAAACCCGCCATTTTGGTAGCCAGTCACCTCGATCATGAAAAATCGAATTTTGACCGCACCATAGAAATGGCCAAAGAACGGTTCGGGAAAAATGTTACTATCGTACAATACCCTGTAGAAGTTGGATCGGGTTTTAAAGCGATTATCGATGTGCTGCTGATGAAGCAATACATACTTAAAGAAGGTGGTGGTCGCGAGGCTGTTCCCATTCCTGAATCAGAAGCTGAAAAAGCAGCCGAACTACATAATATTTTGGTTGAAAAGTGTGCTGAGAACGATGATTCGCTCATGGAACTATTCTTCGAAAAAGGAGAGCTCTCCGAAGATGAGATGCGCAAAGGAATTACAGCCGGGTTGCTTCACCGTGCGATTTATCCGGTATTTTGCTGTTCAGCAAAAAAAGATATGGGTGTTGGTCGTCTGCTGGAATTTATCACCAATGTAGCTCCTTCACCACACCTGTTACCTGCACCGAAAGATTCAGCAGGTAAACCCGTAGAATGCAAATCCGAAGGCGATACCAGTCTTTTTGTTTTCAAAACCAGTATAGAGCCCCACATCGGAGAAGTAAACTTTTTTAAAGTCATGTCGGGTACCGTTAAAGAAGGCATGGATTTGATCAACTCCAAGACGCAAAACAAGGAGCGCATTTCGCAAATTTTTGCTTCAGCCGGCAAAAACCGCCAGAAAGTTGAAAGCATGGTGGCTGGCGATATAGGCGTGACCGTAAAGCTTAAAGCTACCAAATTTAACCATACTTTATCCACAAAAGGGATTGCATTTGATCCGATGAAGTTCCCGGAACCCAAATTCCGTGCAGCCATTAAACCACACAGTGAGGGCGATGAGGAAAAACTTGGAGAAGCCCTCAACCGCATGCACGACGAGGACCCCACAATTCTTATCGAATATTCCAAAGAGCTGAAGCAGATAATTATTTCGGGACAAGGCGAATACCACCTTAATATTTTAAAATGGCACCTCGATCACCAGTTTAAAATCGAAACCGAATATGTTAAACCGCGCATCCCCTATCGCGAAACAATTACCAAAGCAGCTCAGGCCGATTACCGCCACAAAAAACAATCGGGTGGTGCCGGTCAATTTGGTGAGGTACATATGATTATTGAACCTTACATCGAAGGTTCCAAACCAAAGGATATGTTCAAAATAAATGGCAAAGAACAAAAGCTTTCGGTGCGTAACCAGGAAGAAATAAAACTCAATTGGGGCGGCAAACTAATGTACTTTAACTGTATAGTCGGTGGTTCTATCGATGCCCGCTTTATGCCAGCCATTCTGAAAGGAATCATGGAAAAAATGGAAGAAGGCCCACTTACAGGATCGTATGCCCGCGACATTTGCGTGTATGTGTACGATGGTAAGATGCACCCGGTTGATTCGAACGAGATTTCTTTTAAACTCGCTGGCCGAAACGCCTTTAGCATTGCCTTTAAAAATGCAGGACCAAAAATTCTCGAACCCATTAACGACCTCGAAGTGTATGTGCCCTCTGAGCGTATGGGCGATGTAATGAGCGACCTGCAGGGACGCAGGGCCATTGTTCAGGGTATGACCAGTGAAAAAGGAGTAGAAAAAATCCTTGCCAAAGTACCTTTGGCCGAAATGAACAAATACCAGACTACCCTCAGTTCCATTACTGGTGGCAGGGCCTGGTATTCGATGAAATTTGCCGAATACGGTGCTGTACCCGGCGATGTTCAGGATGAACTGCTGAAAGCATACGTAGCCGACGACAAAGACGAATAACAAGTAGACTTTAATAAAGAAAGGCTGCCCAAAAAGGCAGCCTTTTTCGTTTGTGCAGGATACTCAACAAAAAATCCCGATAAATCGGGACTTTCAGGGCATGCATACCTTAATAATTTCCAGAAAAAGAGGTTTGATTATTTCGTTGAAACGGGTTTAACTGGATACTGAGCCATTATCGACTTTATAGCATACGGAATGTTACGTTCGCGGTCTTTCGGGTCTTCGGCAATGGTTTTCGTTCCCACACCTTCCCAGATAAGCGTTTCTGCTTGCTTGTCAAATACGCTGCATACAAGGGTTCCTTCCATGTACTCGTAGGTGTCATAGGTAGTAGTGGTATATCCACCACCCCAGCCATAACCAGGACCATAACCATAGTACCCGCCATAACCATATCCGCCATAATTGTATGAACTAGCGGTAGTTTCGGTTTTTTGCTGAGCTACAATATAAAGCGCTACCACAAGGTCGCCACCCTCTTTCACTATTTCCATACCACGGCTTTTAAATTCCTGCGCAAAGGATGCTTCGATGCGCTCTTTGTCAAAGCGGCTCAAAATAGCATCGCTTTCTTCAACCCACCCATAATACTCTACGGTTTTGTATTTCGAAAAATCTATGGTTTTGTCGTAATCCGAAACGACTTTTATACCACTGCAGCCAAAAAATAACAGGCTACCTAAAAACAGAAAGGATAAGCTTTTCATTGATATTCTTTTATTAGTGATTATTTGCAATAAGGTAAAAGTAGTGAAAGATTTTAATACGCACTTGAAAATTACGCCGTTTATCGTGCAATAATTGAAAGGTTAATTTATAAGATGCCCTTTGCCTGGAGTATCTTAAAAAGTCGGCCTTCAAACTCATCAGCTGGGGCCGGAGCGGGAGAAATGGAAAGCTTTCCTTCGTTGTCGACTAAATAATATGTTGGAAAAGCACGTATATCATATTGCTGAAGTATGTCTGGTTGATTGTCGAAATGCAAAAAAGTCCATTGATAACCACTTCGGTTAAGAAAATCTTTTACAACCTGAACATCGTCGTCAATCACAATGGTAACAATTTCGAGGTATTGCTGATGCTTATTGTATAAGTTCTGCAGCATTACAAACTCGTTTAAACAAGTGTAACTAAAGCACGAACAAAAATTGAGGTATACAAACTTTCCTTTCCACTTTTCGAGAGTGACCAGATTGCTATCCGTGTCATATAAGGCAAATGCAGGTGGGGTATAACCTGCCATCAGCCGGGTTACTTTGTTGTATACTTGCCTGGCGGTGAATTTAATTGTTTCATTATCGGTTAAAACAATAAGGCTGTCGAGCAAAATAAGCATGCCGCTGCGTGAGAAGTTATCGTCGTAAAACTCACTGTGCAACGACTTCAGAAGCACCATGTTCAGCAACACGGCGGGTTGAAGCACCTCATCCTTTTCAAGAACTTCAATTACTGCAGAATAGCTTTTCGACTGAATGGCAGGAGCCAGTTGTTTTCCTTCCTCGGTGCGGCTGAAATAATCGAAATAACTATCGTACACCAGGTTAAACAACTCGATGTAAGCAGGATTATTAGCCAGAAAGGGTTGGTTTTTGAAATAAGCATCGGAAATGCTTTTCGATTTATGCTGGTAGGCAACAAAACGAAGCATTCCATATTTATAGCGGCGATAATCGTTAAAAAAAGGATGGGTAGATTTTGCAAAAGGTTTATCGAGTTGCTCTATGTCTTTGTCGAGTTGCAAAAACTCTACATCGTTACTAAAAACCTTTTCGGTATGCTTCAAATAAAAAGGATAGAACCCATCGTCGAACATCCGTATCTGTATATTCAAATCATCGCTCTTAGCATTGATGATCCCCAGATGTGCTTCGGTATAGCGAAAAAAAGGATTAAGCTTATCGCTTCTGGTTTTTGGTCGGAGCAGTGGCAATACCACCTCGTAATGCTTCTCTGGTTCCACAAAAAGAAATACTTTGTCGGTTCCAAGGTATGCAAACACATAAGTAATTTCTGAAACCGGCAGATCGAAAACGAATTTTCCATCAGTACCAACTACAGCCCTCGATATTTCTGTCTCAGTTCCGGTAATCGGATCGGCAGAATGAAGCCAGATTATCTCCGTACCGGCATAATTGGTGTCGGTACCTGAAATTGTAGACGCCATTAGCCTTGATGACCAAAAAAACAAAAGAAAAAAGCTAACTGGGATTTTATTCATTCTTTAACAAATCTTTGTCGATTTTAAGCCGGCTTGGCAAGAAGGAAGAGGCATCGCCTCCATAGCGTATAATATCGCGCACAATGGTAGAATTGATAAAAGTATGATGTGATTCGGTAAGTAAAAAAACTGTTTCGATTCCTTTTTCAAGCAAGCGGTTTGTTTGGCCAATGGCCCTTTCGTATTCGAAATCGGCCGATGTGCGTAACCCCCGCAGGATATATTGAGCACCTACCTCTTTGCAATAATCAATGGTTAGTTTGCTGTAGCTCGATACCATAATCTTGCTCTCGTTTTCGAAGACATCGCGTATCCACTGCATTCTCTTCTCTAAGGGAAAATATCCGCTTTTATTGATATTAAAACCAATGGAGATAACTATTTTATCGAACAAGGGCATGGCGCGGCGTACAACCGATTCGTGACCAACGGTGAATGGATCAAAGGATCCGGGGAAAAGAGCAATGCGGTTTTTTTCCATCTGGTGGGAATTTTGAATTCTATCGGTTTGCCGGTAAAAATGCCTTTATGCATCTGTCGGCATACTGCGATTGCCCTAAAATTAGTAAGATTATCTGATATCGAGCAAGCTTTTCAGGTTATTAATAACCAGGTTTCCGTTCACACGTAAGCGGCTTGCCGATTGATGCCCGTTTGATACCAGCACTGCCTGAATGCCCAAGGCATCAGAAACTTCCTTGTCGTGAAGAGTGTCGCCCACAAACAACATGCTTTCAGATTCAATAGAGTTATTTGCCAGAAACTCCAATGCCAAATGGGTTTTGCTTTCTGCAAAAATATTCTGAATGCCAAGTACCTCTTCAAAAAATACATTCAGCTTAGCTTCCTCAACCTGCTTGTTCAGCATGCCTTGTTCCATAGCCGAAACAATTACCTGCCTTACTCCCTTATTCTTAAAATGGGTGAGCGTCTCCACTGTGTATGGTTGAATGCTGGCGCGATGAAAATGTTGCTGATAATTTTCGATGAATTCCACCGAAAGGTCTTCGAAATTCTCCTGTTCAAATCTAAAACCCAAATGCTGATAATAATGCTTCACCGGAAAACCAAATACCGATTTGTAATATCCTTCTTCGATGGTTGGCATTTTACGTTTCGAAAGCATGTCATTCATAGCCTGCACGCAGACGCCTGTATCATTGAGCAGTGTTCCGTTCCAATCCCAGAAAATAAGCTTGGGCAATGGCTTCATTAAAATCCCTGTTTCTTTTGAGTAATATCGATGTTTCCAAACACTGCGTTGGCTTCAATCTGAACAAAATGGGTAAGTGCTGAGTCGTGGTCCGAGACGAAATCGGACGAGCCAAATGCTGCAGTATTTCCATTGGGCAGTTTCACTGCGCCGAATACTGCCTCTGCTTTAATCCGCACAGGTAATCCTTCGGGTAAAATAACCTGTGAATCGCCAAAAACAGTATTAAACTCCAGCTTCAAGCCTTTGTCGGTAGGAATGGCAGCATCGCCAAAATTATATACACTTTTTCCAAATACCGTACTGTATTCCGTATTGCTGGTCGGAAACTCAGTATATATCCTATTATTGAAAACCACTTGTGAATCTCCCATATGACTTGACATAGAAGGTTTTCCAATTAGTATTCGGATGCCAATAAAAATAAAAACAATGGCAATTACTACACGCATGATGCTAATGCCAAATACTACCTTAAAAATGATGCTAAGACCAATTACAATCAGAAGCACTCCCCAAAAAAATCCTGGTCCCATTTTCATAGTGTTTTAGTTTTATGCACCGAAAATAAGCATTACTTACCCAGATGCAAGAACAGAATCGGTAAAAAACCTCTTTCTGTCGATAAAATGAGTATAAGATAGGTTAATTAATCACAGATGCGTCTTTCACTTTTTGTTGTAGCAAGGCTCCCTTTAATACATCCACCACATTGTGGACATATACAAAATGAAGCCCTTTAATATATATTTCGTTGATTTCCTCTACATCTTTTCTGTTTTCGGCCGAAAGGAAAATCTCTTTGATTCCTGCTCTTTTTGCAGCGAGAATTTTCTCTTTTATGCCGCCCACTGGCAAAACCTTGCCCCTAAGGGTAATTTCGCCAGTCATAGCAATATCCTGCTTCACTTTTCTTTGTGTAAAGGCCGATGCCAGTGAGGTTGCCATGGTTATACCGGCCGAGGGTCCATCCTTAGGTATAGCTCCTTCGGGAACATGAATGTGCACATTCCACTTTTCAAACAAATCAGGCTCCAGGTTTAATAGATGACTATGTGCCTTAAGGTATTCGAGGGCAATAAAAGCCGATTCTTTCATTACATCGCCCAGATTTCCTGTGAGGGTGAGTGTTCCTTTGCCACGGCTCAGGCTGGTTTCGATAAATAAAATATCTCCGCCGGCTGCTGTCCAGGCAAGTCCTGTAACCACACCTGCATAATCATTCCCCTGCGATTTTTCTTTCTGATACCGGGGCTTACCCATAATCTCAGTTATTTGTTCAAGCAAAAGCTCGTGGTTGTATACCTCGTTCATAGCCACTTTTCTGGCCACTACGCGTGATATTTTTGCAAGAGCTTTGTCGAGCTGCCTGACCCCTGACTCGCGTGTGTAGTTTTCGATCAGAAACTCAAGACTCTTTTTATTGAAACCATAGTGATTCTTTTTTAAACCATGAGCTTCTATGTTTTTAGGTATTAAATGCCTTTTAGCAATCTCAGCCTTTTCTTCGATGATATAACCACTAATATCGATTAATTCCATGCGGTCGAGTAAGGCAGGATGAATACTTGAAACTGTGTTGGCAGTTGCTATAAACAATACTTTCGACAAATCGAAATCAAGCTCAATAAAATTATCATGAAAAGTACTGTTCTGCTCCGGATCAAGAACTTCGAGCATTGCCGATGAAGGATCTCCATGAGCATCGCGCCCAAGCTTGTCAATCTCGTCTAGCATAAACACAGGATTTGCAGATTTAATCTTTTTCAAATTCTGAATTATACGTCCTGGCATGGCGCCAATGTAGGTTTTCCTGTGCCCGCGTATCTCGGCTTCATCGCGCAAACCACCCAGCGACATGCGCACGTATTGCCTTCCGAGTGCCTTGGCAACCGATTTACCCAGCGAGGTTTTTCCTACCCCCGGAGGGCCTACCAGGCATAGTATGGGCGATTTCAGATCGCCTTTGAGCTTAAGCACTGCAAGATGCTCGAGAATACGGTCTTTTACCTTGTCGAGCCCAAAGTGATCCTTATCGAGTATGGTTTTTGCCCGCTTAAGGTTGAAATTATCTTTTGTGTATTCGTTCCATGGCAATTCCAGCAAGGTCTGAACGTAATTAAGCTGTACAGAATATTCGCCAGTTGCAGGATTAAGCCGGTTAAGCTTTTGTACTTCTTTTTCGAAAGTCGCTTTTATCGGATCGCTCCATTTTTTCTTGCTCCCCTGCTCAAGCAAATCCTTAATTTCCTGCTCAATGGGGTTTCCACCCAGTTCGTTCTGAATGGTTTTCATTTGTTGATGCAGCATGTATTCGCGCTGCTGTTGGTCTATGTCGAATTTAACCTTCGATTGTATATCGTTCTTTAATTCGAGCAGTTGTACCTCTTTCACGAGATATTCCAGAAGAGTTATCCCCCTATCTTTCAGTTGATCGATTGAAAGTAATTTTTGCTTGTCTTTTAGTGCGATATCGCTGTTTGAACTAATGAAATTAATTAAGAAGGCCGAACTACCTATATTTTTAACCGCAAAGGAAGCCTCAGGGGGTATATTGCTTGATAGATTGATAATCCGAAGCGAAAGGTCTTTCAGAGAACCTACAATGGCCTCGTATTCTGCATCCTTTCCCCGGGGTTTTATATCTTCAAGTGGACTAACATTAGCTTTTAGGTAAGGGGTTGAATTTACAATCTCATTTATTTTGAAACGTTTTTTACCCTGAATTATCACTGAAATCGAGCTATCGGGCATTTCCAGAATGCGTAGAATCTGGGCAACCGTGCCAATTTCGTTTAAATCCTTGCCCTGTGGTTCGTCAATAGCCGGATCTACCTGCGACACAGCTCCGATGAGCTTATTATCGCCATAAATTTCACGAATGAGTTGAATCGATTTTTGCCGGCTAACCGAAATCGGTAACACTACACCCGGAAAAAGTACCGTATTACGCAACGGTAAAATTGGCAGTAATTCTGGCACCTCCGAATTCAGTATAAACTCCTCGTCTTCCTCAGAAATCAATGGAATAAACTCCGAGTCTTCAGACATGGAGGTTGCTATATAGAAACTATTTTTATTGCTTTTATCAATCATCTCTGTTTTCTATTCGTCATTCAATATGCCATAAACCGACAAGCTGTCAGGCACAGGCGGTTTTACCACGGAAAAGGCTCATAGGCAATTGCTGTGCCAGCATTAAAAACGACGGTATTTATCGGTGTAATTAAAAATATATTGCAGTATTTTAAGATCCTGTTCATCGAGTGAAAGTTTACGGCGCCCCATCACAATGCGCGCTGTTTCAAGTGCTTTTTCAAAAGGATAGACTGAAAAACCAGATGCCCCGCCCCACGAAAAAGAGGGTACAAAATTGCGCGGAAAACCACTACCAAAAATGTTGGCACTAAAACCCACCACCGTTCCGGTATTAAACATGGTATTGATACCGCATTTCGAATGGTCGCCCATAATCAAACCACAAAATTGCAAACCGGTTGGGGCAAATTTCTCCGTGGCATAATCCCACATTTTCACTTTGTCGTAGTTATTCTTCAGGTTCGAATTGTTGGTATCGGCACCCAGGTTGCACCATTCGCCCAATACAGCGTTGCCCAGGTAGCCATCGTGCCCTTTGTTGGAATAAGCCTGCAACACCGAGTTTTGTATCTCCCCGCCCACTTTACACCATGGGCCTATGGTAGTAGCCCCATAAATTTTAGCGCCCATTTTAATGGTAGCGTGTTCGCAAAGTGCAAGGGGTCCTTTGATAAGGGCTCCGGGCATAATTTCGGCTCCCTCGCCAATATAAACAGGCCCTTCGGTAGCATCGATGGTAACAAACTCAAGTTTAGCGCCTTGTTCAACAAATATGTTCTCTGGTGCAAGTATGTTGTTTGTTTTGCTTATAGCTGCTGTTTTACTTCCTGCAGCAATCTGTTCGAAATCGAATCGCAGTGCAACATCATTTTTTTCAAAAATATCCCAGGGGTGCTCAATGGTTACTAAATGGCTCGTAAATTCGATTGTGTCGGCAATGTCCCCTGGAAGGTAGGTTGAGTATTTAAAGGCCACAAGATTTCCGCTAAAAGTGAGGCCTTGCTTGAATTTCAATGCAGAAATTGCTTTAACGAAATCGTGGTCGGGCAATACGCTAGCTGCCACAAAAATATTTTCTGCTTCGGTTATTGCCGGATATTTCGAAGCCAGGTAATCCTGAGTTTGCCAGCTAACCTGGTTGGCCACCCTCTCCCACTTCTCGCGCAGTGTTGTAATTCCTACTCTAAGTTCGGCCACTGGTCGGGTAAAGCTTAAGGGAAGCAGTGCTTGCCATTGGGGTCCATCAAACAGAATGAGGTTATTTAGTATCATTTCGATATTATTTGAAACAGCAATTTAGTAAGAAAGCACGAGGTATGAAAAACCATAGCTAAAAGGCGGGTGCATAAAAAAAAAGCCCTGCGTATAAGGCAGGGCTATATGGTGTTGAACCAAAAAGATATTACTTGGTTTTGTTGTCGATATGCTTTTTGTATTTGGTGTTGAATTTATCTACACGTCCGGCAGTATCGACAAATTTCATCTTACCTGTAAAGAAAGGATGCGAAGTATTTGAAATTTCCACTTTTACCAGAGGATATTCGTTACCATCGGTATGTTTTACGGTTTCTCTTGCATTAACCGTTGAACGGGTAAGAAATGTTTCTCCGTTGGACATATCTCTGAAGACTACTAGTCTAAAATTTTCGGGGTGAATTCCTTTTTTCATCAGAATAAATTTAATTTTTTGGACTGATGGAACATTCAAGTTACTGTTTTTGCAAACATTCATGTTTACATAACACTTGGCGTTTCATCGCTTATTGTTTAACAGATCGGTTTAAATATCTAAAACTGGAGTGCAAAATTAACTATTTTTTCTTTTATCCAAAGAATATCTCACTTTTTTTTACTCAATATTGCTTTCCTTCAAATTCATTTGTAAAGCGCTCGAATGGTAAGCTATCGTCGAAAAGCTTTAGGTAGGTTACGTGAGTTTTTGCATGTGTTGCCCCACTTGAAGTATAGGTTCCGCGCATTTTTTTGTTGTAATCGCCTACCCAGCTTAATTCAAGTTTCTGAATTTGCTGCTGTTTCTGAAGAGTATTCAATAATTGGTAAAACAAAGCACCTGCAATGCCACTGTTTTGCTGATCGGGTGCTACCCCACCCACAAAAACGCGCACACAGGTAATTGCACGCTTTTTATAGTAAAGAAACTTTAGTTTATTGATAATATTGAGTTTGCCATTGCCAAGCTTTACAAGTACTTGGTTTAAATCGGGCATCACACCCAAAAAACCTGCTACCTTCCCTTTATCAAAGGCAAACCACATCAGTTTAGGATCGAGTATGGGTTTTGACTCCAATAGCATCTGGCGCACATCATTGGCCTCCAGAGGCATATAGTTGTCGTGGAAAACCGACCAGATTGCGTTGTAAATTTCCACAAAATGATCCACAAATTCATCGAGCTTATCCCAGGTAAGGTGTTCGAAACGGTAATCGGGACGCGTAGATACGTATTCGGCAAACTTCACCATACGCTCGGGCCAGCCACTGTGTACGTCCTTTTCGTAAGAAATTTGTTCGAAATAGTTTTTAAACCCATAGGACTCAAAGAGGTTTTGATAATAAGGAAAGTTATAGGGCATGGCATAGCATTGCTGTTTAAAACCCATTACCAGTAAGCCCCAGTGGTTGTAATTCTCGCCAAAATTAACAGGGCCCTGCATAGCCTGCATGCCACGTGCAGCCAGCCAGTTACGAGCCGAGTCAAAAAGCAGGTTGGCTGCCTGTTGGTTGTTTATACATTCGAAAAAACCACAAGCCCCGGTCGGATACTTAAAATGGTGAATGAGGTTATTGTCGTAAAAAGCAGCAATGCGACCTATGGGCTGGTCGCTTGCATCGTCGTAAAGCACCCAGCGTATAGCCTCGCCATAACGAAATTTTTTATTCCGCTTCGGGTCGAAAATACCTTCGATCTCCACATCAAGCGGACACACCCAGTTTATATCGTAACGATACAATCGTTTGGGCACATCGAGAAAAACCTGCTGCAATTTTTTGCTTGTAACTTCAACTAGTCTCATGCTTTTTCAATAGATCGCACAAAAATACAACAATGATTGACTTTTAAAAACCTGTCTGACTGTATTTGCTTTTAGATCCATTAAGCCCATTTTCATACCACAATAAATAACCTACTTACCCAGCCAATCTTTAAAAAGAGCCACACGCTCGCGGCTAATGATCAATTCCTCGCTGGAATTGTTGGTAAGAATTACACGCAGCCTGCTACTCGAATAAGAGATAATATCTTTGATGGCGCCGGATGCAATAATATATTTTCGGTTTATTCTGAAAAATTTTGCAGGATCGAGCAGTTCGGTGAGCTGATCGAGCGAATAATTTATATCATAATCGCGCCCCTGAAGATTTTGAAGAAAACTTACCTTTTCCATGCAATAGAAGCATTGTATCTCGTCGGTAGTAAATACTTTAATATGCTCACCCACTTTCACAACAAATTTATTCTTGTAACTATTGGTAAGGGTTTTTAATACCGTGTCGAACAGGTGCGCCGGGTAGGCCATTGATTTATGGCTACTTTTAAATTTTTCAATTGCAGCTACCAGTTCATTGAAATCGATGGGCTTAAGCAAATAATCGATGCTGTTTAGCTTAAATGCCTTAAGGGCATATTCGTCGAAAGCTGTGGTGAAAATAATAGGCGATGTCACCTGAGCTTGTTCGAAAATCTCAAAGCTTAGACCGTCTGAAAGCTGAATATCCAGAAAAATTAAATCGGGTGCCTGGTTTGATTCGTTAAAAAATGCTACCGCTTTTCGAACCGATTGGAGAGTGTCGATTATGCAGATATTTTTATCGTATTTAAGCAGCATATCGGCAAGCCGGGAGGCTGCAATTTTTTCATCTTCGATAATTAAACAATTCATTGGTTGGCTTCTGGTATAAGTGGTATTCTAACAATGAATTCATCAGAGGGTTCTTCAATTATCACTGGCAGCGAAGTAACAAAAGAATAGCGGCTCTTTAAGTTTTCGAGACCTATTGGTTCATTGCCGGAAACACTGCTCTTTTTTTGAAGGTTGTTTCTTACTGTAAGATACGGTCCCTCTTCAACAAGCTCAATTACCAAAGGCTGTTCATCGTCAATGATGTTATGCTTAATGCAATTCTCAATTAAGATTTGAACGCCCATTGGAACTAAAAGATTTCTTTTCTTTGAAATATGTGTATTCACAATCAGTCCATTGCCATAACGAAGTTTTGCCAAAAAAATAAAATCGTTCACAAACTTCAGTTCTTCTTCCACAGCAACCAACTCCTTATTTCTCTGCTCCAACACATAACGGTAGGTGTTGGAAAGATGGCTTATAAACTCTACGGCTTTTTTCTGATCCTGCTCCACCAGGCCGGCAAGGGTATTCAGACTATTGAATAAAAAGTGTGGGTTTACCTGGTTTTTTAAAGCTTCATATTGAGCCAATAGACTCTCACGCTCAAGAGTTTCGGCCTTTTCGATTGATTTTTTCCAGAAAAAAACCAAATAACGCGAATAATAAACAGAAACTACAATCATATCGATGGAAAAGGCAATGAATGCACTGAATACAGTATTATTAAACATCTGTTGCCCTTCGTAATGAAGAAGGTATTTGTAAATAATCAAAGGAACGGCAATGCTGGCAAGAATTCCGAAAAAAATAAACGCAAGCAATGAAAGGGTATTTGCTTTGTTCGGATTCTTTTCCCAGTTCAACCGTTTGCCGGTTTGATAGCCAATGGCCCAGTTGCCAAGCCAAAAAACCACTCCATAGCTAAAGCCGTAGACCACGCTTGATAAATAGTAACGAAGACTGGAAAATATTTCGCTCCCCGAAAAAAGTAAACTGATAAGGGTTGGGGCTGCTATAATCGATAAAAATACTCCAGTAATTACCAGAATTGTATTGAGTCGTTTACGCTCTTGTTTAAAATCTTTCATGGTTTTCAAAATAAGCGAAAAATCTGCTGTTTTGCAGATTTTTCGCTTCGATAAATTAATTTGTTGCCAGCGAAGCACAATTGTTAATGTAAGTTTGACAATCCTCTGCTCCCCAGTTTGGATAAATTGAACCTTTTGGGTGAAAATTCTTAAACAATTCAGCTGCCATTCCAAATACAGGGCAGGCTGCTTCCAGACCTCCGCCGTATTGTTTGGGTGTATTGAACACCGAAAGAGCCTGCAGGTAAACTGGTCTCGGGTTGCTGGCATCATAAGCCTGCGCGTCATTGAAACAAGCTGCTGCCTTGCCGGAATATTCCTGTCCATAACGGGCTGGATCAATGCCAATGTAGGCCTGATAAAGCAGGCCTTGCAGTGTGTGAAGCTCCGATTCTTCCGGGGCTATTTTCAAGGCCTTGGCAATCTCGTTTTGGGCTTTTTGAAGAATAGCTTCCTTCTGAACCGGATCAGCCGAATTAAAAGCAGAAATAATTTGCAAGTAGGCCGAATAGTAAGCTGGCAACCACTGCTGAGGTT
Source organism: Bacteroidota bacterium (assembly GCA_016699695.1). Taxonomy (NCBI): domain Bacteria; kingdom Pseudomonadati; phylum Bacteroidota; species Bacteroidota bacterium. The sequence continues at coordinate 1,151,859 of CP065006.1, forward strand.
CTGCTGCCGAAAGGCGCTCGAAGTAATTGGATACGCTTATAAAATCTTCTGCCGACTGAACAGCAGTAAGGTCTTTGAGGCCTTTAAGAATAGCCTCGTCAAGGTTTTTCTGGGCATGCAGGCTGATGCCTGAAAAACTAATCAATGCAATAAATAATAGTGTTTTCATGATACAAAAATTTAATGGTTATTTAAATGAAATAAAAAGTCCGATTATGATTGTCCGGCGTGTAGCCGAAGAAAGCGGTGTGGATTGGTAAACCCCATCCTCCGAGGGAGTTTCGGAATAGGTGTAGGAATAAATCTGATTTAACCCCAACAGGTTACTTACCGATAAATGAACCACGGTGAAATTCCCAAAGATGTGTGTAAGGTAACTCAGGTTTCCACTCAAATCGTGATTCGTTTGTGCACGTCCCGACATAAAAGCATTGTCGTTCGGATTATTGTAAGGTCGGCCGCTGGATACACTGTACGAAAAACTTAGCTGAGTGTCGATGGGGTCTAACCATCGTTTATAGGCCATGGTGAGGTTGTGGCGCGAAATAAAATCGGGAGTAACCGACTCCGGATAATCTCTGTACATCCGCTTGCTATCGATCAGGGAATATGATATCCAATAATCTGTGTGCCGGAAAGTTTGATTGTCGCGCCAAAACAAGTCAATGCCACGCGCATATCCATATCCAAGGTTTGCCAGCTGCTCGTATTCGGCAAATTCTCCGGGTTGATAACTTACTAAGTTCTCGTATTTTTTTAGGTAAATTTCGCTACGAAAGACTCTGTTCAGTGGCTGATACTGATAGTTCAATATAAAATGATAGGCCCGCTCGAAATCTAATTGGTTTGTATACTTTAAATATCCGGGGGCGGGTTGCTGGTAATATGTACCTGTAGCGAAAGAAACCTGGTTGTATTTGTTTAGTTTGAAGGCTAAAGAAGCCCTCGGGGCCAGATTGTTTTTGTTGGTATACGAAGAGAATTCCCCCCTTGCTCCAATTCGAACAGCCAGGCGATCCGAAGCTTTTATGTCGCTTTCAACATAGGTCGAAACCAAATGATCCAGGATACCCATTGTTATGTGCATTGCTGTATCGTTTTCTTTAAAACCAAAATCGGTAGAAAGGGAGGTAAGCTCAGAACCAAATTTTAAGGTAAAGTCTTCGGTAGTATAGTTCACAAAACCTAAGCGGGCATAAAGTGTCGAAAGGGTTTCGTCCATTTTTAAAGCATTCACTCCTGTTTTATCGTGGTTGGTGTTGTAGGCTACCCCCGACTTTAACAGCCACTTCGGATTTATCTCGGTATTGTAAACCGAATTAACCAGAAGATTTGAATTCGAAAGGCTCACTAATTGGCTTCCATTAAAACCGGAAGGATAATGAAGGCTGCTTTGCGAATTGGAATAACTGCCATAGGTTTTAATCATGCCTGTTTTTCCTGTCTTCTGGCGGTGACTAAAACTTCCGTTGATGGTTTCGGGGTAGGCTTCCCAATCTAAATTGTGCTGCGCCATTAAAAAATAGGGAGCCATGTTGGTATAAAATCCCTCGGCACTAAAAGCCGACCGAGGCCTGCGAATCGTATGCGACAATCCGGCTCCGAGATTGAGCAGCGATAAACTGGTTAAGTTCTCGTCGAACAAGCCGGGTGTTTTAAGTTCCAATATACCCGATAAAGCTTGCCCGTATTCGGCAGAATATCCGCCTGTGCTAAACATAATGCCATTAAACATAAAAGGCATAAACCGGCCGCGTGCTGGCAAATCGGGCATAGAAGAATAATAGGGCGATGATACCAGCAAGCCATCGATGTAGGTGCTGGTTTCATTGCTTTCTCCGCCACGAACAATAATTTTACCTGTTTCGCCTTGTTGCTGAGAGCCGGGAAATGAACTCAAAGCTGAATAGATATCACCTTCGGAGCCGGCTGTTGTAGCCACTTCGATGGCATTTAGAACTACTGCCCTTTTTTTATCGCCCGCTTCAAAGGAACCGGCACTAATTACTACCTCATCAAGCACTTCCGCTTCGGGGACTAACACAATTTGTAAGGCTTGTAACGCTGTTTCGACATCAATTTTCTGCTCGTGTATTTGATATCCTATAAAACTAACTACCAGTATTGCATCGTGGTCGGGGCATAAAATCTTAAAGCTTCCATCGACAGCAGTGGTGGTACCCTCATAGGTACCTTTCAAATATACATTGGCCCCCACTTGAGGTTGGTTGCTATCATCGGTAACAATACCGCTGATGCACTGCTGGGCATTTAAAAACCCTGAAAGAAAAATACCGGACAAAATTAAAATATGCTTCATGTTCGGAGGTTTTTACAACAGGCAGCTTGTTTGACTGTGTGATTTCCGAATCGAAATTCATACTTTATAGCGGGCAAATAAAATAAATGAAGACAGGCCGTAGAATGTGGCAGATGAATTGCGTTTTTTTCCGACCAATCGTTTTTGGAGATTGTTGCCTGGGGACTAAAATGAAAAAAGCCGGCAAAACCGGCTTTCGGGTGGAAGAGCGGGTTTGAACCGCCGACCTCTGGAACCACAATCCAGCGCTCTAACCAACTGAGCTACATCCACCATTTTAAGGACTGCAAAGATAATTATCTTTTTTAAATACAAATAAGGCGGCGATTTTTTTTCAATCCCCGTCATAAATTTCTTTCAGGCTATCTTTACGTATAATACCTTGCAAAAAATATCTATATGCCCTGGTGCAATTATCATAGTCACTCGAATTATTGCGATGGCCAACTTAGGCCTGAAGACTACCTTAAAAAGGCTATAAGCAAAGGCATGTATGCCTGGGGTTTCTCAGCCCACGCGCCGGTTCCTTTCGAAAGCAATTGGAGTGTTTCTCCTGAAAATCTTCCAGTTTATCTTACCGAAATTGAGCAACTTAAAAAACAATATACCCATCAACTGCAAGTATATTGTGGTCTTGAGATAGATTTTATTCCCAACCTGGCCGGCAGGAAACTATACTTAAATAAAGAACATGAACTGGATTTTTACATAGGATCCATTCATTTCGTCGATTGCTTTGCCGATGGTACACCTTGGAACATCGATACATCGCCGGAGTTGTTTCTGAAGGGCTTAAAAGAAATATTTCGGAATAACTACCGGAAAGCAGCTACCCGTTTTTACGAACTCACCTGGCAGATGCTTCAGACTGAATGCCCCGATATAATAGGCCACCTCGATAAAGTAAAAATGTATAATGCAAATTTCGGTTTCTTTTCCGAAACCGATTCCTGGTATCGCACCTTGCAGGATAAGACCCTTCAGATAATTAAAAATTCAGGTTGTTATGTTGAAGTAAATACCCGCGGATATTACCGATACCAGCAGGCTGACCTTTATCCGGGCTACTGTATGATTGAGAAAATGGCCAGAATGGATATTCCTTTAGTACTAAACTCTGACGCGCATCATCCCGACGATGTGTGTGCCGGATTTGATTATGCTGCAGCGATATTGCAAAAATGCGGATTACAATACTTGTGGGTTCTGCTCGATGGCCGTTGGCAAGCAAAAAAGTATACTGCCCAGGGAATCGTACTTTGATAAAAACTTACTTCCTTAACATTCCCGATTCGTCATAACGTTGCCATTCGCCGGTTGGTTTGTTGTTGCGATAAACACCTTTTGCTTTGATTACCCCGCTGGAATAACAGCTCAGGTACTGACCGTCGAGTTGGTCGTTGGTATAGTTCACCTCATAAAGTGGTTTACCATTTTCGGTATAACCCTTCCAGGTTCCTGCGAATTTCCCGTTTTTAATCTCCCCTTCGTGCTTAATCTGTCCGTTTTTATAGTATGACAAACGCTGACCATTCAAAACGCCATCCTTAAAATGCATTACTTCCTTCAGAATCTCACTCTTGTTGTAATAAATGTGGCAGGTGCCGGAAAAAGGCTCCACGCGATCTTTCAGGTAGAAAATATCCTCGGGGAGCTCATTTTCATTCAACACCACGGTTTTGTTGGTACACGACAGGGTAAAAACTGTTGTTATCGATAATATTATGGTTGTAATCTTCATTGATTGTGAATCTATTTCTTTTAAATCTATTCGGTTTAACGACCACTTAGGGTATAGGTTGAAATAAGTTGGTTAACGAAGCCTTTTTTTTTACGAAATAGAAATAATGGCCGATTAACCTCTTGAATGGTTCGAGTGAGTGCGCCCAGTGCCAATGACAAAACAACCCTATTTCAGGAGCTATGCTATGGATGAATAAGAAATTAAAATAGGTTGTAACTGTCCCTTGTTAACCGTCCATAAATTAGTATGAAAAGAAAAATGCCTCCTGATATCAAACATCCAGGAGACACTTTAATTCTTATAACCAACAGAACTTTAACCCAAATTCAAAGACATTTGCTCGCCAGTATACCCACCGGCAGGCTTAAAGTCATCCGGATTATCGTCAGGGCCCATATCTTCAGTTTCTTCGGGCAATAAATCCTGGTCCGGATCATCGGGCTGACGGATGGGTTCTAGCTCTGCTATTTTTTTTACTGTGTAATTCGAAAGCCTTTTCCCTTTGGCCCTGAAACCCTTTACAGCAATAAAACTCTCGCCGTCGACTTCTTCATCAGGGCGATCTTTGTGTTTACCACCAAACTCGAGTTTTAAACGCGGGAATAACTCACTGGTAATCAATACCAACTCATCTTCGCCTTCCTCAGAAAGATAAGGCAAAAGCTTGTCGGCCTGTTCGGCGGTAAATCTTTTTATGTAATGATACTTTTGCTCTTTGTCGAAATAAACTACCGTATACACTCTGTTGGCATCGAAATGTTCAATACGCTGAAGCCCGTCTTCGAAATGGGTAGCCATATCAGGCTTGTAAGTACAATAATTACCATCGGAATAAAAAGCAATGATACGGTCTTTGCTTCTATACTCACCCAGATAAGTGCCCCGTCCATCGGTGTTGAGTCTTTTTACATCGTCGTCGAACCAGATTTTAAGTCCGCCAAGGGTCGATTCGCCTTCGCTTTTTACATCAATCTTATGAATGGCATAGCGGGTTAAAATATTTCCCTGCGAATTACGGCCCTTAATGGCCAGTTCGCTAAAAGAAAACTCCACATGCAAGCTTCGTAAACGCGGTCTGGGCTTAAGGGTTACCTTGAGAATTTCCGCTTCACCATTGGTGTTGACTGATAAGTAGAGTATTTTCGAGTCTGGCTCGCCACGGGTTAGGTCATATTCCTTGTCGCGGGTAATACCGGTAATGGCGCAACGCTTGGCCATAATACTTCCGTTAAGGCCATCGCGGTATACAACATTGTAAATGGTACGGTTGTCGTTGCGCTTAAACACTCCAACATGAATGAGGTTCTTACCTACAAAAGCCTTTTCAGAAACTTTAGTGATGACATATTTGCCATCGCGGCGAATGCTGATAATGTCGTCGATGTCGGAACAATCGCAGATGTATTCTTCTTTTTTCAGACCTGTACCTATAAAACCATCTTCGCGGTTCACATAAAGTTTTTCGTTGGCCACTGCCACCTGCGTAGCTGCAATGTTATCGAAATTGCGCAATTCGGTTTTTCTTTCTCGGCCTTTGCCGTATTTTTTCTTTATCTGTTTAAAGTAATTAATGGTGTAGGGTATGATATTAGCCATGTGGCTCTTTACCTCTTCCATCTCGGCTTCTAGCCCTTTGATAAACTCATCCGCTTTAAGCACATTGTACTTTAAAATCCGGCCCATTTTAATTTCCAACAGCGTGGCCAGATCATCGAAGGTAATTTCGCGGCGGAATTTTGGTTTATAGGGTTTAAAACAACCGTCGAGAAAACTCAAAGCTGCTTCTCTGCTTTCAGCATCCTCATAACCTTTTTGCTTGTACATGCGCTCCTCGATAAAAATACGCTCGAGCGAAGATTTATGCCATTGGTCTTCCAGTTCCGAGAGTCTGATTTCCAGTTCGCGGAATAGCAGTATGCGCGTCTGCTCAGCAGAATGTTTTAGTATGTCGGTTACTGTGAGAAATAACGGCTTGTTTTCCTTTACCACACATGCATTTGGCGAAATTGGAACTTCGCAGTCGGTAAAAGCATACAAAGCATCAATAGTAAGGTCTGGCGAAATACCGGGAGCCAGTTGAATCATAATTTCTACATTGGCAGAAGTATTGTCATCGATTTTTTTTATTTTGATTTTTCCCTTATCGTTGGCTTTGATAATGGACTCGATTACCGACGATGTGGTGCGGCCAAAAGGAACTTCGGTGATACAGAGTGTTTTGCTATCTACTTTGTTTATTTTGGCTCGTACACGAATGTTCCCCCCTCTCAGACCATCGTTGTATTTCGAAACGTCGACCATCCCGCCTGTAGGAAAATCGGGATACAACTCAAACTTCCTGCCTTCGAAGTGCGCCACACAGGCATCGATAAGCTCGTTAAAATTGTGCGGCAAAATTTTCGAAGCCAAACCCACCGCAATTCCCTCTACCCCTTGAGCCAGCAAGAGCGGGAACTTCACAGGCAGTGCAATTGGTTCGCGGTTACGTCCGTCGTAAGAAGCTTTCCAAAGGGTGGTTTTCGGATTAAATACTACTTCGAGTCCAAATTTGGTAAGTCGTGCCTCGATATACCTTGGTGCAGCAGCCCCATCGCCGGTAAGAATATTACCCCAGTTGCCCTGTGTATCGATCAGAAGGTCTTTCTGCCCTAGTTGAACAAGGGCATCGCCAATGGAGGCGTCGCCATGGGGGTGAAACTGCATGGTGTGGCCAATCAGGTTGGCCACTTTGTTGTAGCGCCCATCGTCCATCAGGCGCATGGTATGCAAAATACGACGCTGAACAGGTTTCAAGCCGTCGTCGATATGAGGTACAGCACGCTCAAGGATTACATAAGAGGCATAATCGAGAAACCAATCGCGGTACATGCCCGACAGCTTGGTTACGTGAGTGGGTTTATGCTGATCGCCCGGCTCTAAGTCTGCCTTGTTCTGCTCGTTGGGCAGCAGCTCATCCATTTCCATCTCTTCCGGATTTATCATAGCATCTATATTCTAAACTTCAATCAGGTCTAATTCAACCCTTAAATTTTCAATAATAAACTCTTGCCGCTCGGGCGTGTTTTTGCCCATGTAAAAAGGAAGAAGCTGGTTAATCAGGTCGTCTTTCTTAAGCGAAACAGGATCCAGGCGCATGTCTTCGCCAATGAAATTTCTAAACTCATCGGGCGAAATCTCACCTAAACCTTTAAAACGTGTTATCTCAGGGTTAGTTCCCAGCTGACGCATGGCGTCCTGCTTCTCTTCTTCGCTATAGCAATAGAAAGTTTTTTGCTTGTTTCGAACCCTAAACAAGGGGGTTTGAAGTATAAACACATGCCCGCGACGCACCAACTCTGGAAAAAACTGAAGAAAAAATGTAAGCAGCAACAAACGAATGTGCATACCATCTACGTCGGCATCGGTAGCAATTACTACACTATGGTAACGGAGATTTTCTATATCGTCTTCTATATTCAGGGCTGCCTGAAGCAGGTTAAACTCTTCGTTCTCGTAGACAATTTTCTTGGTGAGCCCAAAGCAGTTAAGTGGTTTCCCTTTTAAACTAAACACAGCCTGTGAACCTACATCGCGCGATTTGGTGATGGATCCACTGGCCGAGTCACCTTCGGTGATGAAAATTGTCGATTCGAGTCTCCTTTCGTGCTTCGAATCGAGGTGAATACGGCAGTCGCGAAGTTTTTTGTTATGCAAACTCACTTTTTTTGCCCGCTCACGTGCCAGTTTCTGAATACCAGATATCGCCTTTCGTTCCTTTTCGCTCTCCTGAATTTTTTTATTCAGAATATCGGCGGTTTGCGGGTGTTTATGAAGGTAATCGTCTAATTCTTTCTTTAAAAAATCGTTGATGTACTTGCTCACAGACGGACCATTGGGCCCCATATCGCGCGAACCCAGCTTTGTTTTGGTTTGCGATTCAAACACCGGCTCTTCGACCTTAATACTAAGGGCTGCTATAATGGAAGTACGTATATCAGAGGGGTCGAAATTCTTGTTGTAAAACTCGCGAATGGTTTTTACATAGGCCTCGCGAAAAGCCTGCAAGTGTGTGCCACCCTGGGTTGTATTCTGTCCGTTAACAAAGGTATAGACGTTTTCTCCGTATTGTTGACCATGGGTAATGGCCACTTCAATATCTCCGTTTTTCAGGTAAATAATCGGGTACATGGGTTCGCTGTCCATGTTTTCCTCGAGCAAATCGCGTAAACCATTTTTCGAATGATACTTATTGCCATTAAAGGTAATTGTAAGGCCGGCATTCAGATAAGTATAGTTACGGATGAGTGCTTCGACATATTCCTCAATAAAGCGGAAATTACCAAAAAGCTCGGTGTCGGGTGCAAAAGAGATGAAAGTACCATTCTGTTCTTTGGTCTGGATTTCAGGCTTATCTTCAATCAACCCACCCTCGGAAAAGCTTACTTCTTTTGCTACGCCTTCGCGCACGGCCTTTACTGTAAATGCTTTCGAAAGGGCATTGACCGCCTTTACACCTACTCCGTTTAAACCTACAGACTTTTTAAACACAGTCGAATCATACTTTGCTCCGGTGTTCATGGTCGAAACTACTTCCTTTACTTTTCCAAGCGGAATACCTCTTCCAAAATCGCGCACGGTTACAATTTGTTCCTCTATGGTGATGTCGATGTTTTTTCCAAAGCCCATCATAAACTCGTCAATCGAGTTGTCGATTACTTCTTTCAGCAATATATAAATACCATCGTCGCGCGAGGATCCATCGCCCAGTTTGCCAATGTACATTCCCGGCCGCTTGCGTATGTGTTCTTTCCAGTCGAGGGTGCGTATGGCATCTTCAGAATAATTCGCTACTGACATAACTTTCTTATGGTTTGCTGCAAATATATAATTTAAAGGGCGGGGTGCTAAATTTGTTTATCAACCCGTAATTAACAGGGAAGGTTTTCGTGTGTTAATTCGTTGTAGCGTTGATTCTTAGTAAAACTACGCATGCAGCTTGAGCAAAAAAAAGCAGGAACCCTTCTGGATCCCTGCTTTGTGTGTCAATCAATCAATAACTTAAAAAGCTATTGATTAAAGGTAGGTTCTTTTGCAGCAAAGTGCAAATAAGTTTCTATCAAGTAGATAATTTCCACTTCTTTGGAAGAGCTTTTATTTTTATTCAATCCATCGGGCCACTTCGTCCTGTGAGGGATTTGCGAAGCCTAGTTTGTTCTTTTTGTTATACCCGCAAATTTCCTGGTGCAGTTTGGTTGCTTTCTCTACCGATTTAAGTGCCGAAACTTTTTTGTAACCCAGGGCATGCAGCACCTCTACCCATTCAACCGGAACACCTTCGGCCACATATTTTTCTGCCGGATCCATCGTATCTTTTTTCTCAGGCCTCATTTGAGGGAAGAAAAGCACATCCTGTATCGAATGTTGATTGGTCATGAGCATGGTAAGGCGGTCGATACCAATTCCCATACCTGAGGTTGGGGGCATGCCGTATTCGAGTGCACGGACAAAATCCATGTCGATAAACATGGCTTCGTCATCGCCTTTTTCAGAGAGTTTTAGCTGATCCTGAAACCGATCTAGTTGATCAATGGGATCGTTCAGCTCGGAATACGCATTGCACAGTTCCTTGCCATTTACGATCAGCTCAAAACGCTCAGTAAGTTGGGGGTTACTGCGGTGTTTTTTACACAAGGGCGACATTTCAACCGGGTAGTCGTAAATAAAAGTTGGCTGAACGAGATGATCTTCGACCTTTTCGCCAAAAATTTCATCGATCAGCTTGCCTTTGCCCATCGAATCGTCAACTTCCACATGCAGTTCTTTGCATACTCTGCGCAAGGCAAGTTCATCCATGCCTGCAATATCAATTCCAGTGTATTTCTGAATGGCTTCGAACATGGTCATTCGGTCGAAATGTCCAAAGTCGATGGTTTTTTCACCCACCTGAATTTTTGTGGTACCATGCAAATCCATGGCTACTTTCTGAATCATCCGGGCTGTAAAATCCATCATCCAGAAATAGTCCTTATACGCCACATAGATTTCCATTACCGTAAATTCCGGATTATGGGTGCGGTCCATTCCTTCGTTGCGAAAATCTTTGGCAAACTCGTACACGCCATCAAAGCCACCAACAATAAGCCGTTTAAGGTATAACTCGTTGGCAATACGAAGGTACAAGGGTATATCCAGTGCATTGTGGTGTGTGATAAATGGCCGTGCAGCAGCTCCTCCGGGAATAGGTTGCAGAATAGGTGTTTCTACTTCGAGGTACCCACAACTGTTGAATAGTTCGCGTAAAGATTGAATTATCCGTGTGCGTTGAACAAATACTTTTCTCACTTCGGGGTTCACAACCAGGTCGACATAGCGCTGGCGATAGCGAAACTCGGCATCGGTAACGGCATCGAAAAGAACACCGTCTTTTTCTTTTACAATGGGCAGTGGACGAAGCGATTTCGAAAGTACCAGCAATTCTTTTACATGCACGGTGATTTCTCCCATTTGGGTTAAAAATACAAAACCCTTTATGCCAATAAAATCGCCTATATCGAGCAGCTTCTTAAAAACAGTATTGTAGAGCTCTTTGTCGTCGCCCGGACATATTTCGTCGCGGTTAATGTACAATTGAATGCGCCCCGACTGGTCCTGTATTTCGGCAAAGGAAGCTTTGCCCATAATACGCTGGCTCATCAGACGGCCTGCCAGCACCACCTCCTGTAAATTCTTCAGCTCATCGGAATACTGTTCTTTTATTTCTTGGGCATTTACATTCACTGGAAACAAAGCTGCCGGATAGGGATCGATACCCATTTGCCTTAAAGTTTCGAGCGAATTGCGCCGGATTATTTCCTGCTCGCTTAGTTGTAGCTGACTCATTGAATGGCTTATTAAAAATTTTGGACAAATATATAAAAAACGGCTTATGGCCTGTAAGAAATCTTGCCTTGGTCCGGGTCGAATTTGATTGGTTCCATTTGTTACTCAAAACTTTTTTATACCTTGGTTATATCAATCTAATACTTATCGCATGAACCCAGTAAAATCTTTCATTCCTGTAACCAGTTGGTTGTTGAGAATTTCGGCATTCTCGATTATTTATTCCTATGAATACATCGAAACTGCCGTGCGTTTTGGATTTAACAACCTTGCTTACTTTTTCAGCCTGGTATATTCCACGCTTGCCGTATTGCTTGTTATTGGCGGATTTCAGAAATCGGAAAACCTATCGGTAATTACGGGTATGTTACTTGCCATTATTTGCGTGACCGACCTCATTTTTGGAATTCAATTCAGTATTCCACATACCATTAAGCTTTTTCCATTGTTTGCATTGGGGGTTTTCTTTATGGCCCGTGGCAATGCCAGTAAATGAAGCTCCTCGCAGCAAGCTGACGGGGTATCTACAAAGGATTTTATTTTATTCGCCTCAAGAGGCGGGGTATTTACCCGCGCACCCGCTTTCAGTCCCGATTTAAATCGGGATTCGACTATAAAATTTCATTTCGTGAACTCATGAAATTTAAGTCTCACGAATAAAAAAAGCCTTTGCAATTTGAAATGCAAAGGCTATTTTTTATTCTTTAGTCAGAAGTTTATAATTCTTCGGTGCCTTCTTCCACATCCAGAGGTTCAGTGCCATAAACTACCCCTTCGATATAGTAACCCGGAAACTCACCATACCCTCCTGTAGCCTGCCGTTTAGTGACCAGTACTACTGTGCCACTCATAGAGGCAGCTTTTTTCTGCAAGCGGATAGTAGCATTGGTTTTTGCTGCTTTCGGACTACGTGCACTTGGCGAGGATTGAGATTTTACAACTCCCCGGCGGTGTAAATAAGCCACATCCTGAGGATCTTCTGTTAGCCATATGGCTTCCCATGACATGTCGTCGACCATAATGGCAACCATCGGATTAAAATCTTCTACACGTCCGTTTCTGTAGACTATTTTATGAATTTCTTTACGCGGCAGGGTAAAGAGCTCATCATTGTCGGGAAACATAAAACGAATATAGGTTGTTGTTACCTTGGTTACGTTGGCAAGTAAAACTTTGCCTTCTACTTTAATAATGGTGTCGAGCGCTTCGTTTTGCGCAAAAGATGCTGGTGAAAAGAAAAACCCTGTGAGCACAAACAGGGATATTATTGCAATTTGCTTCATAGAACAGATTTTTCTCCTTTTTAACAAATTATGTGCCACTCATACAAGTGGTCAATTTCGCTTGCATATACGAAAAGATGTCCTTGGGGTTTTAAACCTGCCAAAAAATATTTCGTGCTTGCAAGATATCGGTTCGCAAACATACAAAACCAGCATGAATTTTCACAATAGTTTTATATTTGTTCCACATGAACAGTTTAAAAAAATACTCCTTCAATGCCTTTCCAGCTAAACGTATTTTGCGCCGCATGGGTCTTTTCCACGATCAGGATGGTATTATGCGCCGGTATATTGTGGAGCAGGAAAATTGGAAGCAGCATTTGGATTTTTGCACACATTTTATTGAACAAGCTGTATCCCGACTTAGTCCTGCCAGAGTAGCTGTGCTCGGAAGCGGATGGCTGTTGGATGTTCCGCTGGAGTTTTTAAGCCAGCACTGCAAAGAAGTACACCTTTACGATATCCGTCATCCGCGACCTGTAGCGCATAAAATGAAGCAATATAGGAATGTAGAACTATTTGAAATGGATATCACGGGTGGAATGATTGAATATATATATTCCCGGGTACGCACTTCCGGTGAGATACCAAATGGCAACTTTCCAGAAATTCTGTTCTCACCTGTCAAACAAGTCGATTTGATTGTTTCGCTCAATATTCTCAACCAACTCGATTGCCTGATTGCTGATTACCTGAAGAGTCGATACAGCCTAAAAGAAACTGCATTGATCGAACTAAGAAAAAAAATTCAACAAAACCATTTAAATAGCCTTCCTGCGGACAGATCTGTCCTGATCAGCGATTATGAAGAGCAACGCTACGACCGGACAGGAGAACTCAAATCGACCCATCCCCTGCTTTTTGTGGATTTTCCTGAAGGGAACTTTTCGATGGAATGGGGATGGAAGTTTGATAACCATATGACTTACCACCCTAACCGGATTACTCATTTAAAAGTGAAAGCTATTCAGATTTAAGTGTTATCATGAGTAAAAGGAAAGAAGCACTACTAGCTATTTCTTAGAAGGTCTGTAATACATTACAACCAGCGACATGCCTACCAGAATTATGCCTGCCACCACTACCCATTCAGGCTTTTCGTCGGGCAATATCAGCCAGCTTAGTATGGCTCCCACCACGGGAATGATAAATTTCCAAACTGTTATTTCCGATACTTTTACTCCAGGCATGGTAAGCACAATAAACCAAAGCGAAAAACCAATGGTTGCAATGAGCACCAACCAAGCCATCGAAAGGTAAAAAACAAGTGGCAAGGGGGTGTATTGATAATCTTCAACAAGCAAGGCCAGTAGTAGAATGGCCAAACCGCCCAGTATTAGCTGCACAGCATTAATAAATACCGGATTCAAAGGCACCCTGTTGTTCGAGATTAAGATGTTACCAAAACTTCCCGATAGGTTCGAGACAATTAGAATACCTAAGCCAAGCCAACTTAATTCTACACTTAAAAATCCTCCAAATCGCCCCAACGCAATAATTCCAATACCCGACAAGCCGGTAACAATGGCCAATGACTTACGTTTTGTAAGAGGTTCGTTTTTAAACCACCTTGCAAAAAGCGCAATAAATAAAGGCCCCGAACCCACTACCAGAGCAGTGACCGAAGCAGGCACCATGTTGATGCCCACATGAAACAGGCTGTAAATTAAAAAAGTGGAAAAGAATGCCAGCTTAATCACATAAACCCGATAGGGCCATATTGCTTTTAAATTTGCACCAATATTGCGGCAAAAGGGCAAGATAACTAGTCCGGCAAGGGTAAAACGTAAGCCTGCAAGATGCAGGGGAGGCATGCAGGTAAGACCTAATTTGATTACTGCAAAGGCTGTAGACCATACCAAACAGGCAATAATGGCTAAGATGGTGCTTTTTTTCAGCAATGTTTTTGGTTATTCGGCATGATTCAATGAGCTTGTAAAGATGAAAAATCATTGTCAAAAATACAGTTCGCTGCACGGTTTAATTTCAACTGCTGAAGTTAATTTTTTTGTTAGGGTTGGCTGTACGCTATTTACGGCTTTTGCCATACCTTTGAAATAAAATATAACTAAATGACATTTTCAACGAAGCTAAAGGATTTTGCAATCACCACCCTCATTGGGGGTTTAATTGCAATTCTGCCGTTAACACTTCTTGTGCTGGTATTTAAATGGGTGATAGGCATAGTGATTGGTTTTTTGCGCCCGATTGTATCGCTCATACCAACGCGCACCGATTGGCAGGAAGCCTTGGTTTATGTTCTCACTATTGTGGCTATTACCGGAACCTTTTTCCTTGCAGGGTTAATTATTCGTACCCGAATAGGTCGGATATTTAACCGCATTCTGGAAGACAAGTACCTGATGAAAATACCGGGATACAAGGTAGTGCGGGGAACCATTCTGCAGATTTTCAGCAAAAACAGCTCTTTTTTTTCAGAGGTTGTACTGGTTGATCCATTTAACACCGGAACACTGATGACCGGTTTTATTACCGATAAGCATGGAGAATATATTACAGTGTTCGTACCTACCGGCCCAAATCCTACCTCAGGAAATATTTTTCATGTAAAACGCGAAAAGGTTATTTTTACTTCAACCCCAGCCGATGTGGGTATTAAGAGCATTATTGGGTGTGGAGCTGGTTCGAACGAAGTGTTTAAAAGCATTGTACAAAAATAATCCTACACGAATTAGAATCTACTTAAACTCTGCCATTTAGAGAAATTCCATGTGCGAGCCATCGCAATAGGGTGGTGTTTTGGTGTGCTTGCACTGGCACAAGGCTTCGGTAATTGACTTCTCTGGTTTAAAAATTAAAGGCGTGTATGAGCCGCCTTTGTGCGCTCCGCTGCACCAGGGCTGGTTGGGCGATTTTCCGCATGAACACCAGGCATAAGTTTTCCCACTCTCAAGGTCAATTAATACAGGTTCTGCAGCAGCTATTTTAGGCGTTTCCATGGCAAATTGTTTAAATTATCGGTAAATCAGGCAGGCTTTTCAAAAATGAAAATCGTCTGCCTTGATCTAAACATTTCTGCACTAACAAAATGAACCGCTTTCTGGTTCAACAAAAACCTAAAACTCCTTATTCCGTTTTCAGGTGCAATTTCTTAACCATTGCACGGGCAATGCTGCGTGGAGTAAACCGAACTGACAACACAACCAGTTTATTCATGGCACCATGAATGGCAACTACCTTACCTTTAAGCATTTTCTTGTATCCATAAACAGCAACTTCTTTTGATGTAGCTACTTTCAAAAAGCGGCCCATTCTCGAAGTATTCAGGTTGGCCACTTCCTGAAACTCTGATTGTGTAATACCCGGACAGAGTGCGGTAACAGTGACCCCTGTTCCTTGAAGTTCGCTCGCCAAAGCCTCGGAGAAAGCAAGCACATAATGTTTGGTGGCATAGTAAATGGCCATGAGTGGCCCGGGGAGAAAAGCTGCCGTGGAGGCTACATTTATTATCCGTCCGTTTTTCCGCTCAAGCATTTCGGGAAGGTAGACTTTAGTCAAATGTGTTAAGGCTTTTATGTTCAAATCGATCATAGAAGCTTCCTTCTCCCAACTGGTTTCCGAAAAGGGACCCACATCGCCAAAGCCTGCATTGTTAATCAGGTAGTCGACCGAAATTCCTTGTTGTTTGGTGGTCTGGTAAAGCTTCGCTGCGGCATCGGGTTTTGAAAGATCCAGTGCAATTACACTTACCTTTACTTTGAAAGTTTGCTCTATTTCCTTTTGAATTTCAAGTAGTCTATCCTCTCGTCTTGCTACCAATACCAAATTACCTCCCGTGGCGGCATGAACAAGGGCCAACTCGTAACCTATTCCGCTGGATGCTCCAGTAATAAGTGCTGTTTTGTTTTTCATGTTTTTTTAGCTCGTTCTTACTTAAAAGTAGCAATTCAAGATGAAGAAAGTTCGTTCGATAGTTCTATTTTCTTATAATCAGTTGCAATTCTGCCTCTTAAAAGCTTTATTTTTAAGCCTAGCCCACGCTCACCCCTCATTCCCCTGAAGGGGATGACCCGCGTACTATTCCGTTTAGGGAAGAATGATGCATGCTAGCGAATAAAGAACAAATGCTTCATATTCTTAATCGTGAGATTTAAAATATACGAGTTTAAGAAATAAAACTTAAGTCTCACGAATAAAAAAAAGGCCGATGATTTCTCACAGGCCCGAAAGTATAATTGAAAAATCTTACTTATTAAAATGGTAAAGAAATACGACTGTAGCTTCGAAAGCTGGCTTTTTGGCGCCCTCCACTTCCAGCGAACAGCTCATTTCGGTTTTGGTTGTTCCACGTAAATCTTTAATCGACTGAAGGGTACAGCGCAAGCGGACTTTTCCGTTTACCGGAACAGCCTGGTTAAAACGAAGATTCTCGATGCCATAGTTAACCATCATCTTCACATTTTTAAACTCCACAATTTGCTCCCACAAATAGGGCAACAGCGATAAAGTTAAATATCCATGGGCAATGGTTGTTCCGTATTGCGACTCGGTTTTGCAACGCTCAGGGTCGGTATGAATCCATTGGTGGTCGATGGTAGCTTCGGCAAACTTGTTAATTTGCTCCTGGGTTATCTGATGATAGTCGGACACGCCAATTTCCTTGCCCAGGTAAGAGGCAAACTCATCGTAACCATTGATTATTTTTTTGCTCATTCGGCTATGCTTGTTAGCGGGTTAAGGACACAAAAATAGAAATTATGTCTAAACAGGTACTTATTAATTCAAATTAGTTTAAAATACATTCGTGCTTTATTGGTTGTTCGCTCTGATAAAAGGCTTACTTACAAGCTTTCCGTTACTAACAACCTTAAGCAGGTACATACCCTCGCCGAGGAAACTTACATCGTATACGCCCTCTGCATTTGGTTCGAACTGTTTTATCAGTCTGCCATCGAGGGTAAATACCTGAAAGTTTTGAAGTGGCGAGACGCCAGGAGCAAGCACCGACAAATTTTGCCCCACTGGATTGGGAAATAGCTGTAATTCATTTTCGAAGTCTGGTTCATTAATT
The DNA here is from genome assembly GCA_016699695.1 of Bacteroidota bacterium. Taxonomy (NCBI): domain Bacteria; kingdom Pseudomonadati; phylum Bacteroidota; species Bacteroidota bacterium. The sequence continues at coordinate 1,169,096 of CP065006.1, forward strand.
GCTGTTCCGGCATCGCCGCCCAAGGCGTTCACTACGGCGCGGGCAAAATGAGGGCCAGCATATTCGTTGGCAGCTGTATTTGGATGCGAATCGTCGCCATCGTGGCTGCGTTCATACTCATACTTTAAACAGTATTGAACACCATTGGTTGGTGAAGCGCTTTGTTCGGCCACAAGACCAAAAAAATCGAAGATATAAATGTTCGGGTGATCCTGGCTATCTTCTGTGAGGAAATCGTTCTTCACCCAATCGACAAATTCTCCTGCGCGGGCAGCCACATCGGCACTGGTAGAAAGCCGGTGCAAGGGGGCAAGGGTCCATAGCATGAATTTAGTTTCGGGCATGGTATCCATCATCTGGCGCAGTGCCCTGTATTGTGCCTGGTAGTTTTCGATTGTTTGCGAAGAGGAACTCACATCGGGATTTCCCGTATTGGCACCAATAGAGGCTCCCGGAAAACAGTGTTTGAAAATAACCAGTTCACAACCTTCGGCAATACTTCCGATGCACTCAATGCCAGGCTGAACGTTGTCGCACGAGCCATCGATCCATAGTTTCCAATAGTCATAAGCATAGTTCGACCAGCCCCAGGGTGAATCGGGATAACTGCGTTCTTCGATGCTGAAGTCGGTTCCGTTTCCGAGGTTATAATCACTAATCCACTCTGGCACATTACCTTCGGAATACACATTGCCTCCGGTTGAGTGATGCAGAAAAACAGCGTGATTCTCCTGAGCATTCGATAGTATTGCCAGGCTCATGCCAAGAATTGTAAAGAATAATTTTTTCATTTTGGATAGGGTTTAGGTAACTGAAAATCAAAAATAAGCTTTTTATAAGCGATTTTTTACTCAAAGAAATTAACCATCCTCTCGATTATGCAGTTTCAGAACTTAGCCTTTCTTTATTGAAAGATGAGAATCGTAGAATATTTCAATTACAGCTAGTATTTTTTTCAAAACAAAAGCTATTGATTAGCCTTTGTTATACCTTTTATATTTTAGTTTTATATGCCCGGATTTACCGATGGTTTATTGGCACTAGCGTCTATTGGACATGAAATATAAATGCGGGGGAGTGTTAAAAAAACAAAGCAAATTTTTCGTTAGAGTGAAGATTTTGCACGCTATCGCTTAAGGTAATGATAAAGGTATCTTTCCAGGTGGTTATAATCGAAAGCAGACGAGCGATAAGCCACATACATGTCTGGTCGCACAAGATAGAAACCGCTTTTTTTAATGCCGAATTGATCAAATAAGTGTTTTTTTTCTCCAGAGAGATATAGTTCCTCTATGTTCAGTATAGAATGATATTTCTGAGCAATGGCATCTATATTAAACGAGTTGCGTTCATCGGTAAACACAAAGAGTGTAAAATTTATTCTGTCGATTCTGTCCTGGATGTTTATTACATTCTCTTTGTCAGTGTAAACTAAATAAGGAAATCGATCTCCAGGCTTTGGGGAATGCCTTGGAAAACTTCCAAATGATGAAGGTTTCTTCAATGTATTTTTCCGATAATTTATGCCGGTTCCTGAAAGTGCCTTGAAAAAAGAGTTGGAAAGCTTCTTTCGCTTCTCTACCTGCACAAATATCCTATTCAATATAAAGGGAAGCGCTTGTAAACGAATTGTTTTAATCAACACATTTGGGCTTGTTACCAAACTGTAAAATAATCCTGTAAAATGGGCTGTCCGCTTTGCAATGCCTATTCTTTCCGTGGCATAACTTTGTAAAAGTGCAGGATGTGCTTTTTGCTTTATTACAAAGGAAAGTTTCCATGCCAGGTTATAGGCATCTTGTATTCCGGTATTCATTCCCTGTGCGCCCACCGGGGTAAATGTATGAGCAGCATCGCCAGCCAGGAAGATGTTGGTTTTTTGGTACACCTTTGCATATCGCTGATGGGAGTGTGAAACCGAAAACCATTCTGGATTGTATAGGCGTATTTTTGTCCGAAGCCTCTCGGCAAATTTTACTTCCACATCCTCAAAAGTAATTCTGTCCTTCCCTTCCAAGTTTTTTGGAATAATGCCGTCAATCCGCTTTCTGCCCTCCTTAAGCGGGAAAAATCCGGAGGTGGAATAGTTTGAGAATGAAAAGCACATTTCATCAGCCGGCAAATCAGTTTCAGCCTTGCAATCGATTATAAACAAAGAAATTGGGTGCCGTTTTCCAATAAATGGAATTTTCAATTGTTCGCGCACAAAGCTGTTTCCTCCATCGGCTGCAACCAAATAGTTCGACTTGATTATTTCTTCTTTTTCACCTTCTTTTTGCACCACTGAAGCAATTGGCACCTCCCCTTTCGAAAAACTTTTCAATTCTGTTTTCCACTCAATTGTGCGACCCTTCGAAAGAATAAAATCGATTAACAATTGTTCGGTTTTCGATTGTTCAATCAGATGCAGATTTGGAAATTTTGAAAGACCCTGTCCTATATCTCTTAAGGAAACATGTGCTTTTTTTACCCCGTTAAAAACAACACTAAGGTCATTGGCAAGAATTGTTTCCTGCAAAGCTTTTTCGGCTATGCCCATTTGGTCAAAAATCTCCATTGTTCGGGCATGGATTATTAATGCACCAGAATAAGTAGAAGGGTGTGACTTCTTATCAATAATACGAAAAGGAATCTGGTGAATGGCCAGTTGGCAAGCCATCATCAGGCCTGTTGGTCCAGCCCCGGCAATTAAAACTTCGATGGGTTTATCAGTACTTTCCATATTTTTAAATGTATCCCACCACTAGAAAACGAAAAGGCCATGCTTTATAAATGGAATAGTTTTTTATGTTTGCTGTAGCCATGAGTTGCCCTATTTCGTTAAACCTAAAGCCCCTGAGAACGGAGATCGGGCCATCATTTTTTGCCAATTCAGATCCATTCAATAACCTTGGGAACAGCCAGGCTGCACTATATGCCATCCAATTTCTTTTCAAATCGTTGATAACAAAACCACATTGAAGGTTTTGTTTGAAATACACAAATAAGTCAACCAGCTCTTCGTGGCTTAAATGATGACAAAATAAAGAGCAATGCACAATGTCTATATTTTTGTTTTCCGAAAGGAAATCGGAGTAATTCATGCAAACTCCATTAATCTCAGGATATTCGGCACAATGCGTGTTTAAATAAGCAATGGCATCAGGATTGAAATCTACGCCTGTTAATTGTACTTTAAGATTATTCTTCCTTGCCCAATTGGCAATATTTACTAAGAAATCGCCACTTCCACAGCCCAGATCCACGATGTGATATGTTTTGTTATGAATGTAAACCAATTGTTTTATCCCTTTCATGGAAATTCTATATCCTCCTGTAAACTTGTTTAGGAAATCGAGTTCTTTCAGGTTTTTTCGAAGTAGGTTGGCATCAATGTTTGGTTCATCAAGCATTTCCTTCTGTAAGGAACGGTGTTTAAACTTATTCGGCATAGGTAAACTTTGCTGTTTCGATGCTTAATCCCGGTCCAAACCCAATGGCAAGTATGGTTTCTTCGGGTTTATGACTTGAATGCATCATCTCATTCAGTACAAATAAAATGGTGGGAGAAGACATATTTCCATTTTCCTCAAATACCTTGTAGGAATGTTGCAAATCTTCGGTGCTAAGTTCCAGTTGCTTTTTTAGGGCATCCAGTATTCTTTTACCACCAGGGTGCACAGCCCACTTATTTATTTTTAAAGGGTCGATATTCAGGTTTAAGCTCGCTTTTGAAACAATTTCCTTTGAATGACTGCCTATAAAATCAGGTATTGCAGGATCTAAAACCATTTCGAAATTTAAAGACTTAATGTTCCACGCCATAAAGTTTTTTCCTTTGTCCAGCAACAGCGAGTAAAAACCATTCATTTCCAATCCTTTTTGGCTATTCTGTTTGGCAGCCTTATTCGAAACAACCAAAACAGCCGCAGCCCCATCGCCGAAAATGGTGTTCGACAACAAATTATCGGTATTGTCCTTAGGTTGAAAATGTAGGGTGCACAACTCCACACACACTACCAGCACTTTTGCATTTTCATCGGTTTTGACAATCATATCTGCAATTTTCAGGGCCGGGAATGCAGCATTACAACCCATAAAATTTACCGATGTTCGGAAGATATCGTTGGGAAGCTGTAACCGCTCCATAATCTCGGTATCGATGCCGGGTGAATACAATCCGGTGCAAGTGACGGTAATTAAATGGCTAATTTTAATTTCCGCAGGGGTGCTATTCAACTTTTTAATAGCCTTGTGTATGGCATCAATTGCCAAAGAAGCAGCATGCTCTTTATACACGAGTAATCTTTCTTCCACATTTGGTGCTGTTTTACCGGTAGCAAAAATAATTCTGTCCGAACAATCAGGATTAAAGTCTGGAACAACGGAATAGCGCTTTTTAATACCACTTTGATGAAACAGCAATTTTAGCTTCCGCGATGCAGTATTATTTTTATAGGCCGTCTGCATGAATTTTAAGATATCCTCTTGTGGGGTGCAATATTTTGGTAAAGCAGTTCCGATTGAAATTATTCTACTCATTTTTAAAACCAGGTAAAGGATTTATTCAAAATCAAAATCAGGAAATATGAATTCATACAAGCGGATGTCAAGAGGTTCATAGTCATGGTATTTTCGAAATTAGCATACCGCGTGTCCTTGCGAACCTTATTAAACCAGATGTTCAATTTAATAATTACAGGAAGCATCATGATAATAAAAACGACCCATTGGCCCGGTTTGCTTGTTAAACTGAAATAATAAAAAAGGATTAGCGTGGCAATTGAAAACAAGATGGCTGAAAAAATAAAGGTTCCTTTATATCCAAGTTTATAGCTTATGCTGATTACCCCATCCTTTTTATCGGCCTCGTGCTGATAAATTTGGGTCAGGGGATAAACACTGCCAATAAATAAACTGGATACACTCATACAAATAATGTGATTAAGCGACAAAACTTCAACTGAAAAGCCGGAAATTGCCGTAAACGCCATCAGGTATACAAAGGCACCCTGAAAAATAAATACGGTTAGAAACCCAACGATGGGATATTTCTTTAATCGGATTCTTCTGTAGCTATAAGCCCTGGACATGCTTATAAAAATCAACACAAAAAGCGAAAAGAAAATTGAAACCAATAAAGCCAAAAGCACAGCCGCAATATCAAACATGAGGGTTACATAAAATAAGTTTTCAGAAACCTTTGGAGGATGCTTTAGCCCGCCTATACTACTCTCATCTCGATCCTGGTAACTATTATACCCATTGCTGGAGGGAAAAACCAAGAGGTGGAGAATAAAAAATGCAATGGCAGTGGATAGCCAGTTCACACTGTTTGCCTGACTTAAGGCAAAAAGAAACACAGGCATTAAAAAAAAAGAAAACGGAAAACGAAGGTGTTTTACGGTGCTACAATCAAACAAATAGGGATTGATAATGAATTTAGCCATTTCAGAGAATTTGTTAAATGATTAGCCTCTATTATGCCTGTTACAAATTTTAATTTTGCCCACGCTCACCCCTCTTTCCCCTTAAGGGGATGACCCCCGCGCTGTTCCATGAAGTGACTTAAAATGTGCTTTTTAGCAAAATAAACAGAAGCTTGAAATTAATATGAAACCAAGATTTATGTATCTTACTGTTATGATAATAGTTAATCATTATTTCTTAAAACCACAACATGTTAAATGCTATATTGTTTTATACATGCCTGTAATAAAATAATCATGTTAGGCTGGTGTTTTTTTACTTAGACAATTTCCGAATTTAGCAACTAAAAACCTAAGTCTTAAACATTCGGTCTTGTATTCTGTTCTTTTTACAACAAATCAACTACGGCATTCTGCAAATAAAGTGTATGTAGAAATAGATCAGTTTCCCGGCCCACAAATTTTTATTAACCCATGAAAAACACACTCGTTATTGGAAGCACCGGATTGGTAGGAAGCCACCTGGTTCGCGAACTGGAAGCCCATGCCGGCGTCGAAACCATTCGCCTTCTGGTAAGAAAATCCGGTGTTGCCGCTGGCAAAAAAACCGAAGTAATTGTAAGCGATTTCTCAAAAGAATCTTTGTCTGAGGCCATGCAAGGGATTTCAGCAGTTTTTATCTGCCTGGGCACTACCATTATAAAAGCCGGCAGCATACAAGCAATGGAAGCCATCGACCGCGATTTACCCATACAAATAGCCAGCTTTGCAAGCCAGAATGGTGTGAAACAACTGGCAGCAGTGTCTTCTGTCGGGGCTAATGCGAAATCGGGCAATTACTACCTGCGCATTAAAGGTGAAATGGAACAAGGCATTCAAAAAATTGGTTTCGAGAATCTTGCTCTTGTAAGACCCTCCCTTATTTTGGGAGACAGAAACGAAAAACGCTTTGGAGAAAGCTTCGCAAAAGTGATGATGCGAGCTGCAGGCTTTCTTTTCGTCGGCAAATTACGTAAATACAAAGCTATCCATGCACGCACCATTGCCCGTGCCATGATACACATTTTAGAGCAAAACAATCAAAAAATAGTGTTTGAGTCAGACACACTGCAGGTTTTAGGACAATAAAGCCTTTGAGGAGAAAACACAAACCAAAATCACTCCAGATACTTTCAATTCCAATTTAATTTAGTACACCCATCTGTCTGTATTTTTTTAGACAGAAGGGTAGCATTTTCGTTTTATTTGTAGTTTTTTTGTATTCCTAAACTAACACACATGGAAATTCAAGGTAAAATAGTGCAGCTGCTTCCGGAACAAAAAGGCGAAGGCCGCAACGGACAATGGCGCAAAAAAGAATATGTGCTCGAAACACAGGATCAATATCCCAAAAAAGTGATTTTCAATCTCTGGAGCGAAAAAATTGACCAATTTCCTGTAAAAGAGGGCGACAAAGTAAAGGTGCATTTCGACCTGGAAAGCCGGGAATTTAACGGCCGCTGGTATACCGATGTAAAAGCCTGGAAAATTGAAAACCAGGGTACAGCGCCCAGCAATCTCCCACCCCTGCCCGATGAGAATGCTTTCGATAACCCTCCTCTGCCAGGAGAAGACGATCTTCCTTTTTAAGTGAGAAATCTCCTCAGCATCTTGTTTCAATTCCTGCAATTCGCAGATCAACCTACTGTTTCTGACGGATGGAAGTAAAAATTATCGAAACCGCAGACGGTTCCTCGTCGTTATTTGTTCCCGGCCTTAACGAGTGCTACCATAGTGTTCACGGCGCAGTGCAGGAATCGATGCATGTGTTTATTGCAGCCGGACTGCAAAGCATATCCAAAAACTCCATTCGTATTTTTGAAATGGGTTACGGCACGGGCTTAAATTTTCTGCTGACCTACCTGAACCGGGGCATACATTCCATTGATTATCATGCCATCGATGCCTTTCCACTGAAAGATGCTGTGATAAAAAAGTTAAACTACGTTCAAAACCTTTCACTTAAACCGGAGGAAGCTGAACTTTTCGAACGTTTTCATCAATCGGAAGGAAGGGTGCTGCACCACGAATGTTTCAGCTGGCATAAAAGTAAATGTACGCTGGAAAACTACGAAGCTCAGGTAAAATTCGACCTCATCTATTTCGATGCCTTTGCGCCTGCCATTCAACCCGAACTCTGGACTATTGAGGTGTTTGAGAAACTGTTTGCCATACTAAACCCCGGCGGGATTCTTACCACCTATTGTGCCAAAGGACAGGTACGACGCAACATGCAGGCTGCGGGTTTTGTTACCGAAAGGCTGCCCGGACCGCCCGGAAAATTTGAAATGCTTCGTGCCAGTCATCCATAGCCGGTAGCCAACTATCATTTTTTTCTTTTACTTCCGAACAATTTCTCTTAAAGTGCTGTTTCTTTTCAAACTACAATTACCAAAAGAAATGGCATTTATCGAAGAAGGAAAAACAGCTCCCGAATTCAGCGGAACCAACCAGAAGGGTGAACGAATAACATTGTCCTCATTCCGGGGAAAAAAAGTAATTCTTTACTTTTATCCAAAAGACAACACACCGGGCTGTACTGCCGAATCATGTAACCTGCGCGACAATTACAGCAACCTGCTCCAGAAAGGTTTTGAGGTAATTGGTGTAAGCCCCGACAGTGAAAAGTCGCATGCCGGTTTCGCCTCGAAATACGAACTGCCATTTCACCTCATTGCCGATACCGACCAGAAGATTCTGAAGCAATACGGTGCCTGGGGACTTAAAAAAATGTATGGAAAAGAATATGAAGGTGTATTGAGAACCACTTATGTCATCAACGAGCAAAGCCTGGTAGAAAAACTTATCACAAAAGTTGATACCCAAAACCATAGTGCCCAGATACTTCAAGAGCTGGGCTTATAAAACAAATAGCCTCAATTTAACGCAGAAGCTTTCGGAAAGATTCCCTTAAAATTCTAAGGTATACTGGCTGTATAAACAAGCTTTCCAAAAATTTTTCGAAAGAAAATAGCTTCTGCGTTTTTTTATTCCCTTCAATTCTGTCGAAATGTTTGTCTTAATTTTTATCTGGTAAGCTTTTTATTATTTTTGCAAGCTGAATAAAAAACTACCTCCCTTGAAACTCATCTCACAAGGTTCGCACCTTTCGGGTACCATAGAGATTCCCGGATCGAAATCGCATACCATACGTGCAATTGCCATCGCCACCATGGCCGAGGGCATTTCTGTACTCCATTCTCCGTTAATGTCTGACGATACCTATGCGGCCATGAAAGCAGCCGAGACTTTTGGCGCAAAAGTGAAGCACATTGACGACAAACTGGTGATTGAAGGGATAGGCCACAATGAAATACCAGATAAGCTATTTATCGATGTGGGAAACTCAGGAACCACCCTGCGCATATTCACTGCCCTTGCTGCTACCTTTGGCAAAACCACTACTTTCGATGGCGATCATTCGGTGCGGCAAAGGCTTATGACTCCTTTGTTCAAAGCACTGCGCAGCATGGGTGCCACGATAGAATCGACAAACGACAAATGCCCCTTCACCATTACCGGACCTATCCAGGGAGGAAAAGCCAATGTCGATGGCATAAGTTCGCAGTTTCTTACCGCCTTGCTTTTTGCTACACCCCTTATCGAAGGTGACTCAGAAATCACCGTCGATAACCTGCACGAAAAACCCTATGTGCAAATCACCCTCGATTGGCTCAACAAACAAAAGATACACTATAAAAACCAAGGGCTCGATTGGTTTTCGGTAAAAGGAGGTCAGCGTTACCAGGCTTTCGAATCGCGCATTGCAGCCGATTTCTCCTCGGCTACTTTTGCGGTTTGTGCGGCTGCCATCACCCGCTCTGAAATACTTATCAGAGGGCTCGATTTCGACGATTACCAGGGCGATAAGGCCATTTTCGATTTTATGGCTCAAATGGGAATGGCAGTAACCCATACCAACGAAGGAGTAATCGTAAAATGTACTCAACTGAAAGGTGCCAGCCTCGATCTGAACGATACACCCGATGCACTGCCTGCGCTTGCTGTCGCTGCGTGTTTTGCAGAGGGCGAAACCATTCTTGGTAATGTAAAGCAAGCCCGGCTAAAGGAATGCGACCGGATTGCCGCCATTGCCACCGAACTTACCAAAATGGGTGCCAATATACGGGAATTGCCCAATGGTTTGGTAATTGTGGGAGGACCTCTTACAGGAGCAGAAGTGCACGGATACCACGATCACCGGATGGTAATGGCATTGGCATTGGCTGGCATGGGTGCCTCTGGTATCACGCACATCGATACTCCCGAAGCAATTTCGGTAACCTACCCCAGCTTTGTTAACGATTTTAAAAACCTCGGCGGCAACCTTCAACTGCAAGATTAACCGATTTTTAAAAGAGTGAAAATATACCTGATAGGATATAAAAACAGCGGTAAATCAACTACCGGACGAAAACTGGCCAAGAAACTCGGGCTTACCTTTGTCGATCTCGATGAGTTAATTGGAAAACTCGATGGCCGTACAGTACCTGAAATTTTTTCTCAGGATGGCGAAGATGCTTTCCGAATAAAGGAACAAAAAGCGCTGCATCAAACAGAATCGTTAGACCAGGCTGTCATCAGCACCGGGGGTGGGGTGCCAAGGTTCTTCGACAACATGCAATTTATGAATAGCCATGGGATTACCATCTACCTGAAACTCGATGAGGAAACCCTGGTAGGGCGTCTGAAAAATGCCACACACAACAGACCCATTGTGCAAGGAAAAACGATCGAAGAATTGCACGAATACGTCCGTGATTTGCTTCAACGATTTGAGCATTGCTATCTCTCGGCCCACTATGTAGTCGATGCTAAAAACACTGCCCCGGAAGAATTGATCGCACGCATTCTGAGCACTACTCACGAACTGCTGCCTTAAAGTTCAATTTTCGATCCCATATTTGGTTTTATCTCAAAAAAAGGCAGAAATACACCTGCCCGATTCAGAATAAGCCAAAGCAACCTAAAAATCAAACCCGCAACTAATTCCTTTTACCCGCGTGAAACAGATGCCAATCAAAATACAGTACTTTAGGTACCTGTAAACGGCAATATTTTAATACTTTTAGCCCGATTTCATTGATAACCGTCAGATTTTCGTTTTGAAGTGCATGAAATAAATGACTGCAGATTGAAAATCTATGTAACTTAACGTTCATCACACAAGGATTTACTATTTATGAATCAGATTTACCGGCGACAGGAGCAGATTAATAAAGAGTTTTTACTCCTTGCCGGCTATTCTTTGCTTACTTTCGCTTCCGGTATTTTTCTTTCTACCTTCGATGTGCTGGTGCATGCCAGGTTTATTGAGGTGTTTGGTTACCGCTCTCTGGCGGCTTCCTACATTGTCGGCGGATTTGCAGGGGTATTATTCACCTACTTGTATCCAGTACTTTTTCGAAGAATAAGCACAAGAAATTTAAACCTTTCAATATTCACTCTTATTTTACTATTGGCAGGTACTTATCTGACTTGCAGTTTCTTGTTTACCTCGCGCAACCTGGCATTTTATGGTATGGTGTTGCTCTTTCCTGTAAATGTGCTTATGATGCTTGCGGTATGGCAATTTGGCAGAAAAATGCTAACCCCTATCCAATCGCGCAATATTACACCAAAAGCACGACTGGCCTACCTCGCCGGATTTGCACTGGGAGGACTCATTACCACATTAAGTCTGTATTTTTTCTATTTTCGGTTTATAACCCTTTTTTCGCTAATGGCCCTTACCGGCAGCTGGATGATACATTTAGCCGTTTTAGTGATTCTCCGTAAAAGAAAGTTAATTCGCACGGCTAAAGAAAAATATGTGCCAGTTTCAAACAACATCTTTTTGTTTCTTACCTCTCCACTTTCGAGGTACCTGCTTCTGTTTACCATCCTCTCAGCTATGATTGGCTTCAGCATCCATTTTGTGTTTATTAATCTGGCAGGAGCAGGTTTTCAGAATATCATCGGGGTATCAAAATTTTATGGATTGTTCTTGGCTGCATTAATGGTGTTTATTTATGGAATAGACCGGTTTTTGATAAAAAAAATTCTGTATTCATACGATTCGCCTTATAGCCTTATCCTCATTCCTGCTGTAATGTTGTTTACCCTGGCAGCCAGCATGGTGGCCAATCTCTTTTTCACTGGCTTATATCCACACGAGAATTTTACTCTGTTTTTCCTTTTTCTCACCCTCACTAAAGTGGGCTACGAAAGCCTAAAAGCCATTGTTCAGATTCCCTCATCCAGAACCCTTTATCAAGCCCTCGACATTCGGTTTAAGCAGGTAGCCCACCCGCGCATTGAAGGTTCTGCCATTATGCTGGGACTCGCTTTGAGCGGAGCATTTATCCTGGCGCTTTCCTTTCTAAGGTTCTTTAATCTTAATCTGATCATGTATTGGATTACCCTTCTTACACTGGGTTGGGGTTTTGTGGGCTATAAACTTTTAAAACAATACCAAGCCGATCAGGTTAAAGCTCTGAACCGGTTGCGCTACAAACAAACCATGCTTCTGAGCAAAGACCTTTACCAGGAGCGAATCTGGTCATCTCTTGCAAATTATGATTCCGTAAAAATTAATTGCATTCTGAATACTTTGTCGGAGTTGCATCCGATGGACTTTGAAAAATACCTGATAAGGCTATTGGCACATCCGCAAAAAGAAATTCGACAAGTGATGATTGGCAAAATATTGGAACACCATATTTTCAGTGCCCTTCCAGAACTCAAAAAACTTGAAGAAACAGGCGATGAGGATGAAATGGAGCTACTCAGGCTGGTTGAAAATACATTGAAATTGGAAATGCTCCTACCCAAAAAGCTTTCCGATATGCGCGAATTGACATTAAATGGGAATAAGACTCAAAGATTGAAGCTTGCAAATTCATTACAACAAGAACTGCCGGAAATAAAAGAAGAAATACTTTTCGAACTGATTAAAGATCCTGATCCTGATGTGCAACATGCAGGCATACGCTCCCTGGCACGAAGCCATGAGATTGAGTTTAATTACATCCTGCTCGACTACCTTTACCCTTCGAAATACAATCCATATGCTATTGAAGCTTTATGCAAAACGGGCCATAAAGCCCTGGATTACCTCGAAAGAGAACAGATGCTTCCGGATACACCCGAAATTGTAAAAGTACGTATTGCGCGTGTTTATGGGAAAATGGGTAGCCTGGAAGCCTTGGATAAGATTCTTGCCAATCTTGCTACCCAGGAACAGTTTGTATTGATGCAAAACCTGCAAACACTTATCGATTGTCACTTTCAGGCAAGCAGTGCCAATAAATATAAATTATTAAGTTTCTTTATCAAACAAGCCGGAATCATCACAAGTAACCTCAATCTATACCATTCATCCTGCCGAAAAAAAGGAATGGAGATGGTGGCTGAAGCATACCGGCAGGAAATTGATAAAAACTACGACCTCATCTTTAAACTGCTATCGCTGATTTATAACCCACAAATAATTGCCTCGATTAAACACATGTTGCTTGATGGAAGCCATTCGCAAGTGAACCATGCTATTGAACTGGTCGATACTTACTTCGACGAAGACATCAAACCCATATTTTTTCCACTGGTTGAAAACATCAGTCATGCAGAAAGACTTAAAAGGCTGGAGAACTTTTTTATACAACCCACCCTCAAGCGCGAAGAATTACTCCGTACAAGCCTCACAAGCGATTTTAACGTACTCTCTTATTATCCCAGAGCTTGCGTGATGCTCTACATTCTGCAAAACAAACTTGGGGACTTTGAGGAGGAAATCATTTTTAATGCTTACCATCAGGAACCTCTCTTAAGCGAAACGGCCATCTATGTTCTCCTTCATTTGCATCCACACAGGATAAAAAGCCTTATGCATCAGGACGATATGCACGAACACCTCACTGGGTTGATAAAATCAACCAAAAGTATGGCTATCGATGAGCTCTTTATTTTTCGCTTTATTGAACTCAAGGCTTATTCTGATTTTGCAGAACTCTCTGAGCAGGTAGCACTGCAATTGGCAAGACATGCCCGCAAAGTGGAATTAAAAAAAGGAGCCTCCTTCGATATCTCGCTGTTAGCAAAACAGGAGCGGCTGATAATGACTCAATCTACTGTTTTTAAAGGTGGTAAGAATTGTGTAATTTTGCTGGCTGATAATTTTCTGGATATTAGTTTGCTTCATGCACACGGAATAGATCAGCTTGTATGCGAAAATGCTGCCGAAATGTGGTTGTTCCCCGAATGGTTGGTTAAAAACATGCTGCACGATCATATTGACTTTGCGAACAAATACTTTTTATCAATCGAAAACCTGAAGGTAATCAAAGAATAACTATGAAAGTAAAACAAATATACTTCACAGCACCATCCTCACTTTGCGGTGGGGAATGGCTGGGTATTTTTGTTGAAAAACTAAAAATGGCTTTCGACCGTACCACCCGACAAACCTTCAATTGGGTAGTAAAATCCAATGAAAATGATGACTGGTCGAGAAACATCGCTGAATCGGATTTCTTTATGGTAATACTCGATGCACACGAGAACCACAACGAAGCCTTTTTGAATGAGCTGTATGCCATCAGCGACAACGTACAGAAAAAAGCCGCCAAGGAATTGCCTGCTCATTTTATCTTTAAAATATGCCTTACACCCTCAAAAGATATCAGGCAGCCTGCGCTGTTTCAACCTCTTTGCGGGTACAACTTTTTTGAGTATACCGGACGAAAAGACAACCTGTCAGTTTTCTCCTTCGACGAGCAGGATCAAAATGTAAAAGCCTGGAAACAATTGCTCGATATGGCTTTCGATTTCAAAGAAATATATTCGGCACCCACGACCAAAGAGATGGGCATTGAAATAAACCAAAAAAATATATACCTAAGCCTTTGCACATCAGACCTTCTGGCCGTTAGAAGCGAAATTAAACGCGAACTGCAACACCTGGGGTATAATGTGCTGCCCAAAATAGACCTCATGCATAATTTCAGCGATTTCGACGAAATTGTCACAGAGAACCTCCAGGTATGCTCTAATGTTTTACAACTCGTAGGAGCCAAATATGGCGAAATACCTGCCGATCAAAAAATTTCTGTTTTCGAAAGAGAGAATAACTTGTTTGGTAATTTTCTAAAAAGCAATAATAACCTAACCCGTTTGATCTGGATTCCGGACTCAGTGCGGAACAAAGAACAAAAACAGGAGTTGTATATTAACAGGCTTAAACAAAAAGAAGCGGACCAATCGACCGAAATCATTGAATCGACTGTTGATGAGTTTAAAGAAATTCTAAAATTGCGCCTTTCTGTGAAGCCGGCAGAATCGCCATTACCCAGTTCAAAAGGTGAAGTATACTACATTACCAGTAACCAAAAAGCAGTCGAGTCATTCAAGCAATACATTCTTCAACATAACCTCTCGTTGCAAACACTCGATTTAAACGATAAAGAAAATTTGTATCAACAGCACCTAGAGTTACTTAAGCGTACTAACCATGTAATTATCGATTGGGTTAAGAAAGACCGGCAGTGGCTTAACAGCAAACTCAGCGACCTTATAAAAGCTCCGGGTATGGGCAAAAAACAGAATTTTACCAGCATAGGAATAATAACCAATGGCCTACAACCCGATATCCAGGGCTACAAGTCATGGCTACCTGATATACAAATTATGCAACAGGAGAATCATGAAGAAATAAATAAATTCCTGGAAAAAATCCACGATTAAAGACCCTATCACTATGCAACCCGAATCTAATCAAATACTTCCTAATCCTTTTCCAGGTCTCAGACCATTTACCTCCGACGAAAGCCACTTGTTTTTCGGACGCGAAGGACAAAGTGAAACCATCGTAAATTATCTGTCAGAATATCGTTTTGCAGCAGTAACCGGCGCTTCTGGAAGCGGAAAGTCATCTCTTATTTATTGTGGTGTCATTCCTCTACTTTATGGAGGTTTTATCAGCCAGGCAGGTACCAACTGGAACATACTAGCCGCCAGGCCTGGAAGCAGCCCCATCTGGAACCTGGCAAAAACCTTTGCTAACCTCGAAGCTCAAAACAATGCAGCAACTGACCTTACGGAGTTAAACGAGTATTACTATTCTTTACTTAACCGCCATTCGCTAGGTCTTTCCGATGCCATTCAGCAGGCCTTTCCTGACCAGGAGGCTAATACCCTCCTTATCATCGACCAGTTTGAGGAATTGTTTCGTTACAAAGAAGCCAGGGGAAAAACTGAAGCACACATCGACGATCCAAGAGCATTTATAAAATTGTTGGTGAACATTGTAGAACAAAAGAAACTGCCGGTATATGTAGTCCTCACCATGCGTTCCGATTTTATTGGCGATTGCTCCGATTACCAGGACCTTACTTCGCTGATCAATAAAAGCAACTACCTGGTGCCCCAGATGACCCGAGAAGATTTTGAACAGGTAATCTGTGGCCCACTAAAGGTAAGTGGTTCAGAAATAGAACCCCGTCTGCTCCAGGAAGTACTCAATACCATCGAAAACAATCACGATCAACTCCCTGTGCTGCAACATGTGCTTATGCGCACCTGGGATTTCTGGAAAAAAAATGCAGCCCAATCGCAGAAAAATGCGCTTAGCCTGCGCGATTACCTGGCCGCAGGGAAACTGGAGAACGCTCTTTCGTTGCACGCCAACGAAGCATATAGCCAATTGAATGAAAAAGAAAGGGAATTGTGCAAAACGCTTTTTAAAGCCCTTACCGATAAAGGAATCGAAGGAAAAGGTATCCGCCGGCCAGCCACGGTGGCAGAAATAGCTGAAATCGGACAAGCACAACCCGAAGACATTATTCGGATAGTAGAATTATTCCGACAGCCAGGGCGCTCATTCTTAACTCCTGCCACACCCATTGAGCTAAATTCGAACTCTGTAATCGATATCTCGCACGAAAGCCTTATGCGAATATGGGACAAGCTGCGGGTTTGGGTTGACGAAGAAGCCTCGGCATCGCACATGTACCTGCGTTTGGTAGACCTGGCCGGGCAATATCAATCGGGACGTTCGGGCCTTATGCGTTCACCTGATTTACAAGTAGCACTCAACTGGCGAAAAACACAAAACCCGAACCGTGCCTGGGCCAGGCGTTACAACCCGGCTTTTGAAAAAGCCATGGTATTTTTAAACACCAGCGAGAAAAAATTTCAGCAAGACGAAGAAAGTAAGGTCAAAACTCAACGCCGCGAACTATCCCGTACACGTCGGTTGGCCATATTGTTGGGAGTTATCGCTGTGGCCTTTTTTGCCCTTATGTTTTATGCATACCGGCAAAGTCAGGAAGCAATAGCACAGAAGGAAAGGGCCGAATCGTATGCGAATTTGGTATTGGGTGAAAAAAATGAAGTAGTAGAAAAAGGCCGTGCAACTGAGTACCAGTTGATACGCGAACGCGAGAGGCTCGATTCTCTAACAAAAGCCCGGCAGGATCAATTGCTGCTTACTCCCGAAGAAGATCAGAACTACCAGCTGTTAATCGACGAGGTAACCCGTCGCACCCAGGAACTGGAACAAACAGCTCAGTTGATTGAAGTGGAAAAGAAACAAAACGAGCAACTTGCCAAATCGGCCAAAGAAGAGCGCTCCAAGGCTGAATCGATTGGTAAAGAAGAATTGCGCAAAAGAATGATTGTGCTTTCGAGTGCCCTTGCCGTCAGATCGACTCAGCTCGACGACAAACAATTGGCAGGTTTGCTCGCCTATCAGGCTTATTACATCAACCGTGAAAATGGTGGGCAAAGCAATCATCCCGACATCTACCGTGGCCTCTACAATGCCTTGCGCGAACTAAAAGGTCAACGTTACAATACGCTTCAGGGACATAACAGCCCCATTGTAAGCCTGGTGTTCGATGCACCCCGGAACCTGTTATACAGTGCCGATACCGATGGTTTAGTGAACCGATGGGGCTTTAAGAAAACACCCCAACAGGCAACAAAAATGCTTGAAAATCCGCTTGGCAACACCTGCCTCGATATTACAGGCGATGGCCGGTGGATGGCTACTGGAACTGAAACTGGCGAACTGCAATTGGTAAATACCCAGTTGACCTCCCAAACCCCTCGAACACTGGGAGCACATAAAGGGAAAGTCATCAATGTGCAATTTGTTCCTGGTAAAAATGCCATCATTACCTTAGGTGCCGATAATACGGTGAAATATTGGGATCTGCTTTCGGGCGAAGGAGAAGTAATACTGCGAGACAATTCAGGCTTCACAGACATAGATGCAGCGCCATCCGGACGAAGCATAATCTGCGTTACTGGAAATGGAAAGCTGATACGTTGGGATATTGAAAGTAAAACAAGCGAATTGATTTTTACTCATTCCACTTCGCTGCACTCCGTAGCCTACGATTTCGAAAGTGAGAAAATTGCGATGGGTGACCGTGAAGGTAAGGTTATTCTTTTTAATGCACTTACAGGAAAGCAAATAAAAAGCTTTTATGCACACGGCTCCAGGGTGCTTGATCTGCAATTCAGCCCCGACAACCGCATGCTGGCCAGTTCAGGTCTCGATGGACTTATCCGTATCTGGAACGTAGAGAACCTGAACGACTTACCAATAGAGATTCGCGAACATGAATCGTGGGTAGAATCTGTGGCCTTTAGTCCCGATGGAAAAAACCTGCTTTCGACCAGCAACGATCGGAACACTATCTACATCTGGCCGGTGAAAACAGAAAGCCTGGCCGATGAAATGTGTACCTACCTGACCCGTCAGCTTTCGCAAGCCGAATGGAACAGTTTTATTGGTAACGATGTACCTTACCGAAAAGTGTGCGAATAGATGAATTGTTGTGTTACCTTATTGCTTCCGATAATTTTCGAACTGTAAAATCTTTACCGGCTCGCCTTCTGAGAATGTTTTCTCCGGAGAGATTCCATTCATAAGACAAGTCATATCGATATTCCAACCATTGTTTGTGCGCTGGCTTAGACTTTCGATGGATTCTCCCTCCTGCGCTTTTACAATGTGTAACACTTTCACTCTGATACTGTTTTTTTCCTCTACGGTAAGGGTGCGTATGCTCAAGGCAGTTTCTTTTAATTTCGAAAACTCTGAGTCGAAGGCCACTCCGGCCATCTCGTAGGTAACCCCGTTTAATCTGAACCACAACAAGTGAATACCTGCAGGTTCGGCTCCTGTAGTGTCGGTAAGGGATAGAATATAAGCATCCAATCCATTCATGCTGATTTTTTCGGCCCGCTCAGGTTCTGTTTTATGCTCGGCGCGAATTTTTTCGGCCATCTTCTCGCCAAGTACCTCGGGATCCACATTCTCGCTGGCCAGCCCGAGATAAACCATCCCTTTCTGGTTGGTATCCACAGCCCCACAATAAGTGGGTGTATTGGTATGTTCCCATCCGTCCGGGAATTGCACAAAAAGATCCAGTACAGGGTGCATGAAATTGTTGTCCACAAATACACCATTAGCTGGGTTTTGGCCATAATACATTCCATCGAATTTTTGTAGAAAGGTTTCCCTGTCTTGAGCCAGATCAGGCTTCAGGGTATAGTTTCCTTTGGAAATTAGTTTGTCGATGTTTTTAACCCTGCTGGGAGTAAATGGGTGACTTGCAAAATAGCTGAATTTTTCTTGCTGCCCGGTAAGAAGCTCGACTTCTTTCGAGAGGTTAGTCAGTATGATGCCCAATTGAGCCGGATCATACCCGGCTTTTCCGGCGATCATCACCCCATATTTGTCGGCTTCTGTTTCGTGACTGCGGCTATATTTCGAAAGAAAAACCTGGCTAGTTGAGGCAATTGGTGCATTAATGATTCGACCCAGGTCTTCGCTCACCACGGTGCCAACAATAGCGCCAGGCAATTGTAACAAGGTAGGCAATATGCTTTTTTGCATTTGCTGAACCGAATGGCGCTGCTCGGAATGTACAATCTCGTGACCCATCACAGTGGCTATCTGAGCCTCGTTATTGGCCAGGCATATCAAACCCCGACTTATGTATACATGCCCCCCGGGTAATGCAAAGGCATTGGGCTCAGGCATATCGACCAATAAGAATTTATATTCGAAGAGCGGAGCCTTCAACTGGGCCATCAGTCGGGCGCCAATTTCCTGTATGTAGGCGGTGGCAGGGTCATGGTCATAAATACCAATCTGCTGTTCCACCTGAAGTGCACCTTCTTTTCCCAATTGCTTGTCGAGGTCGGTATTTTGCGCATTACCCAAAAGTGCGACCAGAGTAAACAAGGGTACAAAAATGTATCGAAAATTACTTCGGATTGATTTTACAGTGCGAAACATATATTATGAGGTAATATTGGTTAAATCAAAAATGGTACAATCTAAGCGAAAAGGTTTCTCCAAGGGATACTTAATTATTTTAGTTCAGCCGGGCAGCGAAGTCCTTTCCAAATTCAATTAATTCAGTTTCCTTTTCGTTGGCAGGGGCAAATTTCGAGCGGAAACCTTCCATGACAATATTTAACCCCAGGTTTTTCAGATGATTTTCAATCAGGTTCACCGCCTCGCCGCTCCAGCCATAGGAACCAAAAACGGCCGCTTTCTTATTTTTATCGCGCATTGGCGAAAGCAAAGCAAACATTTTATATACTGGCAACACAGTGTTTTTATTAATGGTAGGAGAACCCACAAGAATGGCATTGCTTTTCACAATTTTCGATTCTAACTCACCCAGCAAAATGTTTTCTATGTCCAACAACTCATACCGACAGTTTCCAGCCTCTTTCAAACCCTTAGCAATATCTTCGGCCATCTGCCGGGTATAGCCATAAGCCGATACATAGGTCACCAACACCTGATGTCCATCGCAGCAGCTCTCTTTCATATAAGCCTCTGACTTTTCTTTCGAACGTTGCACTATTTTTTTCCAGTTCGACCTCAAAATAGGTCCATGGCCTGGACAAACCACTTCAATGTCGAGCAGGGATATTTTATCGATTGCCTTGAGTAAAAAGCTGCTGAAGGGTTTTAGAATGACATCGAAATAGTAATCGAAGGCTTCGAGGTATTCGGGTTGACTGACCAGGTCGTCGAACATTTTTTCGTCGCAATAGTGGGCCCCAAAAGAGTCGCATGTAAACAACACCTTGTCTTCGACCAGGTATGTATAGATCGAATCGGGCCAATGCAAGTTAGGTGCATTGATTACCCGCAAAGTTTTATTTCCTAATGAAATGATGTCGTCGTCTTTTACTGCACAGGCTGTAAAAGGTTTGTTGATAATCTCCTGCAAATAATTAATGGCCACTTTGCTGCCAAAAACTGTGGCATTGGGAGCAAGTTCCAGCAAAGCTGCTATGTTGCCTGAATGATCGGGTTCGGTATGGTTTACTACTATCACTTCTATGGTAGAAGGATCAACCACCGCGCGGACTTTAGCGAGGTACTCGTCTTTTTTCGTAGCTTTGGCACTATCGATAATGGTCTTTTTTTCGGCATCGATAAAATAACTGTTATAGGTTGTGCCATAGCGTGTTTCCATTACAATGTCGAAGGTTTCTAACTCGCGGTCTGTAACTCCAATCCATTGCACTCCTTTTTTCACTTCCAATATCGTATAGCTCATGGTGATTGTATTTCGAATTAAGAGCTACAAAAATAAAAACATTTCGATAGGAAAATGCTTATAAAAAACAAAAGCTGATTGCCAAATAAGGCAAACAGCTTTGTTTAAAAATGAATGTGAAGCTATGATTACTTTCCACCACAGGTTTTAGCACACGAGCTTTTTTCTTTCTCTTTGGTGCATTCTGATTTTTTTTCGGTGCTTGTAGTGGCTTCTTTATTCTCAGCCTTGCTCTCATCAGTTTTGGCGGCTTCTTTTTTGGGTTCTTCTTCAGCAGTAACTACTATAAGTTGCTGATTTGTGATGGAAGCAATAGCTGTGTAAGAGAAAGCTGCTATAAAAGCAAAGGCAAAAGCAAAAATGAATTTTTTCATATTGTAAATATTTTAAGTACAGGAGTAAAATTAAGACTTAAGGTTGCAAGCCCCTGTTAATGGGCTGTTAATGGTTCTTTAAATCTTGTTAACGCACCAATAAGTTATGATGTTTGGATATAGCACCCTTTGAATGTTTGAGTAAGGCTTTATGGATATCCGATTTAGCACTGCAACTGCAATTCCCTCCACATCCGGAGGTTTCTTTTACCCGAATAGTTTTTATCACCGACCATACGGTATAAATTAAAGCTGCCAACACAATTGAAAGCACAATCACATTTTGCAGCTCTACCGAAAAAATTAACCCTGCAGTATTCATTCTTTTCCTTTTATTAAAAATACAATTAAAACATAGAACCTATCTGAAAAACCAAAAACGATATAACCCAGGCCATTGCGGTAGTGTAGAACATAGTAAATAGTGCCCATTTCCAGTTTCCCTCTTTCTTGATGGCTGCAATTACAGCTACACACGGAAAATAGATCAGCACAAACAACATAAAAGAATAGGCTACCAAGGGTGAAAACACTTTCTGCCCTATTTTTTCACCCTTGCTGTATTTCTGTTCCTGCAATTTGTGCACCAGGGTGCCGGTCGACTCCTGTTCTGCCGGACCAACATGATATAGCACGCTCATGGTGCTGATAACAATTTCTTTGGCAGCCAATCCTGTAATGATGCTAACTCCTATTTTCCAATCGAAGCCAAGAGGTTGAATCAGTGGTTCGATGAAATGCCCCATACGGCCAATGTAGGAGTTTTCCTGCTGCTCCCCAGCCATGACCAATTTTAACTCGCCTATTCTAGCTTCCTTCTCAATCTCCGAAAGTTGATTGTCGTTCGTAACAGAGGCTATCTGATCCTCATAATTATGACTATAGTCGACGTTACGAGGGTAGTACCCCAATGCCCATATCAGTATGGAAGCCACCAGAATAACTCCTCCCATTTTCTTGATGTATTGCACAGCCTTATGCCACATGTGTACGCTTGTATTGCGCAGTGTAGGAATGCGATAAGGTGGTAATTCCATCACAAAAGGAATATCTTGTTTTTTGAAGAAAGTTTTTCTGAACACAAAACCTACTATCACAGCCAGTGCAATGCCAATCATGTAGATCGAAAACAGCACCAGTCCCTGCCTTGCAGGAAAAAAAGCAGAAATAAGCAGCACATAAACCGGTAAACGGGCACTGCAGGACATAAAGGGAGTAATGAGCATGGTAAGCAGCCTGTCCTTTTTGCTTTCCAGTGTGCGGGTGGCCATCACGGCAGGCACGTTGCAACCGAAACCCATTAAAAGCGGAATAAATGATTTGCCATGAAGACCAATCTTATGCATCAGCTTGTCCATAATAAACGAGGTGCGGGCCATGTATCCGGTATCTTCCATCAGGGAAATAAAGAAAAACAAAATAAGGATGTTGGGTAAGAATACCATTACTCCTCCTACTCCGCCAATGATACCATTGACAAGAAGATCCCTCAACGGACCCTCAGGTAATGAATTATAACCAAGACTGCTTACCCAACCAATGGCCGACTCGATCCAGCCCATTGGGTAACTTCCAAGGCTAAAAGTCGTTTGAAACATGAGCCACATAAAAAAGATAAAAATGGGAAAGCCCCAGAATTTATGTGTAAGCCACTGATCAATAGCTTTGGTGTTGCGCCTTCGAACTTCTACCCCATTCGAAAGGGTTTCTTTGAGTGCTCCGGCTATAAATCCATATTTAGCATCGGCAATAACGGTATCGGAACTTTCTGCAAAGTCTTTTTCGAGACGTTGTATGTATTTTTGGGTTGTTTCTAGTATTTCCTGTCGCATCGGATTGCCATCGAGCCTGCTCATAGCAGTTTTATCTTTTTCAAGCAACTTAATAGCCAGGTAGCGCGAAGAGAAATTGTCGGTAATATTAGGGGCTTCCTTAATCTTTTGCTGTACACGTTCAATAGCATGTTCAAGGTCCTGTCCGTAGTTGATATGAATATGCCTTACCTGTGGATCGCGGTCTTCGTATACATCGATAATTTTATCCAGCAACAGTTCTATGCCACGCCCTTTTGAAGCCACAGTTGGCACCATAGGAATACCTAACATAGTGCCAAAAACCTGGAAATTCAATTTTGCTCCTCTTCGCTCCAGCTCGTCATACATATTCAGTGCTATTACCACCTTAATATTCATGTCGATAAGCTGAGTGGTGAGAAAAAGATTACGCTCCAGGTTCGATGAGTCGATCACATTCACTACCACATCGGGCATTTGCTCTACCAGATGCTTGCGCACATAAAGTTCTTCGGGGGTGTATTCGGTAATTGAATAAGTACCAGGTAAATCGGAAACCTGAAAAGTGTAGCCATTCTTTTTAAATACAGCTTCCTTTGCTTCTACTGTTACACCTCCGTAATTACCAACTCGTTCTCGGGCTCCGGAGGCAAAATTAAACAAGGTGGTTTTACCCGAGTTGGGGTTTCCGACAAAAGCCACGTTGATGGTCTGGCTATTTTCACGAACAGTCTTTTTTACACGCCTGGTATCAATAGTACCATGGTAGCTGGCTCCTTGTTCCGATTTAAACCCTGCCAGAGGCACTACTTCGAGAAGGCGTGCCTCGTTTCGTCTGAGCGATACATTGTATCCCATTAACTCGTACTCGACAGGATCCTTTAAGGGGGCATTTTTGATCACCTTTACTTGTTGCCCTTTTACAAAACCCATTTCGGTAATGCGCTTACGGAAGGCACCATGCCCCTTGATCTTCACAATAATCCCTGTTTCACCCGTAAGTAAATCCGATAATAGTCTGGAATCCCTCTCCACTTCAGCCATAGGAAAAATATTTCTTGTCGGAACCAAAGCCCAAATGTAGCTGCAAGCAAATGTTTCTGCAATACCAACATGTAGTGATTTTAGACTTCTTTACTGATATTACTTCCTAAAATCGTTACCTTTAAAAAGCTAATCCCGAAAGCTGCTTCAATGAAAAAAATCCATTTAATTCTTCCTGGCATTGTAATAGTAATTATGCTGTGCACAGTATTGTTGCTCCCAAACAAGCATCAGAGATATGAAAAATACCTTCTTTCACTTTATGCGAAAGATTATCCTTTGCAGACTGAAACCCTTCATTCTGAAAAACCAAAACCCGATAAACCCCACCTGGCTGCCCAACAGGATTATTATGCCACCCTCGACCCTCATCTTCAACTTATTCCCTCGGAGCGACTATATACCGCTTTTGTAAAAGTGAAGAACAACCCTTCACTTAAAAATAGTTCCCTTAGCTGGACCGAACTGACCTCCAACATGGGCGGAAGAGTAAGATCGCTGATGTACGATCCGAACGATGGGCAGCATAAAAAGGTCTGGGCAGGTTCGGTTACAGGAGGATTGTGGGTTAACAACGATATTACCCACTCCGATTCGGCATGGCAAATAGTAGACGACTTATGGGAAAGCCTCTCGGTGGGCTGCCTGGCATTCGATCCACAAAACCCTGAGGTATTGTATGCTGGCACCGGCGAAGCACAGACCGCCGTAAACATCTATCGCGAATCGTCAGGTAAAGGTGTAGGAATTTATAAAAGCAGTAATGGAGGTAAAAACTGGAACCTGATTCCTTCCACCAGCAAATTTAGCTATGTCACCGACCTGGTGGTGCGCATAGAAAATTATACCAGCACCCTTTATGCAGCTGTATCTTCTGGAACTTACAAAGGGGTTGATCACTCCGCTCAGCCCAGCGATGGATTGTACCAATCGAAAGACGAGGGCGAAACCTGGAAGCAAGTGTTGCCTCTTATTGAAGGAATGGATATGCCTTACACGCCATCGGACATAGTAATAACTCCCACAGGAAGAATATTTGTTGGCACCACCCGCAACCTTCAGGGTACTGGCGGAGGATGCATTCTTTGGTCCGACAACGGATTGAACTGGACTCTGATTGACCAGTATAAAACATTGATTGAACAGGAAACCGACCCTCGGTTTCAGATTCCAGGCCGTGTGCTGATGGCTTCCACTCCAGCCTCTCCTTCATCGATATATGCAGTAATTGCTGCCGGAGGTTACACCGAAGAAAACTTTATCTACTACCGCGGAAAGTACCTGATCCGATCGGACAATGAAGGAGCCAACTGGTATGAACTTAATCAACCTTCGCCCGATGGTGCCTGGTCGACCCTGGCCTGGCACGCGCTAACCCTTGCCGTTTCTCCCACCGACCCTAACACTATTTTCGCTGGAGGACTTGATTTGCACAAAACTACGAATGGAGGAACCACCTGGAGGCAACTTTCGTCGTGGTACAATTTTGGCCCTTACTACAGCACATCAAATTACCCATACGTACATGCCGACCAGCATAGGGTGGTGTTTCATCCGCAATCGGCCGACACAGCCTGGTTCTGCACCGATGGGGGCGTATTTGGATCGTACAACGCCGAAGATGATTCGCTGGTATTATTCGAACGGAACAAAGGCTTTAACTCCCTGCAGTTTTATACCTGTGCCCTGCACCCCGATGCCGGTGCCACCTGGTATGTCGCCGGATCGCAGGACAATGGTACCCTGATTAGCAAAGATAAACCCTTGTCGGTGCAGACTGATATGGTTTCCGGCGGCGATGGGGCATATTGTTTTTTCGACTCCGACCAGCCGGAATATCTGATCACTTCGGTCTACCATAATCTCTATTACATCAACCAGCTTAGAAATGGCCGCTACAGCCTGCAGCTTACGGCGAACGATTATTACAACTCAACAGGCACCTTTATCAACCCTGCCGATTACAACCCGGTTAACAATACACTTTATGCCAATGCTGCCGGGTTTGCAGGCAACTATACCGACCACCTTTTGCGCATTAGTAATATCCTTGCTCTGAATTATACGGCAAGTGTAATTTCATTGAATACCGGTACCGGTGTGCCCTTTTCAGCCATCAGGCTTATTGACCCCCTTACAGATGAGCTGCTTGCAGGCACTCAATCGGGCAGGTTGTTTAGAATTTCTGGGGCCGATGTAACTCCACAATCGAACGAAATTGGCAGCAGTAGTTTCCCGACCGCAAACATTTCGTGCATTGAAAAAGGGCAGTCGAACAACGAATTGCTGGTAACTTTCTCGAACTATGGGATTGAATCGGTCTGGTATAGCCAGGATGGGGGCGAAAGCTGGCACAACAAGGAAGGCAACCTACCCGATATTCCTGTGCGCTGGGCGGTTTTTAACCCCTACCTGCCGAAACAGGTTATCCTGGCCACCGAACTGGGTGTTTGGATCAGCGATGACATAACTCAAAGTGAGGTCAACTGGCAGCAACTGGCAGGCGGATTCCCGAATGTACGGGTAGATATGCTACGGGTGCGCAAATCGGACAATAGCCTGCTGGCCGCCACGCATGGACGAGGTATGTTTATAACTACACTCGATGGTTTTACAGCCTTGGATGAGAGTGCGCTAAGCAACACTGAGATAGACTTTACAGTTTACCCCAACCCTTTTCAGAATGAAATATGCATCGAAACAAATGCAGCTTCAGGTTTAGAGGGAGAATTAAAAGTATATGAGGTTTCGGGGAAACTTGTGCATAGTCAATTATTCCGTTCCAGAACCGACAGAACAACAATTTCCACCAGCAAATGGAAGAAGGGTGTGTACATTGTGACCCTTCAGTCGGAAACGACGTTGATTAGCAAAAGGGTTGTGAAAAAGTAATGATAAGATTGTATTTCTCTAATAATAATCCTCACTGACGCGCTTTGGCAAGAAGCTAACCCTGGCAAAAGAATAATTAAATAACAGATTCTATTTATAAAATTACCTTCTTAAATAAATGATTGATTGGTTATAAACCCTTGTGTTTGTTCTCAAACTTACCCGATAAACACCACTAATAATACCTGCATTTGGCCTCCAATCGACAACGTAGGAGCCTGCTGCCAGCCCGCTTTCTGATGTGTTAAAAACGGTACGCCCATGGATATCTATAATATCGATTATTACATCAGTATTTTCAGACAAATTAATAGTAAGGCTTACATAATCAGAAAATTTGGTTGGATACACAATAAAATTTTCCGCTTCGTTGCTAGCAAATGTAGATGCGCTTGGCACTGCCTTTGAATTTTCTTCCCCGGGAGTTCCCCACATTTTAATACCCTGCCAGCTGTCAGCTATGCCATTCTCCAAAGCAGGTTCCTTTAGTTCCAAAGTAAATCCTAATCCATTAGGCTGCGTTGGCCAAGGTTGGTAAGGCAAATAATCAACAGCATCTAAATTGTCATGGCTATCATTATACAAGCGGATTTCATCACCATCACTGCTCAAGCCAAAAGGCAAATCACCTATTACATTTAATACGCCGGGGTGATATTCTTTAAATTTGTTAAGGTCTCTCGCTACTACAATATATTCATGCGGAAGTAATATTGTGCCGGATGGAAACACATATGACGAATCAGTGTCAAGGGTAGAAACAATGTAACCCGAAATATCGAGTGTTGCATCGTGAGGGTTGAATATCTCAATCCAGTCTCCTGCATCAAAATTATCGGCTGATTTATAGTTTATTTCATTGATAACTAAATGAACTTCTTCCTGGCTAAATTGCTCAAAAACTGCTGTTAATGAAGTTGTTTGGGTAAGACTAAGGGTCAATATCCGATCGGAAGTAAGATTGCTACCTTCCCATTTCACAAACTTATACCCCGCCTTCGGCAAAGCTTCAACTGTAACTGGTACACCTTCGAAATATACTCCGCTGAAACTATAGGTTTGTGGAATTATGGAGTTAATCCTGATATTTCCGGCATTTTCGTCTGAAACATCTAACAATATGGTTTGGGTTTTGGTTAAATTGAATTGTTGCAAAATGTGATTTCTCATCACTACCTGGCGAAAGTTCCCAAAATTTTTAAGTACATCAACATTATATTGCCAATTAGCATAATCCTGATACCACCTAGGCCTGTGATACTGCATTTCTTCGTCGATTAAACCGGCTATGGAATCGATGTAACTCGATACATGTTGCGGAACGAATGTGGTATTCAAATTATCGGCAAGCTGATTAATAAAATTATTTCTGAATTCGAGATTTGTTATCAAACGCCGGAACAAAAGGGTTGACCATGAGGGGTTAGGCCATCCTGGTCCATAAGGATCAAGGGCAAAAGATAAAGTATTGTGATAAACATCTGTAAACAATCCAAACCCAAAATCTGTATCATATAGAATCCATTTCCACTTACTAATGGTATCGGTTGTTTTCCAGAATTTTATATTGTTACCCGGCCAATCGAGATTCGAAAAGTATATTTGAGAGAGTTGATACTTTATATAATTGTCAACATCGATTTGATCCGAAACTGCATAATAATTTTCCGTCGATACCAGTGAAGGGGTTATATCCAGATAAGAAATAAGCTGGAGGTATTCGGCATTATCTCCTTCAACTACATCTCCGCCATTTTCTAAAATAATGATGTCGTCCGGATCGAGCTGATGATGGGCAGCCAAAAAATCTTCGCCTACTTTCTCGCGCAGGTTATAAACTCCCCAATATTCTCCGTTTAGATAGGTAACCGTAGGCTGATAGGCCTGGTAATCAAGATTCAGTCCCGAAACGAGTCCGGTCATCATGCCATCACGCATCATTGAATAAGGCCAGTCGTTTCCTGAATTTCGAAGCACCAGAGAAGAGAAGGAATTAATTGAGGTCTTATCGAAGAATTTGTAATTCAGCGCTGTGCTTCCATACTCTTTCTTGACTTGAAAAGAGAAGGATTTCTGTTCCTGCCCTCTAGACCATCCACCGAATATTTTCACTCCCACATTTTCGCTCACGACTTGGTTGCCGCTTTTATCAAAATAGATAAAACTAAATGGGTATTCCCAGTCATTCCAGAAATTGGCGCCAAAGTGAGGAAAATCTGGTGATGCATTTAATCCCATCACATACATTCCAGTTTGTACATCCCAAAGATTTTCTGGAGCAGTATAAAGAAAAGCGACAGGTAAATCAGGTTTTCTCGATTTTAAAAATGTCTGTGCATACACCCTTCCAGGAATAAATCCAGGCTCAATTATTCTGGCACGAACAAGTTGGGTTGTGTCAATCGTTAGGGGCCCTGTGTATACCTGCGACTCTTGAGTTGGTTCTGAGCCATCGAGGGTATAGTATATAGTTTGTTCTAAAGTATTCGATAAATTTAACGATACAGTAGATTGTATAAAACCGCCATTGAGGCTAAAATTAACCGAATCATTATTGAACAGCTCATATCCTGTATCATTGTTTCTGCTTCCTGGAGTGGGCTGCAAGAAGTAACATTTGTGTAAGCTATCAGGAAGTTGCCCATATGACACATTGGTTGGAATAAAAACGGGGGACATGACATCTTTAATTACGCCATTGCTATCAGACAAAATAAGTGGTTCTCCTTCTGAACTGATTTTGAAATTGGCATGAAAGGACAGATTGCCAAGCCTTAATAAGGGATTAATTTTCTTGCCCGCTACAAATCTGTTGTAACCAATCGTTAAAAAGGGAATAACCGTCAAATCAGAAGATGCGGTGCTTGCATTGTGTATTTCAACAGCCAAAATGTTGGTGCCATTTGAAAGTAAGTTCTTAAATCCGGTAATATCAAAATTTTCAGGAGTTCCGCCCTGATAAATCATTGCTTCGTGATCGATATCTGAAAGTGTATTAAAATCGACATTTGAATTAGGTGTGCCAATATTTGACCGGCTAATTTCGGTTCCGTTCAGGTAGGCAACAAAACCATCGTCATAATCCATATGAAGCAATAAAGCAGTAATGGCAGATGTGTCGGTTATATTGAATGCTAAACGCAGATAAACACTTAAGGTAAAATCCGGTACAAAAACAGAATCATCGTTATCGCCATAACCAATGCTTGTTTTACCAGGCAGCCAGGCACTATCATCGAAATTTAATCCTTTCCAGTCCCCTTGCAGGTTTTCTGAAGGGATAAAATACAAGCATGAATCGCCCATATCAACAGCGCAATTCCAATAAACCGGCAGTTGCTTTAAATCGCGTCCTGATGCATATAGAACCAAATAATCGTTAGGTTCAAGGGTATAATCAGGGAATATCCACTTTGAAGTATTTGAAGTATCGTCGGATATTTGCCACCCCTTCAGATTAATGGCATCATTTGAATGGTTAAACAATTCAATCCAATCGGGGTATTCGCCAAACTCATCAGCCAGAACATTCGTATTAGACGATTGTATTTCGTTCAGCACTATCTGCCCTCTAACCATTTGAGAAATAAGTATTAAGCCTATTAAGCTGTACTTTAGAAGTTTCATTCTATGTGAATTAATCCTTAAATTTATGTTAATTTAACGTTTACTGATCATTTTTAGTTTCAGTAATTCTCAGCCATATCATTCGCGAGTCTTTCAGGAGCAAAAAATTACAACTTACCGAATACTTTTCAATTTGAAAAAAGCATTGAAAAGTGGCAAACAAAAAATACGTTGATTTTAATGTATGAAGAACCAGGATGAGGGTGCTAAGTCAATTACACATTGCCTTGGGATGAATTCCCTGAAAACAAAAAAGGCCAACTTTCGTTGACCATCTGTCGGGGTAGCGGGATTCGAACCCACGGCCTCTTCGTCCCGAACGAAGCGCGCTACCGGGCTGCGCTATACCCCGATTTTTGTAGTTTCAAATATAAATTATTCTTCCGGCAAACGAAAATCTTCGTGTAACAACATTTCGGGTTCAATCGGTATTACGCCTACTTTTTCACACACCAGGCCTCCGGCCATATTGGCCAGGTAAGCCGCCTGAAATGCCGAAAGTCCTATTGCCAGACTTAGTGCCGCCACACTCACCACGGTATCGCCTGCGCCTGATACATCGGTAATGTCTCGCACTTCTGCCGGAAATATCTTATACTTCTCTCCGTTGCTGATAAATACACCCCTCTCCGAAAGGGTAATCATGACATACTTAATTCCTTTTGCATGCAACTTGAGCGCCTGCTGAAAAATGCCTTCGGTATCGCTTTTTTTCAGGCTTACATTCATGCCTTCTACCAATTCCTTAAAATTGGGTTTGAAAAGGCTCACCTTTTCGTAGCGGTGAAAACTGCGCTTTTTAGGATCGACCAGTATGGGAATCTGCTGCTGATTGGCCAGCTGTGTGACCTGTGAAATAATATTAGGGGTAAGCACTCCTTTGTCGTAATCCTGAAAAATAAGGGCATCGATTTTTTCTTTTTTTAAAACCGATTCAACTCGTGCCATTAAAAGTGCCTCTTCTTCAGGACTGATAAAATCGGTAATTTCCTGGTCCACGCGCAGCAACTGCTGATGGTTGCCTATGACCCTTGTTTTTACAGTAGTAATCCGGGTTTGAGATTCTACAATTCCCTGGTCTGTCATCTCGCGAAGGCCTAACAAGGATCGATACACACGTGCTGTTTCATCCTTTCCGATTACAGAGCACATAATGGGCTCTGCTCCCAGCTTTTTGATGTTGATGGCCACATTGGCTGCCCCGCCCATGCGAAATTCGCGCTTCTCGCATGCTACCACTGGCACCGGGGCTTCGGGACTGATCCGGTTCACTTCGCCCCAAAGATATTCGTCGACCATTACATCGCCCACTATTACTATTTTCCGACCCCGAAAGGTTTCGAGAATTTGCTTTACATTGTGTTGAACGGCCATGCATTAATTTTTTAATTGCCGCAAAGATATAATTTTCGTTCCTCACAAAAAATTTCCATTTTTGGATTGTCATGAAAACCTTTTGCAATCTTTCGAAACCTGCTCTTCTTTGGATTCTTTTCGAGCTTTTCTTTTCGCCTCAAGCTCAAAAGCTGCATGCGCAACACTTTGATAAAGCCCTTGTAACCGACCTGAACTTCATGCGTCGTCCGGGTGAACTTGTAAATGAAGGCAGTTTTCCATTCTATTTTCATTATCCCGAATTTGCTGCTGATGTGCAGAGTGACATTGAAAAACACCTAAAAAGTAGATTCGGAGTAAATGAAGTACTTTTTACTTCAGACGACAGCATTTTCTATTTCGAATCGATTTTGGCACCCAAAACAAGCGCAAAAGAATATGCACGCTCAGGGGCTGTAAGGGTGTCGTTGTATGTAGCTGTCGAAACAATTTTACAGGAATATGCTTATCTGAACAACGAACAGCTTTTTCGTTTCACAACCAGGGTTTCGGTTTACAATGCCAAAGGAAAAGAAATTTACAGCTTCAAAAACCACATCCCTTTTGTAAGTTATTTTGGAGATGAAATCACCGGCCTGGCAGACATGGGCGAAGAAGATTTTTATGCCTTCTATTTCGATGGTCTGCAATATGCCTTCGAAGGAAAAAATGAGGTGAGCAACAAGCGGTACATTGAAAAACCTACGGCTAAAAGATATTCCGATTTTACCGGTCAATCGGAAAAATTCTATCTTGTAACCGAAAGCGATGGTTACAGCTATGGCAAATCGATGGATGAACGGGCTGAGATAGTTCGGTTTACACAAATTTATTGGGAAAACTACGGACAAGCTTTCGATTTTTCGAATCTGGTAACCCTGGAGTTCCTAGAAAATGGTTACCACTTTATAAACAGGCTTAACCAAACCGAATACCTGGTTCGGATAAAGGGCTCTGTGCAGTCGCTACAACAAAAGACCGACCCGATGGACGACATCGACCTGCAATTGCTCGATGCTTCAGGTAAACACATTGGTTATTTCACGTATTATGGAGTAAGCCGGTTTTCGGGTAAATACATTGGCCGCGATTACCGTTTCGATTATAGTGATTACTTCAACTGCCTGGAAGTATATGCCGATGATATCCTGATTGCGCTTATCAATCCGCGATACAACCAAAAGATCCTGTTTCTCACTCCGTCGATAAGCCGCGAACAGCTTCAATCGCTGATAAACCTATTATTTGTTTATGATTATGCGGTAGCCATCCGCAACAAAGCTATAGAAGTGTATGGCAATTGAGCCTGCTTACAAATTGGGCTTCTAAAAAAATTTCCGGGTATTCTGAAAAATCCGAATTGTTTATTCAACCCAACGTTTGGTGATATCAGAAAAATGATCAATACGACGGTCGCGAAAGAAAGGCCAGATTCGACGTACATCATCTGTACGTGAGGGCTGAATATCCACAATAGCGAGTTCTTCGTCGTAGTTTCCGGCTTCGAAAAGCAATTCGCCCTGAGGACCGGCAACAAAACTATTGCCCCAAAATTGTATACCATTGGTTACACCCGACGGATCAGATTCATGACCAACACGGTTCACCGAAATCACATGAATTCCATTTGCCACAGCATGTGCACGTTGAGCTATCATCCAGGCATTTTTTTGTCGTTGCTTTTCCTCTTCACTGTCGGTCGACTCCCAACCAATGGCGGTGGGATAAATGAGGACTTCGGCACCTTTCATAGCCATCAGGCGGGCAGCCTCGGGGTACCATTGATCCCAGCACACCAGCACACCCAGCTTACCCAGCGAGGTTTGAATGGGTTCAAAGCCCAGGTCGCCTGGAGTAAAGTAGAATTTTTCGTAATACGCCGGATCGTCGGGGATGTGCATTTTCCGGTACTTGCCTGCAATAGTTCCATCTGTATCAAATACCACTGCGGTATTGTAATAAAGTCCGGGAGCACATTTTTCGAACAAGGAGGTAACCAGAACAATGCCAAATTCTTTGGCGAGTGCTCCGTAATGTGCGGTAGATGGCCCCGGTATGGGTTCGGCTAGATTGAAATTATTGGTGTTTTCTGTCTGACAGAAATAGAGAGTATTATGCAACTCCTGCAAAACGACAAGATTGGCTCCAAGTGATGCCTGCTTACGAACAGAATCCGATATATGGCTAATATTCTCTTTTATATTTTCAGATACCGAAAGCTGAATCAATCCTGCTTTAAAACTGCTTGTGGTCATAATATTAAATTTGAGGGTACTGCATGGTAACGCAATGCAAAGAACCATGTTGTTTAATTAAAACCGAACAATCAATCCCAACTACTTCGCGGTCGGGAAATAAACTGTTTATAACTGAGAGGGCTGTTTGATCTTTTTGGGAACCGTAGGTTGGCACCAATACTGCCCCATTGATAATTAAAAAATTGGCATAGGTAGCAGGCAACCTTTCTCCAGCGTATTCAATTTTATCTGCCATAGGCAAGGCAACAAGATTGTAGGGTTTTCCATTAATCTGGGTAAAGGTTTTTAATTCACGCTCCATCGACTTCAAGGCTATGTAATGTTCGTCATTTTCATCGTCGCATCTGACATAGGCTATTGTGTCAGGGGAACAAAAACGCGCCAAAGTATCGATATGGCTGTCGGTATCGTCGCCGGCAAGGTATCCGTGGTTCAACCATAGTACACGCTTTAAGCCAAATACTTCGATCAAATAGGCCTCTATTTCGGTTTGTGTAAAACCTCCGTTCCGGTTTGGAGACATCAGGCACTCCGTGGTGGTAAGCAAAGTGCCCTGGCCGTCTGATTCGATGGCACCACCCTCCAGTACAAAATTCAGGCAATTCCGATATTGATGGCTCCCTGCAAACACTTCCGAAAACACTTTTTGGGTAATCAGGTTGTCGTAATTGGCAGAAAACTTCAGTGCCCAGCCATTGAACTTAAAATCGTGAATCACACCATTCCCATTTTCCAACAACGTAATACCGCCGTGGTCGCGGGCCCAGGTGTCGTTGGTTGGCAACTCCACAAAGCGGATTCGTTTTAAATCCAGCCCTTTTAATCTGGCACGCACTGCATTTTTTTCCGGGGTCACGATGATCAGGTCCTGCCTTTTAAGCACTTCTTCTGCTATGTTCAGATAGCAGTGCTCCGCTTCTTGCAGATAAGGAGCCCAATCGCTGTCTGCATGTGGCCAGGTTAACTGCACAAATGACTGTTTGGCCCACTCTGGTGGCAACACCTTATTTTTCAATTGTTTGTGTATTTAGTCTTATGCGCAAAAATAAACATCTTTTTTGAAGCTAAACCCCGGTGTTGCCAGATTTTGTATTTCTTCTCATTGCGGATCGACATCGAGACTTACAACCAGGGATGAAAAGCCTGATGCTTGCTTCAATTGCCTGCATTTACCAAGCAGAAAGGATTTTTGCTGTGCCAGGCCGGTTCCCTTGCTAAGTTTAAGCAGCATGTGTTGCAGATGCAAGTTTTGAATCTTTCCTACCACGGGGGGTTGTGGACCAAGCAAAGCCTCGCCAAATACCTGTCTGAGTCCTTCGGCCAGCATGCGTGCTGCCTTTTGCACCGTCTCTCTTTGCTGGTGCTTTAGGGTTATTCCAATGAGCCGGCAGTAGGGTGGATACTTAAATACTTTTCTTTCTTCGAGTTGGATATCGAAAAAAGCTTTATAGTTGTTTTGCACTACTTGTTGCAGGATAATGTTTTCCGGCGTGGAGGTTTGTATTACTACTTTTCCCTGTTTTTTCTTTCTGCCTGCCCTGCCGCTCACCTGTGCCATCAGCTGAAAACTACGTTCATAGGCTCTGAAATCAGGGTAATGTAGCATGCTGTCGGCATTCATAATTCCCACCACACTCACATTGTCGAAGTCAAGTCCCTTCGATACCATTTGTGTGCCAATGAGTACATTAAGTTTACCACTTGCAAACTCATCGAGTATGATTTCAAAGGAATCTTTACGCCTGGTGCTATCCAAATCCAGCCTGCCAATGCTTGCTTGAGGAAAAATGAGTGAAAGGTCGTCTTCGATTTTTTCCGTACCAAAACCTTTGGTTTGCATGTTGGTGCTTCCGCAAGCTTGGCACTGCACTATGGATTGAACGCTAAACCCACAATAATGGCAATTGAGCTTATCGATGCCCTTGTGGTAGGTAAGACTCACATCGCAGTGCCTGCACTGGGGTATCCAGCCACAATCGGCACATTCGAGATAGGGAGCAAAACCACGTCGGTTTTGAAATAAAATGACCTGTTCGCTCATTTCAAGTGCCACTTGTATTTCATCAATAAGCTTTTTGCTAAAATGCCCATTTACCTGCTTGCGTTTTCTGGCTTGCTGCATGTTTACCAGTTCAGTCTCAGGCAACTTAATGTCAAGGTGTCGTTCCAACAATTCTACCAATGCGTATTTTCCATTTTTTGCATTGAAATATGTTTCGAGCGATGGAGTAGCGCTGCCCAACAAGACTTTTGCCTGATGCACCGATGCGCATACAATGGCTGCATCGCGGGCATGGTAACGTGGTGCCGGATCTTGCTGCTTATAGGTATTCTCGTGCTCTTCGTCTACAATTACCAATCCGAGTTTGCTGAAAGGTAAAAAAACCGAAGAACGCACACCCAGAATAACTTCGTAGGGTAGAGCACCCTCAGCGATATGGCCAAGCAGGTTATTCCACACCTCAATGCGCTCATTATCGCTGTATTTCGAATGATATACTCCCACCCTGGCTCCAAACACATTGCGCAAACGGGTAATAATCTGGGTAGTCAAGGCTATTTCGGGCAGCAAATAAAGCACCTGTTTCCCCTTCTCCAGTTCTTTCTGAATAAGATGAATATATATCTCTGTTTTACCACTCGAGGTAACCCCATGTAGCAAGGCTACTCCTGCGCGCTGAAACCCAGCTTCAATTTCTTCCAGGGCCAATCTTTGTTTTACACTCAATCGATAGGGTTCAGAAACCGGTTCTGTTTCAGCAGAAAACCTTGTAGTTTCAACACTTTTAAGGGTAAAAACGTTTTTCGCCGACAAAGATTCTATGATGGCAGCACTTACCTGAGCAGCCTCCATGAGCTCTTGTTTGGTAACCGCTTTTAGCGTTTTCTCGCTTAACTGACCGCTCAATTGAAGATAACCCAGAAGGGCATCTGATTGTTTAGGTGCCCTGCGTTCCAGGCGGTTTATCATCTCACCCAGTGATTCTTCGTTTTGTAAAGACTCGTGAAGTTGAATGTATTCAACCTGCCGGGGTTTGTAGGTTCGGTTAATATTTTCTTCGAAACAGAGCAGGCCTTTGTCCATCATTCTTTTTAAAAGAGGCATTGCTTGTTTCTTCTCTAAAAGGCTTTGTAATTTCCCGATAGGAATACCCGGGTTATTTTTTAGTATATGGTAAACTTGTTCTTCATCCGGGTTGAGGGATACCCCTGTTTCGGGCAAATGAGCAGGGTAAACCCGGGTTTGCCCTTCGGGGCGCAGGCCACCGGGAAGTGCTGCAGAATATACTTCGCCCATTGTGCATAGATAATATTCTGCCATCCATTGCCAAAAGTCGAGTTGCCATTCAAACACCACGGGCCTATTGTCGAGTATAGCCAGCACTGCTTTGGTCTCGTAATGATTTACAGGCCTGGTATGCACCTCTGCTACCAGGGCTGTGTAAAGTTTACGCGCACCAAACTGAACCACTACCCGCATGCCTTTTTGCAAAGGCTCATGCTGCAATTCTGCGTCAATGTGGTAGGTATAAAGGTTGGGCACTGCAAGAGGCAGGATTACATCCACAAATAGTTGTTGCGGATTGCTCATGGAAACAACTTTTTTAGCTCCCCGGCCACTTCCTCCAACAGCCAATATGGGGTAGAAGTAGCACCACACACACCGATAGTTTTGGAGTTTTTCAGCGGAAGACCCTTAAGCTCCGCAGACGCGCTAACAAAAAAAGTGTTTGGATTTGCAATAAGGCAATGCCCAAACAAGACTTTGCTGTTGGAGCTTTTTTGCCCACCGACAAAAACTACTGTTTCGACACTCCGGCTAAACTCCTGCAACCATGGTCCCCGATTAGCCACCTGCCCGCAAATGGTATCATGGTATTCTAGCAACTCCGGGTTTTTCATTTTCTGTTTAAGCGCCTCTTTGAGATGCTGGTATTTTTCGCGGCTCATGGTGGTCTGAGCATAGAGAACAATTGGTTCAGATAAATTCACCTGATCCAATCCCGCTTCGTCTTCCACCACAATTGCCTTGTAGTTTACCTGACCACAAAGTCCGTTCACCTCAGGATGTGCAGTTTTTCCGAAAATTACCAGGCTTCCCTTGCTTTCTATGGATTCGAAACTTTTTTTAACCCTTTTCTGCAGTTTGGTAACAACCTTACAAGTGCCGTCGATAAGCTCAATTTGGTTTTTCCGGGCATGTTCATAAATTTCGGGAGGTTCGCCATGCGCTCGCAATAATACTGTGCAGGATGCAAGCTGATAATATTGCTCGAGTGAAATCACTTCGAGTCCGAGTTTTTCCAATCGTTCAACCTCCTTTGCATTATGCACAATATCGCCCAGGCAATAGAGCTTACCATTAGCCGTAAGGTTTTCTTCGGCTAGTGCAATGGCCTTTTGCACTCCGAAACAAAAGCCCGATTTTGGATCGATTATTACCTGCATACCTGTTTGTTAAAGAAGCTTTTTTTGTTGCAACAAGTGAATAAACCATTCCATTTGCTGCTCAATGGTCATGAAACTGTTATCGAGGACCACCGCATCGGAGGCCTGAATAAGCGGACTTTCTGTCCGGTTCATATCGTGATAATCGCGCTCCACTACGTTATTTCTGATCTCTTCGTAAGAAACCGAAAGGCCCTTGGCTGTTAATTCATCAAATCGCCGGCGTGCCCTTACATCGGCATCAGCCGTCATAAAAAGCTTTACTTCGGCATGCGGAAATACTACAGTGCCAATATCACGTCCATCCATCACAATGCCACCCTCGCTGCCCATCTCCTGCTGCAAGCTGACAAGATATTTACGAACCTCTTTTATTTTGCTCACCTCACTTACCAATTCCGATACTGCTACGCCACGAATGGCTTCTTCCACACTTTTCCCATTTAAAAAAGTCTCGCTGATTCCATGCTGATTGGTTTCGAAACGAATATGAACCGAAGGCAAAGCTGTAATCAGAGCATCGGTCTGAATTTGTTTTTCAACTGCCATATTATTCTCAAGCACATAACAGGCCACTGCGCGGTACATGGCTCCACTGTCGATATAGGTAAACTGAAGTTTTTTGGCTATTTGCTTGGCAAAAGTGCTTTTACCACAAGAAGAATGCCCGTCGACTGCTACGATGAATTTCTTTCTTTTAGACATGTCACGTAAATAAACTCAAAAATAGCACTTCTCTGCGGAAATACAGACAAGTAATCTGTTGAGTCAATAAAACCTTACAGTTTCTGATTGAGTTCAGAAAGGTTAAGGGTAACCGAAAAGTGATTGGAAGCACCTGCCAGGTGATAGGTCGACCGACCATAACTAATCCCTAACTTCTTTATTTTTAATCCAAACCCATACGAAAAACCGGCCATTCCGGCCATATCGTCAATCTTAAGCTCCTGGCGGCGTTTGTAATTATACCCCAGGCTTATATAAAAATTTTTCGAAGGGGTAAACTCCAGACCAAAAATCAGATGGCGCATCAGGTTATCGGCAAAGTCGGCCCCAGGGGTTTCGGGTATTGGTTCGCCTGTAAGAGGGTCGATCTCTTCTTCCTTGTCTTTTTCGGTTTTGTAAAGCAGGTTGAATTGCTGCAATTGATGAGCAGTAAAGGAAAACCGGAATGGGGCATGCCTTAGTTGCTGGGTTAATCCAAGCTGAATTTCAAAGGGCAGGGGCTCGTGTTTGTCGTTCGGATTGTATCGTTTCAACTGAAAGCCGGCATTCTTCATTACAAGGGCAGCTGAAAAGAGCTTCACCTCGTTCGAATAGGTAATACCCGCATCAATGGCCAGTCCAAATGAATTGTAACTTTCGTATTGCGAATAAATGGCTTTGGCCGTTGCCCCCACACGCCAGTTCGAATCAGCCAATGGTCTCGACCAATAGGTGTTAAGTGCGTAATCGTCGGCCCTGAAAGTACCTGTTTGTATGCCTGTAGGCTCAGCAGCAATAAATTCACCGTAATTGAGGTAGTGCAATCCCGTTGCTAGGGTATATTTTTTTTTCGGTTGCCAGGCATATCCTACATAGCCAAAATTGGTGCCGGCAAAATAATTGATGTAATTCAATGCCAGTTGAGAACTCATTGCTGGAGTAAGCAACGATGGGTTATGATAAACCAGGTTTAAATCATCGTCTTTCAGGCTAACTACTTGTCCGCCCAACGAAGCCACACGGGCCGAATTGGTGATACTCAGAAAATCGTAGGTATTATCTCCTCCGGATTGAGAAATAAGAGGTAACTGAAAAAAAAACACCAGAATAAATGCAAAAATAAGCTGAAAGAATATTTTCATAAGTGTTACATGGAATAACTAATGGATTAAACCCGTGAATTTCCAGAAAGTTTACCGAAAGCTAACGTGATTTTTCAGGTTTTAGTGTAACAAAAGAATATTTTTGTGGTATTATGGCAGCTAAAACTAAAATTGTATTCATTATAAATCCCATTGCAGGTACCCGAAAGGCTCCCCATTTGGAAGATTTGGCAATAAGACTGTTGGACGATAAATGGAAGCCGCAGTTTATCAGAACAGATTATGCTGGTCATGCCACCCAAATCGTGAAAAATAAACTTAAAAAAGGCGCTAAGTTCTTTATAGCAGTTGGAGGCGATGGCACAGTGAACGAAGTTGCTTCGGCACTGGTAGGTTCAAAGGCCAATATGGGTATTGTACCCTGTGGTTCGGGTAATGGACTCGCCCGTAGTTTAAAAATACCACTGAAGACAGATAAAGCCTTGCAGTGTATCTCACAAGGTTTTACGCGCCAGATTGATGCCGGACAAATCAATGGCAACTATTTTTTTTGTACCTGTGGGGTAGGTTTCGATGCAAAAATCGGCAAGAAGTTTTCTAAAACAAAAACCCGGGGATTCCATAACTACATTAAAACAACGCTGCGCGAATACCTGACTTACCAACCGAAAAAATACACACTCAAAGTCGATGGCGAAAAGATTCGGACAAGGGCTTTTCTTATTACCATTGCCAATGCCGGTCAATATGGAAACAATGCTTACATTGCCCCAAATGCGCTCATCGATGACGGAAAACTTGAAGTTTGCATCTTAAAACCATTTCCACACAGACATTCTTTTGGTCTGGGTATGAAGCTGTTTACCCGCAACATGGATAAAAGCAAATACCTTGATATACAAAGTTGCAAGTCGCTGGTGTTTTGCAAAAAAAAGATGTTCAACTTTCATATCGACGGTGACCCGATTAAACTGGTTGGGCCAATTCGTATAGAGGTAATTCCAAAAAGCTTGAATGTTATAACTCCCATGCCAAAAGGAAAACAAGCTGAAGCAACGAATTAGAGCATTTTCTTCAGCGATTCGAGAATGGAATACACAGCGGGACAAACCATGGCATTGTGGTAGGTTTTTCGTGCTACCTGGTAAAACCTTTTGCGGTCGGTGTGTGGATATTCACGGCAGGCTTTGGGTCTGCTGGCATAAACCGAGCAGAGATTATCGTCGCAAAGAAAAGGGCATGGACTCTGCTTAAATACATAATCGCCCTCTTCATCAAGCCGGATATAGCTATCCTTAAGTATCGAGGTCTTCATTTTAAGAGCAGATGCCAGGCGCTCAATATCACTTTCAAATATCTGTGGGCCAAGAGAGCTGCAGCATTTTGCACATTCGAGGCAATCGATTTTTTTAAAGGCTTCGTCATGGAGCTCATTCACCAGTTTATCAAGGTTTTTGGGCTTTGTTTTAACGATGCGTTCCAAAAATAACTTGTTCTCCTTTGCCACGGAGTCCGAACGACGGTTCATTTCATCAATTATATCGCTAGTATAGCTCATTCAATATCTCATCTTCGGGTTTTGATTCCTGATGCATTTTACCTGCCTGCGATAAAATTAATCCGCTTACAACAAGGATAATCCCTGCTATTTTTAAGAGGTTAATGCTGTCGCCAAGAATAATCAATGCAAAAATAGCAGTAAACACCGGAATAAAATTGGCAAATACGGTAGCTTTTGACACACCTAATTTCCGCACCCCCTGTATGTAGCCAAGGTAGGCAAAAGTAGAAGCGAAAATAGCCAGGTAAAACAAGGGCATGAATTTGTGTATATCCCATGATATGGTGGCCACCTTCTGTTGCTCAAAAATTAAGAACACAGGAATAAAATAGATGGCTCCCAAAAAATTTTGAGTAGTGACAATGGTAAGGGAATTATACTTCTCGGCAGCCTTTTTTATTGCGAAACCATAACCTACGGCAGCAAATACAGAAATCATCATCAGCAAAATACCCTTGTGAGTAGCAACCATATTTTCGCGGTCGCTGATAACCACAAAAACAACCCCAATAAAAGAAACCAGAATGCCCAAATAGTTAAGCAAATAGAGAGTTTCCTTTTTGTTTACCAGCATCACAATGGCCATAAATAAAGGGATAGTGGAAATGACAATAGCTGCCACGGTGGATGAAACATACTGCATACCAAGACTTTCGCCGATAAAATATAAGAAGGGCTCAAGAAAAGCAAGAAGAAGAAAAAGCGGAAAATCCGCCCTCTGAATTTTCTTCAGTCGCTTTAGCAACAAAGCCGAAATAAAAAGCAGAGGAAGCGATAGTAGCAACCTTGCCAGCACTAGCGTAACGGGAGGGAAAACTTCAAGAGCCTGTTTGTACCATACAAAGCTTAGGCCCCAGCAAAGCATAGCCGCCATAAGCATAAAATAGGTGTATGCCACACCAGTGCCTTTTTTCTGGTTCATGAAAATAAATTTAGGCCACAAAGAAAAGCGAAAAAAAGGATTTCCAAGCTGAAATATTTCAGGTTGAGAGGATCCTGATAGTATTATATTTTAATTTGATGTGGTTATTGAATTTTAATATTTTTATTCCACGCTAAGGCCGCAAATTGGTAGACGCAAAAAATAAAAGCTAAATCTATGACTGAAAATGAAATCTCTTATAAAGTAATTGGTGCTGCAATAGAAATTCATAAAAGTATTGGTCCCGGATTGTTGGAATCTGCTTATGAAAATGCCCTGGCTTATGATCTAAAAGAGTTAGGTTTTGATGTTAAACAGCAGGTAAGTTTGCCTTT
Source organism: Bacteroidota bacterium (assembly GCA_016699695.1). Lineage (NCBI taxonomy): Bacteria > Pseudomonadati > Bacteroidota > Bacteroidota bacterium. Next base: position 1,212,555 of record CP065006.1, read on the forward strand.
TATATACAAGGAAGTTAAACAAGATGTTGGATACAGGATAGATTTGTTGGTAAATAACAAACTGATCATTGAAATAAAAGCAGTTGAAGTAATAGCCCCAGTGCATTATGCTCAATTATTAACCTACCTAAAACTATCTGGATATAAATTGGGTTTATTGATAAATTTCAATTCAAAAACCTTAAGAGATAGTATTCATAGAGTTGTGAACAATCTTTAAACTTTGTATACTTTGCGTTAAAACATTTTGCGGATTTTGCGCGGAACATTTTTTTTGGCAATTAAAAGTATTATTTAGACAGTTATAGAATGTAATAGAACCAAATAATTGAACATTTGGGTTAAAAAATGTTAATTTTGCCGTTTGCCTGTAATTATTGTTTATTTTGAACCGTTTTAAGCAATAGGCTGTTAAACTTTTTTTGGCATCGGGTGTTTACCCCTTGTTGTTCTGTGCAAATACTGATTGAATCATGAGGCAATTAAAGATTACAAAATCCATAACCAACCGAAATAGCGACTCTCTCGAGAAATACCTTCACGATATTGGAAAAGAAGAGTTGATTTCGCCCGAAGAAGAAGTTGATCTGGCTCGCCGGATAAAAAAAGGCGATCAGGAAGCGCTGGAAAAACTTACCAAAGCAAACCTTCGATTTGTGGTATCGGTGGCCAAACAATACCAGCACCAGGGTTTAAGTCTTCCCGACCTTATCAACGAAGGAAACCTTGGATTGATTAAAGCCGCCCAGAAATTTGACGAAACCAAGGGATTTAAATTCATTTCCTATGCGGTATGGTGGATTCGTCAGTGCATTTTACAGGCCCTGGCTGAGCAATCGCGCATTGTGCGTTTGCCACTCAATAAAATAGGTGCGCTGAATAAAATGAACAAAACATTCAGCCAGCTCGAGCAGGCCCATGAGCGCGAACCCTCAGCAGACGAGCTTGCCGAAGCACTTGACCTGCCTAAAGAAAAAATTTACAGTACGCTGGAATTATCTGGTCGGCATATGTCTGTCGATGCCCCTTTTCAGGAGGGTGAAGATAATAGCCTCCTCGATGTTCTAAGTAATCCTGAAAACCCCAGCACCGACCATTTTCTGATGGAAGAATCGCTGAAACAGGAGATTGAGCGTACCCTCAACACCCTTCCGGAGAAGGAACGCAAGGTAATCCGTGCCTTCTATGGTATCGGTCGTAAACCCATGTCTCTGGAAGAAATTGGCGATTCAATTGGAATTTCGCGCGAACGCACACGGCAGATTAAAGAAAAAGCCATTAAGCACCTGCGTCAGCGAGCCAAAAGTAAACTCCTGAAATCGTACCTGGGTTAATTTCTTTTCTTTTTTTTCAATTTGAGAGTTACTTTCTTAATGATTGGTTGTATTTAATCAAAGATAAATGCAACCATTTCTTTTTATTAACATATAAGAAGCCACCGTTTCGAAAGTAAACAATTGAAGCCATGAAGAGAATCTTTTTTGTCGCGTATCTCCTTACCGTATGCTATCTTGCCTATAACCAAAGTATTAATCCAGAACCAGATGAGGTTTATGCTGCAGACGAAGTAGCCCTGATTGAGTTAACTATGAGTGAAAGTGACAAGGAAGCTCTCTGGTTTCCGGAAAACACCTATGAGGATATCTATTATCTGGCCAGCATGCATTTCGCAAATTCTTATCTTGACGAAACGCTCGACAGCGTAGGCATTAGAATACGAGGCAATACTTCTCGTGAGAATTTTAAGAAATCGCTTAAAATCGATTTCAGGGAATTTGGTGGCGATAAGTTTCATGGATACAAAAAATTCAATTTAAAAGCAGGGGTGAATGACCCTTCGATGCTGCGCGAATACATAAGTATGCAAATGTATCAGGCTGCCAATATACCTGTTGCCCGGGCACAACATGCGCGGGTTTATATAAATGGCGAATACATGGGTCTTTATTTGAATGTAGAACAGATTGACGATGAGTTTCTGGACAAACGCTTTGATTCCGAGCTAGGTAACCTTTATAAATGCTTTTGGGGGGCTACTTTTGAAAACAATGGCGAGGTAAACAACAACAACCTCTACGAGCTAAAGACCAACGAAGAAACAAACGACCGAAGCAAACTAATCAATTTTGTAACAGTACTCAATTCCTATTCGGGCGAAGACCTTAAAACGCGGATCGAAGCGATTTTCGATGTAGAAACCTACCTTCGCCAAATGGCGGTTGAAACCCTCATTGGTCATTGGGATGGCTACTCGTTTAATTCCAATAATTTTTACATACACGAAAACCCCACTACCAATAAAATCGATTTCATTCCTTACGATCTCGACAATACTTTTGGCATTGACTGGGTCGGCGGCGACTGGGGAACCCGCGATGTGAAACAATGGGGCTCTGACTGGATCAATCTTCCTTTAAACACAAAGCTTCTGGGTATAGACAGTTATTTCGAAAGCTATTGCAGGAACATGGTTACCTTATGTAACACCTATTTTACACACGAATACCTCGACCCCATTCTCGACGAAAACCATACCCTGATTGCACCATTTGTAGAAGAAGATTTATACTATACTTACGACCGCAGCTATACTTACAGCGACTTTCAAAAAACCCTTGATGAGGCCCGGGGCGATCAAGTAAAATACGGCGTTAAAGAATACATTGGCGTAAGAAATGCCTCAGCCCTGGTTCAGCTTGAAGGTTATGAACCTTACGATACTACCAACAACGGAGGTGGCACAACTACCTCCATTTCTCCACTGGCTGAGTCTGTTTTAATCTTTCCAAACCCGGTAAAAGAAGGTTATTTCTTCATAAAAACAAGCAGACCCGATGCCAGCCCGGTAGTTTATGACCAAATGGGGCGTCAGGTTAAAATTGAATTCTATGATCTGGGTAATGGCGAGTACCGGCTTAGCTTTAATTCTTTGCCTCAGGCAGGATGGTATGTACTTAAAATAGATAATCTGGCACAGAAATTTATTGTCCGGTAATTCTATTACAGATAATTAGTCACATCTAAAATTCTTCCTTCCATCAGAAACGGAATATGCACTGAAACGACACTTCGTGCAATGATGCTATGCCTGTTTCGAAATAACTGGTGCACGACCAGCGCAGGGTTGCCATAAGAGATTTGGAAGGTTGATAGTGTGCCATCAGGTAAGTGCGAGTGCCTTTACCGTAATAGGCGGGCATAGAATATACATAACGCAAGTTATGCTCGTAGGCATAAATACGCGAAGAGTATTCACGGGCATCGAACCAGGCATACCTGGCAGTGAATTGAAGTTTTTCTATTTTCCTGAAAAATATATCCTGATATAAAAGGTATCCCAAAAATGGTTCTGTTTCGGAATATCCGCTTTTGGAAACCTCACAGCGAGTTGCCATAGCCAATGCTTCGCTTAAATTATAGCGAAGATGAATGCGTACTGCATGTTTTTCAAATAGCTTCTGAAAAGCAAGCTTCTGGCTACTTGTATCGGACTGGTTCAATAGTTTTGATTCGAATTTGTACCTTAATAAAATCTCTAATCCCTGGGCAGGACGAATAAGCCCTTCCATGAGGTATTCTTTCCCATAAGATGGGCCATCGACCTGATAACGTGCCCTACGAAAAGAAAACAAGTCGGCATAAGCAGAAATTTTAAACCTTGTGCCAGACGAGTATTGTAAACCTGCAAAAAGACCCTCTTCACCGCTACCTGAGCTTCCCTCAGCTATGGCATTGAAATAGGGTGTATAATACATCTCGTGGTAAAACCTATAAAAAACACTCGCATGAAGGTTCGAAACTGGCATCAGGTTGATGCCTTGCAAAAAAGCCATTTGGCCATTGGATTGGGCAATTTCGCCAAATAACTGAATATTCTGTTGAAGATACCTGTAATCGAACGAAATACCACGAAACTGTTGTTTGCCCGATTCGGGTAATCGATAGATTTTATCTGAAACTGCAAATGGCAAGCTGTAATTGGTAATAATGCTGTTAATCCCCCATGACAGAGCAGAACCAGTATAATTAAGCCTGACTCCTGCACACTGCTCGGTGATATTGTTTTCCGGGTGCTGTTCGGCCAGTGTGCGGTGATAACCTGTTTCGCGAATGGTAGTGATTGCTTGTTCTTCTGAAGTAGTATCAAGCGAGGCATCCAGTTTCTTTTGCGAAGTAAAAATACCAAGTGTAAAACTTCTTGTGCCGAAAGTGATAGCCCCACCACGTAGAAACTGATACTCATCGGCTGTGCTATTTCCTCTTATCCATTGCCCACGTTTTTGTACTTGTAAAACTTCGGTCGATTTGCCTGAAGTATATCCATTCCACATGAGCAGCCCCTGTCCGACACTTAGCTTGTAATCGCCCATGATAATATTTTTGATAAATCCATTGCCTTTATAGGAAAAAAAGCCTGAATAATGATCGAATCCACCGGGGTTGGTTCCCGCAAAGAAATCTTCACCCGCATCCTTTTCTGCCAAGACTCCAGCCTGAAAACCGGCATAAGTGCCAGTCTTGTATCGGAAGTACATCTTTTGAGCATTCCCTGTAAAGTTTTCTGAATTAATGTTTTGCTGCGAAATGCGAAAGAGTCCCTCGTGCTTCAGACTTTCCAAGCCTTTTGATTTATAACCCTCGGGGGGACCTATCGCCACAAAGGGTCGAATTAATTCTACTGTATGCACATCAAATCCAAACACATAATGTAGTTCGTCGATAGAAATTATTTTACCCATTTTCTGCCTGTAGTCAAGCAGCGATTTAATCTGAAAAGGAGTTAAAAGACGTAATTTTTCGAGATCGAGCCCAGTGGCTGTATTGAGGTTTAAGGGATTTAAATACAACTCCTCCAGGTCGGTTACCAATAGTTCGAATCCATCCTCATCTTTATCAATAAGTCCGGAAGAAGACTCCAACATCGACTCGAGCCAATCAGCCAAATGGCCCTGAGCAGGCTGTGCAGCCATTTGAAGGGTTGCCAGGCAAGCCAGAATCATACATAAGCACCTTATTCTCATTGCGGTATTTTTCCAATTCGAATGTCAAGAGAAAACATGCTGGAAAAACCCAGTAATGGATGTCGCATAAAAGCCAGATCGGCACTCCAGCGTGTATCGGAATAGCCAAGGCCAAAAGTAATACTCATGGCCTCCGAGGAAGAAACACCCAACCTCACAGCCAGATTTCGTATAGCCTGAAATTCAGTACCCATGCTAAGTTCTGTATTACCATGTTTCTGAATCATCACGCTGGTAGCGGCAAGTAATGGCCCGCTTTGCCAGGTAAGTCCGCCACGAAAAAAAGTGGGAGGTGCTTCAAAATTATACTTTTGATAATGGGCATTTGCAAGATTTACCAGGTGCAAACCCACCGAAAGCTGTTTTACAGGTCTGGCAAGCAGGCCAAGGCTGCCAGTTAGTGCAAAGTCTTGTCCATAATCTGCCGGCATCCATACCGAATGGGCGTTGAATCCAATGCCTGCCTCTAGTTTGTCCGATAATTGATGCGCATAAGCCAGCACTATTAGTTGCTCGTTGTATTCCGGGGTTCCCGTATAGGTATAAGCCAATCCAAATGCTCCTCCGGAGGCAGGAAGTACTCCAGCCATAGCATGCCTGGAAAGCTCGTGTATGAGGTACCTGTTTGTATGGCAAAAAGAGAAGCTGCCGCTTGTGGCGGTTGCTATTCCGGCAGGATTGTGGTACACAGCCCATGGACTATCAAGACTCAATACAGATTGAGCCATGGCACCTTCGCGCGCTCCTGGAAAAATAGGATCCTGCGATGCAAAGGAAGTAAGACTTATTGACCACACTGCCAGAAAACCAACGATCTGTGTTTTCATGGCCTATAGGGAATGGTTTTTTCTTAAGGAAACGGAACTAGTATCTGAAAGGCAAATTAAAACTTTTCCGGAATAAAAAAAAGCCTGCCCCGAATTGATACGGAACAGGCTATTCAATTATTGATCTGAAAGTTAATTGGTTTTGTATTTGTATTTAATTTCTTTGAGTTCCTGATTGGCTTGTACAATCTTTTCCTTGAGACTACTTTTAAACACAGTCAGTTTGGCTGCAATTTCGGCATTGCCGGTAGCAATGATCTGTGCTGCGAGAATGCCGGCATTTTGCGCCCCATCGATACCCACGGTGGCTACCGGTATGCCCGGAGGCATTTGTACAATGGCCAATAAGGCATCCAAACCATCTAAACTAGCTTTAATGGGTACCCCTATTACCGGAATTTTTACCATGGACGCAATAACACCTGGAAGGTGGGCAGCCATTCCTGCTGCTGCAATAATTACCTGTATTCCTCTTTCTTCTGCATTTTTTGCAAACTTTTCTACTTCTTCAGGTGTCCGGTGAGCCGATAAGGCGTTTATTTCAAAAGGTATTTCCATATCGTTCAGGAAATCAGCAGCCTTTTTCATAACCGGCAGATCGGAAGTGCTCCCCATGATAATGCTTACTTTTGGATTCATATTCTATCTGGTTCTTTTGTTTGATATGTTTACAAAGATCGTGAAAGCACAGAAATATTACGATTCCTACGGGCTAAATTATTCAGATTGCTTATTTTCGTGGCTCATATTTTAATTAAACCCTGATGAAAGAGGTTGTTCTAAACCAGAAAAAATTTCGCATAAGCATTCCTTCGTCGGAAATACAACTGCGCATAAGCAGTCTCGCAGATCAGATTAATGACGATCTCCGCAATCGCGAACTTGTATTTGTTGTCATCTTGAACGGAGCCTTTATGTTTGCCAGCGATTTGTACCGGCAAGTTACACTTCATAGCCGTATTTCTTTTCTAAAAATGGCTTCTTACCAGGGAACTTCCAGCAGTGGACAGATTAAACAACTTATAGGGTTGAACGAAATTATTAAAGGTAAAACCGTTGTGCTGGTAGAGGATATTGTTGATACTGGACATACACTTGACTCGGCATTGAAACAACTTGCAAGTTTCGAGCCTGCCGAAATTAAAATAGCCTCACTGTTGTTCAAGCCCGACTCCTATCTTTATCATTACAAAATTGATTACCTTGGTTTTAGCATCCCTAACGATTTTATCATTGGTTACGGTCTCGATTACGATGGTTATGGAAGAAACCTTAATAGTATTTACACAATTATTCACCCTTAATAATCTGCTTATATGTTAAACATTGTACTCTTTGGCCCTCCGGGTGCAGGCAAAGGAACTCAGGCCGAAATGCTGTTAGAGAAATACCAGTTGGTTCATCTTTCTACTGGCGATATTTTACGACGCGAAATTGCCACACAAACACCCCTGGGCCTCGAAGCAAAAAAAGCAATGGATAAGGGTGAACTGGTTTCCGATCAGGTAGTAATTGGTATGATTGAGGCTAAAATAGATGCCAACAGCAAGGCCAGAGGATTTATCTTCGATGGATTTCCGCGCACAACCGCCCAGGCCATAGCACTCACAACTATGTTACAAAAAAAAGATGCTTCTATAAGTGCCATGCTCGCTTTATATGTGGATGACGAAGAGCTGATAAAAAGACTTTTGCTGCGTGGAAAAGACTCAGGCAGAGCCGATGACCAAAACCGTGCAGTAATAGAAAACCGTATCAAGGTTTACAACAAAGAAACGGCACCTGTAATCGACTACTACGATCAGCTTAACAAATACCAGGCTATAGACGGAGTAGGAAGCATCGATGAAATTTTCAGCCGTTTGTGCACTGCTATCGACCAGATAAAATAACCAAGTAAGCAACCTGCCGGCATTCTTATATAAAAGCTTATCTTTGCTGCCTTGTTTATCCTTAATACAGAAAGTAGTGTTCAATGGCAGATTCAAATTTTGTTGACTATATAAAAATATTTTGTCGCTCAGGCCGCGGAGGGGCAGGTTCGGCGCATTTCCGACGAGAGAAATTCGTACCAAAAGGAGGACCAGATGGAGGTGATGGTGGAAGAGGCGGTCATGTAATTTTACGCGGCAACCGCAACATGTGGACTCTTTTGCATCTGCGTTACAAAAAACACATTCATGCAGGCAGTGGCACTTCCGGCAGCGGAGCAATGAAAACTGGTGCTGATGGAGAAGATGTGTATGTAGAAGTTCCGCTAGGTACCATCGCCAAAAATGCCGAAACAGGCGAAACTCTGTTCGAAGTAACCGAGCACGACCAGGAGAGAATTTTAGTAAAGGGTGGTCGTGGAGGGCTTGGAAATACGCACTTTAAATCACCCACCAACCAGGCGCCACGCTATGCTCAACCCGGCGAACCCGAGGTGGAGGGTTATTATATTCTTGAATTAAAAATTCTGGCCGATGTAGGATTGGTAGGCTTTCCGAATGCCGGAAAATCGACTTTACTGGCCTCCATATCGGCAGCTAAACCTAAAATCGCCGATTATGCCTTCACAACCCTGGCTCCTAACCTGGGCATTGTACCTTACCGTAACGACCAGTCGTTTGTAATGGCCGATATACCAGGGATTATTGAGGGGGCAGCGGAGGGAAAAGGATTGGGAATAAGATTTCTACGTCATATCGAACGAAATTCGACTCTCCTGTTTATGATTCCTGCCGACTCAAAAGATGTTGCTGGTGATTACCGCATTCTGCTTAAAGAATTGGAGAAATATAACCCAGAACTGCTCGATAAAAAACGTGTGCTGGCAATTACCAAATCCGATCTGCTCGATAAGGAACTAATGGATGAAATTCGCAAAGACCTGCCAGCCATTCCGTATATCTTTATCTCATCGATGACCGGTTACAATACCGAAAAACTCAAGGATTTGCTCTGGCAACAATTTTAAATACGCTCACACGGTATGCTCGACAAAATTCTTACCCTCGATACAAACCTGTTTCTTTGGCTCAACGGCTTCCATTCCGAAGCTTGGGATAAGGTCATGTGGTTTGTTTCTGGTAAAACCGAATGGATACCACTCTATGCGCTTATTCTGGCCTTTCTCATCTATCGGTATAAATGGAAAAGCATCCCTGTAATAATTGCCATCGTACTTCTCATTACAATGGCCGATCAGGTCTCGTCGAATCTGATTAAGGACAATGTAAAACGGTTGCGCCCTTCGCATGTGAATGCGCTAAAAAACAGCATTCATATTCTGAATGATTACCGCGGAGGGCCTTATGGATTTGTATCGAGCCATGCAGCCAATAGTTTTGCCCTTGCAGTTTTTCTCTCACTTGTTTTCCGGAATAAATGGTTTAGCGCCTTTATGGTCATTTGGGCCATTTTCGTATCATACAGCCGGATATACCTGGGAGTTCATTACCCTGGTGATATTCTGGGTGGAGCATTGCTTGGAGCGCTGATTGGTTGGTTGATATACCAATTATTGATTTTAGTGCAGAATAAACTGGAAAACAGAAAAACATAACTAAAAGGTGCAAAAATCGGATTACCAGTACCGGCAAGATTTTTTGGTTAGCTCGGCCGATGCCGACCTGGATCATAAACTCCGCTACTCCTCCCTCACCAATTTCTTGATACAAATAGCCTGGAAACATGCTACAAATTTAGGTTGGGGACCTGACAATCTTATGGAGCACAAACTGGTATGGGTGCTTTCCGGCTTGCACATCGAAATGAAACGAATGCCTGCCTGGCTCGATACCATCACCATTGAAACATGGCCGAAGAGCATCCACCGTCTATACTACCTGCGCGATTATTCAATCTTCGATCACGAAAATACCCCGATTGGTAAAGCCACCTCAACATGGCTGCTTATCGATGTCGAAAAAAGAAGGCCCCGTTTGCACGATCCCGAAAACGAAGTATTTTCCTTTAATCAGAAAAAGCATGCATTTGAGGAATTGGTGCCTATCGTGGACTTTAATTCCGAAGCTGCTGAGGAATATCTATTTCAGGTTAGGTATAGCGATGTTGACATTAACCAGCATTTGACCACCACACGCTATGTAGATTGGATGTTTGATACTTTCTCACCTAATTCACTGAGAAACAAACAAATTTGCGGACTCACCCTCAACTTTTTAAAAGAACTTACTTTTGGGCAAAAAGCCCTGATGCAAAAACAATATCTTTCCGGCGGTTTTATTCGCTTCCAATTGTGCACGGAAGAAAATGAGAAGGTGTTTTTTAGGGGACAGTTTTTAACTCAGTAAGAAATTCCAAAGAATTGATACAAGCTTTAAATCTTTGAGTCATCTACTCAGAATTTATGCTTCCATAGGGTTCAGCTATTTCGCTTTAAAAAAACTGCCATCAACCCACCCCCTAGGGTAAAGGTTAGAAAATAATGAACAAGACTACCCACTGTAATCATGATATCGAAACTGATAAATTGGTAGTAATAAATTTCCTGGAAAGCGACGAAAAAAATATAGACAAGTAAACCATAAACCATTCCTTGCAAGAAACGGTTTTCGATTCTGATTCTTTCTCCAAAGTAAAGGTAGCTCGCATGCAGTAAAACCGCCCAGACAAAGGAGGTAATCAACAACCCGGGGTTCACTCTCCAATCGGTTTCGGACCGAAAAAAGGCAAATTCATCGTGCACCTTACCTAACCACAATTCATTAATTAAAAAACTTAACACGACCAGCAACAAAGTGAAAATTGCACTCGAAGTAATGAAGAGTAAAAACCGTCTCATAACTGACTTTTTAACTATTTTATTCTATTTTAACTCAGCCAGCACAGTGAGCTTATTTTTAGATATATCGCCCACTTTACAAAGAATCCTGGCATCGGTCGGAAGGAAAATATCAACCCTCGAACCAAATTTAATAAAGCCAAACTCTTCGCCCCGTTCAGCCTTATCACCTACCTTGGCATAGGTGCAAATACGACGTGCAACAGCTCCGGCTATCTGTCGGAAAAGCACTTCGGTACCAGAGGCTGTTTTTACCACCACGGTCGAACGCTCGTTTTCGGTAGACGATTTTGGATGCCAGGCCACAAGATATTTTCCTTTATGGTATTGGGTATAGCATACTGTACCCGACAAAGGATACACATTCTGATGCACATTCAGGGGCGACATAAAAATCGACACTTGAATGCATTCGCGTTTCAGGTATTCCGTTTCGGTAGTTTTTTCGATGACCACAATTTTACCGTCGGCAGGAGCAATCACTTTATCCGCAGATGCAATCACTTTGCGAACAGGTATCCTGAAAAACCAAATTACTAAAAAAGTAATTACTACAAAGGGCAACAACATGCCTGCAGCCACCAAAGGTTGAAAAAACTTGTGCAACAATACGGTTAACACAAGCAGCAAGATAAGGGTAATAGGAATGATGATTCTTCCTTCACGATGAATTTTCATTGTATCTGGTTAATTATTTTTAAACAAACGTATAACACCGGCACTACAAAAAGCAGCGAATCGATGCGGTCGAGCACACCACCATGGCCAGGGATAAGCTTACCGGAGTCTTTTACCCCATAGGTTCTTTTCAATAGCGACTCTGCAAAATCGCCCAGTACACTTGCCATCGCTATCAGTCCACTGATGATTATCCAGAGCCAAAGTTCAATGCCGCCAGTCAGGCTTAAGCTCAGGTACCCAACAATAAGTGAGGCCACTAAACCTCCAAAAAAACCTTCCCAGGTTTTCTTTGGCGATATTCTTTCGAAAATTTTATGCCTTCCAATCGCCATGCCTGTCAGATAAGCAAATACATCATTGGCCCAGATAATAAAAAACATGGCAAAAATGATAGGAGAAAACGGACCTTCTGCCTTAAGATTAATGTGGTTAAGCAACATAAGAGGCAGAGTGATGTATGCAATGCCGAATATTGCCGAAAATAAATCAGGGAGTACATTCTCTTGTTTACTAAAAAGTGAGAATAATAAAAGAATAACAGGAATTAACAGCAAGAGTGCAAGCCATTCCTGATTAAATCCAAAAGACAAAACAAGGTGTGAAAAAACAAATCCTGCTGAACCAAGAGTAAGAGCTGGAATTCGCAAGGCAGATCGTTGTTTCTGCATGGCAAAAAATTCCTGCATGGCCAGCAGATTAAAAATCAACAACACAGAAGCAAAAGCAGATTTGTGTAAAAGTATGCTGGCTGCTATTAAAATTACATACACAATTGCGGAAATGCTGCGGATATGGAGTGTTTTCAAAACTCAGTTTTTGAAATTAAATGCCTTGCACGTAAAGCCTCAGATGGCCTTACATACACTTCGATGTTTCCAATGCCATAGTTCGAATCCTGCTTATCCATAATTACAGCAGTAATCAAATTGTCCTCAAGCATGTGCCTCACCAGTTCGGCATGATACCGAAATTGCGAGGAATAAACAAGGGTCCACTCATCGCTCATCGATTGTGCTGATTAAACTATTTTTGTTTATTCTTCCTTTTTCTTACGGGTAACCGCCTTAGGTTTACTTACGGCAGGTTTTCGTACTGGCTTAGTTTTTACAACAATTTCTGGTTTAACTTCCTGAGCTGGTGCCAATTTGTTGTCACCATTGGTAAAAAGGCCGATCTGTTCCTCAGGAACCATTTTCCGGGGACCAAAAATTTCTTCCAGGTCTTCGGCAAAAAGCACTTCCTTCTCAAGCAGTCGATCTCCTAATTTTACCAAGCCTTCTTTATTTTCCTTTAAAGTTTTTATCGCACGCTGATATTGTTGAGAGATTATTTTCTTCGTTTCCTCATCAATTAACTCGGCAGTTTTTTCGCTATAAGGCTTTGTAAAAGCAAACTCACCCTGTCCGGAGGAGTCATAGAAACTCAGGTGACCAATTTTTTCACTTAAGCCAAAATAAGAAACCATAGCATACGCCTGTTTGGTAACCCGTTCGAGGTCATTTAAGGCGCCTGTTGAAAAACGGTTGAAATTGATTTCTTCCGAAGCCCGTCCACCAAGTGTGGCGCACATTTCGTCGAGGAGTTGTTCTTTGGTTGTAATCTGTCTTTCTTCCGGCAGGTACCAGGCTGCCCCAAGAGCCTTACCCCTGGGTATAATAGTCACTTTCACCAGCGGATTGGCATGTTCGAGCAACCAGCTTACCGTTGCATGGCCAGCTTCATGAAAGGCAATGGTTCGCTTTTCCTGACGGGTTATGATTTTATTTTTGCGCTCAAGACCACCTACAATGCGATCGACAGCATCGAGGAAGTCTTGCTTTTCAACTACCTGTTTGTTTTTTCGGGCCGCAATCAGTGCCGACTCGTTGCACACATTGGCAATATCGGCACCTGAAAAACCAGGGGTTTGTTTGGCCAGAAATTCTACGTCGACTTTTTTATCGAGTTTAATGGGGCGAAGGTGTACCTTGAAGATATCTCTTCGTTCGTTTAAGTCGGGAAGTTCCACATGAATCTGACGGTCGAAACGACCAGCACGCAGAAGAGCACGGTCGAGAATGTCGGCACGGTTGGTGGCTGCCAGAACAATTACTCCTGTGTTGGTAGCAAAACCATCCATTTCGGTGAGTAACTGATTTAGTGTGTTTTCCCGCTCATCATTGGCCCCCATGTTGGGGTTTTTACCACGGGCACGGCCTATGGCATCAATCTCATCGATAAAGATAATGCACGGAGCCTTATCCTTAGCCTGCTTAAAGAGGTCTCGCACCCTTGAGGCGCCCACACCTACAAACATTTCCACAAAATCGGAACCCGACATACTGAAAAAAGGCACATTGGCTTCGCCGGCTACTGCCTTCGCCAGGAGTGTTTTCCCTGTACCTGGAGGGCCTACCAACAAAGCTCCTTTCGGAATCTTTCCTCCCAATTCGGTGTATTTCTTGGGTTTCTTAAGGAATTCAACAATTTCCTGAATCTCCACTTTGGCTTCTTCGAGGCCGGCAACATCTTTAAAATCGACTTTTACGCTGGTTTCTTTATCGAAAATCTTCGCGCGCGATTTGCCTACATTGAATATTCCGCCAGGACCACCCGCTCCACCTGAGCCAGCACTCATTCTGCGGAAAATGACTACCCAGATTATCACCAGAATGGCAAGCGGTAATAACCATCCCAACACTTCGCCAAACATATCTTTTCGATATTCTGCTCCGGGTTCGATGCGATCTGTAACTGGTAGTTCCTTTTGTGCTTCGTCGAGGTTTTCGGTAAACCGATCCACTGAAGCAATGGTAAATTTATAGTGAGGGCCTGTTTTAGCAAGCTGCTTGATACCCCGGGCAGTAACTTCACGGTGCTTGGGCTGATCGAGCTTATCGGCTTTTATAGTAACTTCGACATAGGTCTGGTTAATAATGGTAAGCTTTTCTACCTCTTTGTTGGCCAAAAAGTCATCTCGCACTGTTTTCCAGCTTGTATCGATAGGTTCGCGCTGGCCACTGAAGAAAAACATCAGCAGCAAGGTAAAGCCAATCATGGCCGGAATCAGGTACGAGTTGAAGCGGTTATTGTTATTTTTCTTCGGAAAATTGTCAAACCCATTTTCCGGATTTGGATTCTTCGGTTGAGGATTCTCGTTTTGGTTGCTGTTGGTATCGTTGTTTGCCATCTGTTATAATATACTATTTATATAAAACTCTCTTCTATACGCGATATTTGGGCATCGCCCCATAATTCTTCCAATCGGTAGTACTTTCTATAATCGGTTTGAAAAACGTGTACAAGTACGTCGTAAAAATCCAGTAAAACCCAGATTGAATTCTCAAGCCCCTCGCGGTGGTGTACCTTTATTTTTAAGCTTTCCTTTACTTTTCGTTCCACCGATTCGGCAATGGCACTCACTTGTGTATTCGATTCGGCCTGACAAATTATAAAGTGATTATTATAGGCGTTTCCGACTTTTTCAAGATTCAAAAGAACGATTTCTCTCCCTTTTTTGTCGAGAATTCCCTCGACGATTGTGTTAACTAGTAAATTGTTGTTCTCCAATTAAATATGCTTCGTTAAATTTTTCACAAACTTAAATGATTTTTTGCACAAACATCCTTCTCTCTCTAAATAAAAAAGCTCCATTTCAACTTGGCTTCTGCCTTATTCAGGTTTGAATCTGTTTAAAATGAAGTTACCTTTATCCTCAATAACAATACCAAACCTAGAATTGTTGCCTTATGGCATGGAAAATTATTGAATTAGAAACCTGCAGCTCGACCAGCACAATGGTAAAGCAGTACTTGCAGGCCGGAACCCTTGCTGACAAGACAGCCATTATGGCAGCCTTTCAGGATTCTGGACGCGGACAGGGAGATCATAGCTGGCATAGTAAGCCACACGAAAATCTTCTGGTATCGTTTTTCAGAGAAACCAACTTTGCTGCTTCCGAAAGTTTTTTCCTTACCATGATTACCTCTTTGGCCGTCAGGAATCTACTGAATAACCTGGGAATAGACTGCCAGATTAAATGGCCCAACGATATTTATTTTCAATATAAAAAAATCGCCGGAATCCTGATCGAAAATTCCCTGCTGCGTGATAGAATTATCCATACCATTGCGGGCATTGGCTTAAATGTCAACCAAACCGAATTTCCCGAAGAAATTCCAAATCCGGTTTCGATGAAAAACATTCATGAGAATACATTTCCGGTAAAAGAGTTGTGTCTTAGCCTTACTCAACATATCGATACACTCTGGGAGGACTTCGAGAAAGGCAAAAAAGATATTATTTACCACGAGTATGTGTCCTTAATCTACCGACTAAAAGAATGGCACCCCTATGGGCTAAAAAATAGAATTTTAAATGGTCGTATTCTTGGGGTAGAACCCAATGGTCGGCTGCTTTTCGAGACAAGTGAGGGGCAATTGTTGCACCTGGAATTTGGAGAAATATCTTATCTATTATAGAGTCAAAAGGAATGAGGGTTCCTTCCTATGAAAAATCGAGCTGCTCCATACGACTCACCAGTGTTTCGAGCAAATTGGTGAGCGGAGTCTTGGCCATCATCGCAATCATAGGATTGATATCGGCATCGAATACAAACTGAAACTCTGACTCTTCGTCTGATATGGTTTTCAGGAAAATTGTCAATCCAAAGGCAAAAGGCGATTGATCAATGCTATTGAGTTGTATTTTGCTGAATTCAATTTTATCCGCCAGCTTAAAGCCGGTTTTTCCCAAGGGATCGACAGAAAAACTGCATGAAGTACTATCCGATTGCCAGTCTTTCACCTTATCCGCTGGTAGCATATTCTTAAAATTATTGAAATCGGTAATGAAGGAATATACTTGCTTAGGGCTGTATTTGCTTTTTCCGAAGCGGCTTTCAAGTTTCATGTCTGAGGGATTCTTAATAGTTGAGAAGCGAATTAAACAAAAACCTTTCGCAATAAAGTGTGAATTTGAAAGATCTATTGCATCCAGGTATCGGGAGATAAACGCCACTTACGAAGGATTTCGACCTCGGAAGCCTTTACATAACCACTGTGTAAAGCCTGTTCAATCAGTGCATCGTAATGACTGAGGGTATCGAGGGTACATTGATTTGCAGAAAATTTTTCGTTGGCAGCTGGAAAATTATAGGTAAAAATAGCTACCATACCCAGCACTTCGCATCCTGCCTGGCGTAAGGCATCCACAGCCTTCAGGCTGCTGCCTCCGGTAGAAATCAGGTCTTCGACGACCACATACCTCCCACCCACTTTATAATCGCCCTCGATGAGGTTTTGCATGCCATGGTCTTTGGCACTGGAGCGCACATACAAAAAAGGCAAACCCAGTACATCGGCCACCAGTATGCCATGGGCAATGGCTCCTGTGGCAACGCCTACAATACCTTCGGCCTGCGGATATTTCTCTCGGATGATTTCTGCAAAAGCATCGCGTATGACATTTCGCACCTCCGGGAAAGAAAGTGTCTTTCGGTTATCGCAATAGATGGGCGATTTCCAGCCTGAAGCCCAGGCGAAAGGGGTTGCCGGATTTAATTTAATTGCCTTAATTTGTAGGAGCAATTGAGCGATTTCCTGCTGACGCTTATTCATGCTTTGCAAATGAGTGTTATTTTTTAATTATTAGTAACATACCCTAAGTAAGTGTAGGTTTATTAAAATGACCTGCCAGTAGGGTAAACAGGGAGCAAATGTATAAAGTTTTTTTTAACGACAGGGCCATTTACCTTACCGACGATTTCTCCAAAACATTCCAGGAGCGATATGGCCTGTTTTTTAAATACAAAGACGAAGGTGACCTGGAAGAAATTATTGACATTTATTCAAAACTCACCACCATCAAATCGCTCTTTCTTTTCCATTACGACATTGACCATCTGCGTGAGGACTTTCGCAAATGCTTTTGTAGCATCGATGCGGCCGGAGGGGTTGTAAGAAACAGTAAAAATGAATTCCTGTTCATATACAGGCGGGGTAAATGGGATTTGCCCAAGGGTAAGGTCGATAAAGACGAGAACTACCAGCAAGCCGCTCTAAGGGAAGTAATGGAAGAAACCGGACTGAATAACTTGCAAATAAAAAAGCCATTGCTCTCGACCTATCATACATATCCCTACAAAAAAGGCCTTGCCCTTAAAAAAACCTACTGGTTTGAGATGGAACATACTGGCAGGGAAACACCTGTGCCAGAAACAGGAGAAGACATATCGGAAGTGCGCTGGTTTAAGGCGAAAGACCTGCATATTCCATTAGCAGACACCTATGCGCTGGTAAAGGATATTTTTGTCTATTTGGGGGTAAAGGAGGCCGATGTTTCATGAAAAACTCCAAATGGATATTCCGTATTCTACTCTACCTTTCCCTTGTGTTATTAATTGTATACCTTGTAAAACTTGATTACTTAAGTTTTCAGACGATAACTTTCAGCTGGCAATGGCTAATCGTATCAACCCTCTTACTTTGGATAGGTTTTTTCTTAAGCACTGTGAGCTGGCAAAGAGCCCTCACTTATCATGGCTATAAAATAGATACCCGATTAGCTTTGATTTCGCATGGACTCTCAGTTTTTGCCAAATACCTGCCGGGTAAAATATGGATGATTTTGGGCAGGGCGGCCTATGTGGGCAACCAGAGAAATGTCGGTGTCAGCGAATTGTCTTTTGTGTCGCTGAAGGAACAGATTCTTTACATCTTAATAGGTTTGCTGATTTCATTTCTGCCCGCTGTGTTTTTCTTTCAACATCAATATTGGGTCTGGATTATTTTGCTCACGGCCCTTGCACTTGGTCTTGTCTTGTTTGTTCAGCCTTTGCACCAATTTGCAGAAAGAATAATGGCGAAAATATTACGAAAGAAAGTTCTTCTTCCAGTAATTAGCATTAAGCTTTCGCTTCGTCTTGGCATTTATATCTTACTCTATTGGACTTTTTTCTCCTTAGGATTTTATTTTCTGATACAATCACTCAGCACAGAAGCCAGTCTGGTGCATGCCTTTGCCTTTCCGCTTGCAGTAAGTTACGGGGTGCTTGCCTTGTTTACGCCAGGAGGAATCGGAGTAAGAGAAGGTATCTTATCGGCTTTCCTGGCAGCTACCGGATTGGGTTTGCAGGAAGCCATTACCATATCAGCCCTCTCACGACTATGGTTTATTAGCGGCGAAGTTTTTATTTTTCTGCTGGCTTTAGCTGCCAAATACCTAAAAAAGTAGTTATTTATTCAAGCGTTCGTTGTCCTGAATATCCATCCACATGGCAAAAAGAATAGATTGAAACCCACTGATAAAAGTAAAGGCAAATGCAAGTGCAGTGAGAGGGTTGGCATCAATCCCTTGTGCAGCCTTTACTATAAGTTTAATTCCATAGGGTATGGATAGCGCCAGCAATATAAATCCAATATGATACAAGATAAACAGAGGGTGGAAACTTTTAATAAAATATTTAACCCAAATACGCTTAAAGAAAGATTTGAGCAGAAGTAGCGAAATCTTAGGTATCACCTTAAAGACTTTCATTTTTGATTTTTCACCAATATGATATACTGGCTTAATTACAATTTCGCGCAAAGTGCAGTTCGCCACATTCAATTTTACAAGCATATCGTTAGGCATACCATATCGGGGATAAATCTTGTATAGCCTCAGGCAGTTAAGAGCCCTGTTTGAAATGGCTGTATATCCCGTTTGAGTATCGGTGACATGCCAATAACCTGATGCAATTTTAGTAAGAATGGTAAGAATACTATTGCCAATAAACCTGGTTCGTGGAATAAAAATGGCAGCACTCGGGTGCGAAAGCCTATCGCCTTTTACATAATCTATATTTTCTACTACAACAGGTGTACAAATAGATTCAAGTTCATCGGGATCCATCTGACCATCGCCAGCCATTACTGCTGTGCAATCGATATTATTGTCTTTTGCCCATTTATAGCCCGCCGCAATTGTAGCCCCCACACCAGAATTACATTTAAGGTTAATTAGCACAAGTTTCGAATCGATGTGCGGCTGAACAATCTCCATATCGGGGAAAAACTTCTTTTCCTCTTCATTAATCCTTGCCAGCAATTCATCGGCTGCGTAATATTTACTGCTTGTTTTTTTTGCCACTAATTCAGGCAATTTGCTGGATCCAGCAAATGAAAAGAGCTCTTTGATTTTCAATTCAGTGGAATCAGGAGAAGCGTCATTAACTACAACAATTCGATCGACAAATAAAGGGATTTCCTTAATTACACTCTGAATTTGATTTTCTTCGTTGTATGCCGGTATCACTACCGCTATAGTCTTATTGTGCAGCATTAGAATTTTATATTTTTTATTTCTTCCTTCACAAGGCTATTTACTTGTTCAAGTAAACTTTTTTCGCTTTGCTCCTTCCATTGGGGGACATTGTTGTCAAGCCAAAGGGTATCGGATTTTAAAGAATCGGTTAATTTTTCAGTCACGATAAACCTCACCCATTTGTCCACTGACCAAGTTTTTTCATATCGGTTATAAGCTGCAATAGTTAAAGCCGAATCGAGGCTGATAGCATGCCTTTCTGCCATTCGCTGATGACGAACAGTAGGCTTTATATCCGACTTAATGGCCAGCATAATTTCTTTAGGCTCCACTTTAATGCCTTGGTATCCTTCGAAACGTGTAATCAGGTTTTCGGAAACATACACCCCTTTTCTGGCTTTAGTGTAATCAGGCACCGGAATTGCGCTCCAATAGCCAAGTCGGGCATTCTTCTTAAAGAAAGCAAGCTGATACGATGTTTTCGACATCCACCAATAATGCAAGGAGCCATGGTTGTATTGTTTAATCTGAAAAGTATTATACCAACCTAAAAATAATATGACTATAAATACAGGCATACCTGCCCATCTTAGACTTTTAGCTTTATAAATTACCACTGCCAGTGGTAGAGCCAAAATACCATAGGAATCTATAAATGCCCTATTGCCGCATGAACCACCAAACCACCAGCACCACCAGGATGCCTGAAGGTAAATGTTTATCAATAAAAATAATACTACCGGCAGTGCCTTATCTTTTAAGTATTTAAACATTAAAACAGTTCCAATACTTGCCACCAACATAACCGGGGTATACAGGTACCATCCTTTTCTAAAACTAAAGAGAATCTCACCAATTTGGGGATTATTCCAGAAAAACTTTCCACCTATACCGCTGTAGGAAAAATAGAGAAACTTACCACTTACCAATTTCCAATAAAGAAATTGGGGCATCCAAACCAATAAAAAAGCCACAAGCATAAGCAATACATGCTTATAATTGATGAGAAAGAATCGCACACGCTTATGAATATCTTTCAAACCCCTGGTGTTCCAGAAAATGAGTAAAAGAAGTACCAAAATATTCGTTGGCCTGATTAGGACTATTAAACCAAACAACAAACCCAACCCTACCGTTCGCTTATAATTAATTCCTTCATGCCACTTATCAATCAGGTAGAGAAACAAGCTGATCAGCCCGAAATTATAACTGTGTGGCATGGCTGCCGACCAGCTAGAATAGTATAAAAGGTTGGTGCCAAAAAGCACTAAAATTAGCGTTATTAGGGTTGTCAATTCATCGAAGTAACGAAGCAAAAGTTTTCGCAGAAACCATAAGCCCAAGATCACATAAAACATAGCGCTGAAAACCAAAGCCATGGCGTATGGCTGGGAATACCCATCGTCGGCAAAGGGTGTAAAAGCTGCCACTGCATGCCCCACGAGAAAAAACGGCGCATACAAAAACGACAAACCCATAGAGGTAACTATGCATTTTTTACCCGTTGGAGTTATAACCGGCCAATACCATTTATTGTATTCCGAAGGGTTTTTGGCAGTAAAGGCAAGCGATAAATCGCGATGAATAAAGGCTGCAGGAAGATAGGCATAATACGACTTTACATCCCAGGCAATTACATTTTCTGGTTTTACCCAGCTGTGGTGGCTGAAGTTTATAATGTAAAAGGCAGGGAATAGCAAAATAATAAATGAACGAGATAAATGGTGTTGAAAGAAATTGCCAAATCTTTTCATTAAATGTTGTTAGTTTTGAACGTGAAAATAATGAATATTTAAGCTTAGCCTCATTTTATTTCTAATTTCTTACAAATGGTTTTTAGCAGTGTTGTCTTTCTTGTATGGTTCTTGCCTTTGTCGCTGATAATCTACTATTTGCTACCCTTCAAATATAAAAATTATTTTCTGCTAGCCATTAGCCTTGTATTTTATGCCTGGGGGGCACCAAAATTCACCCTGGTCTTATCAATTAGTGTTATTATCGATTTTTACCTGGTAAAAATGATGGTAACAAGTAAAAGTATGCATTACAAAAGACTGATTCTGACAATATCGGTATTAATAAGTCTGCTGTTTCTCCTTTATTTTAAATATGCCAATTTCTTTATCGAAAATTTAAACCTGGCTTTAGTTTCGGCACACAGCGATAAAATAATTAACTGGCCGAAGGTTATCCTTCCCATTGGTATATCGTTTTTCACTTTTCAGAAAATTACTTATAGCATCGATATTTACAGGGGTAACACACAGCCTGCCCAAAACGCTGCCTTTTATTTGCTGTATGTTGTCATGTACCCACAGCTAATAGCCGGACCTATTGTGCGCTACAACAGTGTGGCTAAACAGCTTAATGCACGCACACATTTTATGTCAGACCGGATTAATGGCTTTATACGGTTTGGAATAGGTTTGGCAAAAAAGGTGCTAATTGCGAACGTTCTGGGTGAATATGCCGATGCGTTTTTTAATCATTCATTCATCGACAGAAACACAGGTGAAGCCTGGATAGCCCTTCTCTCCTATGCCTTTCAGATTTATTATGATTTTGCAGGTTATTCCGATATGGCAATAGGCCTGGGACGTATGTTTGGATTTACTTTTCCCGAAAACTTCGACAGCCCCTATACTTCAAAAAGTATTACTGAATTTTGGCGCCGGTGGCACATTACCCTTGGCCACTGGATGCGTGATTATTTATACATACCCCTTGGAGGTAACCGGGTAAATAATAAATTAAGGCTTTATTTTAATTTATGGCTGGTGTTTCTTATTTCCGGCTTGTGGCACGGAGCATCGTGGAACTTTGTGATATGGGGTGCTTATCATGGCTTGTTTCTGGCATTGGAGAGACTGTTTTTAATAAAACTGCTAAAAAAAGCCGGTATAGGTTTTTCATGGTTATTTACCTTTTTTCTGGTAATAAACGGGTGGGTGTTTTTTAGAGTCGAATCTTTTTCAGAAAGCTTGCATTTTTTCAAATTACTATACGGAGGTATAAGCCTGCCCACTGTAAATAATTCTCCTTTTGGCTTTTGGCTGATATTTGTGGTAGCAGTATTCTTTTCCTTTAGCTCATCTATACGTGCAGGAAAAAATCTGGAGATTATTTTTCACCGGGGAAGCAAACAATTAACTGTAACTGTAATAAGCCTTGCAGTGGTTATTGTTTTATATATTCTATCCTTATCGCAGATTGTAAGTAGCAATTATAATCCTTTTATCTACTTCAGATTTTAATATGAAAAGTAACCACTTTCGAAATACCATATTGTTTAGTCTGATATTATTTTTACTGTTGTTTCCACTGATTCAGAGGGTTACAAAAGTGTTTAAAATTGAACCACTTAAAGGATACATAAAACCTGTTGAAAGAGTAGAGTTTACGAAGGAAAGTTTTTTCGATGATTCGTTTCAGATGAGTATGGAAGCATATGAAAAAAGGAATATAGGGTTTCAACCCGATTTGGTAAGGATAAACAACCAGTTAGAGTTTGATCTTTTTAATAAGATCAATGCCGCAACCATTGTAAGGGGACAAGAAAACCACTTTTATGGCCAGCAATATATCGATTCGTATTACGGGTCAGACTATCTGGGTGATGAGGCAGTATACCAGAAAACATGGAAGTTATTGAAGGTGCAGGAAGTATTAAAAACCAAGGGTGTTCATTTATGTGTGGTCGTTGCTTCATCAAAATCATTTGTTCACCCACAATATTTGCCTGTAAATAATGAGTTGACAGCAAAAAAAACAAACTATGAAAGCTATCGACTTAACTTCGATTCTTTAAAAATAAATTACATCGACTTCTTACCCTTTATTAAGAACCTAGATGATACATCGGCATACTCAGTTCATCCTAAAACAGGAATTCATTGGAGCTATTATGCTACTTATTTTGTTGTCGATTCATTAAGAAACTATATGCAACAAATCACAGGGATTCCGCAACCTGAAATAAAACTGCAAAAACTTGACGTGACAAACCGGCCCAGAAACTCCGATAAAGATATTGAAGATGGTTTAAACCTGCTTTATATCAATACCAACGATACCTATGCTTATCCAAATGTGTTCATAGATAAATCGATATTTGCACCAAGTTTGCGCGGGCTTGTAGTAGCCGATTCGTACTACTATACTGTTGCTCATCATAGGTTCGATGAATTATTTGCAGATTTTAATTTCTGGTTTTACTACAACGAAGTATATCCGTCAGAAGGCCAAACCAATGCAAAACAACTGAACTTAAAAGAAGAACTTGAAAAACGTGATGTAATTTTTATTTTGGTAAACGTCACCAAATTACAAAGTTTTGCATGGGGTTTTATTGATGATTGTTATGCTTTATATTGTGACTAATATTGAGATTGTCCCTCAGCTACAATTCTCCTGGTTTTTCACAATGCTGTTTTTGCTTTCCAAGGTATTTCATCTCCATTAAAACCTATACCCCACGTTAATCAGATAACGGAACCCAAAACTCGAAGAGCTCACATTGTTTTTAATGGTAATCTGGTTGTCATCGATCAGGTAATTGCCTCCCGGAAGGGTTTCGATCAGTTGGTCGTATAGCTTATCGAGCAATAGGGCTTCGTCTTCGGTAGACAGGTTGGTAGAAATTGTTGGCTGTACATTGTAAAACCAGCGGCCGGGCCCCATCAACACCATATCAACTGTAAAGCGGTTTCGGATCACAAACTGGTAACCCAGTTGAACTCCGATAAAATTCATTATCAGACGGGTATCGGTGGATACCTCCATATCTCCGGAAGAACCCGGGATGGTCCAATGGTTGTATCGTGTATAATAATGGAAGGCATAATAGGGCCCCAGGTAAATTCCACGAGGTGCCTGATACTTGTTCTCCGAAGCCAGGTAAAACCGGTAATCGAGGGCTATACTAAAACCTTTGTCTTTGACCTCATCGTGCAATACAATGGAGCTGTCGCCTGTCAGACTGAATTTTGGCAGGTTAAGTGTGCCGGCATTCACCGAAAAGCTTTGATGCGAGTTTAAAACCCGCTCATAACCCAATACATAGTTTTTTCCTCCAAATAGTGCCGGATTGCTAATGTTTAGGCGAATGGTGTTTTTATAAGTTTTCAAGCTATCTTGTTCTTCACCGTTCTGATTGGCCAATGCCAAAGTGATTGGCAAAAGAATTACAGAAAAAATTAAAATGATGTTTTTCATACCGATAAATTTTTGCTATTTGTAGAAATTAATATTTATGTTCTGAAATACTAGCGCCTTCCTGTTATAAAACCAAGTTAAGACATAATAAGATAACTACTCCGTAACTTTTATCACTTCAAGCAGATAATCGTTTGTATACTCATTCCGGTATACTTCTTTCATCGAAAGTTTGCCTAAAAGGTTTAACGATGGTTGGGCCTTATCGGCAATTTTACTACAGATAAAAACATAGGCGACATCACCGGGATTAAAAAAATTATCAGGGTTAATCTCTACTCCCGAGCGAAAATACATGTTTTCAAAATCGTACACGAAACTATTCGGGTAGATTCTGTCTAAAGCAGATTGAAATTGACGACGATATTTGCCTGTAAAGAAGTAACCAAACACTAAACCTTGCTCTTCAAAATAAAAATTATAGGGCTGAGATACAATAAATAACTTCCCATCGCCGACAATTGTGCGCACTTCCTTCACTACCTCCTCTTTCGCAATTGTTACTTGCCTTTTCCATTGAATGGTTTTTTTATACTGATTGGTGAAAGAATAGGTAACAAAGCCCAGCACAGAGATCATCGCAAGCTTACGGAGAAAAATCCGGTTTCTGTTAAAAGTTTCAAACCCAAAGAAAACGAAAAGCGGAAACAATCCAAGTGCAGGAAGCATATAATGCAGAGCAAAATGCTTTGCAACCAGTAGCACATGAAAAATTGCCGTTACAATAAGCGCAGATTGAATCACAAATAGCTTCTCGCCATTTTTTGGCTTTAAAAAATAACCAAGAACAAGAGAAAGCATCACTACGATCAATCCCCACTTATACCCAGGATAAAACTTTAAAATGCTTTGTATATTATCAAAAAAAACGGAAGGATTGATGATTCCCGGATCGCCATAACCATACTTACCAGTATGAGTAAGCAAGCCTTTCAGCCAAAAAAAGATAAAATCCAGGTCGAAAAGTATAGGAAATGCAAAAACGAAAAAAGATAGCAAACCAATTAGTAAAAATCTGATTTTAATCTTAAGACCCGGCAGAATAATTAATGGTAGAAGGTACAAACTAAGCGCATCAAATTTAAAAGATAATGCAAACCCACAGGTAAGTCCCATCATCAATGCATAATGTTTAAGACGGGCATTTGAATCACTATCAAAATAGTACTTAATAAGGTAATACACCAGACAGATAAAGGCAAGCCAAATAAATGGATCTGGCAAAACCCTTGTCATGGATACAATGGTTTCATGGCTTGAGAATGGGGTAATTTGGACTAAGAGCGAAATGAGGATGTTTCCGGTAACTTTAAATAATCCGATGCCAAAGATTAGACTGAAAATGCCAACCAGACTATTCAATGTGCAATTAATAATTCCCAGGTAAAAATCTGGTCGCATTAATACATCATCAAAATAGGACTCTTTGCCTACAAAAAAGTGAGCAATGCGGGTGCTAATTGCTGCAATGACTTGCAAGGGTGTGCCCGGATTATCAATATGGCCAACTTGCAGGTTGGGCTCTGCCATGATCATTCCATTAAAAAGATAAATAAACTCCGGATCAGAAAACCGAATGCTCATAGGTCCCGATGCATTGGAAAGCTGAATATTGATAAGTACTATAAAAACAGGCACAACAAATAACACTGAAGCTTGAATTGGTGGTACTGTAAAAAACTTTCTCAATTTCGAAAGCAATTGATTCTTTCTTCTTTTAAACATATCTTATGGGGCTATCAAAGAGTCTTTAAGAACAACAATAGTTCGGTTATCATTATATACATAATCGGGTATCAGGTAAAAATGCATTTGACCTAGCTGTTGGTACAAGTATTCTTTTTCACTAAAATGCTTCTGTAAAACACTGTCATTCAAAGGTTTGTTGTGAAATAAGAAATTAAAAACAGGCCTTTCGCCTTCTTGGCTCTTGCCATGATACCAAGCTTTGTTCGACAAAAAGTAATCGCAATTCAGGTTATTCGTATTCCCATTATATACCCTCAAACCGGTTTTGCTGAACGACCTTATTTGGGTGGAATACTCATATATTGATAATCCATTTTCTAAATTGTACTCGCAATTTAGCGAATCTAAGATCTGTATATACTTTGGGTAGTAATGTGAATAATAGCTAGGTTTTACTGTTGTTTTTGTAAAACCAATGCCTATAATAATCCCAAAAATTAGCATCAAAAAGACAGTCGAAATCTTCACCGTTTTTAATCTGGTTCTGTTAAGCTTCAATAGAAATGGGAAAAGCATAATGAGTCCTAAATAAAAAACTGAAATATTATATCGTATTTGTGGAGTATACTTATACATGCCAGTAATAATGGGACCAAGAAAAACTCCGGCCAGATAAACTATCACCATGGAAATCCAAAGCATTTCGAAGGCATCTCTTTTGCTTAAACTCTTAAAAAATAACCAAATACCAATGCCAAAAACTATAAAGTAATTTAATATTACCAAAGAACGAATATTCAAATGTTTGATATAATCGAATAACTGCTGGCTAAAAAGATTAACAGAAAAGGAAATATTAGCAAAGTCGGGCTTGGTATTATACTTAATAACGTTTATTAAATATAGCTCAAGCATACGTGAAGTAATCATCGCCAAAACAAATCCAGACGCAATAACCACCATGGCTTTAATCCAATTCCTTTTATGTTTACCGAATAAGAGTATTATTAAAAATGCTATAGATGAGGGTACGATACCCATTAAAAGAAAAAGCTTACTTGAAACATATCCTAAAAAAACTAAAATAAAAATAAGCACTAATCCTGACCATCTCGGACTTTTATAATATGCAAGTATTGCAAGAAAAAAGTAAATAGTAAGAAGGAATGCACCCACATGAAAATTAACGGTATAAAGGTAAAAAGGGAAAAGGTAATCGTTATCGACAATGGCAATGGCCGGAATAAGCGAAAACATCAATATGCTTGCTGCTGCAATCCACAAATGGCCCTCACTAAAAATATTGCGTATGAGTAATGCTACAGCAAATAAAATAAGGCTTTGCTGAACAAAAACATAGATCAGATAAATGGTGCCCGGATGCTCCACAAAGGTTCTGATCAGAAAATACAAAGCCATATCGGGGAAGAAAAACTGACCCCCCGGAAAGGTCCAACCTTTAATGCCATGGCCGCTGACAAAAAAATCGTCATAGAGGGTGTGCATAAATAAGAGGTCGGCATTAAACAGGTAATCGATAAATTTTGGACTTGCTGTAATAAAATATTGCAAAGTTAGTATAAGGTTAATCGCCACCGAAACGGTTAGCATCAAACCTCCTGATATTTGAATCCTATTTTTCATCGCTCAAACGTATAACGCCCAGCAGGCTTGTGCCGGGAACAATGCCGGGAACAATTTTGAATTCAATATAAAAAAGCCATTTGAACATGGTATGTATTAATTTCTGAAAGATGCCTTTCGGTGGCAATAAATATACATTCCGTTTTATTTTCAAGCCTTTTAGTACCCTTGCCGGATAGTAAAGGAGATGAAAGAAATAGGTCAACCGGACTATTTTTCCAGTCAAGCCTTTTGTATGTTTTACGAGCATTTCTTTGTTGTACCGCCGGAAATGTCCATAAAACTCATCGTAATTCGACCAAAGCTCCTGACGTGCCGGTACTGTTAAAAGATAGTAAAGTGCATTCGGAAAAGATTCTTTTACCTTCAGCAAAAATTCTTCAGGAGAGGGCAAGTGTTCAATCACATCGAGCAGTAAAATCGCATCTACCTTGTTTCGGAAAGAGGCATCAAGATCAAAAGCACTTTTACTCATATAGATTTTTGTGCTTTTTTTTATTGGTTCGCCTGCAGCCAGATCAACTCCCCAGCAATCAAAACCTCTTTCATTAAGGTATTGCACCACAACACCCCGGCCACAACCAATTTCCAGCAAGGTTTTGTTTTTTAACTGCTGCCTGTTTAAAACCTTTTCGAGAATTATATTGCGTGAGGCATTCCAATAATGGTTTTCAATTCCATTGGGATAATTGGTAAGAAGCTGGGTATCGTTGTAGGAACCTTCCATACTATTCAAGGGTAGATTCAATGATATAACGAGGACGCTTTTTTATCTCCTTGTAAATTTTGCCAATGTATTCGCCAATTATGCCCAGAAAGAAAATGTGCAAGCCACCCAGCAGATAAAATGGCAGCACGGTCGAAGCCCACCCGCGGACAGTGTTGCCATTCAGGAAAGAGATTATGGTGATAGCCGATAAAACTACACACAAGATAAATATGACTAAACCAGATATGGTGATGATCCTCAAGGGGCGCACTGAAAATGAAGTGATGCCTTCGAAGGCAAAGGATACCATCTTGCGAAAAGGATATTTGGTGGTGCCGGCCATTCGTTCTTTGCGGTTGTAAAACACACTGGTCTGCCTGAGTCCTATGGCGGGTACAATACCTCTTAAAAACAAATTTCGTTCGTCGAAACGCAAAAGCTCGGCATTGAACCGCCGACTGGTGAGCCTAAAGTCGGCATGGTTGTATACGATATCGACTCCTAGCCAACGCATAATTTTATAAAAAAACAAAGCTGTCGTTCGTTTAAAGAAGGAATCCGTTTTTCGCTCCTGCCTGACGCCATAAACCACGTCAAAGCCATTATTATGCGCATCCAGCATCTGGTCAATCACTTCGACATCGTCTTGCAGGTCGGCATCGATGGAAACTATGCAATCTGCCTTTTGGGCAAAATGATTGATGCCAGCCAACAATGCAGCCTGATGCCCAAAGTTTCTGGCGAGATTAATTCCTTTGATGTTGGGATGTATCTGACCAAGCTCAGCAATTTTTTGCCAGGTCGTGTCAGTGCTTCCGTCGTTCACAAATACTAAGAAACTTTTTTCTGCAACGATTCCTTTTGTTTTTAACTGATGTACTTTTTTGAGAAGCACATCGGCAGTTGCACCCAACACTTCCTCTTCGTTAAAACAAGGAACTACAATAGCAAGACAGGGTAGGTCTTTTTTCATGAAATTGAATTATTCAGTTTTGATGTCTGTGGTTTCGTTTAAACGAATCAGGAAACAGTTCTCATAAGTATCGATTAGTTGATAAGAAAACTTCTCTTCAATCTTTTTTAAATAACCCGACCCGCAAAATAAAATATATTCACCGGGTTTTAAACTATCTGCAATAGTCTTTTTAAATGTGCTAAGCTGTTTTTGTTGGTCTGCAATAAGATAAAAATCAAGGTGAGCATTGTAACCATTGTGTAAAATACTAATTGCATTCAACCCGGGTTGCTTTGTTACCACCCTGTGCATATAATGCCCGTATTTAATCGACCACCATCCGTTTGTATCAAATCGGGTAAGGTTTTTATTCAGAATACTGATATAGGGAAAAATAAATAGAATTATAACCACAATAAGAAGTATGGGCTTAGAAGCTTTTACCCCGGATATGGAAAACAGTTCGTTGGCGAAAGCTATGAAGGTTATGCCAAATAATGCTGCCATGATAGGATAGGCAGGTGCAAGGTATTGCAAACCCTTCGATTGGCTAACCTGAATAACTGCAAAATAGAATATCAGATTTATTAATAGGTAAAGTAGAAACTTTCCTTCAGCCTTTTGACGTAGCCGGTAGGCATATAATAGGACGAAAGGCAAGCTATAGAAAAGGTAACTGAATTTCATATTTAGCAAATGTTTCAGGTAGTAGTTCCATGGTTTTGGCGAAACAACCTGATCGAAATACCTTCCGGTAACATCGTTGTATATACTCGCTTCGATGTATCCGGGGTTTATTCTTTCGCGAACAATGTAATAGGCCAAGCAAACAAGTAAAATGCCCGCCAGAGAAATAGTCAATCCAAAAAATGCTTTGGGTCGAAATCTGACAGAAAGCAATAGAAAAAGATACGTGGCTGGTATAAATATTAATCCCTGTATGGTTTTGGTATAAAAAGCCAATATTGCAAAAACTGAACCTGCAAATAAGTACTTTACATTGATGTTATCTTGGTCCTTACTTACAGTCAGATAAAACAAAAACAGATAAAGTGTTGTAAGAAGGGCCAGCAATGCATCGTAATCACCCGTGCGGGCAATGTGTATGGCAATGTAGCCATCGCATGTAAGCAGACCTAGTGCAGCTGCAAGGCCAATTAATCTGTTTCGAAATTGCTTTAACATGAAGTAAAACAAAAACAGAAAAGTAGCCAGCGCGGCGATGGCTGACGGGAGCCTGACAGAAAGCTCGTTGATTCCATTAAGTTTCATGCAAATTGCCTGAAGCCAGACCATAAGAGGTGGTTTGGTATTCCACATATCCGGTTCGCCATTAAAAGTAGGTACAAGATAATTCCCGTTTAATGACATCTCGGCTCCATTTACAGCAAGCCGTGATTCGTCCCACATGAAAATCGCATCGGAATCGAGATGAAGAAAAAAAACAAAATAGCCACTGATTATTAAAATTAGGAATACACCCAGCTTCTTTATTCCTTTGATTTGCTCTGGATTTGTCATGTTCCTTGTGAGTTTACCTCGAAATTGGCGCTGCATAGTTCTTCACATCCTGCCCGGTAATTTTTTTGTCGCAGAGTATCAGTAGCCTTTCTACTACGTTACGAAACTCACGTATATTACCTGTCCAGTTTATTTGCTGCAGGGCTTCGATGGCATCGGGCATAAATTCTTTCTTAGGCTGGCCATATTCGCTGCATATCAGGTCGTTAAAATGTTCTGCCAGCATGGGTATATCTTCTTTCCGGTCGTTGAGCGATGGCACATGGATCAGAATCACACTCAGCCGGTGGTAGAGGTCTTCTCTGAATTTCTTTTCGTCTATCTCGAGCTTCATATTTTTGTTGGTGGCCGCCAGTACCCGCACGTTGATGTCGATATCCTTGTCGCTGCCCACCCGCGATATTTTATGCTCCTGCAAGGCCCTGAGCACCTTGGCCTGGGCTGCAAGGCTCATGTCGCCAATCTCGTCGAGAAAGATGGTGCCCCCTTCGGCCTGTTCAAATTTCCCTTTCCGCTGCTTGATGGCCGAGGTAAAGGCTCCCTTCTCGTGCCCGAAGAGTTCACTTTCGATAAGTTCAGAAGGTATGGCTGCACAGTTCACTTCGATAAAAGGTCCTGAGGCACGATTACTTTTTTCGTGCAACCAGCGGGCTACCAGTTCTTTCCCGGTGCCATTGTCGCCGGTTATGAGTACTCGGGCATCGGTGGGTGCCACTTTTTCGATCATTTCTTTTACCTGCCGGATAGCTGGCGATTTACCCACCATGTCGGCCTTTTTCCCTATTTTCTTTTTCAGCCTGCGTGTTTCACTCACCAGGTCCTGGCGTTCGAGAGCGTTTTTAAGAGTAACCAACAGTCGGTTCAGGTCGAGTGGTTTGGCAATAAAATCATAGGCCCCTTTTTTAATGGCTTCCACGGCTGTTTCGATGGTGCCATGGCCCGAAATCATTACTACCGGCACATCGGCATTTACTTCCATCAGCTGTTGCAATACTTCCATGCCATCCATTTCGGGCATTTTAATGTCGCAAAACACCAGTTCGTATACCTTTTGTTTGAAGAATTCAATGCCAGCAGGTCCGTTTTCGGCCAGATCAACCTGGTGTTGTTCGTATTCGAGAATATCTTTCAGGGTATTGCGTATGCTGCGTTCGTCGTCGATTACCAGTATCTGGGCCATGCTATTTATATTGAAAGGTTGAAGTGCTAAATTTAGATGTTTTTACTCAAGCTGCAAGATGGGTTGAAAAGATAAGAGATTGTTCAATTCTTAAGATCTTAGTTTACCATTTCGTAAGCTGCCCCTTCTTTCAGCGAGAAATTCGATTGGTAGAGGGTGGTAAAAGTGTGGTTTTCGAACAGGATTTTTACAAAAAGGCTGGCCAGCACAATCATCTCAATTCGCATGGGCTCCATTCCTTTCATCAACCCGCGCTCCTGTTTGGTCGAAGCCGAAAGCATGGCGTGCAATTTATAAAACTGCGAAAGGGGAATTTCCTTCGAAATGGCCTCTGTTTCGCCTTGTGTTTCTATTGCCTCCGTATTGCTTATTAAGTGTGCAAAGGTCTCAAACGATCCGGATGCCCCTACCAGAGTGTCGATGGAATTGTGCTGCAAGACCTCCAAAAGATCCCGCAATTCATACTGCACATAGTTTCGGATCTCATTCTCTTCCTCGATGGCAATAGGATCTGAAGGTTTGAAGCGTTCCAACAAGCGGGCAATGCCCAGGTTGTAGCTTTTCTTCCAATAAATTCTGTGGGTATCGGCCACGATAAATTCGTTACTTCCGCCGCCAATATCGAGGATAAGAAATTTTTTGTTGTTGAGCAACAGGGTTTGTCTTACACCCAGGTAGATGAGTTCGGCTTCGCGGTCGCCCGACACAATTTCCACTTCAATGCCGGTAGATTCCCTGATGGCATCCGTAAGCAAGTAGCCATTGGAAGCCGACCGGAGTGCAGAGGTGCCAAAAGCCTTCAATTCTGTCACCTTATACTGCCGAATTATTTGGGCATATTCTTCAATGGCTTTCAGTCCACGGGCTATAGCTGTGGGAATAATCTCTCCCCGGTTGATACCTCCTTCTCCCAGCTTAACTGGTCGTTTCCCGCTGTGCAGAATGGTGTAGTCCTTTTCGTCTGCCTCGGCAATAAGTATGTTGAATGTGTTGGTACCCAAATCGAGCACGGCAATGCGTTTCATAGAAATCTTGTTTCATTGGTAAAAGTAGTAAAATCCCTATGAGCCCAAATGGCAAAAATCCGAAATACCTCAGGCAAATGACTTATGAATTGATATTTTTGAAATAAATCATTTTATATCTAAAACATAAACTTTACTTTTAGCCCACTTAAAAGTGCAAAGTTGAAGGCTTACTATCATACCAACGTAGTTCAAATCCAATCATTGCCAAAAATCCTTTTTCGGCAAATCAAAAAGCGTGATTCTTTTTCTGCATAGTTTTTCTCTTCCCCTCACAACAATTTTGCTTTATTTTTCTCATTAAACACTTTCAGTAATGGAAATCCCTTATGCAGAGCCATACAAAATAAAAATGGTGGAGCCCATACGCCCCAGCACACGTCATGAACGCGAGCAATGGATAAAAGAGGCTCACTATAATCTTTTTAATTTACGCAGCGAACAGGTGTTTATCGACCTGCTCACAGACTCTGGCACCGGAGCCATGAGCCACCATCAGTGGGCAGCCATGATGCAGGCCGACGAAAGTTATGCAGGTGCATCATCGTATTACAGGCTAAAAGAGTCTGTAAGTAGTCTTACAGGATTTGAGTATTTTTTACCTACCCATCAGGGAAGGGCTGCCGAAAATGTGCTTTTTTCGGCACTCATCAAGGAGGGTGACATTATACCCGGCAACAGCCATTTCGATACCACCAAAGGGCATATCGAATTCAGAAAGGCGCGTGCCATCGATTGCACGGTAGACGAGGCCAAAGACACTTCGAATTATTTCCCTTTCAAAGGAAATGTGTGCCTGACGAAGCTGGAAAAAACAATTCTGGAGCATGGGGCAGAAAAAATTCCCTTCATTCTGATTACCATCACCAACAATTCAGCCGGCGGACAACCTGTATCGATGG
Organism: Bacteroidota bacterium; assembly: GCA_016699695.1. NCBI lineage: Bacteria > Pseudomonadati > Bacteroidota > Bacteroidota bacterium. The sequence goes on from CP065006.1 coordinate 1,246,995, forward strand.
AAAATATTAAACAGGTAAAGTCTCTTGCCAACCGCTATGGCATAATGCTTTGTTTCGATGGCGCCCGTTTTGCAGAAAATGCCTATTTTATTAAACTCCGCGAACAAGCATATGCCGAAAAAAGCATACGCGAAATTGTACTAGAAATGTTCGGCCATGGCGATGCCATGACCATGAGCAGCAAAAAAGATGGCTATGTGAACATGGGTGGCTTTATTGCCATGCGCAATGCCAGCTTGTTCGAAAAAGCCTCAAGCTTCAACATCCTTTTCGAAGGTTACCTGACTTATGGTGGCATGTCTGGGCGCGACATGGATGCGCTGGCCACAGGACTTTACGAGGGTACCAGTTTTGAGATTCTGGATGCACGAATTAAGCAAACCGCTTATCTGGGCGAACTGCTCGACGGTTATGGCATACCGGTGCAGCACCCCTACGGAGGCCATGCGATTTTTGTGAATGCCAATGCCTTTTTACCCCACCTGCCAAAAGAAGAATTTGTTGCACAAACCCTGGCTGTCGAACTCTACAAAGAAGCAGGGGTGCGTGCAGTAGAAATAGGTACACTGCTGGCCGACCGCGATCCAGTTACGCGCGAAAACCGTTATCCGGCCATAGAATTTTTACGGTTGGCTATTCCGCGGCGTACTTATACCAACAACCATATGCAAGTGGTAGCAGCTGCACTTAAAAATGTTTATGATAGGCGCGAAGATCTTAAAAGTGGCTACCGGATAGTTCATGAGGCACCATTGATGAGGCATTTTACAGTGAAGCTGGAGAAACTCTAATATTATTTTCGTTTAACCTATTGTCCTTTGGCTACTTAAATTGTACGCTAACTCAGCAAATAGACACCCAATTATGCATTTAAAAATATAGCTCTGCATCAGGAAAATTTGTTCAGCCATATAAAAGTGTGTTACATTGCTGGCTCTTTGGAAAAATCAATACTCGACTATTAATGATACGTATATTCTTTTTTGGTTATTTCCCTTTCTCAATCAGTCCGGCAACTCCGCTCCAGTTAATTTGATTGATAAATAGCTGTGAGTATTTGGGATAGCCTCTTCTTTTCAAATCTTCTGCCTGCTGTTCTTCACTTAGGTTTACATTCCAAAACGACATAAACTGAATGGCAGACTGTGGTAACGATTTATCCCAATAATCAGGGTTGAAGCGCATAATCTGCAAACCTTGTCCGCGCCCGTTGACTTTTAACACAAAGTGTGAATCGTGCCCCGCATATGCCGGTGCGGCCAATTCTGCAGGAGTTAGTTCTGCAATTTCCTTCTTCAGTTCTTCCAACACCATTCTGTCGATTTCAACTTTTTGGAACAAGGAATAATATGCCAGGTGGGCATCGGCCATCTCCTTTACGGTAACCGGAATCCAAAACGGGGGCCTTTCGGGGTTGAAAACCACAATGGTTGTTCTTCCTCCCGGGTAAGACTCATACTCATTAACTCCCGGGGAAAGCTGCCTTTTAAGTGGGAAAACAGGGAAATACGAGCTAAGTTGCTGAAGCGCTTTATTGACTTTGTCTGCCTGAGAAAGGTCGTATCGCGAACCGTCTTCAACGATGGATTCGGGGGTAAAAAACCAACCATCGTGCCCACCGGCAATATTGTTTATCATAATTCCGGATTGGGGAGGTTCAATGGTCCATTTTCCACCTTTTGAGTCGAAAATTTCAAATAAAAAATCTAATGACGCCGGTATACCATATTCCGATTCGGAAATTGTCGAAAAATCGCCCCAAACCCAGGTAGTTAGTGCCCGCAGGTCGTAACCTGTTGGGTTAAGAAGCATGGGATGGTTTTGATGGAACCATTCTGCTGCATCGGCTACATTTTTTTTAAAAGCAAGGTTTACGGTTGAGCTTAGTGTTGCATTACGCAGACTATATGACTTTTCCAGCAGGTGGCTTTCGAAGCGGTATTTCCCTTCTTTATTCAGTAACCATTTTGTCTCTTGTGCGTGTGAAAGAACCGAAAATATAAATGCGGTGGTTAAAAGCGTAATGATTTTCATTTTTTTATTAAATAAACTGTTGTCAAATAAAAATTAACCTTTTGGGCTAAAACCCTTAATTGCCCCGGGCTTAAGCCCGGGGCAATTAAATAATACAAAATATAATCTTTATCCTAAAACTAACTTGCTTATTCTCACCTTGAGATTAATGCTATTAAACTATGGTTTGATTGTTTTGATATCTGTTTATTACTACAATAGTATTTACTGTCCATTTCTCCAGCATTACCAATCCGGTAATTTTTATTTAATCGGATTTATTCAGCAGAAGCGTTTTTTAAACAAATACTTTCCAGATTGCTGTCAATAATTTGTATCAATCGATTCGATGGTTATCGTTTCGGCCGATTGAAAGATTTCCATACCGGTAGTTACCGATTCCGGACATTTAACCAGTGTATTTAGAAAATCCTCACCCGCTGTTTCGTATGCTTTGACCTTAATAACAAGCTCATCGAGCTGTGGTTTCGATTCAATTGCCTTCACTAAAAATGCTTCCGCATCTGTTTTGAGCAATTCCGACAGCGACCCGGATAGGGACGACAACTCTTGCAGTGCATTTTGATAATCCGTTAGCGATGTGCTCCTGAAATCTTCGACACATTCACCAAGGTTTTTAATACCGCCGCCCAACTTTGCAAAATCGGTTGATTTTACCGTAAGGTTTTGCGAACTGTTACATCCACATTCTTCTGGCTCATAAGGTAACCCAACTTGTTTTGGAGGTATAGTTGGAGGTTCGGGGTCAACCAGAACTTCATCGTCAGTTGCAGGTGTTTCATCTGTCGGTTGGTCGTTTTGCGGCTCCTGTTCTGTTGGTTGTTCTATTGTAGGAGTTGGATTTGTTGAAGGGGTTTGTTCGCCCGGAATCGGAGTTAAATCGGCTAGTTCGATATCCTCGTCTTCGGATTCTTCTGTTTGACTGTTGCACTGCTGCTCGCGATAAGTTATGCGCTTCAAGTCTCTGTGTGCTTTTTCGTAATTCTCGACTACACTTTTCATTACCTCTTCGTGTTTCAGGATTTCTCCAATATTATTGCCGAATTTCTCGGCTGCTTGTTGTACTTCAAGAACCCCAATTGCTGCACTTAACGATTTTCCCCAAAGTCCCTCAACAACTTCCCCAAACTGATTTTTCACTATTTTCTCAAACGATTCTCCGGAAGCTGTTTTGCCAATATTGTTTTTTAGTTCTTCGGGGTTGCTGCTGGCAATTATTTCTGACAAGGCGCTTCCTTTGTCGGCAATCTCGGCTGTTACTTTTACAGCTCCCGATGTTTTACCATTCGCAATAATAGTGAGGCCGGCTTTTGCTAGCAATTCAATAGTTGAACTCACCAGTTCGTCCCTGGCTTTTTCAAATTCCGGAGAACCTGCATAACTTTGTAATTCTTCTGTGGCCTCTTCTAAGTTTTCTAATGCTGCTTCTTTTATTCTTTCTATGGTGGCAATAGTTTCGTCGTCGCACTTAACAACCTCAACCTCTACAGCAGGCCCAACAGCAGCGCCACATTCCGATTTTGCCTGAAGCATGGTGCTTCCTTCGACAATACCCTGAAGTGTAACTTTGTTTCCTATGCCAACCGCCGATAAGATTCCGGGATTTGCCGGCTCAAATTTCACGAGTTCAGCGGCATTTCCTGGTTGTCCGGTAACCGATATGGTTAAAATGCCCGATTTTTTATTCCCATCAACATCATACAACGCGATTTGAGGTATTTCTTCACCACCGTTGTACGATTCAATACTAACACACGAGGCTTCCATTGAAGTTTGCGCCGTTTTTCCATCCGGGGTGGTGTATTCCACCATTAGCACACCCTCACCCGGCATTACTCCGTTGACGGTTGCCGTAGCTGAGCCATCGGAAGTTACAGAAAGTATATCGCCAGGTTCTACCCAGAACTTATAGCTTCCTCCTTCGGGTTTGGCGGTGGCGGTAACCGTGCCAGTTTCTCCAACACCAATGTTTTTGCAACCGGCTAATGTTATTGCCGGTTTGTCCGACTCTTTGTAAGGAACAATTGTAATTTCCAGGGTGTGTTCCTCGGTGGTAAATTCCGGGCCGCTTGCCGTGGAGCGTTTTTTACTTTCGCTCGATTTCCAACTTGCAGAATAACCATTGGCTGTTTTGTTAATGTTGCAATTCCTGTCGGAGCCAAGGTCACAGCCTCCCGAACACCATATATTGTAGTCGTCGTAATCGCCACCATAATCTTTCCATTCCCCATCAAACATTTTTCCTGAATAGGAACCTACAGCTTTTATATCAATGCTGGCGCTCGCAGATTTGTACTCACCGGAATATTGGAAATGAATAGAAGCTTCGGGCCTTGCTGAGCCGGAAACATTATCACTCCGGATATCTTCGTCTACAACTTTACCATCGATAGTTTCGCGGTGTTTCGATGATGAGTTATATGTTCCCTTACCGGTAACAGAAAAACTTAGGGGTTCGCCGGCATCAGAGGTGTATAGGAATTCAAGGTCAGGATTTTCTGCCTGGTTCTCGACGACCGCAGTAATTTGTCCGCTGGCTGAAGTTTGTGCAGACTGGTGACTTTCTTTGGACCATGCATGGCCTCCTGCATCGAATGTCGACGATGTGTCTCTTTGGTGGGTTTTGGTTGTAGAAATTTTGGCCGTTATCAACCACAATTGGCGGTTTTCTGTGTCGTCATATTGTGAGAATATGCTTTCGCACAAGAGTATCAGAATAACAAAAAGTTGTATTGATTTCATTAAAAAACTGGCTGTTAATGAGCTGTAATAATAGGCAATAAGGTTTTAGGAAAATTTATATCGAGCGATTCCTCGAAGCGGGCGCAGTGGTAACTTATGCTATTGGCCTTCAGATATTCCTGTGTGCGCTGTTCAAGGAATTTTTTGTTGGTAATCATATGAAAAGTTATTAGCTGGATTTCGGATTTTAACCTGCTTTTGTCCCAATAGGCCGGGTTTATCTTCATTATTTTCGGAAATCCGGTGAGGGTACCAACGCGAGAAAGCATTCCGCTCATCGTAGCGTGTTTGTTCCAGTCCGATGGCGGAATAGCAGCCCACTCTTCATCCAGCATTTGTTTTGAATATGCCCACTGAATTTCATCGGAGTTACGTTTAATTTCGGCATATGCCACATCGAAAGCCTCCTTTACGGTGACAGGCAGCCAGTAATCGGGCTTGGCCGGGTCATACAATACAAAATATTCGCCATCATACACGTCGATTCCCTGCGCTATGGTTTCCTTTTTTTCGGGAATGGCAAAGAAATCCGGGTTGCGGGAAAAACCTGCAGACCAGCCGGGCTGAACCATATTTAAATAAATCGACCATTCGGGTGGTTCTATCAAGCCGCGGACTTCAGTTCCATCCTTTTTTCGGTACCACGCAGCAAATTCGAAACTAATGCGTGAAGGGACCCCATAAACCCCTTCGTACTGGCAGGCAACAGTGGTATAAATCCGCGCCCGGCCATCGAAGCCTTTCGTTTCGCTTAACACCTGATTCTTTCTTATAATAGCAACCAGTTCATTAATTTTCTGAAGGTTTGCTGTCATTTCGGCTTTTGTAAAACTGCAATCCGAACCGACATAATCGGTACGGTTCAGAATTTCGAATGTGCCCTGTTTTTCTAAAACCAGTGGAAGTTCCTGGGCATTGCTACGATAAACCAGGATTGTAAAAACCAGGATTGCAAAAAATGGAGTTTTCATACTATTTTATAAAATGAGTTAAACCTGAATTGTTCGTTAATAACTGCCATGCAGCAAGCAACTTGGAATACTATTCTTTAGGATAAATTAATCTTGTGGCACACCGTTAATTAAAACATGCTTTTTGCCATTTTCTTCATACCAGTAATCATACGTGGTTCCCCCAGTGTACTCCGAACTTACCCGTCCTTCCCGGTCGTATGAAACAGAGCTAGTGATTTCACCATGCCTAATCTGACTTTCAGTATGTTTTTTCCCATCTTCGTAAAAAGTATTCGTATATCCCGAATATTCCCAAGGCTCCCCGGTCAGATTGCTTTCCGATTTTAGTGTTACGTTTTCGTAGTATTCCTTAGATAGTCCTTGCGGGACACCATTTTCATAGTTTTGTTCCATATGAACCTGTCCACTTTCGTAAAATGTTTTTTGTATTCCCTGCCGGATACCTTTTACAAGTTTTTGCTCCTCCAACAGAGGCCCTTTTTCGCTGTAATATTTATAAATACCATCGGGAACGCCATCCGAGAGAATATATTCTTTCATGATTTTCCCGCTTGGATAATATTCGCTTTTGGGGCCGTTCAGCGGATTGTCGTTGTTTTGGGCAATAAGTATAGTCGGCAATACCAGTAAAAAAGATAGCAACAGCACTGTATTTATTTTCATGTTACAAAGGGTTAATTTTAAATGAGTATCGGGAATGAACAATTGAGCAGAAACACTGATTGTCCTTCATCTCTACCTGGCGGCAGACAAGCTCGGTGAAGCAAAGCGGAAGCCGGGGATATAATAAATATTTACTAGATTCCCGATTACTCGGGAATGACGCTATGAATGAGGTTTTCAGTAATTTAATCATTAAGATATTACAATTCCGGCTAGTCATAATTTTATTCGCGCGTAAGATTAAAATCAATGGTTACGGTTGTTGTCTCCGTTCCCTGCGAAACATCTTTGGTTTCTTTCTCACTAAGCACTTTATCTTCGGGACTGCCCTGAAAAGGCCCGAATACAGCTTTTAAAGGAACATCGACACTTTTGGTTTTTGTATCGCGGGGCTCAGACTCGTCTTCGCATGTACCTTCAACCTTTTTTTCGGTAGTTGTTTTTAGCACTCCTTTTTTTGAGGTAGCTTCCACCAAAATCATATAGGTGCCATCCTTTGTGAATACAATTTTAATTCGCACATCATCTACCTTATTGCCTTCGAAAGTGCTTTCGTTTGATAATCCTTCCACTTTTGCCTCAGATTCATCTGTTTCGGTAATCTTGGCTGCTCCCTTTTTGCCATTTTTACAAGGATAACACGAGAAATCCATTACTGAAGTGAGTTTGGTATTCATGTCGTAGGTTGCTGTGCCGTTTGCTGCATTTCTACCGGTTTTGGTAAATTTCCAGGTCAATGTGGAATTCATTTTAGAGGTTATGGTGGTTGTTAAATTGCCACCACAGGGTGCCGATGAAGTTGAAGTAGTTGTTTCATCTTTCTCCCCCTTAACTTCGATGTTAACTGTGCCTTTGTAAGGGCAAATTTCCAGCTCCAGCAATTCATCGATTAGTTTATCGCTTATTTTGGTCATTTTATTTAAGCCGTCTGCTCCATGGGTGCCAGTTTCTAAAATATTTGCAAGGGTTTCGGCTTTTTGTGAGTCCATGCAAGTAAGGTTAAAGGTAACATTGCTGTTCCATACTGTAATTTGTATGCTTATCAGGTATCTGCACCCCATTGCCTGACCTATATTTTTTATGGCTTCGTCGCTGCGATCGCTGAGTAATGCACGCGTTCTTTCCCATCCAAGCAAAGTAGTTACTGAATTTATATCGTTAACCAATGCACAGGGAAAGGTTTTTTCAATAGCATTTGAAACCTCAGTTATAAATGGAGATCCATAGGCTGTAGCTGCAAGTGAATCGCCTTTATATTTTAAGGTAATAAAGAACTTTGTTTCAGAAGCCGAAACCATACCAAAGGCAAACACTGTGATCAATAAGAGGAATACTATTCGTGTTCTCATTCTGTTAATATTTGGCAGCCGGGGAATTTATTTTCTAAAGTGGTAATTTCCGAATCGGGAATATTCGTTTTGGCAATACCCAGTTTTTCGATCGATGAAAACGACTCAGCACATGGGAAAACCGTTGAAAGTGGGTTTACATCGATATAAAGCTCTTTTAATGTTTTTAGATTTGCCAGATCTACAGGCAAAGCACTGATGTTATTATTAAACAGCCCCAGCACCGATAAGCGTTTAAATCCGGTTACTTCCGGTGGGATATCTCTTACAAATACACCAAAATTTATGATGTATAAAGTTTCCAACGGATAACCGGAGGCATTTTTGAGTATTGCGCTAATATTTACCGGAACAGGATGTTCACCTGCTGTAATTACCAATACTTTAATCCCCAAGAAATTTGGCATTTGATCGATAACTGCCTGTACACCGGGCATAGAAAGGTCAATGACCAGGGTCGTCATCTGTTCAAGATATGCTGCATTTTTTACGGTTTTATCATCATCTGCCTTATATTCCTCAACAATTTCTTCACGCAAGGGTTCTGCCAGCAGAATATCGGCGCCTTTGCCCCCGGCAGCAGCTTTCCATATTTGTGCGTAGACATCCATTTTCTGATCGACCATTTCCTGGTTCAATTCATTCAGCTTCTGGGCATCTTTGTTGTCAGTACCTTCTTCCTGTCCGCTATTGTTTTGTGGATTAGCCTGTGAATTATTAGCGGCCATCAACTGCGCAGCAAGCTCTTTTATTTCTTCATTCGCTTTTTTAGCAGCAACCGGATCGTCCCAATTCGTAGTTTGCCGGATTTTGGCCATTTTCTGCCTTATCTCTTCTTTGGAGGGATTATTATTCTGCCCGTAGGCAAAAACAGTTAATCCCAGGAATAGCAATATCAGCAATTTTCTCATTTTCGGTCGGGAATTCAGTTGTAGTTTTTTATGAAATACATATTGTTTTCTATTCCGGGAAGTACAATACATATTTATTCACATCTTTCAGGCGTTTGAGATATTCAACAATTGATTCAAGACATGCAACATCCTTTGTATCTGGAGGAAGATCAATTCCGGTTTCGGCTTTCAAAACAACACTGTTGGTTTCTCCAATTTTACGGTTCTCGGGCATTCGTTCTTTCACATTTGCCAAATGTACACGTAATTGAGCTCTGTATTTTGGAGTTTGATACGCACAATACTTTATTTGTTCTCTTTTAATTTTAGCCTCAAGTGTGTCTATTTCCGGAACTTGAGCAGATGTAATTATGGTTCCATACGAAGCTTCTTTGTCGCGAAATTTCTGTATGTTATTGAGCATTTTTTGTGCCTCAGGATCGTTATCAATTGCATTGTACTGTGCTTGCAATGTCTGGCTGTTGTTAACCAATTCGTTGTTAAGGGTTAGTTGTTGATTAGTAAGTTCCATTATATTTTGCGAATTCTGGATATTCGCGGGTTGTTTAGCATTTGGATCATTTGTAGCCATTGCCTCTGTTGCATAAGCTTCGGCATATGCAGTGCGCCCTGCTTCGCTCATATTTTGCAGATTTTTTGCTTCATCCATCGACATGTTTGTCTGCTGCATCATCATTTTATTGGCCAGTTCCTTTTTTTCGGCATCCGACATATTCTTCGAATTTTTCATTTTATTTATATCGGCATCCGACATTCCATACGTCTGTTGCATTTGTTTTGCAGCATTTTCCTGAGCAACAGCTTTGTTTGCTTCAACACAGGCATCGGCTTTTTGGTTTCTTGCGTGTATATCGTTATTAATTTCGGTAATAAGTGTTTGCACTTTTTCCATGTACAAACTAACCTCTTCATTAGTAACAGAACACGAGTCATTCGGCAAAGCTGGTATGGCTTTTAAATAGACTTCCGGCGTTTTTTGAGCAAGTAACACTGTCGCAAACACTATAGCAATTGATGTTAAAATATACTTCTTCATAGCATTACAATTTTATAAATTCCACTCTGCGGTTAAGCGCTTTATTTGCCGGCGAATCGTTTGGTGCAACTGGTTGACTTTCGCCTGCTCCATCCGATTCAATTCTTGAGGCATCAATTCCAAAAGTTTTTACCAATTCATTCTTAACTGAAGCGCCACGACGTTTCGAAAGATCGAGGTTGGCAGCATCGGCGCCGTCGCTATCGGTATGCCCAACGATTTTTATTTTTACATCGGGGTTTTCAGTTAAAACTTTTGCAATTTCTTTGAGTGTGCCGTACGATTCGGGTTTTACTACATCTTTATTTACATCGAAGTAAATTCCGTAGCTAACCAGCTTGCCTTCGGTAATTAATTTGCTGCGCATATCGGGTGCACCCACTGCAATGCGGATATTGGAAATCATGGCTGCACCGTATTCAAACCGAATGCGGTCGGGTTTCAGGCAGCCAGTAGGGAATGCTTTAGGAAGGTCGATGATTTTATTTTCGTTTTGGTATAGTCTTACTCTGGACTTTTGAACCCATACCGAAATATGGTATTTCTGATTCATCTTTTGCTTCAGCTGCTCCTCGTTGATATGTCCGCTCAATTTAGAAGCCTGGCAATCGTCTTTATTTAGCCAGGTGCTGTAGTTTGGCCTGCCAAAATATTCAACATTGAAATAAAAACCTCCCTCGCCCGGAGCCGATCCGCCGTCCCAAGCCCTGGCATTCTTTGCCTGCATAAGCCTGAACCCATAACCACTCATACCGTCGCCCTCCAGGCCTCCTGTCGGGATAACATCAAATTCTATGGTAAAGTTTTCCGGAAGATTTAAAAGTTCGTCGGTCCAAACACACTCAGACATCACAAACTTCATCCAGTTACCAGGGAATAAATTGGTGGTAACCACTTCGGCAGAGCCGTTGGTATTCCATAGCATTGGAAAATCGCCAACAGCATCCTGACTGAAGTCGTCGAAGAAAATAATTTTTTCACCCGGTATAAAATCGAACTTTGAGTACGATTCCAGCTTAGGATCGTCTTGTTTTTTCTGGCCGCCGGATTTACCATCCGAGGCAAGCTGTTCATCTGATTCCACCTCTTTTGATTCGTCTTTTTTCGACTGGTCATCGTCATTTTCTCCTTCACCCGTGACCGCATCTTTTACTCCTCCCTCAATTACATCCAAACCTTTGTCAATTCCCTGATCTGTCCGGAGATTGGCTCGGTTGAGCGACTGATTTTTTAGCTTTCCTTTTACATCGATTACCTGTGCAGGCAACACTAAACTAAAAATGCATGCAAGCATTAAAACAAATAATTTCGTTTTCATATTGTAGAGCTTTAATGGTATGTGTTTGAATTAAAAGTACAATTTGAGGGTACCTAATGCTATCCCCTTTTTCGTGGAATTTTCAGGATCTGCTAATTATGTGAAAAAATAGCATTGCAGCTTACAAAAAGCATTGTAAAAATCAATTAGCTAAAGTATTTATTCCCTTTTATGGTATATACTCAAGCTTGTTGTTTCTCCCTGAACAGGATTTTTTGAATATGTCTTAATGGTTAATGTTTGACCATCATCCGATACTTTTAGCGTCTCAGCATTCAAAAATTGCTCTGATACTCCATCTTTAATTCTCTCATCAATGTATGTGAGCGTAATTGATTGGAAATCATCCGTCCACTTTGCCGTTTTCTTAATGATGCCCAAACTAAACTTTTCGCTTGTCTCTTTTCCATCCAAATTATACACTTCAGGCTCTGTCGCCCAATCAGCATTGTCTGATTTAGTGTAGATTTCGCTATAGGTAAGTGTTGAAGTCGTTTGTGTAATTGTCCTTATTACGACACCCTCATAATTCGATGCAATTTGTCCCGGGGTGCTTTTAGTTTTATCGAATTCCCATTTGCCGGAAAAATCTTTTGGCGTTTGGGATTTTAAACTTATTGAAGAGAGTAAAATGACCAAACCCAGCAATACGAAGAAAATTGCATACTTATTAAGTTTGATAATTGGTATTGTTTCCATTAGTTCAAAATTTATTTTAGATTTTTACTTCTAACAAGTAAATATGAAAAGAAAAACCAGGGGGAATAACCCCCTGGGAAAGAATTAAACTTCGCTGAAAGTAATATTTGCAGGTATTTCGAAAATGGATGCGGCTACTGGTCCTTCCTCAATTTTTGTAGCTTCGATTATCATTTCACCCGTACCGAATTTAGTTATGGTTTTCATCATAATATTACCCCAAACCCAGGTTGTCATGGGTGAACCTCCGAATTCGGCCGAGTACTTCTCGCATTTTCTACCTGCAATGGTTTCATCCGCTAACTTTTTAACCTTGTATTTTTTCATGGCTTCCATATCCATTTTTGAGAAATGCATATCGTTGGTATACCATTTGGTTTTCGTGCCAGTTGTTTCTCCGGCTTTAAATGAATATTGATATCCATCGCGGCGGATTTGAATGTCTTTCGAGGTAATACCTGCCATTTCAAGTTCTGTTACAAATACTTCCATAAGTCCATAATTGTCCCACGTGAGGGTTTGCACCACACCCATGGGTGCCGTATAAACAATGGTTCCCGATTTGACTTCGTAACGCTTTTTTGCATCGCTTTCTAAATCGGCCGTTTCGGATATTTCGTCGATTTTTTCGCTATCGGTAAGAGCTTGCTCTGCTGCTGATTTTTCTCCGCTGTTTTTACACGATGCAAAAACAAACAGAATTGATAGTAAGGTATATTGAATGGTTTTCATAGTCTATTGTATTATTGATTACATACCTGGCATTCCAACACCTGTTAGCGCTGCTCTTGATAATAGTATTGCCCCTAAAATGAGGGATAGTACAATGGTAACTCCGATAATTACCAAAAGACTAACAATGAAATAAGGAGCCAGTTTATCTTCCGGTGTCTCCATCATAGGTTTCATTCCCATGTAAAGCAGGTATAGACCATATAAACCTCCAAGCATAGCCAAGAAACCAAGTCCTGGAACGAGATAAAAAATTCCAGCTACAAAAGAAGCGGTATAAGAATACACCACCAATTCCATGGCTTTGTTGAAATTTTTTCGAGAAGCAAAATTCGGCGCCAACATGTCTATAATCATTGCTGAGATAAAGGCTCCACCCACCGTTGCGATATAAGACACTACAGCCTGACGTATACCCCATGACCATGAACCGGAAACATGCCCGGCAAAAGGTATGTTGTAGCCGATTAAACCATACCGGATAAACTGTGCGGCGGCAGGTATCAGCGCCAGCAGAAGCAGATAACTGGTTACAAGCTGTGCCACAGGGGTGTTTTCACGACTGATAACTTCCCACTCATCTTTTGGCTTGATGAGAATGTTTTTTACTCTTTCGATGATGTTCATAATTGATGGTTTTATGGGTTATGTAAAGATTTGATTTTGACAGAAGTTAAACCTTTTTATTCGAATTAAAATTTGTTGCATAATTTATATTGCTTACCAATTATCCCAATCCGGATCTTTTTCTATCGGAGCCGGATTAAAAGTGATGGTAACTTTTATAGTGCCCTCCGATTCGAAACTTTCATCTTTAGTGTAGCGGTTTCCGCTTGCTGTAATTGTATATGAACCTACCGGCTTAAGCAGGTAGTCGTCTAATCCTTTCACATCTTTGATGATAAGTTGATCGTAAATCTGGTTTTCGTTCAACCTAATATCGGCATCGCTTATGGAGTAGGGTATTCCAATGAAATTAGGATTGTTAGTGGGTACCAGCTTTTCCTGATAATCGTCCCAGCCCATATTACTGCCATTGCCTTCGGGGTGAATCCTAAGCTTATCTAAATACATGGCTCCATTTAGCCAGATAACATATTGGGGAACTAAAGATGGCAACTCACCTTGTGCACCAACATATGCTTTTATTTCGAGTTGGATCGATTCAATCGTGTTGGCGCCTTCGGCTTTTGAAACGATTGTTTGAACATATTTTTCCTGATTCCCCACATACCGGTATCCCATTTCAGAGTAGTCTCTCCCGACATACAAAGGATATCTTTCGTCTTTTATTGTTTTTGTAACATCGTTTGGGTCGCGCACAATGTCGTTCGACGAACCGGAAAGTATGGGGCAATGGTCTCCCGCATCGCATTCGCTGCGCCTTTCGGGGGTTTCGGTATACATAATAATACGGTTGCGCATAATTTCGCAGGCAAGCTTACCGGTTATTACATAATTTTGTGTGGTCGATTGGCGTGGTTCTTCTTTTGAAGGAGTATAAGTGGAAGAATTGGTGTTTATCGTAATTTGGGCTTCAATTTTTCTAACCGGTGCTTTCACTTTTATAGAAGCACTTTTTGTTGCTTTGTTGGTTCTTCCACTGGGGTATTTAAATTTCCACGAAGCACGAATCTGGTCGGTACAACTATTTTCAGGGGCCAGGTAAGTGACTTCGGCTTTACCGTCCTCATCGGTTTTTACCTTATCCTCCAAAATCGACCCCTTTTTCACTTCTACAAGAATTTCTTTATTCTTCAAGGGCTCCCCATCGCAATCGGTAAGTGTAATAGTAATTTCCTCAGTCCTATCGTACAACGATTCGTATTCCACTTCGTACGATGCCTGGTCAAATTCGAACTTAGGTTCAATGGCAACCTCGCCATTATCTTCTTCGTTCGATTTATCGCGTTTGTTTTTTTCGTATTCCGCAATGCGTGAATTTACCAGATGTGAAATCATTTCCTTACTAGCACCTTCAACAACATTATAGGCTGATTCAGGACTGTCAATGACATCCCACCGCTCGAAAATGGTTTGATTTTCGCGGAAATTGATGCATTTAATTTGCAAATTAGAAGCAGTACTTCGCTCTTCGTTTGTAACAGTGCCAAAAATTATGTAATCAAGCATCTCGGAAAAAGGTGGTGGAGGCAATTGTGCAAACGAAACGGAATTCTTGAAATCGCCCCAGTAATAACTATAATTCTTTGTTGGGCTTCCGTAGCAAAGTTTATCATAAGATACAGTGGGCGAGCTATTTTGAGGCCCTTTACTCAACTTGAACCTTTCATCTGCACTTTCTGAGTATTTGATATTTGTGTAATAAGCCTCGTTGGCATAATTCAGCATACGCCATTGAGCAAACTGCTGACGAAGTGGCCCGTCAACAGGGCCGTTTTCGTCTTCTTCCAGCTCAACAACTTTATAATAAGTGTGTGGGTTAAACCCAATAACTTCCAGATCGAAACCATAGATAAACCGATAACCGCATTCGATGCCTTGTGCCTGTATTCGGCTTGAACCCAGAATAAAAAGTGCTAAAAGAACAATTCTTGTTTTCACGATGTAGTATTTTGTAGGTGTTGGTTAGATCAAAAGTAGATTACCGTGTGGTGAATAATATCCCCTTTTTCGTGGATTTTGGTCGATGTCGAAATTTCAACATAAAGACAATTCAACAGCCATTCGCTATTTTCAGCATTCCACTATAGCTATCGTCCTGCGCTCAGGTAATCATTCTTCAGGAAAATTTTATTTCCTGATTGCGTTGGATGATTAATTTCGCGTTGATTAATTTCGTACTCAGGGAAAAATAAATCGGAACGAAATTCATCTGTTATAATCGCTTTATAGCTTCTTAGAGCAGTATTATTGAGAATGAAATTCTCGAAAAAAGCAATTCGCTCATTCAAAGGGGTAATTTCTTTCAGGATTTTGAGCATGGGGTATCCCCTGAAGAGATCGGTGGTGATAAAGCGCTTGCCGGAAAATACAGTGGGCGATATCTTAAAAATTGCACTAAAAGCCGAAACCCGGCAAAAAACAATAAAAAGTTCCGAAGGAGTATCTGAAATGATACGATGGTTACTTTTGGGCGATAGAATAAAGTATTCGGGGAGTTTGATATTCCCATTCATCGAGAGAATTGAGCCACTCTTGTCAAGAAAAAAAACCAAACTTACAGTTTCAACCGGAATGACAAGGTTTTTAAAATACTCACTATTCTCGTCATTTATCGCACTCAGATAACCAACTACGAGTTTGCTTAACTCCTTTGATGGTAAAACCAATTCAGGCTTCATATAACTTTTGTTAACTTTAACCATCAACAAAGCTATGCCCTTGCCCTGATCGAAATATCCCCTTTTTCGTGGATTTTTATTTAGCCTTAAAATGTTAGTTTTGAACGACCCAATCGTTGCAATGGCTCAGGTACAGAAATGGAAACAGTCTTCTATCATTTGAAAGGGTGACTGGATGTATTTTTATCCTGCAAAAACGAACTACCCTGAAACTTCGATGTGACCATTGAAAAAATTATTGACACATGAAAGGGAATTTTATATTGGATGAAAAAGGTAAAACCGACTTTGGAAATGCCTTGGAATTACTTGACAAATCTGTTCATGAACTCCGTCAGGTCGCACATAACATGATGCCTGAAGCGCTAATTAAATTCGGGTTAAAAGATGCTTTGACGGATTTCTGCACCTCGCTCGAAAACCTGAAAGAAATTAACATCCAATTTCGATTTTATGGCGAGAATCAAAGAATGGATCAAAATATCGAAATTGCTCTGTACCGTATTGCCCAGGAACTGGTTAATTATGCACTGAAACATTCAGGAGCTTCGGAAGTATTGATCGATTTGGTTCAGGATAAGGAACGTATCAACTTAACGATTGAAGATAATGGAAAAGGATTCGATATCGATAAAATATCTGAATTCAAAGGAATGGGACTTAAAAGTTTAAAATCGAGGGTAAATGCGTTGAACGGGGTTTTTGATATCATGAGCATTCCCGGGAAAGGAACCGAAATTAAGGTTGAGTTTGGGTTAAAATAAATTATAATCCAAAAATTTTATCTAAAAGCTTTGGGTTTAACAATTATCTTATATTCCCAATAATACTTTTTTTAGTCCCTTGCTCCTCATTTGAAACAATATTATGTTCATCGGCACTTTGTTTTCTGATGATCGCCCCTTCAGGAACAATAGGAGCTTCTTTTTCGCAGCTAGTATTTAAAGCAATTAAAATGAATGAGATACAAATTAATGATATAAATGATTTCATAAATTCCTTAATTTTTGTTTATGAACAAAAATAATCATTTTTTTAATCGGCATAAAAAAGAGGCCTCTTATGTTGTTATGACGCATAAAAATAAGAGAATAAATAGATGTTAGAGTTGGTCTTTCTTGAAGATATTTCTAACTGGATGTATTAAGAAAACGACAAATAAAAAACATAGAAGATTCTACATTGATTAACGAAAGAATATAATTATCAAAATAATTCATGCCAAATACAACTTCTCAAAAAACTAGAGTAAAAAACTAATTATTGGTGAATATTAAGCTTGTCCGATATAAGAAATGACATAAAAAATATTTCATAAATGAAACGACTTTTAATCAGCATAGTAAGTTTAAATTTTTTATTCGCTTTATATGCACAAAAAAGCGAATATAATGATAGCCTAAATTTGGTAGTAAGTAGTCCGGCATTTTCTAATGCTGAAAAGGCTTCAATACTTAACAACTTAAGCCATAAGGTGCTTGAGAATAATCCTCAAGAAGCATCAGAATTTGCATTTAAAGCATTGGAATTATCAATTAAGTCGAAAAACAATAATTTAATTGCTCTTTCATACCAGAATGTGGGAACAGCCTATTATAAAAGGAATCTACTAGACAGTGCTGGTATTTATTGCAGAAAAGCAGAAAAAATATATCTCGAAAATGGCGACACCTTACCCTTAGGATTTGTATTTAAAGAACTAGGCAATATAGAAGCCGATAATGGTAATTACAATTTGGCCTTATCGTATTATCAAAAATCTTTAAAAATATACGAGAAGCAAAACGATGTTCACAATCAAGCTGTTATAAATAGCAATATTGGAGCATTGTACATTAATCTTGGCGAGATAGAACAGATGTTCCAATACTCAAGCATAGCACTTAAGTTCTTTCGGAAGGAAAACCATAAAATTGGTATTGCTTCATGCTTAACAAACCTTTCAGAATATTATTTTCAGAAAAATGATACTACAAATATTAGATTGTCATTAAACGAGGCAATTCAATTGTTTCACGAAGAAGGAGCATCAATAAATGAAGCCAATGCTTTGGGTAGTCTTGGCGATTATTATTCTGTTTATGCTATGGATCAGGATAAAGCCATAAACATCTACAAACAATCTATGCAATTGCTTAGCGAAATTGAAAATAATAATCTGCGAATGGAAAATTATCGTAAGATTTCGCTGGCTTATTATAAAAAACAAGATTATAAAAACTCGCTAGAATTAGCAAAAAAAGCTTTAGAAGTTACAGATACTTCAAACATAAACTACATGCAAGTAAACTATTACTTGTTCACATACATCTACATGGGGCTTAGAGATTTTCCGAACGGTGAGTATTCTTTTGATAAATATGTCGAACTTTCAAATGAGGTAAATCACGAAGCCCGAATAAAAGAAATTGCTGAAATGGAAGTTAAGTTTGAAACCGAGAAAAAGGAGAAGGAAATAATTCAACTTACCACAGAAAAGAAATTAAGAACCATCATGATGCTCTCCCTTGCTGGATTTATGTTATTGGGGAGTGTTGTGGCATACTTTGTTCTCCACAATCACAAACAAAAGAGAATAATTACAGAACAAAAATATAGCGAATTATTAAAAACCCAACAACTACTTGCCACCCAAGCTGTTCTTTCGGGCGAAGAAACAGAGCGTCGCAGGCTTGCCCGCGACTTGCATGACGGTCTCGGAGGCATGCTTTCCGGAATAAAACTGAATCTATCTAATTTAAAAGGCAATTATTTCCTCGACGAGGAGGGAAAAACTAATTTCGATAATGCAATCAACAGCCTCGATTTGTCGGTAACGGAACTACGACGGGTAGCCCATAACCTTATGCCCGAAGTGCTATTAAAGTATGGGCTAAAAGAAGCCGTTTCCGATTTTTGTTCCACCTTAAGCCCAGGAGATGCCATACAAACTGAATTCAGATTTTATGGAATTGAAGTACCCGTTGAACAGAACCTTGAGATTACCGCATTTCGTATCATACAGGAACTGGTTAACAATGCTCTCAAACATTCCGGAGCAAAGAAAATACTTGTGCAACTTGTTCAGGAAGAATCCAGACTGAGTCTGACGGTGCAAGACGATGGAGCAGGCTTTGATATACAAAAGATCGATAATAGCAGGTCTTTTGGACTTAGCAGCATTCAATCGCGTGTAGCAAGTTTTAATGGAATCATAGATATTCATACAGCACCTGGAAAAGGCACGGAGGTGGAAATTGAATTTGAAATCTAACTGAAAGGTTTTATAAGGATTTTTTAGTACATTTAGAAACCTTTCACAGTTTTCATGAACGAGATTCTCATTGTAGAAGACCACCCACTGGTGGCCGAAGGCCTTCAGAAATTACTTGCCGATAATGGCATATGTGTTTCATGTCCGGTGGCTTCAAGCGGTGCAGAATGCATTGAGATACTCAAAAACTATATCCCTTCAGTCGTTTTTCTCGACATAAACCTGCCAGACATCAACGGAATTGATTTATGCAAGCAGATACTTAAAATGCATCCCGCAATAAAGGTTCTTGCATTAAGCTCGTTCGGTTCGCGCAGCTTTATTGAGAAAATAGTGGAAAACGGTGCCAGTGGATACCTGGTTAAGAATTCAGATTCGGAAGAAATAATGGCAGCAATTGCCGCAGTAAAACAAGGAAATAAATACTTTTGCAAAACATCGCAACAAGTTTTATCGAGCAAAACCGATGGCGGATTGCCGGTGCTTACCCGACGAGAAGTAGAAGTCATGCGATATATTTCGGATGGCCTCACCAACAACGAAATAGCAGAACAGATGTTTATCAGCCCGCTTACTGTCGACAGTCACCGCAAAAATTTACTTACCAAGCTGGGAGCCAAAAACACGGCATCTCTTGTAAAAATAGCCATGTTGCACGATTTAATTTAGGTGGGATTTATAGACTCTATCTTTAACCATACCCTTGCCCATTAACAAAATAACTTTACTGGTAGCGCATCCACTTCAGAATCTCTTTAAGGTTCGGTTTCTTGCCATACATTAGAATTCCAGTTCGATAAATTTTACCGGCAAGCCAGGTTAAAAGTATAAAGGTGGCTATCAGAATATGCATCGAGGCAACCACCTGCCAGGCTGGCACACCAAAGGGAATCCGGGCCATCATGATAATGGGCGAAGTAAAGGGTATCATCGAAAACCAGAATGCCACCGAACCCGAAGGGTCGGATATTGCATTGGCCATTACAATAATGGAAATTATCAATGGTATGGTGACCGGAAACATAAACTGCTGGCTGTCGGTTTCGTTGTCTACTGCCGAACCAATGGCGGCAAACATGGCCGCATACAATAAATAGCCCCCTAAAAAATAAAACAGAAACAAGCCGAAAATAAGTACAATGTCAATATCCTTCACCATCTCAATCATACCCGAGAAATCAAACTCCGGCTCTTCGATGGTAGCCACATCTGCGGCAGGAGTCGATTCGAACAATTCCGTGGGTTGGTTTTGCATTGCCTCCACATCGTTCATTTTTTCGCGCATCAAAAAGCTGGAAGCTCCCTGAAAAATAAGAATGGTAAGCAGGATCCAAGCTAAAAACTGTGTGAGGCCCACAAGACCGATACCCACAATTTTGCCAAGCATCAGCTGAAAAGGTTTTACCGAGGTAATAATTACTTCGATAATACGATTTGTTTTCTCTTCGACCACCCCGCGCATCACCTGCGAGCCAAAATAAAAGATAAAGCCATAAATAAGCATGCTGCACACATACCCCACAATGCGCTTCAGGTTTACGTTGCCCTTGTCTTTAAATCCATCTTTATCGAGCAGTTTAGACGATAAACTGACATGGGTTTTGAGCGATTTTAATACTTCCGGTGGAACATTGTAGGTAAGCAGTTTTCTGCTTTGCAGGTAATTTTCGAGTGTAGAGGTAAGCTGCAATTCCAAACCCAAACTTGGGTGTTCTTTAGACAAAAACTCTACCGATACATCCTGCCCACTGAAAATTACGTTATGCCTGATTTTTAAAAACCCATAATAATTCGACTCTTTTGCAAGCGATTCGACCATAGTCTCCGCAAGGCCACCATGGTATTCGAAGGTAAGCAAAGGTTTATTCTGAAAAACGCCTTTAAACACCAATAGGCTATCGGGTACAGGTTCGCCAAATCGATCGTACTCCACCACTACAATAGTTTTAGCTTCGTTGTCTTCTAATTGAGTTAGCCAGATTGGAGCAATGAGCATGGCAGCAAAAAGCAACGGCCCCAGGATGGTCATTACAATAAACGATTTTTTACGCACCCGGGTAAGGTATTCGCGGGCTATAATGTGCTTGACCTTGCTCATATCGAATAGGGTTGAGGTTGTTTAACGGCTTGTATAAAAACTTCGTTCATCGAGGGCAATACCTCTCTGAATACGTGAATTGGCACCAGCTCAAGCGCATAACGTAAAATATCATTGCCCTGGTGACCACTTGGCAATTGCAGGAGCAGGTAGGCATTGCCATCTTCCCGAATTCCGCTGGCTTCTATCCGACAATGTCCCCGGAGCTGCCTTGAAAGCTCATCGGAATTTCCGGAAAATACCAATTCGAAGCGGTTTTTCTTAAACTGCTGGCGAATATTGGAGACTTTGCCCTGTAGTATAGTTTCGGCTTTATTGATAAGGCTTATGTTGTCGCAAAGTTCTTCGACCGAACTCATGTCGTGGGTAGAAAGGATAATTGTTTTTCCCTCTTTCTTCAGTGCAAGTACTTCTTTCTTCAGCATGCTGGCATTTACAGGATCAAAACCACTAAAAGGTTCGTCGAGTATGATTAGTTCTGGGTCGTGTAAAATAGTAGTAATAAATTGTACTTTCTGAGCCATCCCTTTCGAGAGCTCCTCAATCTTCTTGTCCCACCAGTTAACCATTTCAAACTTATCGAACCAATACTTTAGTTTGTGTATGGCATCGTGCCGCGATAGGCCCTTCAAACGCGCCAGGTACAAAGCCTGCTCGCCCACTTTCATTTTTTTGTACAATCCCCGTTCTTCGGGCAAATAACCCAATGAGGCCATATCGCTGGCTGCAAAGGGATGATGACGAAAAAAGATCTCTCCACTATCCGGAGCGGTAATTCGGTTAATAATGCGGATTAAAGTGGTCTTGCCTGCTCCATTGGGGCCTAACAGTCCATAAACAGAGGCTTGGGGAACATCGATGGAGACATTGTGAAGGGCAAGTTGGTTGCTGTACTGCTTGTAAATCTGGCGGGCTTCGAAATAGGGCATAGATTTTTTTTAACCAAAAATATGATTTTAATGGTATCGTCAAAGTATCCCGGTGGTTAAATTTGGTTAAATCCTTAGTCGAACATGTTTTTCATGCGGTCGAAAAAGCCGGTATCTCCGGCAGCGGCGTCAGGAATAAAATTCTCTGAAACAGCCATCTTCTCGATGGTTTTTTTCTCTTCCTTGCTCAAGTGTGTGGGTATCCACACATTGATGTTGACAAGCAAATCTCCCCGGCCATAACCATTTACTTCTGGCAGACCTTTGCCCCTTAATCGCAGAATCTTTCCGGGTTGGGTGCCCGGTTCAATCTTTATTTTAACTTTTCCATCAACGGTAGGTATTTCAACATTGTCGCCCATGGCTGCCTGTGGAAAGCTCAGATAAAGCAAATACATAAGGTCGTTGCCATCGCGTATCAAATGGGGATGCTTTTTTTCTTCGATTACCACCAATAAATCGCCATTCACACCACCACGGCGCGCTGCATTTCCCTTTCCAGCCACATTCAACTGCATACCTTCTCCTACGCCGGCAGGAATGTTCAGGCTTATTACTTCTTCGCCTTTTACAATGCCCTCGCCAGCACAGCTGTTGCATTTATCTTTAATCATAGTGCCATCGCCATTGCAGCTTGGGCAAACCGAAGTGGTCTGCATGCGTCCGAGCATGGTATTGGCTATACGGGTTACCTGGCCGGCACCATTACAGGTACTGCAGGTCACAAAACCATCACTTCCCTTAGCTCCTTTGCCATGGCATGCCTCACAGGCTACATACTTCGTAACTTTTATCTTCTTTTCTACCCCTTTGGCTACCTCAAATAAATCGAGGGTAACTTTTACACGCAGGTTGGTGCCTTTGTTCACACGCTGGCCACGGTGTCTGCTGCCGCTGAACCCACCAAAGCCTCCAAAACCAAAATCGCTGAAAATATCCCCAAAATGACTAAAGATATCCTCCATGTTGGTAAAATGACCTCCACCACCGGCAGCACCGCCCAAGCCGGCATGGCCATACTGGTCGTATCGCTGGTGCTTTTGTGGGTCGCTCAGTACTTCGTAGGCTTCTGCAGCTTCTTTGAACTTATCCTCTGCCTCTTTATCGCCCGGGTTTCGGTCGGGGTGAAATTTGAGCGCCTGCTTGCGGTAAGCTTTTTTTATTTCATCAGCCGAAGCTGACTTGGGAACATCGAGTATCTCGTAATAATCTCTTTTTGCCATATCTGTGCTTTTACGCTTTATTCGCCTACCACTACTTTGGCATACCTGATAACACGATCGTTAAGCAGATAGCCCTTTTCAATCACATCTATCACCTTCCCTTTTTCTTCTTCGGTAGGTGCAGGTATTTTGGTGAGTGCTTCGTGAAAATCGAGGTCAAAAACCTGGTTGCGAGCATCGATTTCGCTTATACCGTTTTGTCTCAGAAACTCGACAAATTTATTGTAAATTAAATCGATACCAAGTCGAAACGAATCCAGGTCGACAGCTTGAGAAAGGGTATTCCGACCACGCTCAAAATCGTCAACTACCGGAAGAATATCTTTTAGCAGATCGGCATTAGCCAATTTTGTGATCTCCGCCTTCTCCTTTAGCGTGCGTTTGCGGTAATTGTCAAACTCTGCACTCAACCTCATGTATTTATCCTGCCATTCCTTGGCTTCTGCTAGAATGTCTTCCAGCCTGCGTTCCAACTCCTCTATTATTTCCGATTGCCCGTTCAGCTCCGATGCTGACACATTATCGCCTTTCTCTGACTGAATGTCGGTTTCTGATATGGATGTTGCCTCATCGACAGCTCCTGATTCTTTTTTATTTTTGTTGTCTGCGTGATCGTGTGCTTGGTACTTCTCACTACCTGTGGTTTTCTTTACTGACTTCCTGGTCATAGGTTTTGAACTGTTTTAAAATTTCTCCTGCGCGGGTCAAAATACTTGCCAATCGCATTGCTTGGGACAAATTGACAGTTAGATGCCTATCTGACTTTGCCATTTACGATTAGGGAGAAATTGTTTTTAAATGCCATAAAAAAACCTTTGCCCGTTAACAGCAAAGGTTTTTAATACAATATGTAAAAGTGCTATTAATACGAGTTTTTATCGTTATGGAAAGTATAACCCACTGTCCATTCAAAGATATCGGCTACCCCTTTGTGTGCTTTTATGGTTACACCGGCGTGGTAATGGTCGGCAAACCTGTAGCGTATTCCTGCTCTTTCGTAATAAGGGGTTTCTTCGTTGTTCATCTCATTACGGTGCAGATAAATACCTATACCCAAAGGAATATAAAGGTTTTTGGTGAGTGCCCATTCCCAGGATCCAACCACAGCATAAGAAAATGAATTGGAGAAATTCGCTTCGCCCGATTCGCTTCTTAATTCGCTGTGTGCAGCATAATACATATCCATTCCCACACCTAAACGGTAACGGTAGTTTATTTGTTTAAGAAGGTTCACACTCAAAGCTGCCTTTAAATAATTTGGTTCTCCATGTTCGTAGTTCTTACTACCGGCAATAAAGGACACATTGGTAAGGTAATGCTTTGTGTAATCAGGAATAGTGGTTTTATAATGATAAATAGGGTCTTTACTTAATTTGTAACTCAGACCCAGGGTAAACGGAACAAGGTTGATTCCGTAATTGGGCTGCTTGAAAGAGCCATTGGAAAAATGCTTGAACCCGATGGTGGCATTCATTGCCAACTTGTCGTTGAACTTGTAATTGGCCAGAAACCCAAGGTGTACGTAGCAGTTGCGGTACGACCCGATGAAAACATTGGTGGGGTTTTCGATGGTATCGTATGGATTGAATTTATAAGAAAGGCCAAAAGCACCTGTGTAAGAAAATGTAAGTTTATTGGTAGCTTCGAAAGCAAAGGGAATGGTAAGAAAAAAGTACAAAGCATGCGGTTTTCCCACATCGCTGTTATGAAAAGTAGAAGCATACCAGCCCACACCCAGGTAGGGTCTGCGGTATACATTGCTGTATATATCGTAAGGATCTGATTTGCGAAATGCGAGGCGCACATCAATTCCATTGTAATACGAACTGTTTACTACCTGGTCGCCTAAATCGGTATCGTTGCTAAGCATGGCTCCGTTCTCGAATCGTAAATCAAGGTATTTTACATATTTCTTTTGAGGAACCGGAATCGGTTGTTCAGTGTTTTGAGAAAATACTGCCAGGGTTGAAATGCATATACCTGTAATAAGTCCAATGATTCTTTGATACTTCATAGTAAATTCTATATTAATTTCTTACTTTTCTATTCAAAGGGTTTTGCAGTGCACTTTCACTCACTATCTTTTTGTCGGTTATTCGTTTTAGATAGGAATACTACCCTCAAGGAAGTATTAATTTAAATACTATAAAACTACCGTACATATTTTTAGACAAATGCCGTTTAGGCAAATTAAGCACATTAAAACAAGCATACAACTGCCGGTTTTATCATTCTAATACTAAAGTAAATTATTTCGTTATCACTTCTACCCCTACAGGCAGCTTCTTGTAGCGAAGCTGATATACCGATTTATACTTTGTGGGGTTCTTCAGATATTCTTTCAACTCATGCACTGTTTCCTGATCGGCAAAAGGCATAAGAGGCTGTTCGACACAGAACACTTTGGACAGGGATTTTTTGATGGTCACATCCCACTCTTTATATAGTCTGTCGAAGTCAGGAGCTTTTAGCACACCTCTGCAATGGCTGCTTCCGCAGAAGCAATACATTTCGCTCTCCAGATTAAAAATGCCATACTCGTCTGTGATTTCTTCGCCCGGAAAAATATCACGCACTGCAATCTCGAAGCCATAGCCTGTGCTGATGGTGTTAAAATTGCAATTGTGGTTTACAAACTTTCCGATATCCCAGCTAAGAATACGGTCGCCATGCTCATCGATGTAGGAATACTTTTCGATGATTGATTGCATCTCCGGAATGTGCAAAGCATATTCCGATTGACTGACTGCTATCTCAAGACAGTCTCTTACATAAACCAAGGTACCTTCAGGAATTAATTTTGTGGCAAAGACACCATAACCAATGGTATCGCTAATGTGCCTCAACTCTGTAGATGGGTGAATCATTTTTTACCTAGCTGTATAGTTTAATGATTAAAGATGGGGACTAATAAAGCATCGTATTTGTGTGGACTAATCAAATAATATTCAATGTTTGGGACCAAAAAAAAGGCTCTAAATATGTCCGATGTCAATGACTTAGTCGTTACAATTTTTGTATGAATTAATCTGTGCAAATAAAAGCATAATATCGATTCATTAAGTAATCTTAAACCAACTATTAATTAAAAATTAAGCTGAATTTATTAACCATGCTACAACCGGCTGATTCTGGCACCTAGAGCATTTAACCTGGTGTCGATTTGTTGATAACCCCGGTCAATCTGGTCTATGTTATGGATGGTGGAGGTTCCTTCGGCCGAAAGGGCAGCAATGAGTAATGCTACACCAGCGCGAATATCGGGCGAGGTCATGGTAGTTGCCCGTAATTTTATCTTGTGCTCAAGCCCAATAACTGTGGCCCGGTGCGGGTCGCAAAGTATTATCTGTGCACCCATATCGATGAGCTTGTCGACAAAAAATAGGCGGCTTTCGAACATTTTTTGATGAATCAGCACACTGCCCCTGGCTTGAGTAGCCACCACCAATATGACACTGAGCAGGTCCGGCGTTAGTCCGGGCCAGGGAGCATCGTCGATGGTAAGAATGGAGCCGTCGATAAAATTTTCAATGGTGTAAATATCCTGACCGGGCAAGTAAATGTCGTCATTTCGAAATTCGAATTGAATTCCCAATCGCTGAAATGCCCGGGGAATGATCCCCAGGTTTTCCACCGACACATTCTTGATGGTGATTTCAGAACCTGTCATGGCAGCCAGTCCAATAAAACTACCTACCTCAATCATGTCGGGCAATAGCCTGTGCCTGCAGCCACCCAGTGAGTCAACCCCTTCGATGGTAATCAGGTTGGAGCCTATTCCATAAATTTTGGCACCCATGCTTACCAACATGCGGCATAATTGCTGCACATAGGGCTCGCAAGCCGCATGGTAAATGGTTGTTTTTCCTTTTGCAAGCACAGCTGCCATTACCAGGTTGGCAGTTCCGGTAACCGAAGCTTCTTCAAGTAAAATGTATTTGCCTTTCAGGTTGCTGGCTTCAACACGGTAAAAGCTTTCAGAAGGATTGTAGCTAAATTCAGCTCCCAGTTCGATAAAACCGTTAAAATGGGTGTCGAGCCTGCGGCGACCGATTTTATCGCCTCCTGGTTTAGGGATGTATCCTTTGCCGAATCTTGCCAACAAGGGGCCAACAATCATCACGCTTCCTCTAAGGCTTGCACTCTTTTTCCGGTACTCGTCGGTGAGCAGGTATTCGATGTTTACCTGGGCAGCCTTAAAGGAATAAGCTCCCTCGTCCGTTTTTTTTACTTCCACTCCTAATGCAACAAGCAAATCAATCAGATGGTTGACATCGACAATATCGGGTATGTTTTCGATTATAACTTCTTCGGAAGTGAGCAAACAGGCGCACAATACCTGCAAGGCTTCGTTTTTGGCACCCTGGGGAATAATTTCGCCTTTTAACCGGTGCCCGCCCTCAATTTTGAAAGACCCCATGATTATTCGGGTTTGTGGTTATTTGCCTTTTTTGAAGGGTTTTTTGAAATGCTTTTTTTTGGCCACCAGTTCGCGGGTATCGGTAAGCGATACTCTTTTGATGTCGATGGTTCCGCCTCCAAGGGTGTTGAGGTCGTTTAGAATAATCTCATCGTCCACGTTTTCGCGATTCCAGGAGTAGTACGCCTTTTTCATGTGGTTTGCAATCTGGCTGATAAGCTTGTATTTATCATCGCTGTCGGGCAGTTCGCATGCCGATTTAACCATCATCTCCACCGAATGTCCATAGTGACGATAACGGATGCGGCTGGTACCGTAGGCTACCTGCTTTGGCTTTTCGATAAAAGTCTCCGGACGAGGCGGATCGTAGGGGTAATCGATATCCAGGTCGAAGCGGGCAATCAGTGCCAGGTGGTCCCACAGTTTATGCTTAAAATCGTTGATGTCGCGCAGGTGAGGGTTAAGGTTCCCCATTACTGCCACAACTGAATGAGCAAGACGGTTACGTTCGGTGCGGTCGTCGATGGTTTTTATGTAGTCTACCATCCGGTGGATGTTACGACCGTATTCCGGAAGAATCAATTTCGACCGGCTGGTATTATAATCAAATTCCATAACTAATAAATATGTGCTGCAAAGCTAATCGAATTTATCGAAGCACCCAAAGCCATTGCTATAAAAGTGCTCAAGACAGAAGTGATTATATATTAGATGGTTTGCTATTCAATAGTAACAATTCGCAGGCGAGCAAATTTCAGCAACAGCTGCTTTTCTTCCTTTATCTGCTGAAAAAACACCGTAGCCTTGCGGTTGGGCATTTCGCCCTCGATTTGTATTACCTTACCTTTCCCGAACCGCTGATGTTCTACAGTCATTCCCGACTGAATTTTCTCAGGAGAATCGGCTACAAAACTGCTGTCGATGGGTGCATTGGCATTTGGGGTCTGGCGGAACTGGGTTTTGGGGCGCAATGGAAAGTTATTGGTTGTAGTACCCGTATCTCTTTTTCTGAATGGGAAACTGCCTGCATCGACTGTGTTTGTCGTTTGACGCATATCGTTCGGCCATTCGATGTATTCGGCTGCAATTTCTTTCAGGAATCTGCTGGGCGCGCAATCGGTAGGTGTACCCCAACGGTAACGGTTCTGTGCAAAACTAATGGTTACCTGCTGCATGGCCCGGGTAATAGCAACGTAAAAAAGCCGGCGCTCTTCTTCCAGTTCGCGCTGGCTGTCTTTTGCCATCGACGATGGAAGAAGGTCTTCTTCGCATCCGGCAATAAATACCTGTTTGAATTCAAGTCCTTTGGCCGAATGAATAGTCATGATGCTAACCTTGTTACGGTCTTCATCCTTTTCGTTGTCGCTGTCGGTGAGCAGGGATACATTCTCGAGGTAATGGCCAATGCCCATGGCTTCGCCAGTTTCGCGCGAGGTTTCCACAAAATCGCGTATGCCGTTTAACAATTCTTCGAGGTTTTCGTATTTGCTGCGTTCTTCCGGGGTAGTGCCATTGTACAGGTCTTTCAGAATGCCGCTGGCAGCAGCCATTTCAGAGGCCAGCTGAAAAGCATCGAGACTTTGTACTTGCTGTTGGTACTTACGTATTAAATCGGCAAACACGGTAAGCTTCGATAGAGTGCCCTGGTTAAATTGAAGGAGATTGTTGTAGCTTCCTGCATGGATAAGAATTTCCCACAAAGGAACATCCTTTTTAGCTGCCAGCTCTTCGAGGTTCGAAAGGGTGGTTTTACCAATCCCTCTCGTCGGGTAGTTGATGATACGTTTGAAAGCCTCGTCGTCGTTGGGGTTTACTACCATTCGTAGGTAGGCAAGCATATCCTTAATCTCTTTCCGTTGATAGAAAGAAATGCTGCCATAAACCTTGTAGGGTATATTGCGCTTACGCAAGGCCTCCTCAAAAATACGCGATTGGGCATTGGTGCGGTACAATATCGCAAAATCGTTGTATTGCAATTGCTGACCAAGCAAGGTGTCTAGAATCTGCGACGAAACCAAAAAACCTTCCTCAATATCGGTGAGGGCTTTTACTACTTTCAAAGGCTGGCCCTCTTCCTGTTTTGAGAAGATGGTCTTTCTTATCTGCTCACTGTTCTTGTCGATAAGGCTATTTGCGGCATT
Source organism: Bacteroidota bacterium (assembly GCA_016699695.1). NCBI lineage: Bacteria > Pseudomonadati > Bacteroidota > Bacteroidota bacterium. The sequence goes on from CP065006.1 coordinate 1,276,825, forward strand.
GACAATGCTTTGGGTAGAACGGTAATTCTGCTCTAACTTAAAGAGTTGGCACTCGGGATAGTCTTTTCTGAAATTCAGAATGTTTTCGATCATAGCACCCCGGAAGGAATAGATACTTTGCGCATCGTCACCCACCACGCAGATATTATGATGCTTTTCGGCCAGTTTTTTTACGATGAGATATTGGGCAAAATTGGTATCCTGGTATTCGTCTACCAGAATAAAATCGAATCGTTGCTGGTACTTGGCCAACACCTCCGGAAAATCGCGGAACATGATATTGGTATTTAAAAGCAGGTCGTCAAAATCCATAGCTCCCGATTTTTTGCAGCGCGAGGCATAGAGCTTAAACACCTCGGCCATCATCGGACGACGGTTCATCTGGTCGGTCTGGCGTATTTTCTCGTCGTTGTAATAGGCCTGTGGGGTAATCAGTTTGTTTTTTGCGCTCGAAATACGACCCAACACCTCCCCAGGTTTGTATATTTTATCGTCGAGTTTCAATTCAGCAATGATAGACTTTAACAGGCTTTTTGAATCGATGGTATCGTAAATGGTAAAATCAGAGGGGTAACCCAGATTGGAGGCCTCGGAACGCAATATGCGGGCAAAAACGGAATGGAAGGTGCCCATCCAGAGCGAATGCGAGGAGTTGTTACCCAGGAGTTTGTGTATTCTATCCTGCATTTCCCTGGCAGCCTTGTTGGTAAAAGTGAGAGCAAGAATGCGCGAAGGCTTTACACCCTGCTCCAGTAAATGCGCAATACGATAGGTGAGAACACGGGTTTTCCCGGAACCTGCACCTGCAATTACCAGCGAGGGTCCCTGAAAATGCGATACTGCCAGTACCTGCGCCTCATTTAATCCTTCGAAGAGTCTGCTCATTCTTTTTAGTCAATCATTTTACCAAACTTTGGCAAAAATACAATTCTCAAATAGCTGTTTGGTTTTTCTCACAATTATTTATACAGAAGAATTTAACAGACAGCATACCCAGTGTATTCAAAGAATATAAGCTGCCTGTGCCAAATACCTTATGCTTCAATCGATACGAACAATAAACCCTCTGATCGGCGCTTAAGTTTGAGCGGGTTTATTTAAAAAGAGATTTGCTGCTGCCATACTATTTGATATTTTTGTGAGTTATTTTTTAGGACTCCTCAAAAATTAAGATGTTTTCTGCGTTCAGTTTTTAATGGGCTGCGAACCGAAATGCTAACACTAAAATTTTAATATACAAACAAATATAATGCACAGGCTCCTTTCAGGGTATATTCTCCTTTTCATTCTTCTGCCGCAATTTGCATTTACCCAGATTACGGCCCCCTATGCCGATTTATCCGATACAGCGGCCTATGCCGGAGGAAAACCCGATTCTCTATTTGTCTTCAACGCCGAAAACCCGCAAAAATTCCTTCTTGCCGATACAAGCGGATACAGTACCCACCAGGTCGAATGGGATGAATATATCCCGGGTACAGGATTTCAACCATTCTCTGCTGGAGAATTGCAGCTTAATATCGCAAACAGCCCCTTTTCCCAGGGCTATAGGTTGCGACTGGTTGGAACCCCAACCCTAGAATGTATTTGCTGGGTGATGATTAATGAGAGTAGCGTGGAAATTCTCACCAAAAATCCGGCAGGTGTCATTACGCGCGATGCACTCACCAGCAGCGATTGCATTGCTATTGGATACATCGAAGTCGAATACAAACCACGCAAACTGGAGTATTTCGATCCCACCACAAACGATACGCTTACATACTCTCTAAGTTATAAAAGTAGTTCGGAAATAAGCCCGCAGCCCGATGCTGGTTTCGGCATTTTAAACGAAGCAGATCCCTTGAATGGTCTTTTACGCTTTTCCATTAACAATTCGTGGTGGAAAGATGCCAGCTATATTATAAAAATTACCGACAAGGCTAACCTGGTCCGGCAAGACACTGTGTTGGTAACAGCGATAAGGCCCTATGCCGATTTTAAAACTCCCGAGCATATACCCCTTAACGACCGCGATTATTATCCCGACCGCGATACACTCTATTACCGGGCTTATGGTGAAAATTACACCGAGAAATCGGCTCCAGGACTTTATAGTTTCGAAAGTGGGGCATTCAATTTCGACTCGATTGTTTACCATTTTGGAGATTCGGTAAAGATTACCACCGAACAGGAAGATACGGTTTATGCTTACCAAAAATGGGGCGTATACGAAGCCTGGATCGAAGTAGTCAATTATTTCGATTTTCGAAGAGAGTGCTATTATACTTCGGATAAAATAAATCTCGAATTATCTAAGCCAAGCTTTGCTTCCAGCGATGGCAACGAAGTGCAAAATGTTTTTTCTCCTCCCAACGGAAGCAATCCAATCTGGAGGCTGGACGATGTGAGCATCATAGATTTTGAAATTGCAATATACAACCGTTATGGAAGGCGAATTCACTATTTTAAAGGGAATATCCGTGATTGGGGCGGCTGGGACGGACGAATCAACAATTCCTCCAGCTACGTAGCTACAGGGGTTTATTTTTATGTGATAAAAGAATTTTCAACGGCTCCTTCTTTTGGCACTACCGAATCGGTAGACCTGGGCGATGTAAAAAAGGGTGCTATTCATGTTTTCAATACCGAATAAGCATATTCTCGCAATAAAAAGCAAAACCTCCTATGACAGGGGAGGCTTTGATTTTGTATGTACAAAAATATTCATCGATCACTAGCTCACTAATATTTTATCAGGCGGCGGGTAATTGGCGCACTATTGTTTGCAGAAACACTTAGAAAGTAAATTCCTGCATTCAGGCTATTTGTATTAAACAAGGTACTTTCAATAGTGCCTGGAATGACTGACTGAATAATTTGGGTTTCAATTTTTCTTCCCATCATATCCGTTAACGTAATTGTAACAATGCCTCCTTTCTTATTCGTGTACTCGACCTTAAACCCGTTTGATATTTGGGTCGGATATACGTTTAAGCCAGCAATAGTCTCATCCAGGATATCCTGCATAGCTGTTGAATACTCGATATCAGAAATTACTATTTGAACTGAATCGCTACTGAGGGTTGTTTTAACCTTTAATAATGCTGAATCAGCATTCCAATAAGCCCCTTGCCCTGCCAGCATATATTCAGAATTATTCGAAGCAAGAGTAATCAATTCATCGTTCACAGATACGGACTCAGGACTCTTGACATTATTGTGTACTATAAATTCAATTAAGCATGAATCTGGCTGATCCGTAGATCCTGGGCCCCGATTAGTAACCTTCAGTAAAAGATCAGAGCTGGTAGCTTCAGCATCCAGGTCAATCAAAGTGAATTGATTGCTTTCTAAGTTAGATTTTGTTTTACCGTCATCTTCAAAAATTGTAAACTGTGTTTTGCCTGCATTAGCAGTTGGGTAATAATGAATGGAATAAGCCTCTGGTGTAAAGAAATCGGTAGAGAGTTGAACCTCTGACTTAGGAATAAGTGCTCCAGCCCTGTAGAAATAGGGTATTTCGCCTAATGTCAGTGCAATACTTGCGCTGGTATTTCCTTGATAAACCTTGCCTGTAAAATTGTCAATCCACTCTCCGGCAGGAAAAATTACATCGCGGCTTACAGCGCCTTCTTCTAGCACGGGTGCTACAAGTATATCTTTTCCCCAAAAGAATTGATCGTTTACGCTTTTTGTTAGGGCATTATCGGGTTCGAAATAATTTAACGGCATCATAAGTGGGCGACCCGTAGTTGTATTTAACCATGCCAGCGAATAGTTGTAAGGCAGCATCGAATAGCGTAGCTGGATATAACGGCGACAAATGCTTTTATAAGGTTCGGGGTAATTATTTGGTTCCATGTCGATACCGGTGCCATGGGCGCGCATTACTGGAGAAAAAGCACCAAACTGTATCCATCGGGTATATAATTCCGGATTTTCGCCTCCGCCGGTAAACCCCCCAAGATCGGAATGCATGTAGGCTACCCCGCTTAAACCCATGCCTGTTTGGATAGGCGTTTGAGCATACAGCCCCCTATAACTGCGTTGTATATCGCCCGACCATGGAAAAGTGCTATAACGCTGCATGCCAGCAAAACCTGAACGTATCAGATTAAACAGACGTGTGTCCGGGTAGTTTTGCATCATCTTTCTGTACAGCATTTCGCCCCAAATCAAACTGTAAACATTATGGATATCTTCAGCATTTCCAGTGGAATGAACCATATCCGAAGGATGCAGTTCGGGTTCACCAAGGTCGCTCCAAAATCCGGTTACTCCTTCCTGAATTTTCTGGTTGTACTTTGTCCACAGCCATTCCTGAGCAGCAGGCAGCGTAATGTCTAAAAGTCCAGCATTGCCAGCCCAAAAATTATTTAACTCGTAGCTATTGCCCTGCGGATCCTCTGCCAAGAACCCCATTGCTTCGAGATACGTGAAATTATTAGTAGTGCTAAGAAAATAAGGGTCAAAAATCAAAATTGTCTTAACCCCAAGCGACTGAAAGTCGCTCATCATGGTCTCGGCTTCCGGAAAGCGGGAGCGGTCCCAATCCAGATCACCCATGTCAAAGACACCCCCTTGCCACTGAAGGTCGAGTACAATCGCATCCACCGGGAATTGATCATTTCGCAGGCCATCAATAATATCCCTGGCTTCCGCCTCGGTTTCGTAGCCAAACTTAGATTGAATGAACCCCAATGCCCAGCGCGGAGGAAGAGGTTGTTTCCCGGTAAGGTTTGTGTAATTATCCATAACCCGGTCGAAAGTGCCTCCGGAAATAAAATAATAACTGAGCTCATCATCCTTATAAACAGAATAGTTGAGCAGGTTATTCCCATCCATATCAACCTGCATGTTTCCAGGGTGTTGCTTGTCAAAAAAGAGCCCATAATTTTCAGATGAAACAACAAAAGGAATTCCAATATTCAGGTTTGAGGCTTCGTACTCATAGCCATACCAAGGAGCATTATACATGGCAAGATCGTAACCATTGCGGCTGACTGGTATAGCCCGGCTGCCGCCTCCATAGAAGTTCTCATCAGGTTTTATATTAAATGAAGCAGTGATTATGCCAGAGGAGCTGTTCAAGCTTTCTGATTCTGCTATCAGAACTGTCCCATCAGTCTTTTTAAAAGATATCGTTACAGGGTTCTTTTGAATTTCAACCTCCAGACCAGAAACCGAGAGGCTAAGCGATGATCCATCTTCATCCAGATTGCATGGGATTGCCTGATCGAGCACAACGCTATAGGAAGTATTATGAGCTTGGACGGTGCCGGGCTTAAAACCTATCTTCACAATTTCGGAGGTAGTAAAAGCAACTGAATAAGTATTGCTGGAAGTAGATAGGATTAGGCTAGTGTCGTTAAAGCTATGGCTTACATAATTGTTTTGGGCGAAGGCTGAATGTAGCGTCAAGAATAAGGCTATTAGCCCAAATGTCAGTCGAATGCCAGGGTGTGCTTTCATAAAACTGAAAAAATAAATTCAAATTATACAAACGATTGGATGTTTCTTCTACAACTGAACGATATAAAAGTAAGCGTCTATTTGAATTTATTTTTAAATAGTCCTTTGCAAATAATCATCAACAAAAAACGGGTTACTTAATTAATTCCCTTCAGGCATTTCTAAAAGTTAAAGGCGATATAAAAAAACACGCAGAGCACAAGCCCTGCGTGACATTTTATAATATGGTACTAAATAGTTTAAACAGCTGAATCTACTTTGCTTTTAGCAGCTCCACAATTTTTTTCTCCATCTCCTCTGCCAATTCGGGGTTATCTTGCAGTAACAGCTTTACTGCATCCCTGCCCTGTCCCAGTTTGGTGTCGCCATAACTAAACCACGAACCTGCTTTTTTGATCACATCGTTCTCTACACCCAGGTCAATGATCTCCCCAATTTTCGAGATCCCTTCGCCATACATCATATCGAACTCAGCCTTTTTAAAGGGTGGTGCCAGTTTATTCTTTACAATTTTTACTCTCACACGCGTACCTGTGGCATCCTCACCATCCTTTATCTGCGTAATCTTGCGGATATCCACCCGCATACTGGCATAAAACTTAAGGGCATTACCGCCAGTGGTGGTTTCGGGATTACCAAACATGACACCAATCTTTTCGCGCAGCTGGTTAATGAAAATGCAGGTGGTATTTGTTTTGTTAATGTTGGCCGTAAGTTTGCGCAATGCTTGCGACATAAGTCTTGCCTGAAGCCCCATTTTCGAGTCGCCCATTTCGCCTTCTATCTCAGCTTTAGGGGTAAGGGCTGCCACCGAATCAATTACAATAATGTCAATGGCCCCAGACCGGATCAGATGATCCGTAATCTCTAAGGCCTGCTCGCCATTGTCGGGTTGCGATATGAGCAGGTTTTCGATGTCAACACCCAGTTTTTGGGCATAAAAACGGTCGAAAGCATGTTCGGCATCGATAAATGCAGCAATGCCACCGGCCTTTTGCGCTTCGGCAATGGCATGAAGGGTAAGCGTAGTTTTACCCGACGACTCCGGACCAAAAATTTCTATCACCCTGCCACGAGGGTAGCCCCCTACACCCAAAGCCAGATCAAGTGCAATGGAACCACTGGAAATGGATGGTACATTCTCAACGGCATGATCCCCCATTTTCATAATGGTGCCCTTGCCAAAATCTTTCTCAATTTTTCCAAGGGTTAGCTCAAGGGCTTTCAGTTTTTCTTTACGGATATCGTCGATGCTAATCTCTTTTGCCATAATTGGGTTTATTTAATGTGGTGTATGTACTATTTGATTATATTATAATCGTTATCGATGCGATTAAAATAATCATTTGAATATTTGAGTGCAAGAAAATTTACGAAAAGTTTTATGAAAATTGCATGAATTAACGGAATTGAAATGTGGGCGGATTATCGGAACAAGTGAATGAATCCCTTTTTACTGTAAAAACCAGCCGTGTCGCCTTGCAATGCTTCAATAGTATAAAAATACACTCCGGCACTTAAATCCCTTCCTGAGGCATCCTTGCCATCCCAATAAATAATTGGTGCTTCCTGTTCAAACACTTCAATTCCGGCCCGCGAAAAAAGCGTAAAGGAAAGAACCACGGCAACATTCTCAGGATCGACTACAAAATAATCGGTGGTGCCGGGAGAAAATACGTTGCCTACCTCAAATTCTTCGAATACAGGTAAATCCTTTGAAGTAAGTGACTCGCAAATATAGGTAGACTGTATCATGCGCACCAGCAACTCTACTCTGTAATTACCTGTATCGGGATAGGTATATTGTTCAATGGCATTTTCGGGGTTGGTATAATTGGCAGAATAGGCGATACGCCTTAACGAAGTAGCTCCTTCAAAATGCTCCCAGGCAAAAGTGTAATTGGCGCCATTGTCTGTCATTTCAACAAGTGGATGAAAGGAATAGGTATAATCGGGTTCTTCTTTCTCTTTTACTATACGGAAGTCGGAGTTTAAAGGGCCCAGGGCGTTGATATAACCAGAACGCGCCACAGTGCCTGCGCTGTTGTTGTTTATGGTGAGGCTTACCGAATAACGACGAACATCGTTATAGATAGCGGTGACGGTATCGTAAGCTCCGGCATTAATTACGGTGCCATTGCCAAAATCCCAACTTACTGCAGTAATGGTACTCAGGTCATAGGTGCTGCTATCAATGGCAAAATCAACTTCCAAAGGAATACACCCCTCCGGATTGGTGGATGTGAAATCTGCTTGTGCTTGCAGCAAAAGAGCAATAAATAGTAGAAAAATAATATGAAACGTACGCATTCGCATCATTCGGGCTGAAGCTTTTGATGTAAATATAGAATTTAGTTTCAGCTGTGATTAAATTTTCTGAGTCAACTTTTTAACAACCTTAAATTTATTGAAGAATTCTTTTGCAAAAACCCTGATAATGGTATACAAAGGAATAGCCACCATCATACCCAGCACCCCACCTACACTGCCGGCCACAAGAAGTAAAATAAATATTTCGAGAGGGTGAGCATTTACACTGTTAGAAAATATAAGAGGTTGAGAAACAATGTTATCAATAAGGTGAGCTACAGTAAAAACAACAATCATACCTATCACCAATGATAACAACTCACTATCAAAAGCCAGATGAAGGTTTGCCGAAATGCCCAATAATACACCTATGGCGCTCCCAAGCAAGGGCCCGATATAAGGTATTAAGGTTAACACTGCAGCAATAAGACTTATTAATATACATTGGCTAATCTCCAGGCCCAGCAATGTAAGCCCAATATTTACCATCACAAAAATGCTTAGAATTTGAACAAATATTCCGATAAAATACCGTATCAGAAGTTTTCGCGACGAAATCATGGCATGACGGAAAGAATCCAGATGCTTGTCCGGTACCATCGAAAGGATAGCCTCGGTAAATAGGTTCTCGTCTTTTAAAAAGAAAAAGGTAATAAAGGAAATGGAGAAAAATGCCATAAAGATATTTCCCATGCCCGAAGCCAGTCTCGAAACTGTATCGCTTACAAATGAGGCGTTGAAAACCGTAGCAAGCCGTTCATTCACAAAGTTCTCGATTGTAAACTTATCATGACTATCGAGTGTAAAACGGTCAATAAATCCATCAATCCGGCCTATTGGCTCTTTCAAAGTATTAATCACACTTTGCTGATCGATGGTAGATAAAACATCTACTTCAGTGATAACCAGTGGTATAATAAAGCTGAGAAAACCCACCAGCAAACCATAAATAAAAAATAAAGTTATCAGGGAGCAAAGCCACTTGGGCATACGAATATTTTTATACTGAAGCTGCCTTAATGCATCGACAAGTGGACGTCCAATAAGCGATAATACTGCGGATATGATGATGTAAGAAACAATATGGCTAAAACGCCATAATAAAAATCCAATTAACATAACTCCCAGGCCAATTAATATATACCGTAGGGTTTGATTCATACAGTTTTGAATTAAAACATGCTAAGATAAAGGTTTAGCAGACTGTTAACAAAATCTTGATTAATAATTATCAAAATACAGTGCTTTGAAGTTCTGGCACACTATTTTTGGATCTTTAACCTACTTTTTATACCATCAAATCCATATCTTACCCAATTCAAACAATACGGCGGATGAATATAATTCGGCATCTTGAATTTGATGCACTGCTATTGGATTATGAGGGTACCATCGGATCTATGAATATAAAATTTGACGGATGAAACAATACCTCGACTTACTGGCACATACCCTCGAAAAGGGCCACGAACGAACCGATCGCACCGGCACCGGCACATTGGGTGTTTTTGGTTACCAGATGCGCTTTAATCTGGAAGAAGGCTTTCCGATGGTAACAACGAAAAAACTTCACCTTAAATCGATTATACACGAATTACTTTGGTTTTTAAGCGGCGAAACCAATGTGCGGTATCTGCAGGAAAATGGCGTACGAATCTGGAACGAATGGGCCGACGAAAATGGAAACCTTGGGCCTGTATATGGTTACCAGTGGCGCTCCTGGCCAGCCTCCGAAAACCGGCATATCGACCAGATTTCAGCGGTCATTCAATCCATTAAAGAGAATCCTTCGTCACGCAGACATATAGTGAGTGCATGGAATGTAGGCGAACTGGAAAATATGGCACTTCCACCCTGTCATATTCTCTTTCAGTTTTATGTGCACGACAACAAGCTCTCGCTGCAACTTTACCAGCGAAGTGCCGATATTTTCCTGGGCGTACCTTTTAACATCGCGTCCTATGCAGCTTTGCTGGCAATGGTGGCACAGGTAACAGGCTTAGAACCTTACGAATTTGTGCATACCCTTGGAGATGCCCACATTTACCTGAATCATCTCGAGCAGGTAAAAACCCAGCTTTCACGAACACCCTTTCCTCTTCCCCATTTAAAATTAAATCCCGACGTTAAATCCATCTTCGACTTTGCATTCGACGATTTTATATTAGAGAACTACCAGGCTCACCCGCATATTAAAGGCGATATTTCGGTTTAAAACAAGCACTCACCTCATGGCAAAAACACTTTCAATTATAGTTGCAGTAGCCCTCGACAATGGCATTGGCAACAAAAATCAGCTGCTGGCACATCTGCCCGACGACCTGCGCCATTTTAGGTCCATTACTCAGGGACATCCGGTAATTATGGGCCGAAACACCTGGTTTTCTCTACCAAAACGCCCGCTACCAAACCGACAAAACATTGTAATTACCAACATTGAAGACGAAACTTTCGAAGGTGCCGACACAGTGTATTCCATTGACCAAGCCATTGAAAAATGCCCCGACAACAGCGAAAGTTTTGTCATCGGTGGTGCCATGATCTACCGCCAGTTTTTTGATATAGCAGATAAATTGTACATCACCCGTATTCTTAAAACCTTCGAAGCAGACACCTTTTTTCCTGCAATTTCGAACGATATGTGGGAAACAGAATGGCAAAGTGAAATTTTTTCTGACGAAAAAAGCGGATTAAAATTTCAATATGTTAATTTTAAGAAACGTTAACGCTTAAACTTATTTCGCTTATGAAAAAATTTCTTGCCACCGTGTTTGCTCTTTCCCTTTTTGCAGGCGTGTTTGCCCAGGAAGAAGCCATTAAAGGAGAATGGTATAACACCGAAAAAACCTCGAAAATTAAAATTTTCAAAGCCACCAATGGAAAATACTATGGAAAAATTGTCTGGCTGGAGGAACCTGAAAAAAAAGACATCCATAATCCGGATGCCTCAAAACATTCCGACCCGCTAATGGGCTTATTGCTGCTAAAAGATTTTGCCTACGATGCAACTAAAAAACAATGGACAGGTGGCACCATCTACGATCCGGGCAATGGTAAAACTTACGATTGTTTTATCTGGTTTACCGAAGGTGTCGACAATGTATTGAACGTAAAAGGTTTTGTGATGGGTATGAAGTTTGCCGGCCGCCAGGTTGAATGGACCCGCACCGAATAGATAAATATTGAAATTTCTGAAACTCCCCGGGCAATTTGTTCGGGGAGTTTTTTTTTTAAAATACCGACAATCCTGTTTTTGTAGTAAGCAACTCCAGGGCCTTCATGCCCATCACCGAATTGCCTTTTTGATTGAGTCGTGGACTCCAGACAGCAACACTAAAGCGTTGAGGATAGATGGCCACAATGCCGCCTCCTACTCCGCTTTTCCCAGGTAAACCAACCCGAAAAGAGAATTCGCCCGACTCATCGTAAAAACCACAGGTAAGCATCACTGCATTGAGCCGTTTTACGCCGCTATGGGTTAGGGAATAGCCTGCATAATCGAAACTTTTTGAGTGGTCGGCATAAGCAAGCATGGCAGTGGCCAGATCGTAACACGACATCATGATGGAACATTGAAAGAAATAAAAATCCAGTACCTGGTTTACATCGTTTTTTATATTTCCATACGACTTGAGCATGTATGCCAGGGATGCATTGAGCGAACCTGTGTTTCGCTCGGAAATATACACGTCGATATTTATGTCAATGGCAGGGTTCTTTGCCAAAGTGCGGATAAACTCCAACAAATCGGCTTTGGGGCTTTTCAGGTGCGATAAAAGCACATCGGCCACCACCAGGGCACCTGCATTGATAAAGGGGTTACGGGGAATTCCTTTTTCGTATTCGAGCTGAACGATTGAATTAAAAGCTGTACCAGAGGGCTCCACACCCACCCGCGACCACAGACTATCTCCGGCAAGAGAAAGAGCCATTGAAAGTCCGAATACTTTAGAGATACTCTGTATCGAAAATGCTTCTTGATACAGGCCTGAGTAAAAATCCTTTCCCTCCAGAGTAATGAGCGATATGCCAAACTTTTCGGGCGGCACTTTGGCCAGTTCGGGTATATAATCTGCCACCTTACCTATTTTCTGCAAAGGAGCTATTTCGAGGCAAAGCTCTTCAATAATTTGTTGATAATCCATGCTCAGAGGCTTAATAACAGTCCAATATACTTCTTTCGGCAAGATTAAAAAATAGACATTATCAGCCCTTAATTATTTCAGTTTACACCGACCTTTTTTACGAGCCATCCCGATGTACATCTGGACTCGAAAACCTCTGAACCGACCAAAGGGTGCTCAGCGAACCGAACGAAGTGAGTTCACGACCACAGGGAGTAACAAAGCTAAACCCGCATGCACTATACTATGTGTTGGCAACTGGACTTATTTAATCGTTTCAATAAATTGTTTAGCTGTCATTATCGGCAATTTTGAATTTTTAAAATCCCTAAGGTTTCTAGTAATAATCAATTCTTGCTCGTCTTCAATTGCTGTAAAGTATTGAAGTCCATCCTCAAAATCCGAAAAAGTCTCGTCGTTTAAAGCCAATCCAATAATCTTATCATCTAATGGCAAGACTTTAAGAATCAACCTAAGCTTTCTTAAAACCGATTTCGCTTTATTCGAATCCATTTGTCTCAACAAGGCATAACTAGTATTTGCAATAGTTAAAGATGAAACTGATAATTCGACTTGCTTTTTATCAGCTAGAGAAAATAATTCTGCTGTTTCTTCAAAAAAGGGTTCCCTCCGTGATAATAAATCAATCACAATATTTGTATCAACGAATAGTTTTTTCATTTATACTTTTTTTCTAAATAATCACGATATTCTTTTTTGTAATCAAAGTCAGCAGGCAAATCAATCACGCCGCTCAAGCTCTTAATTAGAGGAGTAATTGAAATCCTTTTCTCTTCTTCTTTTTGTTTAGTAATGCTGTCAAGGTAAGATTCAATCATCTTAGAAAGACTAATCTTATGACTGCGCGCATAAATTTTAGCTCTTTCGATAACATTATCATTTAGTCTCAATGTTAATTTAGTTTCCATAATCTTTAAAATAAATTACGTACAAATATAATTTATCAATACGTCAATTGCAAGATTTTCGTTCTCATGGCTTGTTGCTAGCGGTTGATGGTAGGGTGTCGTACGGGATTTCGTAGCTGCTTTCATATCAGTTTACACCGACTTTTTTTACGAGCTACAACCGACGACGAAGGAGGAGCTCAGCGCAGCTAAACCTTCGCAAACCCCCCGCTGACGCGTGCCCAATGTCGTTAAGTTAAGAAAAGTTACCGTCATCGAGGAACGAAGCAATCTCATTATTCAGAAGATTGCTTCACATTATTCGCCTCCGCTGGCGCGGGTCGGTGACCCGTGCTTTACTGTGCAACAGCAATAGTTTGCCTATGGCAAGGCACCGATTGCAAATCGGCGCCAGAGGTTTTTTTCATTTTAACCGGACAGTAGTGTTATTAAATGATAATTATGAAATAAACAGGCTAAGATTAGCGAAAAATTAAGCGTTGATAATCTATGGTTTTGATTCCATCGATTGCACTATTTCACTATTGCACGTTTTGGATAAACATTTCTTTTATTTTTTGGTTAGTGTGCTAAACCAAACAGTGTGGAAAATGAAAAGAGTGAGTTTTTTTCTTTTAAGTATAATCATTGCAACCCAATTTACTATGGCACAAGAAAATACTGAGTATTACTTTACAAAAAAGATTCAGGGTAGTTATGAGCAGGTTTTTCAACAGCTCGAAGCAAGTGTTAAGGCAAACGGCTTTGGAATCATCGACCAGATGGACATGCAGGCCAAGCTCAAAGAAAAGCTTGGCAGTGAGGTTATCGATACCTACATGATACTTGGAGTTTGCAACCCCAATTTAGCCTTCAAAGCTATACAAGCCGAACCGAATATTGGTGTTTTTCTTCCTTGCAAAATTGTTATCAGAAGAATCAACACCCACGAATTTGAAGTAGCAGCCATCAACCCTGCCCTCATGATGGGTGCCCTGAACAACGAGAAACTAAACCCGGTAGCCAATGAGGTAGCCCAGAGTCTTAAGGCAATTATTGAAAATTTATAGATTAACCAACAAACGCTTGTATAAAATTAGACATTGCATTAACTTTAGTAATATCAGCCATTTGACCCACTTGATATTTTATTGCCTGAGGGGGTATGGCTTAAATGTATAAAATGGTTTCTTGGCAAAAATCGCAACAACTCTCAGCTAAAATGGATTCGAAAAAAGCACTTCATATCAACCAATCGACAGCAAAGATTTTTGCTGCTCTAAAGCTTGATATCGAATCTGTTCTTGTGAAGTCAGATGATGAAGCATATAATTCTATTCTAAGCAAAGTAGCCCAGCTTGAAGAAGTTTGCAAAACTATTTTTTCTGAATCCAAATCTGCCGATGACCTCCAAAAATTGCTAAAGACGATTGCCGACCTGGAGAATGCGCAAATAAACCTTCGTGCACAGATCGATAATACTTTGTTTCGTATCTGGTCTGTCGACGAAAACTACCAGGTGCTCACAATCAATAAAAATTTTGCGCAGGATTTCAAAAATGCTTTTGGTGTGCATCTTAAAGAAGGTGTTAGTATTATAATAAGTTTACCGGAGCCATTAAAATCGATTTGGAAAGAACGTTACGACAGAGCCCTGAAAGGGGAACAATTTTCAATTATCGATCACTTTACCATCCGCAACATTCCTTCTTACCTGGAGACTTCCTTTACCCCTATTTGTCTCAACAAAAAGGTTATTGGTGTTTCATGCTTTTCGCGCGATATTACCAAACAAAAAGAAACTGAACTTCAGTTTAAGTCTCTGGCCGAATTATCGCCCAACCCCATTTCGATTATGAATGGCGAAGGATTTCTTTTTGTCAACCAGGCCTGGACCGAATTATCAGGTTACTCCGAAGAAGAAGCCCTCAAAGGAAACATGAACCTGCTTTTACCACCCAAACTTGCCGAGGAGTTTGGAAATGGAGCAAAGGAATTTTTAGCGGCAAAAAAAACCAATATTCACAAAACTTATCAGTTCTTCAATAAAGCTGGAGGCGAGATTTGGGTTAACGTAGCTTCAACCTGCATCGACTTTAATCATCAGCCGGCCATTCTTTCGGTTTCGACCGATGTGACAGAATTGGTCAAGCTTCAGCTCGAATTAAATAAAAGTAAGGCAAACCTCCTTGGCATCATCGAAAACACCCGGGCACGTATCTGGTCCATCGACAACAATTTATGCATTGTGGCTTTAAACTCAAATTTCAGAAATGATTTTAAAACCGCTTTTAAGGTGAATCTTGAACCTGGCACCTCAGCCCTGGAAGGCGTACCGGAGCCTCTCTATTCTACTTGGAAAGAGCGATACGAAAAAGTATTAAGGGGCGAGACCATTCAGTTTATCGAAGAATTCCACTTCGAGGGTGTTCCTCAGTTTGTGGAGGTAGCCTTAAGTCCGATCTGGTACACTCAGGAATTAATGGGAGCCTCATGCTATTCGCGCGATATTTCGGAACAAAAAAATGCTGAAATAGCGCTTCGCCATAGCGAGCAACGCTATAAGTCGCTCATCGAAAATCTCCCCAGCACAGCCTACCGATGCGCTTTCGACGAAAAATTCACCATGGAATTTATTAGCGACGAGATAGAAGTATTAACCGGTTATCCGGCATCCGATTTCCTGCAAAACCACAAGCGAACATTCTCCAGCATCATTCATCGCGAAGATTACCAAAAAGTTGTATCTGCCATAGAGCAGGCCATTAAAAGAAAAACCAGCTACCGCATCGAATACCGTATCATTGATAAAGACGGCATTGTAAAATGGGTACATGAGCGTGGACGGGGAATGGTCAATGAGCAAGGTGAGGTCCTACACCTCGATGGTGTAATTAACGACATAACAGCCCGTAAACAAGCCGAAGCCGACCTCAGGGAAAGCGAACAGGAATACCGTTCAATCTTTAACTCCATGAGTGACCTTTTTGTGCGCACCGACCTGAAAGGGAACATTATCATCGTATCGCCTTCTGTAGCAGATATTTTAGGTTATCTGCCCGAAGAAATTGTAGGTACCCCTATAACTGAATTGTATCAGCAGGCAAATGACAGGCATATCTTAGTGGAAAAACTGATGAAAAATGATGTTGTACGCGAATTCGAAACAACATTTATCTCTAAAACAGGTGAAGAAAGAGTTGCCTCCATTAATGCCAAAATTTTAAAAAACGAACAAGGTGAAGCCATTGGCTTAGAAGGCATTGCACGCGACATTACCTACCGTAAAATGGCCCAGAGGGCACTTGAAGACCGCACCCGCGAGTTGGATTCCATTTTCGAAAACACCCCGGTTATTCTTATCCTTATCGACACCAATGGCAATGTGCTAAATATCAACAAAGCCGGCACTAAGACCCAGGGCTATGACAAAACCCATTTCACACGCTTATTGGCAGGAGAAGCTGTAAAATGCATCAACACACTGCGCTCGAAAACCCATTGCGGAAAAGGCGAAATGTGCAGTCAGTGCCTCATTCGCAAAACCATTCTTAAAACCATCGAAACCCGGCAAAATCAGGATCAGGTAGAAGGTATTATAAGCATTCCCTTTCACAATCAGCTCTACGAAAGAAGTTACCTTATTTCTACCACCTACCTCGAAACTGAAAGCACTAAAAGGGTGCTTATCAGCCTCGATGATATTACTGAAATGCGCAAGGCTGAAGAAGAAATTCGCCAACTCTCAGCTGCTGTGAACCAAAGCACTGCCACCATTGTGATTACGAATAAAGCAGGAGATATTGAATACGTGAATCCTCAGTTCGAAAAAACAACCGGATACAAAGCAGCTGAAGTAATCGGGAAAAATCCCCGTGTGCTCAAATCAAATTATACTGCGCCTAATGCCTATCATGATCTTTGGGAAACCATTCTGATGGGAGAAACCTGGCAGGGCGAGTTTTTAAATGTAAAAAAGAATAAGACCGAATACTGGGAAAATGCCATTATTTCACCTATTACCAACTCAGCAGGAGAAATCACCCACTTTGTAGCCATTAAAGAGGACATTACGGAGCGAAAACGGATTCAGCAGGAATTGGTGAAATCGGAACAGGAGTTACGCGAAATGAACGATGAAAAATCGCGTTACCTGTCGATACTTGCCCACGATTTAAGAGGTCTGGTAGGTAGCTTTCACGCTTATTCGAATTTGTTGCAAACCCATTTCGACGAGTTTTCGGAGGAGGATCTCAGAGAACAGATAACTTTGCTCACAAAGGCATCAGGCGATTCACTGTCCTTACTCGACAATCTTCTTGCCTGGGGTAAATCTACCCAGGGCCGGTTGATTCTTGACTATGAGAAAATCAACCTTAGGGAGCAAACATCCCTGGTTACCAATTTACTTACTGAACTTGCCAGCAACAAAAAATTACAACTGCTCAATACTACACCTAATAGCCTCATTGTTAATACAGACGCAAACATTTTACAAACCATTTTGCGTAACCTTATTAACAATGCGATAAAATTTACCCCCGAAGGTGGCACCATAACCGTTTCTGCCGAAAAACTGACCGACAATAGCATTGAAGTTTCGGTAAGCGATACAGGCATTGGCATGGCGGCTGAAATCCTCCAGAAACTCTTTAAACTGGGCGAAAAAGTAGTGCGCGAAGGCACAAACCATGAACAGGGAACAGGTCTTGGTCTGATTATATGCAAAGAAATGATAAAAAGACTTGGAGGATCCATTCAGGTAGAAAGCACTGTTGGCAAAGGCACACGTTTTTACTTCAACCTGCCAGCCAGATGACAATAGCTCTGCATTAATGATTTTACTTTTAACCTGCTAATTTCTTCAGATTGACTTATTGCTTAACGGGCATTTATTTCTGCAATTTTTAGTATCACCTCTACCGCCTTTTGCATCGATTTAACCGGAACAAATTCGAAGCGGCTATGAAAATTATGCCCCCCGGCAAAAATATTCGGGCAAGGTAAGCCCATGTACGACAAACGCGAGCCATCGGTACCGCCCCTGATGGGTTTAATGTCGGGCAAAACACCTGCTTCTTTCATGGCGCTTTGTGCCAGCTGCACAATGTGCATAACCGGTTCAATCTTTTCGCGCATGTTATAATACTGGTCAACCAATATCAGCTTCACGGTTCCTGAACCATACTTCAGATTGATATGGTCGACCACCTTGATTAATAAGTCTTTTTTCTGATCGAATTTTTGTTTGTCGTGGTCACGTATAATAAAGCTCATTTTCGAATAATCTACCGTGCCCGAAAATTCTACCAGATGGTAAAAACCTTCGTATCCGTCGGTGTACTCAGGACGCTCGTTAAAAGGAAGCATTTGGTTCAGCTCCATTGCAATGCGCATTGAGTTTTTCATCTTGTTTTTCGCCGTTCCGGGATGCACATTAAGCCCCTGAATGGTTACTTTGGCACTGGCAGCGTTGAAGTTCTCAAACTCAAGCTCACCAATGGGCCCACCATCGAGGGTATAGGCAAAATCGGCACCGAATTTTTTTACATCAAACTTATCGGCCCCTCTTCCGACTTCTTCATCTGGGGTAAAACCTACCCTTATTTTCCCATGCTTGATATCCGGATTTTTTATGAGTAATTCCATGGCTGTTACTATTTCGGCTATACCCGCCTTATCGTCTGCCCCTAAAAGAGTAGTGCCATCGGTGCAAATAATTTCATGATTAAGGTACCTGGCCAATTGCGGAAAATCGTTGGCATTCAGAAAAATCTTTTCCTTTTTATTCAGTTCAATGGGCTTTCCCACGTATTTTACTACCTGTGGGTTGACATTTTTTGCAGTAAAATCCGGACTGGTATCGACATGGGAAATAAAACCTATGGTGGGGACTACCTTATCTGTATTGGCTGGAAGAGTGGCCATGAGGTAGCCGTTCGAATCTAGTTCAACATCCTGCATACCAATACTTTTCAGCTCTTCTGCCAACATCTGTTGAAACTCCATTTGCGAGGGAGTACTCGGATAAGTCTTGTTCTCTTCGTTCGAAGTGGTTTCTATTTTTACATATTTAAGAAAGCGTTCAACCAGGTTTTCCATATCTTAGTTATTGATTTCTTTTTGACGGTGGAAAATACAAATTAATTTAATACCTGCCATGATATGATTGGTATTCTGAGCAATTCTTTCGATCCCACTTTCAACCTTGCCACCGAAGAATATTTGTTAAAGAATCGTACCGACGATTTTTTTCTCCTTTGGCGCTCTGAACCTACAGTGATTGTCGGTAAACACCAGAATGCACTTGCCGAGATCAATTATACCTATTTACGCGAAAGAGGTATTCAACTTGCACGACGGCTCACAGGGGGTGGCACTGTGGTGCACGATTTACAAAACCTGAACTTCACTTACATCTGCAATACCCAGGAGGGTAAGCACATCGACTTTAAACGATACATCGAGCCAATTATCGGCTTCCTTAAAAGTCTGGGGCTTGATGCCCACATCGGAAAAACCAACGATATCAGACTGGGCGAATTAAAAATATCGGGCAATGCCGAACATGTGTATAAAAACAGAACCCTGCATCATGGCACATTACTTTTTAATTCCGACCTGAACCAGCTTCGCAGGGCAATTCAAACAAGTCCGGGTCGCTATACCGACAAGGCTGTGCAATCGAACCGGGCCAGCGTAACCAATATCGCAATGCATCTTAAAAACAAAATAAGTGTGGAAGATTTTACCTCTTCACTCTTTAAATACCTTTCCGAATTGCATCAGGCTCAAACTGGCTCCTTAGCCCAGGATGATATTCGAATCATTACAAAACTTGCACAGGAAAAATACCGGAGTCCTCATTGGATTTGGTCCTATTCACCCAAATATACCTTTCAGCATTCTCTTGATTTAAACGGTACAATTTGGAATATAAACCTTTTGGTCGAATCCGGAATTATTTCCGCATCGGGCATAGAAAACCATATTTTAGATAGCCATTGGCATGGAATTCTAAATGGATGTTTGCACCGTTACGAAGAGCTTGATCAGAAATTGTCGGAATATTTTGAACTAAAAGAAGTCTTTGGTTCCAAATGGAATCAATTCGTAGAAGCCTTTTTCTGATTGGTTTCTTATTCACATAACCTTGTTCGGAAACACAAAAAGGCAAAAGAAAATGATTGTTTCTAATTAAATACACCGACAAACATTTTTATCATATCGTGGTTAATGGGTAAACACTATTTTTGCAGCTAAGTAAAAGAGAAAATAATATCCATGACAATTCGGTTGAGTGTGATAGAACCTAATTTTATTCTTGGATGTTTTCTCTGATCTAAAAAATTAAATTTTATACAAATGAAAGTTGGGGACGAAACCATACACCGCCTGCCACGCTGGATGAAGGTACCATTGCCAAAAGGGCAAAATTATTCAAGGGTAAAAAATCTGGTGGCAAACCAGAAGCTCAATACCATCTGCGTGAGCGGAAACTGCCCAAACAAAGGCGAATGCTGGAGTGCCGGCACAGCCACCTTTATGATATTGGGCGAAAAATGCACCCGCAATTGCAAGTTTTGCCAGGTGCATACTCAAAAACCCGATGCGGTAGACCTTGAAGAACCCAGGCGGTTGGCAGAAACTATCAGGAGTCTGGCACTTAAACATGTAGTGATAACCTCTGTGGCCCGCGATGAGCTGCACGATGGTGGCGCTGCCTTCTGGGCCGAATGCATACGCACTGTGAAATCCCTGAACCCAACTACGACCATGGAGGTGTTAATACCCGACTTCCGCAGAGGAAATGGGGCCAACGACCTGATTATTCAAGAGAGGCCTGAAGTGATTTCGCACAACCTCGAAACAGTGGAACGCTTAACTCCCGAAGTACGCTCCATGGCTCGCTACGAACACAGTCTTGAACTGCTCCGGTATATAGCGGCATCTGGATTGGTAGCGAAAACGGGTATCATGCTCGGACTTGGCGAGACCTATGATGAGGTAATAACCACCATGGGCGATGCACGGGCTGCAGGAGTGCATGTTTTCACACTTGGACAGTACCTCAGACCATCGCCGCAGCATTATCCGGTGAAAGAATATGTGAATCCGGAAGTCTTTCTTAGGTTAAAAGACGAAGGTTTGTCAATGGGCTTTTCGCACGTAGAAAGTGGGCCCCAAGTGCGTTCTTCGTACCATGCCGAGAGACATGTCACTATCTGATGTCTTAATCTCCGTAAACCTAAAAGAACATGAACTATACCGCACAATACCTCGATTTTGGACTTATCGAATACAAAGAAGCCTGGAACAGGCAGGAGGTGTTGAACCAGCAAATAAGAGACCATAAAGATGCACAGACTAACGAACCGGGAAAACTTATTTTCTGCGAACATCCGCATGTGTTCACCATGGGAAAAAGTGGCCAGCAAAATAACCTGCTCATCAATGACGAATTTCTCAAACGAATCGATGCAAGCTATTACCAGAGTAACCGGGGAGGCGATATTACTTACCATGGTCCCGGCCAGATTGTGGGATACCCCATTTTCGACCTCGAAGCTTTGAATATGGGTGTGAAAGAATACATTCATAAATTGGAACAAGCCATCATCAATACTCTCGCTCAATACTCTATTGTTGCAACCCAGCTCGAAGGTGCTACTGGTGTTTGGTTAGAAACAGCTACCCCCAGGGTAAGAAAAATCTGTGCCATCGGTGTAAAGATTAGCAAAGCCGTTACCATGCATGGTTTTGCCCTTAATGTAAATACCAACCTAAACTATTTCAGCTACATTAACCCTTGTGGCTTTATCGATAAAGGAGTTACTTCCATGGAGAAAGAAATTGGCAAAAAGCCCGATTTCGAAGAAGTAAAGCAAAGGCTAAAAGAAGAAATCGTAAAAGTGTTTCATCTCTCCATGCAGAACTAGGCTTCGTGCACAACATCCTACAACCTTTGTAAAGCATTGTCTTGCATACAAGCTGTAAACCACAGTAAAGGTGAAAAAACACATGCAAAGTTTTTAACACAGCCCAAATAAAATTACCTTCCTGGCTGTAATTTTTATACTTTTGTGCCACTTACACATGCATGGATGAAACGATAGCCACATTATCAGTTTTTGAGCCGGGCTTAAGATACAATGGAAAAATACTGGAAAATAAAAGAGAGCGGAAACTCAGAGCTGATTGAAAAACTTGCTGGTGAACTCAACATTAATCCTGTTCTTGCTAATCTGCTCGTACAACGCAATATTACGTCCTTCGATCAGGCCAAAGAGTTCTTCAGGCCTAGTCTCGATTGTCTGCACGATCCGTTTTTAATGAAAGACATGGAGCTGGCAGTGGCCAGATTAGAGGAAGCCATCGAAAAAAAACAGCATATTCTGGTTTATGGCGATTACGATGTAGACGGCACTACCTCTGTATCTTTGGTCTATTCCTTCCTTCGTAAGCATTACAACAACCTCGACTATTACATACCAAACCGTTACAACGAAGGTTATGGAATATCCTATGCCGGTATCGATTATGCAGCAGCGCACAACATAGATCTGATCATTGCCCTCGATTGTGGAATCAAAGCTGTAGAAAAGATTGGCTATGCCACCCAAAAAGGAATTGATTTTATTGTCTGCGATCACCATACCCCAGGTGAGATATTGCCAAAAGCGGTGGCGGTGCTCGACCCAAAACGAAGCGATTGTCCTTATCCCTTTAAGGAACTTTCGGGTTGCGGGGTAGGTTTTAAATTAATGCATGCCTTTTCTCTAAAAAACAACATTCCCTTCGAGAACTTACTGGAACATATCGACCTGGTAGCAGTAAGTATTGCTTCCGACATTGTTCCCATTGTTGGGGAGAACCGTGTACTTACTTATTTCGGGTTGAAAAAACTCGAAGAAAACCCCGGTATCGGCTTACGAGCTATCAAAACTAAGTCAGGTATTCCTGATAAAGCAATTACCATTGAAGATGTGGTGTTCAAAATTGGTCCCCGCATCAATGCTGCCGGACGCATGGAGTCTGGCAAACAGGCTGTAGATTTACTCATTTCGGCCAATGAGAAAGAAGCCATTGTGCTTTGCGATAAGCTGGATGCCCACAACGACGAACGCAGGAATATCGATAAGATAATTACCGAAGAGGCCATGCTTGAGATTGTCCAGCAAAGCCATAAATACAAATACAGCACCTTATTATATAACCCCGGATGGCACAAAGGAGTGGTAGGTATTGTAGCTTCGCGCCTGATCGAAACCTATTACCGGCCTACCATAGTACTCACCCAATCCAACGGCTTTGCTACCGGTTCGGCACGAAGTGTGAACGGCTTTGACCTTTACGAGGCCATCAACGACTGTGCAGACTTGCTGGAAAGCTTCGGAGGGCATATGTATGCTGCAGGCCTTACGATGAAACCTGAAAATGTTCAGAAATTCAAAGACCGGTTCGAAAAAGTGGTAAATGAACGCATTACCCCCGACCAGTTGATACCCCAGGTTGAGATAGATGCCGAGCTTAATTTTGCCGATATCGACGATAAATTCTTTCGTATCCTGAAACAGTTCGCCCCCTTTGGTCCGGGAAATATGAACCCTGTTTTCTTTGCCGAAAATGTAGTGGACAATGGCGATGGCCGACCTGTTGGGCCAGGAAGCGACCACCTGAAACTGAACCTTCTGCAAGAATCGAATCCTTTCCGACCCCTGCCTGCCATTGCCTTTGGGCAGGGTAAAAAGTTTGCTAAAATGAAAAATGGTAAGGCCTTCGACATTGCTTACACGCTTACGGAAAATAATTTCCGCGGAATCACCAACCTTCAGTTGAATGTAAAAGACATTAAGATTGACTAAAAGTCGGGTAACAGTCTTTAAGTTTGATTCATTGGTTGCTTTTTACAAGCTTGCTTTCAGGCTTATGGCTACCATCATACCTTATTATTGCTTTCTAAATGAAAAATAGCCCCATACTAAAGCTCACACTCTTGCTTTCGGCCATGATGACCATGATGGCCGGTGCCGTAGTAGCTCCCTCATTGCCCCAAATTAACCAGGTGTTTGCACATACGCCGCATGCAGCTCTGCTCACGAGACTTGTAATCACACTTCCTGCTTTGTTTATAGCTGTTTTTTCACCCTTTATTGGCCGATTGATCGATCGAAGGGGACGAAAACTTTGGTTGTTGGCTTCCCTTGTTATCTATGCCATTAGCGGCACATCGGCCTTTTTTATGCATAGCCTCTTTCATATCCTAATCGGAAGGGCAGTTTTGGGCATTGCCGTAGCAGGCATTATGACCATCAGCACAACACTGGTCGGAGATTATTTTATTGGTTCGGAACGTAGCCGGTTTATGGGTTTTCAGGGTGCCTTTATTAGTCTGGGAGGTGTGTTCTTTATTAGTCTTGCCGGAATTTTGGCAGATGTTAGCTGGAAAACACCCTTTTTGATTTACCTGTTTGCTGTGCCGGTTTTAGTAATGGCATCCCTGTATCTTTACGAGCCAACCCGGCACCAGCCAGAAGCTGCAGATAAATCGTCCAGAACCAGCACACCAGTTACTTCGGTAAATTCATGGCTTTTAGGGGTTATCTACCTCTCGCTTTTTCTTTCCATTGTTTGCTTCTACATGGTACCGGTTCAATTGCCTTTTATGCTCCACAAAATTGAGGGTGTCAGTAATTCCATGATTGGTTATGCAATAAGTGTATCCACCCTGTTCTCTGCAATGGTATCCATCAACTACCATTTTATCAGGCGTTTTCTTTCATTCCCATTAGTTCTGCTTTTTGCCTTTACCCTAATGGGTTTGGGATACTATTCCATAGCACAGAGTACAAGTTATTTTCACTATTTATTTTCTCTTGCCATTAATGGACTTGGGGTAGGTTTGCTTTTACCTACAAGCAGTTTATGGATTTTAGAGATTGCCCCCATTGCAATGCGGGGCCGATTGGTAAGCGGAGTATCAACCAGTATGTTTTTAGGAATGTTCTTTTCGCCCATACTAGTGCAGCCACTTGTTAACAATCCTTCGCTCGGGTTTAATGGTGCTTTTATCGCTGCTTCGATCTTGCTGTGCAGTATGGCTCTTCTGATTTATTTCGGACGAAAGGTGCTTCAGCACCACACACTTAAAGCATCCACACAACAACAGTTGCTGGAAGTTAAACAATAGCTTAATTAGCAGGATATCTTTACTTGCAGGAAGGCGGCACAAAAAGGTATTTTTCCACTACCATCATGGGGTGCTTTTCCACTCCATTTACTGGTTCAAGCGACAAATTGTAGTCGCCCCACCAGGGTCCTCCTGCCCAATAAGTGGCAGGAATGCAATGCTGCTGAAGGTATTGAAGAAAATTTTCGAGAACAACCAGCCAGCGTACATCATCATGGGGTACTCCATACTCACCAATAAATCCCTTCAGATTATTGGCCTCGAGCCATTCGACAAAGGGTTTTACACGGTCAATGCCAATGGTGGCATAAGCACCTTCTTCGGTATAACTGCCATGGTATTTACCCGAATAGTCTTTGTCGAAATAAATATGGGCTTCGAACACTATTTTATTCGAGGGGTCTTTGAGGTACTTTAAGTTATTGCTGTGTTCCTTCCACCAGCGGGCAGAACTGAAATTATCGCCGGGTATGAGTATCACCGTTGTTTTATCTACTGTTCGAATGGCATCGATGGTCTTTTGTGCAATAGCTGACCAGGGGTGTTCTTTCAGCATTTCGTAGGGCTCGTTCATTATTCCATAAGCCCAAATGTTTTGATACGAAGAAAAAACAGTGGCAAGTTTCTTCCACACATCGGTATAAGCGGCAACTGGTAAAGAAGAAGAACCAATAAGAAAGCTGGTGCCATTAATTTTTCTGCGACCATAATTGTGCATGTCGGGTATCACCAACATGTTGCGCTTGTCTGCCTCCCGTATAAATTCTTCCATGCGATTTAACTCAGTAGGGTCGAGTTGGCCATACAATTCGGGTTGAATACGCTCCCATTTAAATGGCAGCCGTATGAGCCTGAAACCCTTCGACTGGTAATAATCGAGCTGTTTTTCCGAGGGGTAGATATAATCTTTCCCGTAAACACCTGGTTGATTTGAACTAAACTCTGCACCGGCCAGGTTAATGCCATAAAAAAGCGTGTCGGTTTGCGCCTGCACAGTGAATGTGATGCAGGCTAACAAAGCAAGGATGAAATTAGGTCTCATTGAAAATCTTATTTCAGGTATTAAAGCTAATAATTTTGCGGAATCCATTACCCACTATGCCTTCGCACTGTTCAACTGACCAAATACCAGTGCCTGCACTTTTTCCATCACTTCTTTGTAGCTTAGGTTCTCAGGGTTCACCGTTGGCAAGAAACTTACTTTTACTTTTCGAAACAAGCGCGGAAAGCTTTTGCCGGCAGGCAGTGCGTCGTAGGACCCGCTAATGGCTACCGGAATTACCGGCACCTTCAGTTCGCAGGCCAGTATTGCAAATGTCTGTTTAAAATCTCCCATCTGACCATCGCTGGTGCGGGGAAAAAACCATAAAAACCGCATTGACCAAAACCTTGAGATGTTTTGCGTATTGGGCACAGGCCTATTTTTACTTTTCATTGAGATATTCCTCAATCTCCTTTTTTAGATTCAGCAAATGATTTGAAACAATACCCCAAATCACCACGTCATCTACTTTGTCATAACCATGAATCACCCAATTCCTCGTATCTACAATCTGTCTCGCATTGGTAAAATTGAATTCCGGGTCAATCTTTAGAATACGATTGGTTGCCTCTCCAATTATTTCTATTTCTCGTTCAATTCCTCTTCGTAAAAGCTTATTCTTTTGGTATTCAATAAAATTCCTTTCACTACCTAAGTATTCAAAAATTGAATCAATTGAAGTGTTTATGTCGAAAAGATACTTTTTAATCTCACGCTTCATAAATCAATTCTTTTGTTTCGTTGATACTTTCTATGAAATATGGATTTGATAAAGTTCTTTCAGTAACGATATCTATTTCCCGATTAAAAAGCTCTCTCAATTTATAATGAAGTGAAAAATAGTTATTTGTATATTCTTCAACGCTCAGATTATCTGCAAATGAAATTAAAAAATCCATATCACTTTTCTCATTGAACTTATCCGATACAACAGAACCAAAGGCATAAAGTCTTTTTATTTTTAGAGTCTGACATATACTCTTTAAATCTTCTTTCCGCTTTTCAATTATTAGTTGCATTGTATTTTTTCTTCAAATTTAATGATTTCTTGTCAGTCTATTTCTTGTAAGCTTGTGCCCAACTCATCAATATCCATCAACTTCTACGCATTCGCACTGTTCAACTGACCAAATACAAGTGCCTGCACTTTTTCCATCACTTCTTTGTAGCTTAGGTTTTCAGGGTTCACCGTTGGCAAGAAGCTTACTTTTACCTTTCGAAACAAGCGCGGAAAGCTTTTGCCGGCAGGCAGTGCGTCGTAGGACCCGCTAATGGCTACCGGAATTACCGGCACCTTCAGTTCGCAGGCGAGTATTGCAAATGTCTGTTTAAAATCTCCCATCTGACCATCGCTGGTGCGGGTACCTTCGGGGAAAATAATCAGCTTTTTATTGGTGCGCAGCACTTCGGCCATTTTTTGCAGCGAAAGTTTAAGGTCTTTATTGATGTCCATAAGTATTACATTGTTCTTACGTGCCATAAACCTTCTAAAAGCCGACTTCCAGTGCTTCTCTTTGGCATAAAAATAGGTTTCGCGCATCACTTTGCGCTGAATAGCCGATGCTACCACAAATCCATCGAGAAAACTCTGGTGGTTCGGTGCAATGATGCAAGGTCCTTCGGGAATATTCTCAAGCCCTTTCACACGAAGCCTTAAAAAAGATTTGACAAGAAAACGGTATGTCCAGTTGGTAAAGTTGAAGGATATGCCCGCTTTTGGCACTTTAAAGTGAATTTTTTCTTTAAGAATATGTGTCCAATTCACTATCTCGTGCTTATGCCGGGTTTTATATGCCCTGATGTGATCTGCCAGGTCACGCACCCGTTCGTATTTTGCAAGACTTTCTTCCGGTAAATTCAAACCAAAAGTGTTTTCGAGGTAAACTATCAGGGTGATGCGCGAAAGTGAATCAAGGGAAAGGTCGTCTGCCAACCGGTCGTCGGGATAGACTTCCTGTCCGATTTGTTGTGCGATAAAATCGATGATGGCTTGCAGTTCCGGCGAATCGACAGCCTCGTGAGAGCGCTTTTCCGTTTTTACACTGTCAGATATATAGCCGTCAAGTTTAAACCGTTGAATCTTTCCCAGGCGTGTTTTAGGTAGCTCCTCCTGCATCACCAAAAGGCGTGCAATGTGCTTAGATTGGGCAGCCCGTGCATTGTATGGCTTGAGTACTTCTCTTTTCAAAAACTCTTTCTCGTCTTCTATTCCATCTCGTCTCATCGCGGCTGAATCGGGCACTATTACCAGACACAGGTTTTCTTTCTGAAGGCAAACGGCAGCTTCTTTTACGTAGGGGGAAGAATTTTCTATTTTGGCTTCTATTTCAGCAGGATTAATGTTTTTGCCGTTCGACAACACAATAATTTCCTTCTTTCGTCCGGTTATGAATAGTCTTCCATCTTCCTCGAGTCGACCAAGGTCTCCGGTGTAAAGCCATCCGTCTCTTAAAATATCATTAGTTTCACCTTCGCGCTCGTAATAACCCTGCATTACGTTCGGGCCTGAATAGACGATTTCGCCATCACGTATCTCAATTTTGCCTCCAGGCAGGACTTCTCCGGCGCTGCCGGGTTTAAATCTTTTTATTCTGGTAAAGGTGATCATAGGCGCGGCCTCTGTCATGCCATAACCCTCGAGTATCTCAAAGCCCAGGGCGTGGTAATCGATGGCTACTTCAGGGTCGAGGGCAGCACCTCCGGCAACCATAACGCGCAGCGATCCTCCGAATTTCTGGTGAACAGCCTTGAATATTTTTCTTGAAAATGCTTTCGACTTAAGTTTTTTTGCCAGGCTGAAAAGTACCCGGGCAGCTCCACTTTGATTGATTTTGTCGACAATGCCTTTGCGAATGAGGTTATACAAACGTGGTACGCCGATAATGACGGTAACCTTATGCTTCTGCAGGGTTTTGATAATGTCGTCGGCATTGAGCGAAGGGCAGAAAGCCACGGTTGCCCCTGAGTAAAAAGGTATAATCATGGTACCCAGCAAAGGAAAAACATGGTGCAAAGGAAGTAACATCATGTAACGGTCGGTGGGCCGCAATACATCTACCTTGGTGGTAACGCCTTCGATGTTGGCAATAAGGTTCTGGAACGAAAGCATCACCCCTTTGGGGCTTCCCGTAGTACCACTGGTATAAATTATTACTGCAGTTTTATTCACGTCAGTTTGGCTCGTTGAAATGGTCGGGTTGGTTTCGCCAGAAAAGGTTTCTCTGCCGAAAACGATCACTTCGGGCGAATATTTAACTTGTTCAAGGCTTTCGTCAAACACCTTCTGGCGATCCGGTGAAACAAATACCACAGCTGGTTGACAATCGTTGAGGATAAAACTCACATCGTCGATACCTGCAAGGTAATCAATGGGCACGGGTACATTGCCAGTTTGCCAGCAGGCATAAAAAGCCAGAACCCACTCCAGCCGGTTTTCTGAAAAAATGGCAATGCGGTTGTTCGTTTTACTTCCAAAAAGCGCAGCATAATGCGCAATGCGGGTTTTCAAATCCAGGTAAGTAAGCACTTCGTCGTGAATCAGAAACGCTTGCTTATTGTCTTTTCCATTAATCATTCGATATAGTTATAAAGATAAAAGATGTAAAATTGATTGGAATAATACGCAGTTTTAAAAAGAAAATGTAAGTGTATCGAAATTCGTAGGGTGTTTTCTTAATGTAGGTGTTCATTATGCTTGATCAGATAAACAAAGGTAGGACCAAAAAGTTATAACCCGCGTTTTACCTTCAGTATTTTATTTTTTGCCGACTACCTGAGGGTGTTTACAGAAAATCACGCTGCCACTATAAAAGTATGAATGAATTTAGCGATAAAAAATGAAAGAATCAAACCACACATGTCCAGTTTGGATAGGAAGGCTCATGATAAGCCCACTCCGCAAATTTTATCATCGACCTGAAAATATTTTAAGCGAATATATTTTGCCAGGATCTTCCATACTCGAAATTGGCCCGGGTATGGGGTTTTTCAGCATCCCCATGGCGTGCATGACAGGTATGGGAGGAAAAGTCTATTGTGTAGATATTCAGCAAGGAATGTTAGAAGTATTAAACCACCGCGCGGAAAAGGCCGGCCTAAACACTATTGTGCAAACCATACAGTCAACCCCGGATAGCTTTTCCATTGAACAATTAAAGGAAAAAATTGACTTTTGCCTTTTGTTTGCTGTAGTGCACGAAATTCCTCAGCAGGCTTTGATTTTTGGGGAGGTTTACCGGGCACTCAAACCAGGCGGCAAAGTTTTTCTGGCCGAACCCCGGGGCCATGTAAAGGAAAAAGAGTGGAATAACAGTCTGGAACTGGCTATTGCCTGTGGTTTTTCGGTGACAACAACCAGGCAGGTAAAGGGTAGTTATGCCTGCGTATTGATGAAATAGTTTTCTGAAAATTAAAAAAGCGGACCGATAGCTATCAGTCCGCTTCATTTTATTGCTTTGTGGCGTTATTTTCCGGCAGCGCCTTTGTACGTTGCATCGCCAAGTCCCAGGATGGGATAAAAAATAATAGGCAATAAAAGCAGTCCGATTGTATAACCTACTGTTTTGCCAAAGCTTAACGACAATAGATTGGTCATCCAAATGCCAAAAACTATGTTTACACCGGGGATAAGCATCAATAACAACCACCACCATGGTTTTCCTACTATTTCAAGCAAAACAAGTATGTTGTAGATTGGAATAATACATGCCCATCCGGGTTTGCCGGCTTTTTCAAATATTTTCCATAAAGACACAATCATTAAAACAAGAAATGCCAGGTAAATAATTGATTTCATAACGATTAAAGATTTTAGTTTTCCTACTCTTAAAGATTTTCGGCTACTCTTTTAATATGAGCAAGGTATGCTTGCCTTCACAAGTTAAAAAAATTCTTTCACCCAGCCAATTATAAAACCTTTTCTAAGGGACTTCTGTATGCGAAGAAAACCTTTCCCGCACTAAAAGATGATGGAAGAAAAAACAGTTTATTTGCCCCTTTCCACCAATTTCACCTGGTATTTTTCTTCGAAAAAGCGAAAGTAATGGTATAACTGGTATTCCAGTTCAATTCCATAATCGGTATTGTAATCGTAATTGATTTCTTCCTGATACAGTTGCTGGTCGGGACCCAACAGAAAACGTTTGTTCCATTCCATAGCATACAGCCTGTTCCAGTTTTTGTAGTAACTCACACTGTAATGTTCCATCATAGGCTGTCTCAGCAGGTAGTTTTCATAGCCAAGTTCAAACACTACCAGTTTATAAGTAGTCGAATCGCCGGCAAGGGTGTCGGCAAGCAATTCGGTTGAGGCATTTTCGATTTTTTCCTGTGCCAGAATAAAGGAAGGAATGAGCGAGATACAGATTAGCACCAATAAATACTTTTTCATAGCCATAGAGGTTGTTGTTTGTACCTTAAAACTCTACCGTAAATTTCGTCAATTTTAAAGCCAAATGCCAGATATATTCTTAAAAATAAACCGAAAGGATACTTGACAAAAAGCCGCTTGTCCTTTCCGAATTGTTATTCGAAGAGTTTCCAGGCCCTAATATCCTTTTCGTTTGCACTACAAAAAAGCCTTGTGTATTTTTATTTCGATTTATAATGGTGATAGGGTAAAAATCTAAATTTATTTCATTTTGTTAGGGCTCGTAAGCAATGAAAAGGTGAGTGGGTCAATGCCCTTTGCCTGAGCGAAAAAAAGGCGCTATCCATCGGGACAGGCACCTTTTTTTCGTATCATTGCCCTGTTCATCCAGAATCAATTGACAAAATCTTGAATAGTCATGCCAAAGAAAGTATTCATTCTGTCCGGTGCTTCGTTCGACACCATTGTGTATTTGCCTGAGTTTCCGCAAGCCATTCCACAAACCATTCACCAATCGGTTTTCACCGAGGGGCCAGGCTCCACCGGAGTAGGAAAAGCTGCCAATTTATGCCGCCTGGGGTTCGACACCATGCTCCAATTACTTATAGGCAATGACTGGCATGGGCAACAAATTCAGGATTACCTCGGTACCAAAGAAATTAAGCTTTTTATCGATACCGACCCGGCTGGAACCGAACGGCATGTGAACCTCATGAACAGTCGCGGCGAACGGATTTCGATCTTTATTACCAGTGCCTCATCCATGCCCCCTATTGACTATGCCAAATACGAACAAGAGATAATTCAGTCCGATACCATTGTGCTGAATATTGCCGATTACGCCCGCCACTTTATTCCCCTGCTCAGAAAACACAAAAAGGAAGTGTGGACCGATTTGCACGACTATACCGACGAAAATCCCTACCACGAAGACTTCATCAATGCTTCAGACTTTATCTTTCTAAGCTCCGACAACCTCACAGATTACCGTAACACCATGCAAAAATTAATGGCGCGAGGAAAAAAACTGGTCGTTTGCACCCACGGCAAAAAGGGAGCCACCGCTCTGAGCAGCGACGGCAAATGGATTGATATGCCCGTTATTGAAAGTTTCGACGTAAAAGATACCAACGGAGCAGGCGATGCTTTTTTCAGCGGCTTTTTGTATGCACATAAAAAGGGGCTAAGTGTGAAAGAATGCCTGCTTTACGGACATATTCTGGGTGGTATGTGTGTGAATTCAGAAAAAATTGCTGCCGATAACCTGAGTATACAAGAAGTTGAAAAGCATTTTAGAAATCTGGCATGAGCGATCAATCAGAAAGTATTTTTAACACCAACAGCTGGTGGGGCCAGGTATTTGCCATGCGATGGGTGCGCCATTTAATTTACTGGTCGTCCATAGTGGTATTTTTTGGCTTTTTCTGGGGTTCGTCGGTGGGGAATTACAAAGAAATTATTCTTAGCGAAATTCTGCTTCTGCCCGGAAAAATGGCTGCTGTATACTTCTGCATCGATTTTCTGCTCCCGCGTTATTTACTGTCCCGCCGCTTCAGCCACTTTATCTTGCTTTCGCTCGCAGCCATGCTTTTGCTTGGTCTGTTTCAACGGATATTGGTTTATTTCATTCTGATAGAAAGAGTAGATGGTTTTCTAGACTTGCCTTTTCATAACCCCTATGAGATTATGCACCATATTATCGATATCAATACAGTAATGGTGATACCTCTGGGAGTAAGGTTGCTACGTGTTTATTACTACCAGAAAGTAGCTGCCACCGAACTGGCAAAAGCCCGGTACCAAGCAGAACTAAAGTTTCTGAAAGCCCAGGTGCATCCGCACTTTCTGTTTAACACCCTAAATACTTTGTATGGTTTGATACTAAAAAAATCCGATCAGGCTGGCGAGGTAGTGCTGAAACTTTCTGACCTGATGCGCTACCTTCTCTACGAAACTCAGGCCGAAAGAGTACCCCTCGAGAAAGAAATAGAACATATCAGAAATTACATCGAACTGGAAAAAATACGCTATGGGCAAAAGCTTGAAGTGAGTTTTACATTAAACGGCGAGGTCTCTGGCAAGTTCATCGCACCTATGATTCTGTTGCATTTTGTCGAAAATAGTTTCAAGCACGGTGTGGCAAAATCGATTGATTGTGCGTGGATTACTATCGATTTTACAAGCGCCAATAATTGCTACCTGCTCCGGATCGAAAACAGCAAACCAACCAACAAATCGGACTTACTAAAAAGCAAGAAACCTTTTTCAGGCGTGGGGCTGCAGAATGTAACTCAGCGGCTCAATCTGCTTTATAAAGATAAACACAGGCTCACGCTCGACGACCAACCCGACAGCTATACTGTTGAACTGGAACTTATTCACGATAACGATTAAAAGTCGCCCCGGAAATGAAAAAACTCAATTGTATCATTGTCGATGATGAAAGCATTGCCCGTGACATTCTCGAAGAGTATATCAACCGAATCGAAAGCCTACATCTGGTGGCTAAATGCCACGATGCCCTGAATGCGTATAATGTATTACAATCCGAGCCCATCGACCTGGTATTTCTTGATATACAGATGCCCCAGCTTACCGGCATTGATTTGCTCAACTCGCTCGAAAGAACGCCAAAGATAATTTTTACCACTGCTTACACCGAATACGCTTTAAAAGGTTACGAATTTGATACTTTGGATTATCTGCTCAAGCCAATTTCCTTCGATCGATTTTTAAAAGCGGTAGACAAGGCCATGAATCAGCATTTGCAGGAGCAAATTGCTAAGGAGGACGATACAGAAAGTGCTTTTATTTATCTAAAATCCGATGCCATGATGGTAAGGGTTATGCTTCGCGATATTCTATTCGTAGAAAGCGTAAGAAATTGCATCCACGTGCACCTCGAAGGAAAAATCCTGGTAAGCTACCTTCCAATCAGCTCACTTGAGCAGCGCTTGCCTGCCAGTCAGTTTCTTCGTATACACCGAAGTTTTATTGTAGCGCGTAATAAAATCGAGGCTTTCTCACCCAACCTGGTTCAAATTGGGAAACATAAAATACCGGTTGGAAGAAATTACAAAGAAATTTTTCTTAGGGAGTTTAATCTGTAAATAAGTGCATAACAGCTATTTCAAAAATATTCTGACTCTTTTTACTTTTTTTTCAGGTTTGCATTAAACCATTCCCCCCGATGTGCATCAAAGTGTCTGTACAAACCGATGATCATCAGAATTATTTTAAACACTTAAATGCAAATAGCCATGAAAAAGAATGTTTCTTATCTGATTATGTTAATGCTCGCTGCCGCTTTTACATTTACTTCTTGCGACAACCTGAACGACAAAGACCTCGCTGTAAGTGAATTTGATGCCCAAATGGCAGAAGACGATGCAATTGCCGAAGAAGCTTTTACCTCTCTCGATGCCATGATTGATGAGGATATCTTTACCCTCGATGCAAACGGTTACAACACTGACGCCATGCTTAAATCCAGTTCCGAAGAACCTTATGTATGCAAAACCATTACTGTAGATCATCCGGATACTACCATGTTTCCGAAGGTAATTACCATCGATTATGGTGCAGGATGTTCAACCGAAATTAACGGAGAAACTTACACCAGAAAAGGAAAAATCGTGATTACAATTACCAACCGTTGGTTTTTGGAAGGAGCTGTGCGTACCTCCGAATTAATAGATTTCTATCTGAATGATGTAAAGGTAGAAGGAACCCGCACTGTCGAAAACCTTGGAATAAACGAAGATGGTAACTTAATGTTCGCCCATCAGCTTATGAACGGAAAACTCATATACAACGACAGCCTGGTTTACACACGCAATTGCAACAGTAACCACGAATGGCACAGGGCTTCGAATCCTGCTGATGACGCATGGTACATTACCGGTACACGCACAGGAACAACCGTAGAGGGTTATATGTACCAACACGAAATTACCAACAGATTTATGCTAATTCGCTGTGCCGAGTTTGGCTACCAATGGGTAATTGTTGAAGGAGAAATTAGCATGACTCGCAATGGAAAAACTGCCCAGCTTAATTATGGCGAAGGCAATTGCGATGGCACTGCCTTGTTAACTGTAGGAGACAGAGAGCGAGAAATACAAATACGCAATCGCTACCACGAGCGCCGTAGATTACACACAGGACAATAATTTTCACCCCACACAACACTGATATTCAGAGAGTATAATCAGGTTTCGAACCTGGTTATACTCTCTTTTAATTCATTTGCCAGATAAAAGACAACATACTTGTGAAGAATTTTTTAGTTATCCTTTTACTACTTCTTACTTTTTTGCCTTCCCCTGGCCAGGATTTAAGTCCATCAACAGGAATGCAAAACATGGTTTTGCTGCATTGGGAGAACGATATCTTCCTGCATACCGATTACTATTTTACCAACGGTGCTGCGGTTGAGTTTATAAGTCCTGCAGTGCGCATAAAAGCTATGGACAAGCTCTTGTACATGCCTTTGAAAAATGGATTTGCGAGTCATAGCATCAGCATAAGACAGAACATGTATACTCCCGAAAAGATGTTCGAAACAGATGTCCAATGGAACGACCGCCCCTATGCAGGTTATTTTATCGGCGAGTACAAGCTATCGCAGGAAACGAAACGGAAGAAATTCAGTTCAGGCTTAAGCATAGGAATGTTAGGAGAATACTCCCTTGCCGCCCGCACCCAGGATTTTGTGCATAGCCTCGACGAGATGGTGCCCGCTGCAGGCTGGCAATACCAGGTAAAAAATGCTCCTGTTATCAACCTCCAATCGCGTTACCAGGAAATGTTGGTTCGAAATCCCATATTCGACCTGCAATATGGTATCAATGGCCGAATTGGTAGTCTATACACCG
Source organism: Bacteroidota bacterium (assembly GCA_016699695.1). Taxonomy (NCBI): domain Bacteria; kingdom Pseudomonadati; phylum Bacteroidota; species Bacteroidota bacterium. Next base: position 1,313,098 of record CP065006.1, read on the forward strand.
ATGTTTCGGCCGATGCCACAGTAAGAGTAGGCAAACGTGCCGGAGGCTTCGATTTCCAAACAACAGGAAACAGAACTACCGATTTCGAATGCTACCTTTTTATGAATGCTGCCAGCACTCTATCCTATTTCGATGCTACCTTACAGGGCAGTATACTCAATTACCACCCGAGCGACCACTATTTTGACAATGCCGAACGTTATATGTTTGTTTCGAAGTTAAGTATGGGATGGGTACTCGCTTACAACCACTTGAGGTTGAAAGCCTCTCTGGTGCATCTCACTCCGGAATTTAAAGGTGGAAAAAGCCATGGCTGGGGCGAGATCAGCCTTGGAGTTTCTTTTTAAACCAAATTAATCAATAGAAGGCAATTCCTACCCTTAGCGAAATGCGGTTGTAATAAATGGTGCGGTCTACCTCAGTTCTGTACCAATCGGAACGGGTATAAGATAGTTCGCTGTATCGGTAGCCTGCAGCCATAAAAAAGCTTAAGTGTCCATATGATGGAAATATCAGCCCGATTTCGGCACTGGCCAGATTGCCACCATAACTCTCTTTTATTTCATATAACGGGTCGGGTGGATTTTCAACTGAGATGGAATAACCGACCATACCACCCAGAAAAAGAATAGCTCCACCTTCAAGTGGCAACATTCCCTTTAAACTAAATGCTGCTGGCACAGTGGGCTCGTTGAGCATTTCCAAACCAGTGACAAGGCCTGCTGAAACGTATTGGTTGAACCGGTAATTATTTTCGATCAAAGCACTAAAAGGTGCCCGCAAGTCATTTGCTGTCGAACCTACCAGCACTCCCCCCGAGCTAAAGTTAAAATATCCCTTGCTTTTCACACTGCGTGGATCGGTCCAGGGTTCGGTATCAACACGACTCACCTCATCCATGGAAAAAACCCACACATTTTGGCATCCAGTCTCAATCTTTATTGATTCTGCAGTACTTTCTAAAAGCTTTCCCTTGATAATGCTTCCCGTTTTCAGATGCACCACGTCGATTGTCTTTTGCGCATGGGCATACCCTAAGAGAATACCTGCAAACAATACAATGAGAAATGTTTTCATAATTTTAGATAATTATTAAGTGGGTAAGATGAAAAAGCCAAGGTTTTGGTTGCTCCGAAAAAAAAATATTCCACCACGCAACTAAAACTATCCTTCACACATCTGAAGGGAAGAAAGTAAAAAATCAGCTTACAGCAAAATAGCTCAGGACAAAAATAGGCTTTTATCAAAATAAACTAAACCATTGCTATTATGAGACATTTAATCCAATCAATGTTTGTGCTTTCCATCTCGTTGGTATTGTTTTCTTGCAACGACAAGGTGGAAGAATCGTGGGAAGTGAACCAGCCGGTTTATTTATCGTACGATCAGCTCCGAAACTCTTTTAAAGTAGCCGACGAACAAGATATTGTGCAATCAGGCAAACTTTATTTCAAAGACAATTACATTTTTGTCAACGAATACTTGAAGGGTATTCACATTATTGACAACCAGGATCCTTCGAACCCGGTTATTCTTAAATTTCTTGAAATACCCGGAAATGTGGACCTTGCCATTGCCGGCAATATGCTATACGCCGATAGTTATGTCGATCTGCTTACGATTGATATCTCCGACATTAACAATATTCGGGAAGTTGACCGCGATACCAATATCTTCCCTTATATCATACCTGAATTCGAAACCGGTCTGCTGGGTACGGTGGATGAAAGCCAGGGAGTAATTGTAGGTTATGAGGTAATAACCTATACCGAAGAAGTTGATCTTTCGAAAGAAGATTATCGTTATTATCCTTTCTGGGAATTTGATTTTGCAGGAAGTGTCCGCAACGACATGGTGGGCGCTCCCACAGGTGGCGGCGAGACAAATTTTGGCGTAGGAGGATCCATGGCCCGGTTTACCCTGGTAAATGGCTACCTATATGCCATCGACAAATCTTCTCTTAAGCTCTTCAACATTGCCAATATTGCAAACCCGGTTTGGGAAAAAAGCATCCCGATCAGCTGGAACATCGAAACACTTTTTCCTTATGAAAACAAGCTGTTCGTCGGAAGCCAGCAAGGTATGTACATTTACAGCATCCAAAACACTTCCAACCCTGAATATATTTCGGAGTTTCGCCATGCCAATGCTTGCGACCCCGTAGTGGTAGAAGGGAATACTGCTTATGTCACTCTTCGGGGAGGCAACCTTTGCGGAGCTATTGAAAGTCAGCTGAATGTAATTGACATTACGCAAATCGAGAGCCCACAGCTTTTAAGCACTTACCCCATGGTAGAGCCATATGGAATGGGTATAGACAATGGTGTGTTGTTTGTTTGCGATGGAGAAGCCGGGTTGAAAATATACAATGCCACCGACCCTATGAACATTAGTACGAATCAATTGGCACACTACCCCGACATACATGCTTTTGATGTGATTCCTTTGGGCGAAGTGCTATTGATGATTGGTATCGATGGATTGTATCAATACGATTACAGCAACCTCGAAAATATTACCCAGCTAAGCCATATTCCTGTGTATGGAGAATAGTTTTTGATTCAGATAGATTTACTTTAGGGTTAACAAAAACGCCGGCTTGTTTCCGGCGTTTTTTTGTTATTATGTGGTATGTCGTTTCATCAGGTAATGATGAAAGGACTCCTGAGAGCGAATTTTCTTGGCACCAGTCTGTCTTATTTTGTTGCTGAGCGAATTGTTAAGTATTCGCGCTGCAGTGTTATCCTGCCATTGTATGGTACACATGGTGAGTAGCTCTTCCTTCAGCTCTTCGTTGTAAATCGGGCAGGCCACTTCAATTCGTCGGTCGAGGTTTCTGGACATCAGATCCGACGATGAAATATAGACCTTAGGCTTTCCGTTGTTGCCAAAAATAAAAAGGCGCGAATGCTCCAGGTAACGGTCTATCAGCCCAATGGCTTCGATCGATTTGCTGAGTTTATCAAATTGAGGTACCGCAGAAAACATCCCTCTTACATTCAGTCGTACTTCAACCCCCATTTTTCTTGCCTTGTAAAGCTTTTTAATTAAAGCTATATCTACCAGGTTGTTTAACTTCAGATAAATAAATGCTGGTTTGCCTGCCCTTGCCAGGTTAATCTCGTTCTGAATCATCTGGTTCAGCTTTATGCGCAGCGAAAAAGGAGAAACCAGCAAGTGGCTTTGACGTGTTTTGTGATAATTCTTTTCGAAAAATTCAAAAATAGAAATTACTTCTTTGGCAATGCCTGTATTGGAAGTAAGCAACATATGATCACTGAATACAGTGGCTGTGTCCTCGTTAAAATTTCCGGTTCCTATGCAGCAATAGTGCGCCGTATGTTTTTTCTCGGTTCGGGTAATGAGGCAAAGTTTGCTGTGTACTTTAAGTCCTGGCACCCCGTAAATTACCCGCACACCTTCGTCAATAAGCCGGTTCGACCAGGCAATGTTGGCTTTTTCGTCGAATCGGGCCTGAAGTTCCATGATAGCTGTTACTTTTTTACCGTTGCGGGCTGCGTTGATAAGTGCATTTAAAACCTTCGAATTGCGCGCCACCCGGTAAATGGTAATTTTAATGCACTCTACATCTGGGTCAATCGACGCTTCCTGCAGCAAATCGATAAAGTTGATGAAGGAATGATAGGGGAAATGCAACAGCAAATCTTTTTCCTTCATTTTCTGTAGTATAGATTGCCCCTTTTGAATATCCTTGTGCGGTACCACTGGCAAATCAGGGTAACGAAGGTTTTTGGAGCCTATTTTCGGGAAACTGATGAAGTCTTTAAAATTGTGGTAACGGCCTCCTTTTAGAATTACATCCCCGGGAGTAAAATGCAGCTTTTTCATGAGTATCTCAAGAAAATCTGCCGGTAAACCTTTGTCGTACACCAACCGCACAGGGGCTGCTTCTTTACGCCTCTCTAAACCTTGTGAAATTTTGTCGACATAATTCCTGGCCAGGTCATCGTCGATATTCAATTCTGCATCGCGGGTAAGCTTGATAGTGAAAGCATTTGCACGCGAAGGTGAAAACATATAAAAAATGTCGATTAATCCATAGCGTATTACATCGTCGAGCAAAATGATGTAATGCTTTTGCCCTTTGGAAGGAAGCATGACAAAACGGTTGAGCAGCGAAGGAATTTCCATTAGCGCATGTACAATTCTATTTTCGCTGCTGGGAACCAATTCTACAGCCAGGTATATGGCATCGTCCTTCAGGTCTGGCAGTTCGCGGTTCTTCGAAATGATAATGGGCATCAGATTCGGACGTACCTGGTTTTGAAAATAGTCGTGCACAAATTCACCCTGCTCTTCGGTAAGCTGTGTTTCGTTAATCAGATAAATATCATGTTCGCTTAACTCCGCAGCCAAGCCGCTGAATATCTTATCGAAACGCTTTTGCTGTTTTAAAATAAGCTTATAGACTTCTTTCAGTATGTCGAGCGGGTAACCTCCGTCGAGCATGGTATTCTTATTGAGCTGAGCAATCTTTTTGAGAATGGCCACACGCACCCTGAAAAACTCGTCGAGGTTATTGGAATAGATACCCAAAAATTTGATACGCTCGATAAGTGGCACTTCAGGCTTTTCGGCTTCCTGTAACAATCGCTCGTTAAACGATAACCAACTGATCTCCTTGCTCCTGTAATTGTTAACTATCATCTCTATTCGTGCATTTCAGGCAAAAGTAATTGTTTTCCCTATAAATTGTGCATAAACCTGATTTTCAATATTCACAAGCCTTCGTAAAAGCACTTTCTTGATAACTTCCATTCTGTAGCTACCCTCTGTGACATCTTTAAAATGATATATTTGCAAAAAAAAACATGAACAAAAAGGCATTCATTACTGGGGCTACTTCGGGCATTGGTCTGGCCACTGCCAGGCTGATGTCGGACAATGGTTACGACCTCATTTTATGCGGTCGCCAGCAACCAAAACTCCTTGAGCTGGAGAATGAACTGGGTCAAAAAACAAGAATAAAAACCCTTTGTTTTGATGTAAGTTCCCGTGCCGAAACCTTTGAAGCTATTAATAGCCTGCCCGAGAACTGGAAAAACATAGATGTGCTTCTGAACAACGCAGGCAACGCCCATGGTTTCGATCTGGCACAGGATGCAGACCTCGACGACTGGGAAAAAATGATTGACATTAACGTAAAGGGGCTTATGTATGTAACCAAAGCACTACTCCCTATTTTAATCGCTCAAAAAAGTGGGCATATTGTTAACATGGGCTCCATTGCCGGTAAGGAAGTATACCTGAAAGGAAATGCCTATTGCGCTTCGAAACATGCCGTATCGGCATTTACCGATGCCCTTCGGCTCGACTTGAATGGAACCGGCGTAAAGGTTTCGTGCATACATCCCGGAGCTGTCAATACAGGTTTTTCGGAGGTACGGTTTAAAGGCGACAAGCAAAAGGCATCGAAGGTATACGAAGGTTTTGAGTCGCTTGTAGCAGAAGATATTGCCGAACTTATTTTCTTTATCGTTTCACGCCCTGCTCATGTAAATATCAGCGACAGCATCATCCTGCCTGCGGCGCAGGCCTCCGCTTCGTTGATAAATCGCACACTGGATTGAATTTTAACTTATGGCTAAACTGAAAATAAAAAATGGACTTCGATGGGGATTGTTTGGATTGCTCATTTCAAGCTTCATTGCCTGTTCAGAAGACAGTAACGAAATTCCTGTCAACACTGAAATTGAAATTGAAATTCAGCAACTGGTGAATCAATACCGACTAAGTCAGAACCTCGAGCCCCTGGCAATGAATAGTGCCCTTGTGAAGGCTGCAGCCGGCCATACTGATTATATGATTGAAGCGGAAAGTATCAGCCACGACAATTGGGAGGAAAGGGTTTCGAGCTTGCAGCAAGAATTAGGAAGTACTGCCTTTGCCGAAAACGTAGCCAGCGGACAACGCACTGCACAGGAAGTAGTAAATGCCTGGCTAAACAGCGATGGTCATCGCAGAAACATCGAGGGCAATTATTCCCTCACAGGCATTTCAGCCAGGCGTAACCAAGAGGGCAGGTATTATTTTACCCAGATTTTTACCAATTAAACAAAAAAAGAAAGGCTGCACCTCTGCAGCCTTTCGAACCTAAAACCTCGTCTATAAAAAGAACTACAAGTTAAACCTGAAGTTTCTTCTATTCTATCCTTGAGTTTCTACTGGGGGCTTTTCTTCCTTTTTTTCGCCTGCTTTCACCTTGTCTTCGGTTGTTAACCCCTCTTTCACTTCAATATTTATTCCGTCGGACAACCCGGTTTTAATGTAGCGCTTTTCAAATACCTGTGGTTGCATTTCTACCTCCACATAAACCGAATCTTTGTTTTTTTCTTCGAATTTTAAAAGTGCTTCGGAAATGGCTAAAACGCTGTCGCGTTTATCCAGTACAATATTGGCGTTAGCACTATAACCTGCTCGTATAAAACTATTTTCAGAGAGTTTTACCTGGGCTTTAATTTCGAACTGAACTGCTCCATTTTCTTCTACCCCTTTAGGGGCAATGTATTCGAGTATAGCCTCAAAAGTTTCGTTTTCGATGGCACCTATGGTAAGCTCCAGCTTCATGCCGGTTTTAATTTTACCTACCTCTGTTTCGTCAATTTTACCTTCGAAAATCATTTCGCCCATATCGGCAATTGAGGCAATGGTTGTGCCCTCGTTGAAAGTGTTCGATTGTATTACGGAGGTGCCTACTTCAATAGGCACATCAAGCACCATTCCTTCGATGGTCGAACGGATTAAAGTATTGGAAGTCTGACCTGATTTTTTGGTGATACCATCCTGAATTAAATATAAGTTATTCTCTGCAGCTTCGAGGTTTTCTATGGCTGTATTGTATTCAAGCCTTACTTTTTGAAATTCAGCCTCTGGAATTACACCCTGCTCATAAACCTTTTTTTGCCGGTCGTATACCAATTTAGCATCTTCGAGTTGAAGCTTAGCCCTGTTAAGCCTCGATTCAGCTTCGTTTAATGCTACCATATCGGGAATAATTTTCACCTTGGCAATGAGGTCGCCTTTTTTTACAAAATTTCCAGGTTCAACATACAATTCGGAAATAATGCCCGATACCTGTGGCTTGATAGCAATTTCCTTGCGGGGAATTACTTTTCCGGTAGCTACTGTTTTCTGCACAATTGTTTCGATGGTTGGATTTTTCGTTTCGTAAATCACATCCTTTTCTTTCGATTTTTGGTACAGGTAAATGAACCCAAAAATGATGACTCCTACAAAAATTACCACCAATGCTATTTTTATTATCTTCTTCATGGTTATTGAATTATTTTAATTTTCTGTTCTGATTGCTTCTATAGGTTTTATGGATACAGCACGTCTGGAAGGAATGAGTCCGGCAATAAGACCCGAGATAATAATAATGACCAGCGCGGTGACAGCCAGTTTAAAATCGACCTCAGGGTTTTTAAACATTTCGCCATTACCACTTGCAAGTGCCAGGGCCACCATTTCGATAATAAACACACCAAACATTAGCCCAGTAAGGCCAGCTACCACTGTTAGAAAAATCGATTCGGATAAAACAGTGGTAATTATTTTCATGGGAGTAGCCCCAATGGCCCTTTTTATGCCAAACTCACTGGTACGCTCACGGATAATGATCAGCATAATGTTGCTAACTCCAATAATACCAGCCAGGAGTGTTCCCACACCTACTATCCAGATAAGTCCACGGATACCCAAAAAGAGTCCGTTCATTTTTTTAAATTGTTCGCCTACATTCTGGTAACCAAAGGCCCCTTTATCGTCGGGGTGTATGGTATGGTTTTTTGCCAGAATGGCCATAACCCTGGGTTCGATGTCTTTTACGGGGTAATCCGATTTTACAACAATGGAGAAATGATCCACCTGGTTGGCATAGTTATATACTTGTTGTGCGGTGCTGAATGGAATAAAAATCTGGTTGTTTTGCTGCTCGCCCCATCCTCCGGAATGTTTCGATTCATATACTCCAATCACCTGAAAGTATATGGAGTTAATGCGTATGTATTTATTGGTTGGATCTTCGCCCTTGGCAAATAACTCTTCATAAACCCGTTTCCCAAGCAAAACAGCCTTACGTTTATTTTCCAAATCGAAATCGTTAAGAAAACGGCCATAGAGAAGGTCGACAGGATCGATGAGGTTCTCCTCAGGCGTCTTGCCAAATACCTGAAAATTTCCCTTTCGTATTCCATTCACAACAAGTGTGGCTTGCTGATACCCACCCCCATTGACAGTTGGTGCTATGATATCAATTTCGGGGATTCCATCCTTGATGGCATATAAATCGTCGTAATTAAAATGATAACTTCGGTTGCGTGGAAATCCTTTATAGGGCATAGTAGTTTGTTGAGCCCAGATAAACATGCTGTTTCTGGCAAAATCGCCCAAGTTTGAATATACCGCATTTTCCAGCCCACTGCCGGCACCCAACATAATAACCAACATAAAAATACCCCAGAAAACGCCAAAAGCGGTTAAGGCTGTTCGAAGTTTATTGTGTTTGAGTGTGTGGAATATTTCCTGCCACTTATCTATATCTATCATAGCCATACTGATTATTCGTCTCTTAAAGCTTCTATTGGTTTAATGCGGGCTGCCCGCCTAGCTGGTACAAAACCTGCCATCATTCCGGCAAAAATTACCAACAGGGCTGCAAAAATTGCGAACCTGAAATCAACTCCCGGATTTCTGAAGAAATCGGAGGCTGGCATTTTAGAAGCCAGAAACTCGAGTATACCTATTCCAAACAGCAAACCTAAGTATCCGGCAAATGAAGTAATAATAAGTGCTTCGAGTATTATAAGTCCTATAATGGATCTGGGAGTAGCCCCAATTGCTTTGCGAATGCCAATTTCCTTGGTGCGCTCTTTTACCACAATGAGCATGATATTACTTACACCTACAAGACCAGCAATGAGTGTAAATACACCAATTATTCCAACAAAAATGTTGATGCCGTTAAAAAGAGTAAGCATCTGTTTGTATTCTTTAAGGGCATTCCAG